>CAVYPI010000062.1:0-135302 GCA_963770125.1 uncultured Actinomycetota bacterium | reverse complement strand
GAAATAGATCTCGCCCTCATCGAGTTCGAGGCTGCCCGACAGCGCCTTGATAAGCGTCGACTTGCCGGCACCGTTGTCGCCGATCAAGCCGACGACCTCGCCGGGAGTGATGTCGAAGTCGGCGCGGTCCAGCGCGCGGACGTGGCCGAAGCTGCGCGAGACGGCGCGCGCCGCCAGCAGTGCGGTCATGCTGTGCCTTCCTGTTCCGTGGTGGTCGGCGTGCGCTGTGGTGGCCACGTGGTGCCCGGCCGGCAGACGAGTAGCCGCACGTCGCGATCGATGTGCCAATCCCCGCAAGCCGCCCCGACGACGAGGGTCTGGCCGCGTTCGACGTCGACGGGCTCGCTGTGCACCGTACTCAGCGCGCCGGCGCCGGACAGCACAACGGCCACGGCGAATCCGGCGGGCACGTGGACACCCGGTGTCAGCAATTCCATGCGGAAGAAGGGCGCCGCCTCCTCAGGCAGCACCTCCACCAGGCCGCCGACGTGGGCACCGGTGTGCCGCGTGAGCGCGGTGACATCGGTTAGTGCTGTGGTCTCGACGACCGACAGCGCTACGTCGCGGGAGAGGCCGAGGAAGATTTCGTTGTCGGATGCCGTGGTGTTGGTGCGCTCCAACAGAATTGATTGATCGGTGGGCTCCTGCGCCTCCACGAGGAGGATGCCCGCTCCGATGGCGTGCGGGGTTCCGCCCGGCACCAGAACGCCGTCACCCGGTCGCACCGGCACCCGGTGCATCAGTGCCAGCATCGCCTCAGCATCCTGCGCCTCCACCAGCTCGGTGAGCCGGTCTTGACCGACCTCCTCGCGCCACCCGACCCACACCGCGGCGTCGTCGTCGGCTTCCAGGACGTACCATGCCTCGGTCTTGCCGTAGGCGCAGCCGAGGTGCTGCGAGGCGTACTCGCGGCTGGGATGCACGTGCACGGGCAGGCGCTGACCGGCATCCAGGAGCTTCACGAGCACACCGGTGTCGCCCGGTTCTCCGTCATCGCGACCGAGCCAGCCGCGGGGGTCGGCGCGAACCGCGTCACGCAGCAGCGTGCCGTCGGCCAGCCGGGCGGGCCCGAGGTTCGGCTCACCGAAGCGGGCGACCGTCGCGCCGACCCACTCCTCCGGTGAGCGGTCACCGACCGGTGGCAGACCGCGCCAGGCGGCTAGCGCCGGCCCGCCCGCGTACCAGTGCGGTACCACGTTGGGAGGCAGGAGCTGTGGTTGCACGGTCGTCCGGCCCCTCCTCTTCTGACGGCGCGTGTGTTACCTGGGTCACGCCGCGCCGGGCTTGTGCCGGACAGTACGCCACATTCGCGGCTATGTCACCGGTGTCAGAAAATCCGCGCATCCGGTCTGACATCGGTGACATACTGACCGCGGACCGACCCTGAAAGGAAGCTCGATGGCGACAATGCGCGACGTTGCCCACCGGGCGGGGGTCAGCGCCAAGACGGTCTCGCGCGTGGTCAACAACGACCGCTATGTCTCCGCTGACGTCCGCGAACGGGTCGAGCGCGCGATCGACGAGCTGCAGTACGTGCCCAACATGCTCGCCGTCACCTTTCGGACCGGCCGCGACGCCGCGATCGGCGTAGCGGTGCCCGGCGTGTCTGACCCCTTCTTCGCCAGCATCATTGGTGCCGTCGAGCGCGAGGCGAGCAGGCGGGGCGTCGCCGTGATTGTGACCAGCGTCGGCTGGGAGCCCTCGCACGAAAAGCAGTCCATCGAAGCCGTCTTGAAGCGTCAGGTGGCGGGCATGATCATCTGCCCGGTCGGCCGCGACATGTCTTACCTACGGCCGTGGCAGAAGCGCACACCGCTGGTGTTCGCCGACCGAGAACCCGGCCGGTTGACCGCCGATGCCGTCCTGCAGGACGACGTCGGTGGCGGGTATGAGGCAACCCGGCATCTGATTTCGCACGGGCACCACAGCATCGCGTTCATGGGCGACGACGCAGTGACCGGGCTGCTGCGGCTGAAGGGCTGGCGGGACGCGCTGGACGAGGCGGGACTGCCGCAGCGCAGCGATCTCACGCATGTGGGCTTCATCGACACACCGACGCTGACGGCCGCGCTGCGTCGCATGCTCGCGGCGCCCAACCCGCCGAGCGCAATCTTCTCCTCGAACGCGCGCTGCACCATCGCCCTCGTGTCGTCGCTGCAGGCGTTGCGCCGCAAGGATATTGGGCTGGTGGGCTTCGGCGACTTCCCGACGGCAGCCGCGTTGAAGCCCGCCATCACGGTGATCCACCAGGACGGTGACGAGATGGGACGCTTCGCCGCCGAACGGCTTTTCACGCGGCTGGACCAGCCCGCTCGGCGGCTGCAGAGGCGGACCATCCTGCCTGTTTCGCTCGTGACGCGCACGTCGTGTGCGATGCCCGGCGAAAAGATACGCGCCGGACACCGCCACGTCGTCAGTGGCGTCGGCGCGTGAGTGTCCTTCCGGCGGTGCTCCTGTCCGGTCCGCCGGCATCCGGTAAGAGCACCCTGTCACACGTCGTCGCACGCGAGTTGCGCGCGGCTGTCATCGGCCAGGATGTCGCCACCGGTCCCCTGGTGCGCGTCGTGCAACGGCTGATCGGAATCGACGATCTCGACGACCCGCGGCTGGCCGCCCTGACCAGGGAGCCGCGCTACCGGGTGGTCCTCGACCTCGCCATCGACAACCTCGCGGCAGGCGTGCCTGTGGTGTTGGTCGCCCCGTTCACCGCCGAGCGCACCGACCCGGCCGCCTGGGCTGCCGTTCGCGACCGGCTGATGGCTGCGGGCGGCACGCCGATGCTCGTCTGGCTGCGCCTCGAGCCCGTCGAAGTGCTGCGCCGACTCAGAGAGCGCGATGCCCCCCGGGACGCGGCCAAGCTCACCGACGAGGCCGCCTACCTCGCACGATTGGCGACGGGGTGCGTCCCGCCGGACGTTCCCCATCTCGCACTCGACGCCACCCTGCCGCCCGACGTGCTGGCCCGGGCGGTCCTCGACGCACTGTCCTGACGATGACGTTGCCATCGATGGCATGGGCTGGCAGACTCCGTTGTGCCATCGATGGCACAATCCAGGGAGTCGTGGTGACCAAGAGCATTCTGCGCGACGTCGCGGCGGTCGCAGAGGTGAGCCTGCGCACCGCGTCACGCGTGCTCAATAACGACCCACGGGTCGCGGTTGACACCCGCGCCCGGGTCCAGCAGGCCATGCACGACCTGAAGTACACGCCCGACTCGATGGCACGCTCCCTTCGCGCAGGGACCGATACCGCCGTGGGCATGGTCGTCGAGTCGCTGGCCGACCCGTTCTTCTCCGCGATGGTGGCCGCTGTCGAAAAGGCCGATTCGACCAGCGGCAAGTCGGTACTCGTCGCCTCGACACACGGCGATGCCGCCCGCGAACGCGAAGTCGTGGCTCAAATGCTCTCGCGTCGGATCTGCGGCATGCTGTTGGCGCCCACCACCGGGGACCACGCCTGGCTGCACACCAACACGCCACTGGTGCTGGTCGACCGCGCCGCTCCCGGCCTCGACGCCGACGTCGTCGGCATCGACGACGAAGCCGCCGCGGCGGACGCCGTCGACCACCTCGTCGGGCACGGCCACCGGCGGATCGCTTACATCAGTGACCATCCGCTCGTGCCGACATCTCGGGCCCGATTAGCCGGGTACCGGCGCGCCATGGCCGCCCACGCGCTCGACGTCGACCCGCGGCTGGTACGCGCCGAGTGCCCGGACGCGGCGTCAGCGGCGGCGGCTGCACGAGAACTTCTGGCGGGCAACGATTCTGATCCACCGACCGCACTCCTGAGCGCGGCCACCCGGTGCTCGCTCGGCGTGGTGCCGACCCTGCACGCCATCGGCCGAACGGACATCGCGTTGGTCTGCTTCGGCGACTTCGCAATGGCGGACCTGCTGCAACCCGGGATCACGGTCGTCGACCACTCGGCCGAGGCCGTTGGCGCGGCGGCCGCCGCGCGGCTGGCCGAACGAATCGCCCAACCCGACCTGCCCGCGTCGATCATGCACGTCCCGGTTCGGCTGATCCCCCGCGGCTCCGGAGAGCTGCGACCGTGATCGCACGCGAGCCCCAAGAGGCCCAGGTCGGCATCGACCTGGGCACCACGATGTCGAAGGCGTTGCTGCGCACACCTTCTGGCGAACAACTGGCCCTCGTCGAGGCTTGTACACCGTGGACCACGACGCCGGAGGGCGGCACCGAGTCCAGTGCCGAGTGTTTCGTCGAGCTCACCATCGATCTGCTGCGCCGCGGCTACGAGCGAGCCGCGGCCGGCAGGCCGTTGCGGGTGTCCTCAGTTGCCGTTGCGGGCCTGGCCGAAAGCGGGGTTGTGCTCGACGGCTCGGGCAGGCCGCGGACTCCCGTCGTCGCGTGGTTCGACCGCCGCGGCACTCAGCAGATCGACTCGATTTCACTGCGTAACAACGACTTCGGTCCCGAGTTCGTGCGCCGCACGGGGCTGCCGTTGGACTGCCAGGCCAGCGTCGCGAAGTTGCTGTGGTTCGTCGACGGCGGCCTGGAGCTCTCGCCCGCCCACCGGTGGCTCAGCATGCCCGAGTACGTGGTGTATCGGCTTGGTGGCGAGCTTGTGCACGAACCGTCGTTAGCATCCCGCACCGGTCTGCTCGACCAGGCCACCGGCACAACGTGGGCCAACGGCGCAGCCGAGCTCGGCCTGCCGCCCACGCTGCTGCCGGCCCGTCAACCATTCGGCGAAAGTGTCGGGACGCTGGCGCACACCGGATTGCCTGACGGGCTGCAGGGCGCCGCGCTCCTCGTCGGCGGCCACGACCATCCGGTAGCGGCAATCGGTGTCGGCGCCACCGGCCCCGACGAATTGCTCAACTCGACCGGAACGGCCGACGTCGTCGTGCGGTCATTGCCCGCGATGCTCACCGACGAACAGCGGGAACGCCTTGTCGGCCGAGGTATCTCGGTCGGCATGCACGTGCTGCCCGGTACAAGTGCCCTCATCGGCGGCGTCCGCGGCGGCCTGTTACTGCGCCGCGTGCTCGGGCTGCTCGGTGTGACCACCGCGGAGCAGCGAGAGCAGCTGGACCGCGCCGCACTCGCTGTCGGAACCCTGCCGGCCGGCCTCGAGATCTCCGGAGCCGGTCCGACCGGCGACGACGTGGTCCTGCGTCTGCGCGACGATGCCGACCCCGCAACCGTCTGGGCCGCGGTCACCCGCTACACCGCGCGTGAGACCTGGGTCCTTCTCAACCTGATCGAGTCCATCGTCGGGCCGCATACGCGCGCCGTTGCAAGCGGCGGCTGGACCCGGATGGCCAGCGTGCGGACAGCGAAGTCCGCCGTGATCGACCACCTGACGTTTTCCGAACTGCCCGAACCGGTCGTCGCCGGCGCCGTGCTGCTGGCACACCGGGCCGCCGCCTCGAGCCCCGCCTAGAAGGAGAAAGCATGTCCACACCGTCCACCACGCGCTCGCTCGCCGACATCGCGACGCCCAACGGCATCTTCTCGATCATCGCAATGGATCAACGAAACACGTTGCGGCGCATGTTCAGCGCCGTCGGCATCGACGCCACCGACGACGATCTGGTCGCGGCGAAGGCCGACGTCGCACGCGCCCTCACCCCGCTCGCCAGCGGCATCCTGTTCGATCCGACCTACGGCGTGCCGGCAATCACCGGCACCGGGGCGCTCGCCGAGACGTGCGGATTGCTGGTGGCGTCTGAGCCGGCCGAGCGCGGCAGACTCGGGGTGGAGCCGATCACGCGCCGCGACCCGGCGCTCGACTCGCGCTGGGTGCTGTCGCAGGGCGGCGACGCCAACAAGTTCTTCGCCCAGCTGCGGGCCGACCGCCCGGCACCTGCCGCCGGTGAGCTGGATCTCGTCGCGCAATGCCTGCAGGCGGTGGGCGAGGTTGTTGCCGATTGTCGGGAGGTCGGCCTCCCGTCGGTGATCGAGAACCTTGTGTACCCGTTCGAGGGCGAAGACTTCTCCGGCCGTCGCCGTGAGGATGCCATCATCGAGGCGGCGCGCGCGCTCAACGAAATCGACTGTGACCTACTGAAACTGGAATACCCCGGCTCGCCGGAGGGATGTCGCCGGCTCGCCGAGGTGCTCGACCGACCCTGGGCGGTGCTGTCGGCAGGCGTTCCGTTCGACGACTTCACCGAGGTGCTGCGGATCGCCTTCGATGAGGGCGGCGCCTCCGGCTTCATCGCCGGGCGGTCCGTGTGGCGGGAAGCGCTGCCGCTCACCGGTAATGAGCGTCAACGGTTCCTGTCCGATGTTGCAGGCCCACGCCTGGAACGGCTCGTTTCTGTGGCCACCAAGCGCGCCCGCCCGTACACGCAGCTTGCGGGGTCAGCCACCGGCCGAGGGTGAACGTCAGCGCAGCAGCCCAGTGACGATCGCCGGCCGTTGCGGTGGGCCGTTTTCCAACACCGCGATGACGGCGTCAACGTCGAGATGCGCCGTCAGCAGATCGGCCATCAGATCGAGCTGCGCATCGCGGCGCGCCGCCACGTCGATGTCGTCGGCGACAACGAAGCCGGATCTGCCGACCGCCGCGGCGGCGTCGGCCAGCCACTGGCGGCGAAGTGCGTCGTTGTCGAGCAACCCGTGCCAGTGCGTGCCGTACACGCGGACGCGCCGGATTCCGAGTGGGATGCCGGAGCCCAACCAGTCGTCCTCGGTGTGACGCTCGACTTGGCCGTGGTGGATCTCGTAGCCGTGCAGCGGCGTGTCCCACTGCCGCAGGGTCTTGTCCCGCGCGAAGGCAATGTCGGCGTCGAGCAGGCCGATGCCCTCGACGAGGCCGGCCCTGGATTCCACCGGGTCGTCGATGCGCTTGCAGAGCATCTGAAAGCCGCCGCAGATGCCGAGCACCGGCTTGCCCTGCCGGGCATGCGCTTTGATGCCGTCGACGAGGCCGCGTTCGCGCAGCCAGTCCAGGTCGGACACGGTCGCCTTGCTGCCGGGGATCACCACCACGTCGGCGTCGGCGAGGTCGGTGGGATCGGTCACCCAGCGCACCAGCACGCCGGGCTCGCACGCCAGCGCCTCGACATCGGTGGAGTTCGATATGCGCGGCAGCCGGATCGCGGCCACTCGCAGCCAGTCCCCGCCGCGCGGCGGCTGCGGGTCCCCGACGACGCGGTGTGCGAGCACCGACACCGAATCCTCGGTGTCCAGCCACAGTCCGTCGGCGTAGGGAATGACACCGTAGGTGGGCCTGCCGGTCAATTCCCGCAGCTGGTCGAGCCCGGGTGCGAGCAGGGCGGGGTCGCCGCGGAACTTGTTGACCACAAATCCGGCGATGAGTCGTTGGTCGTCGGGCTCGAGAACCGCGACCGTCCCATACAGGTGGGCCAGCAGCCCGCCGCGGTCGATGTCGCCGACAAGGATGACGGGCAGGTCCGCGGCACGGGCCAGCCCCATATTCGCCAGATCGGTTGCACGCAGGTTGACCTCGGCAGGAGAGCCCGCACCTTCACAGATCACAGCATCGAATTCGCCTCGCAGCGACTGCAATTCGTCGGTGACAACGGCCGCAAGCCGGTCCCGGTGGGTGATGTAGTCGGCGGCCTTCACCGTGTCGACGACCTGGCCGCGCAGCACCAGCTGTGAGGTGCGGTCGCTGCCGGGCTTGAGCAGGATGGGGTTGAACCGGACGCTGGGCGCCAGCCCGGCGGCGCGGGCCTGCATGGCCTGCGCCCGGCCGATCTCCCCGCCTTCGGTGGTGACCGCGGAATTGTTTGACATGTTCTGCGCCTTGAACGGCGCAACGCGAATGCCCTTGCGGGCCAACAACCGGCACAGACCGGCGACGACCATCGACTTCCCGGCGTCCGACGTGGTGCCGGCGACCAGCAGCGCGCCGCTCACGCTTTTCCCGCGAGCAGACGCAAAGGTCGCCATTTTCTCGGCGTGTCGGGGCCCTTTACGTTCCCCCTGCCCTTCGGGGGGAGGTGCCCCCAGCTCGCGGGAGAAGTCTCACAGCTGGGTCAGGATTTTTGCGCCGTCATCGGTGACCGCCAGCGTGTGCTCGAACTGCGCGGTCCACTTCTTGTCCTTGGTCGCGACGGTCCAGCCGTCGTCCCATATCTCGTAGTCAAGCGCGCCGAGGTTGATCATCGGCTCGATGGTGAACGTCATGCCCGGCTCCAGCACGGTTTCCACGGCGGGCTGGTCGTAGTGCAGAACCACCAATCCGTTGTGGAACGTGGTGCCGATGCCGTGGCCGGTGAAGTCGCGAACGACGTTGTAGCCGAAGCGGTTTGCGTACGATTCGATGACACGGCCGACGACCGACAGGGCACGCCCGGGCTTGACGGCCTTGATCGCGCGCATGGTCGCTTCGTAGGTGCGCTCGACGAGCAGGCGGTGCTCCTCGGACACGTTGCCCGCCAGGAAGGTCGCGTTGGTGTCGCCATGCACGCCGTCGATGTAGGCGGTGACGTCGATGTTGACGATGTCGCCGTCCTCGATCACCGTATCGTCAGGGATGCCGTGGCAGATGATCTCGTTGAGCGACGTGCAGCAGGACTTAGGGAAGCCCTTGTAGCCAAGCGTCGACGGGTAGGCGCCGTGGTCGATCATGTACTCGTGGGCGATGCGGTCCAGCTCGTCGGTCGTCACACCGGGCGCGACGGCCTTGCCTGCCTCGGCCAGCGCACCCGCCGCGATGCGGCCCGCGACACGCATCTTCTCGATCACCTCGGGCGTCTGCACCCACGGCTCGCTGCCCTCTTTGACGCTCGGCTTCCACGCGTACTCCGGAGGCGCGATAGACCGGGGCACCGGCAGCGTCGGTGACAGCTCGCCGGGGCGAAGAGCGGTGCGAACAGGCATGACGCCAGAGTAGTCGGAGCCTCGCTAGATTCTGATGCCATGACCATCGATGAGGTTGACGAGCAGTTCACCACGGAGTTCGCCGAACGGTTCGCCGACACCTGGCGCACCCCGGACCTGGCCAAGCACGAGGCACTGTGGAGCGACGACATTGTGCTGATCCAGCCCATGATGGGCACCCTGCGCGGCAAGCAAGCCTGCCGGGAGTCGTTTCAGCGGTTGTTCGCCCTTGTGCCCGACCTGCACGCCGACGTGCACCGTGTCGGGCATGGCAAGCAAGAGGTATTCATCGAATTCACCCTGAGCGGAACGTATGGCGGCAAGCCGATTGCCTGGGACGCGGTCGACCGGCTCACGTTCACCAATGGCCTGATCGCCGAGCGGGTTTCGTACTTCGACTCTGCTCCGCTGATCGGCAAGCTGGTCGGCCGCCCGGCCGGGTGGGACCGGCTGGTTCGCATCGGTTCGCAGCTGTTCCGGCGCTAACGCCGGTCGAAGCGGCCGAACCGAAGGGATCGGCGGGGGCCGCGGATCGAGACGGATCCGCAGACCACCTTGCCGGTAAGGACGACGTGCGGCCTGCCCTCGGCGGGTGCGTCCTTGCGGTGGTCGTGCGCGCTGCCGACGACGACTTCGACGTCGTCGATCGACGCACTCGCCCCGTCGGGCAGGCGGATGTCCAGCCCGCCGAACTTCAGGTCGAGTTCGACGACGACCATCGGGCCGGCGAAACGCGCGCGCGTCAGGTCGAGGTCCACAGAACCCATCCGCCGGTGCAGGGCCAGCCGCGTCGGCACGATCCACTCCCCCTGGCGCCTGAGTGAGCCCATCACCCCGCGCAGCTCCACCCGGTCGGCGGCCGAGGTGACGATCGCCCCAGGTCCGGGCAGGTCGAAGACGAGCGCGTCGAGGTCTGAGTGCAGCCGCGCCTGCGACACCAGCGCAGAGCGCTCCTCGAACTCATCGATGTCGATCAGCCCGAGCGCGACAGCGTTGTGCAGCCGCCGCAGCGTGCCGTTGCGGTCGGCGTCCGAGACGCGCATCGCGGATTCATGGTTGATACCTGTCATAACCCTCTGCGGACAGGCTACTCAGGCCAGGTAGTCGGGCGGCAGCTGATCGAGCATGCCCTTGAGCATCCGCACTGCGTACTCCGAGCTGCCGCCCCCGACGATCAGCGCGGCGAACGCCATGTCACCTCGGTATCCGGCGAACCACGCGTGCGATCCGCCGTTGAATTCGGCCTCACCGGTCTTGCCGCGCACGTCGCCCGAACCGTCGAGATCCTTCGCGGTGCCGTTGGTGACCACCAGTCGCATCATCGGTCGCAGCGCGTCGAGCATCTTCGGGGTGATCGGCGTCCGGTCGCCGTTTACGGTCGCCGGGCGGCCCTCGATCAGTTGCGGCACAGGCGTTTTCCCCGCCGCGACCGTCGCCGCGGCCATGGCCATCCCGAACGGGCTCACCAGCACCTTGCCTTGCCCGAAGCCGTCCTCCGTGCGCTCGGCGAGGTTCACTGTGGGCGGCACAGAGCCGGACACCGTGTCGATGCCCTCGATCTGATAGTCCGGACCGATCCCGTACTGCGCAGCGGCCATCGTCAACCCGCGCGGCGGCATTCGGCTCGCAAGCTCCGCGAAGGTGGTGTTGCACGAATTGGCGAACGCCCGCGACATCGGTACCGTGCCCAGGTCGAATCCGCCGTAGTTGGGCACGACGCGCTGGCCGATATCCATCGTGCCGGGGCAGGCGAGCAGGGTGTTCGGCGTGGCCATGTCGCGGTCGACCGCGGCGCCGGCAGTGATGATCTTGAACGTCGACCCGGGTGGGTACAGACCCATCGTGGCGATCGGCCCCTCGGAGTCGGCGGCAGCGTTCTGTGCGACGGCCAGGATCTCGCCCGTCGACGGCTTGATCACGACGATCATCGCCTTCTTACCGGTGATGTTGACTGCGCCTTGCGCGGCGTTCTGCACGGCCCGGTCGAGGCTGATGGTGACCGACGGCGCAGGGGCGCCGGGCACTTCGTTGAGCACGTCGACGTCGACGCCGTTCTGGTTGACGCTGACCACGCGCCACCCGGCTTGCCCGTCGAGTTCGTCGACGACGGCCTTCTTGACCTGATTGACGATCTCGGGTGCGAACCCATCGTCGGTGGGCAGCAGTTCGGCCTGCGGTGTGACGACGACACCGGGCAGGGCCCCGATCGCACCGGCCACCTGGTCGTGATCGGACTGGCGCAGCGTGATCAGGCTCAGCGGATCCTGCGACGAGCTGGCCTGCTCGGCGAGCCGCTGCGGGTCCAACGTGTTGTCGAACGGCCGCAGCGCGTCAACCACGGCCCGGGCGGTCGGCATCAACGCGCCGCCGGCCGACTTCGCGTCCAGCGCGTAGTGGTACAGATACCCGGGCACCAGTACATCGGTGCCGCCGCGCTCATTGACCGACGCCCGCCGCGGCGGGTCGGCACGCAGCGCGAAGGTCTGGTGCTCGCCGAGCCGCGGATGCAAGCCCGTCGCGCTCCACCGGACCTCCCACCGGCCCTCGTCGCGGACCATGTTCAGCTGCCCGTCGTAGGTCCAGGTCCGGTTCCGCGGCAGGTGCCACGTGTAGCGGTAGGTGATGCTGCCGGTGTCCTCGGCGTATTTCGAGCCGAGGATCTGCGCGTCCAAGCGGATCGCCTGCAGCCCGGCCCATGCCTCGTTGAGGGCGGCCCTGGCGTCGGCGGGCTTGTCGCTGAGCTGGGCGGCGGCCGCGGTGTCACCAGTCGCCAGAGCTGAGAAGAACTTCTCGGCGACGGGTTCGGGTCCGTTCGGTTTCGGGGTGCACGCATTGAGCGTCGCCACCACCGCAGCGGCCGTCAGCAGGCTGGCCGCACGTGATGCTGTTGAGAGCCATGTTGCCATTGGGGCTGATGTTAGAAGTGTTGCGGTGGTTAGTCGCGCAGGCGCACCGAGATGGAATCGTTACACCCGCGGCCCTTGCGCCGAAACTCACGTTTGGGCGCGAAAGTGCGAGAGCGGAGCTACAAAACGTCGATTTCGGCGACTACGACCCGGCGGCAGGCGCACGAACCACTAACGGCACCGCCGGGAAATACGCGGCCATCTCCGAACGCGACTTGCGCAGCGTGGCAGTGCCATAGCCCCGCTTGCGATAGGCGGGATGAATCCAGACCCGGACATTGACCTCGCCGCCGGCCAGCTCGCCGAACACCATGCCGATCTTCTCCGAGCCGTCGATGGCCACGAGCCACGCCGCCTCTTCGGCGTCGACCCGGCTCACGGCGGCGCGGATCTCGTCGTCGAGGTCGCCGGCAGGTGCCCCCGAGCCATCGCCTGCCGCACGCACATCGTCGGTGCGCGCGGCGAAAATATCGCGGTCCTTGTCCGCCGCGAACGGCCGCAGCACCAGGCGTTGTCCAGTACTCGCCGGTCGCTCGCCCATGGTGAAGCTGAGCTGGGTGTTCAGATCCTCGAGTTCTGCGGCGATCCTGCGCCGCGAGACCTTGGTGAGACGGTCGAAGGACAACCGGAGCACCGCTTCGGCAGCGGCCAGCGACGTGCCCAGCGCCGTGGCGATCGACTCGATGGCAGCGTCGTAATCCTCGGATTCCACAACGACATCGAGCATCTCATGCCGCCGTTCGAGCGCGCGGACCAATGCGTCGGCGATCTCTCTGCGTGCCACTCTGCGGTCGTGGTCGGTCATGGGTGCAGCGTAGTCAGCAGCGCCCTGGCGCTGCAAAATCAGTCAAGAAGGACGGTCGAGAATGTGCCGACCTGGGTGAAACCGATGCGCGCATAGGTGGCACGGGCGACGGTGTTGAAGTCGTTGACGTACAGGCTCGCGATGCGGCCACCGCGCAGCACCGCCGACGCCAGCGTCGCGGTGCCTGCGGTGCCAAGGCCGCGTCCGCGCCAATCGGGATGCACCCACACGCCCTGGATCTGCCCGACCGACGGCGACTGCGATCCGATCTCGGCCTTGAAGACCACCTGGCCGCGCTCGAAGCGCGCCCATGCGCGGCCCGCGGCAATCAGCCCCGCGACCCGCCGCCGGTAGCCGCGCCCGCCGTCGCCGATGCGGGGATCGATGCCGACCTCGCCGATGAACATGTCGATGGCCGCCACCAGATATGCGTCGAGTTCGTCGATGCGAACCGGGCGCACGGCCGGGTCTATCGGCGATTGCGGCGCCGTGCTCAACGCCATCAGCGGCTGATGCTCGCGCACATCGCGCGCCGGCCCCCAGACGTGCTCCAGGCGGCGCCACATCGGCATCACGAATTCCGCGCGGCCCACCAACGACGAACAGCGCCGCGCGCTGCTCATCGCCTTGTCCGCGAACGCGTTTAGATCGTTGAAGTCGCCGCGTAAGGGGATCAGGTTCGCGCCTGCGTAACACAGCGATTCGCTTGCTCGCCGCCGCGTCCACAGCTCACCGCCGATCGCGGACGGCTCGATGCCGTGCTCGGCGACTCGCGAAGCCACCATGCAGGAACCGACGGGATCCTCGTCGAGCACCTGACGAACCGCCGCGGCGTCCCGGACCACCGATACCCGTCGCTCGTCGACGAGGCGAAAAAGCGGCGGAGCCGACATGAAGACTCTTTCCGACCGATCCCGGGGCCTGGTGACCCCGCACACAGGGTCATGTTCAGCTTACGGTCACAACCGGCGAACCGCTGGCAGATGTTTCGCCGCCCCGCTCTTCGGCGATTCGCATGGCCTCTTCGATCAACGTCTCGACGATCTGGGCCTCCGGCACGGTCTTGATCACCTCGCCCTTGACGAAGATCTGCCCCTTGCCGTTTCCGGACGCGACACCGAGGTCTGCCTCGCGCGCCTCACCGGGACCGTTGACGACACAACCCATCACCGCGACACGCAACGGAACTTCCATGCCCTCCAAGCCGGCGCTGACTTCGTTGGCCAGCGTGTAGACGTCGACCTGCGCGCGACCGCACGACGGGCACGACACGATCTCCAGCGACCGCGGCCGCAGGTTCAGCGACTCCAGGATCTGGTTGCCGACCTTGACCTCTTCGATCGGCGGCGCCGACAGCGAGACTCGGATGGTGTCGCCGATCCCCCGCGAGAGCAGTGCACCGAACGCGACCGCGGACTTGATGGTGCCCTGGAACGCCGGGCCCGCCTCGGTGACGCCGAGGTGCAGCGGGTAGTCGCACTGGGCGGCCAGCTGCTCGTAGGCGGCGACCATTATCACTGGGTCGTTGTGCTTGACGCTGATCTTGATGTCCCCGTAGCCATGCTCCTCGAACAGCGACGCCTCCCACAGCGCGCTCTCCACCAGCGCCTCGGGGGTGGCCTTGCCGTACTTGGCCATGAACCGCTTGTCGAGCGACCCGGCGTTGACCCCGATACGGATCGGGATGCCTGCCGCACCGGCCGCCTTGGCGACTTCGGCGACCCGGCCATCGAATTCCTTGATGTTGCCGGGGTTTACGCGCACCGCAGCGCAGCCGGCGTCGATCGCGGCGAAGATGTACTTGGGCTGGAAGTGGATGTCGGCGATCACCGGGATCTGGCTGTGCTTGGCGATCTCGGGCAGCGCGTCGGCGTCCTCCTGCCGCGGGCACGCCACCCGGACGATGTCGCAGCCGGTCGCGGTCAGCTCGGCGATCTGCTGCAGCGTCGCGTTGACATCATGCGTCTTGGTGGTTGTCATCGACTGCACCGCAATGGGATGGTCGCTGCCGACGCCGACGTTGCCGACCATGAGCTGACGGGTCTTGCGCCGCGGCGCCAAGGTCGGTGCGGGCGGCGCCGGCATACCGAGGCCGACGGACATGATGTCTCCTATTGGAACGGTCTGATCGGGTTGACGAAGTCAGCGGTCACCGTAAGCGCCATATAGCCGATCACCACGACCAAGATGACGTAGGTGGCTGGCATCAGCTTGAGATAGTTCACCGGCGGCGCAGCATCGACGCGGCGCGCCTTCCGAATCATATTGCGGATCTTCTCGAACAACGCAATCGCGATGTGGCCGCCGTCGAACGGCAGCAGCGGTACCAGGTTGATCGCGCCAAGCACGAAGTTCAGCTGGGCCAGGAAGAACCAGAACGCCATGAAGTAGCCGTGCTCGAACGCGTCGCCGCCGATGATCGACGCGCCAACGACGCTGATCGGTGTATCCGGATCGCGTTCGCCGCCGCCGATGGAGTGCACCAGCGCGCCGATCTTGGTGGGGATCTTCGCCAGCGACTTGCCCAGTTCGACGGTCAGGTCACCGGTGAACGCGACCGTGCCCGGTATCGCCGTCAACGGGTTGTACTGCGTGTACTTGACGGGTCCGAACTCGGCCGCGGAGATGCCAACCGCGGCGACGGTGGACGGGGCCTGGGCCGTGTCGGAGGTCCAGCGCTGGGTCCGGGTCACGTCGACCATGGTGGAAAATCGTGTCGTCCTCGCGCCCTCGGTTCTTTCTATGACGAACTGCGTCGGCCCGGTCAGCGCCCGCACCGCGGCGACCATCTCGTCAGGGTTGCGCACATCCTTGTCGCCGACCTTGACGATGACGTCACCTGATCGGATACCCGCGGCCGCCGCCGGTCCGACCCCCGTGCACCGGCCCATCTGCCCTTTGCTGAGTTCCGGTGCGACACAAGAGGTTTCGCTGACATAAGCCTCGGATTGCGGATGGAGGTTCGGAAGTCCCCAGACCAGCGCCATCCCGTAGATCAGCACCAAACCGATGACGAAGTTCGTGGCAGGCCCGGCGAACAGCACCAGCACCCGCTTCCAAGTCTTCTGCCGGTACATCGCGTGGGGCTGGTCCTCGGGCGCAATCTCGTCGATCGCGGTCATGCCTGCGATATCACAGAAGCCGCCAAGTGGGACCGCCTTGAGGCCGTATTCGGTGTAGCCGAGCTTATTGGGCCGACGCGTCGACCACAGCGTCGGGCCGAAGCCGACGAAGTAGCGGCGCACCTTCATCCCGGTCGCCCGGGCCGCCCACATGTGCCCGCACTCGTGCAGCGCCACCGACACCAAGATGCAGAGCGCGAAAAATACGACGCCGATGATCCACAAGATCATTTGGTGGTGACGACCTCCCGGGATACTGCGCCCTTTGCCCGGTCGCGGGCCCAGTGTTGCGCATCGAGTACGTCTTCCACGGTAGCGGGTTCGGCGGCCCACTGGTCGGCAGCGCGCAGGACCTCGGCAATCGTTCGCACGATCACCGGGAACCGGATGCGGCCCGCAAGGAACGCCGCCGCGGCCTCTTCGTTGGCGGCGTTGTAGACCGCGGTCAGGCAGCCGCCCTTCCTGCCCGCCTCGCGTGCCCAGCTCCACCGCCGGGAACACCTCGGCGTCGAGTGGCTCGAACTCCCACCTCGAGGCGGCGGAGAAGTCGCAGGCCAGGCCCGCGTGCGGGACCCGGGACGGCCAGCCCAGCGCCAGCGCGATCGGCAGCTTCATGTCCGGCGGGCTGGCCTGGGCCAGGGTGGAGCCGTCGGTGAAGGTCACCATCGAGTGCACGATCGACTGTGGGTGGACGACGACCTCGATGCGGTCGTACGGGACACCGAACAGCAGATGGGTTTCGATCAGCTCCAGGCCCTTGTTGACCAGCGACGCCGAGTTCAGCGTGTTCATCGGCCCCATGGACCAGGTGGGATGCGCTCCGGCCTGCTCCGGGGTGACGTCCTCTAGTCGCTCGGCCTCCCAGCCGCGGAACGGCCCGCCCGATGCGGTCAGCAGAATCTTGGCTACCTCTGCAGGCGTGCCGCCGCGCAGGCATTGCGCCATCGCGGAGTGCTCGGAGTCGACCGGCACGATCTGGCCCGGCTTGGCGGCCTTGAGCACCAGCGGGCCACCCGCGACCAGCGATTCCTTGTTCGCCAGAGCCAGGCGGGCGCCGGTGGCGAGCGCCGCCAGCGTGGGCTTGAGCCCGAGCGCGCCTACGAGAGCGTTGAGCACCACGTCGGCCTCGGTGTTCTCGACGAGCCTGGTGACGGCGTCCGGCCCGGCGTAGGTGACGTCGCCGACCTGGGCGGCTGCGGCGTCGTCGGCGACGGCGATGGCCGTCACGCCTGTCTCGACGCGCTGTTGGGCCAGCAGGCCGGGATTGCCGCCGCCGGCCGCCAGCCCGACGACCTCGAAGCGGTCGGGGTTGGCAGCGATGACGTCCAGCGCCTGGGTGCCGATCGAGCCGGTGCTGCCGAGTATCAGCACTCGGGTTCTGCTCACCGACCTATTGTGCCGCGCCGCGGCGCTCGCGGAAAAAGTGACGCAAAAGTGACGCGGGCGATACGCATCCATCCGTGACGGGCCTCACGCCGAATCCCCGGTGTCAGCGCAGAGGGCGGGTACAGAGCCCGTCACGACAAGGGAGCAAGAGCGTCATGAAAATCGTTTACCGCAAGGCATTTACGGCGGCGAGCCTGGCCGCGGCCGCCATTCTGACCGTCTCCGCGTGTTCGGACGACGCCTCGACCTCGGCCACGGCCCAGCCCGCCAGTTCCACCATGGCGGCCAACAGCGCCGCCCCGAAGCCCATGGACCAGCCGGTGGATCCCGGCGCCAACCTGGTCGGACCGGGCTGCGCCGACTACGCGGCACAGAACCCCACGGGCCCGGCGTCGGTGACCGGCATGGCGCAGGATCCGGTGGCGGTGGCGGCGTCGAACAACCCGCTGCTGACCACGCTGACGGCCGCGGTGTCGGGCAAGCTCAACCCGAACGTGAACCTCGTGGACACGCTCAACGGCAGCGAGTTCACGGTGTTCGCGCCCACCGATGCCGCGTTCGCGAAGATCGATCCGGGCCACCATCGACAAGCTGAAGACGGACTCGAACCTGCTGAGCAGCATCCTGACCTATCACGTGGTGCCTGGACAGGCCAGCCCCGCTCAGGTGACCGGCACACACAAGACGGTGCAGGGTGGTGACGTCACAGTGACCGGCATGGGCAACAACCTCAAGGTCAACAATGCCGGCGTGGTGTGCGGCGGAGTCCGTACCGCCAATGCCACCGTGTATCTGATCGACACGGTCCTGATGCCACCGGCCAACTAGGTCGCCAACCACCGTCAGCAGACGCGGAATCGCACCATCCGACCTCGGTCGACGCGATTCTGCGTCTGCTCGCGCTATGAAGGACTGGATATGTTCACACTCGTTCTCATCGGCTTCCTCGGTGGCTTGATCACCGGGATCTCGCCCTGCATCCTTCCCGTGCTGCCGGTGATCTTCTTCTCCGGCGCACAGAGCGCTCGCGCCGAGTCCGCCGAAGCCGTCGGCGGTGTCGCGACCGAGGTCAAGACCAGAGCCGACGCTGTCCGAGACGCTGCGGCCGTACCGTGTGATCACCGGTCTGGTGCTGAGCTTCTCCGTTGTCACGCTGGTCGGTTCGGCGCTGCTGTCGCTGCTGCACCTGCCGCAGGACGCAATCCGCTGGGTGGCGCTAGTGGCACTGGTGGCGATCGGCGTCGGGTTGATCTTCCCGAAGTTCGAGGCGCTGCTGGAGAAGCCGTTTTCGCGGCTCCCGCAGAAGCAGTTCGGCTCAGGCAGTAGCGGTTTTGGGCTCGGCCTCGCGCTGGGCGTGCTGTACGTGCCGTGCGCGGGCCCGGTGCTGGCGGCCATCGTCATCGCAGGCGCGACGGGAACGATCGGACTACCTACCGTGGCGTTGACGCTGTCGTTCGCGGTCGGCGCCGCGCTGCCGTTGCTGTTCTTCGCGCTCGCGGGCCGTCGTGTCGCCGAACGGGTCACGGCATTTCGCCGACGACAGCGTGAAATCCGAATCGCCGCAGGCATTGTGACGATTCTGCTTGCCGTGGCGCTGGTATTCAATCTGCCCGCCGCACTGCAGCGCGCCATCCCCGACTACGCCAGCGGCCTTCAGGACAAAGTCGCCGGGTCCGATGACATCCAGGACAAGCTGAACCTCGGCGGCCTCGTCAACGAGCAGAACGCGCAACTGTCGAACTGCGCCAATGGCGCCCCGGTGCTCGAGGACTGCGGAACGGCACCCGACATCAAGGGCATCACGGGCTGGCTCAACACACCGGGGGGTGCGCCGATCGACCTGAAGTCGTTGCGCGGCAAGGTTGTTCTGATCGACTTCTGGGCCTACTCGTGCATCAACTGCCAGCGCGCGATTCCGCACGTCGTCGATTGGTACCGCGCGTACAAGGACGCCGGGTTCGAGGTGATCGGCGTGCACACGCCGGAGTACGCGTTCGAGAAGGTGCCGGACAACGTCGCCAGTGGGGCTAAGGACCTGGGTATCACGTACCCGATCGCGTTGGACCCCAACTACTCGACGTGGACCAACTACCGCAACCGATATTGGCCGGCCGAGTACTTGATCGACGCGAACGGCATCGTTCGTCACGTCCAGTTCGGCGAAGGCGACTACGACGCCACGGAGAACCTGGTCCGGCAATTGCTCACTGCAGCCCACCCCGGGGTCGAACTACCGGCCGCGACCGAACGGGCCGACACCACTCCGACGGGATTCCTCACCCCCGAGACGTACCTGGGCGTGGGCAAGGTGGGCAACTACGGCGGAACCGGGGCCTACGACCAGGGCAGCGCGACGTTCGCCTACCCGGATCGACTGCCCGACGACACGTTCGCCTATCGCGGGCCGTGGAGCCTGGACTACCAGGGCGCGACATCGGGCAGTGATCAGTCCAGTATCGCGCTGAACTACCACGCCACGAACGTCTATCTTGTCGTCGGCGGCACCGGCACGGTGACGGTAGTCAGGGACGGACAAACCACCGCGATTCCGGTCAGTGGGCCGCCAAACATGCGGCAGATCGTGGCAGGCGACAGCGACGGTTCCGGGCATGTCGAGGTGCGGTTAAGCCAAGGACTGCAAGCGTTTTCATTCACCTACGGTTAGCCGCCGACGGGTCGACCGTCGCCTCGATCTTCAGGATCAGGTTGTCGCGCACCGTCAGCACCAGCACCGCGAACAGCCGACGTTCGGCGAACGCGAGCAGTACGGGCTCGCCGACCGGCCCGGTGACCAGCGTGGCGCCGTGGCCCAGGTAGCGCAGCAAGTTCGTTGCCACCTCGTCGGGGCCGTGATTGATCTGGGGTGGTAGGGCGACGTCGCCGAGGATCGTGGCGGCGCCCCACACGGTCGGATCCAAGACGGCGGTCAGCGCTTGCAGATCGCCGTTGGCGCACGCGGTGATGAACCGTTCGGTGACGACCTGATGCTCGACGTCGCTGATGTCGGCAAGCCGCGGCGACGCGCCTGCGAACTTCGCCCGGGCCCGCCGCGCGAGCTGGCGACAGGTGCCGACCGGCCTGCCCACCGTCTCGGCGATCTCCTCGAACGGCATCTGGAACACGTCGTGAAGCACGAACGTCACCCGCTCGCCGGGACTGAGCCGCCGCAGCACCTCCAGCAGCGCAGTGCGGACCTCGTCGTCGAGCGTGACCCGGTCGGCTGGATCCCCCTCCCGCGACTGGGTGACGTCGAGAGCGCCCGTTTCATCGGGTTGTTCGTGGCGGGCGCGCGCCGACCGCATCTGGTCCAGGCAGAGCCGCCCTGCGACGACCGTCAGCCAGGCACGGACGTCATCGATCTGCGACGGGTCGGTGCGCGAAAGCCGAAGGAACGCCTCTTGCGCGACGTCTTCCGCCTCCCCGACGTCACCGAGCATCTGATAGGCGAGGTTCACCAGATACGGGCGGTGGCTGCGCCACGCCGCTTCGACCGACGGTGAATCGCTCATGCAGTAATGACGAAGCGGCCGAGCGAAAAGTTACAGGAGCCGGTATGTAACTTTTCCCGGCGCGACGTCGTCCTTGCCTTCATGAACGCAATTCTCGTCACGGGCGCAACCGGCAACGTCGGCCGCCCACTGGTCACACAACTCGCATCAGCAGGCGTCGAGGTCCGTGCCGTCACCCGACAGCCGGACACCGCACGCTTTCCCGTCGGCGTCAAGGTGGTGGGCACCGCGGCAGAGGGTCTGCCCGGCGCCTCGGCGGTGTTCCTCAACTCGCGAGCACTCGGTGACGAACTCGAGCCGCTGGTAGCTCGAGCGCGCCGCGAAGGCGTCACACGTCTCGTTGCGCTGTCGGCC
Organism: uncultured Actinomycetota bacterium; assembly: GCA_963770125.1. Lineage (GTDB taxonomy): Bacteria > Actinomycetota > Actinomycetes > Mycobacteriales > Mycobacteriaceae > Mycobacterium. Next base: position 114,398 of record CAVYPI010000062.1, on the reverse strand, counting down.
ATCAACGCCGACGACGACTTCTCGCGCCAGCCGTCACGCTTCCGCGGCGACCGCAACAAGGAGGTAGAGCAGCTCGCCATCGACTCCGGTTTGGAGTGGGTGAGCCTGCGCCCAACCCTGTTCATCACCAACTTCTTTGGCATGTGGGCGCCGCAGATCCAGGCCGGTGATCTGGTTAACGGGCCGTATGCGACGGCATCGACCGCACCCATCGTCGACCGTGACATCTCCGCCGTGGCGGCCAAAGCGCTGCTCACCGACGAGCTCGTCGGCCGCAAGATCCCATTGACCGGACCGCAGGCGTTCACCAACACAGAGTTGGTCGAGGTCATCGGCGGGGTTCTTTCTCGCCCGTTGCGCTACCGGGAGGTCCCGGCGGAGCTTGTGCGGCAGCGCTTCCTCGGGCTTGGATTCTCACCCGAGTTCGCCGACGCCTACATCGCGTTTCTGGAGGCGACGGTGTCCAAGCCGGCTTTGGTCACGCACGAGGTGGAGAAGATCCTCGGCCGGCCTGCCGAGACGTTCGCCGAAGGCGTTGCCGCCCATCGCGACCTGTTCGCCAACCATTAAGGGAGACAAGCCATGCCGGAATTCCGTCCACCGCGTTATCTCAAGCCGATGAACAAGTTCATGATGGCGGTCCAGAAGCTCGGCATCCCGACAGGCCCGGCGATGGTCCTGACGGTGCCGGGCAGAAAAACCGGAAAGCCGCGCAGCACCCCGATGACGCCGTTCGAGCACGACGGCGGCCTCTATGTCGTGGCGGGCTATCCGGGGGCCGACTGGGCATCCAACGCACGCGCCGCCGGTGCGGGCACACTTTCGCGCGGACGCAAATCGCGACGCGTCAAGATCGTCCAACTGGACGCGGCGGAATCACGTCCCGTACTGCGGGCATTCGCGGTCAAGGTGCCGGTTGGCGTCGGGTTCGCCAAACATGCGGGCCTCGTGCGCGACGGCGCTCCGGATGAGTTCGCGGCGTTGGCCGGCCAACTCGCCGTGTTCCGATTCGACCCGGATCCACCCGCCTGTACGTGACGCCGGCTGTTAGGACATCGCGTCGGCGGTCGCGCGCTGCACGACGACGTCTCCGGAGCCGGTCCGAGCATGCACGACGAGTGTCTCGTCACCGTCTGCCGGACCGTCCGACGGCGTCAGCAAGTTGCGGACTTCACCGGACCCAGTCCGCAAATCAAGCTGGGCCGCAGTGCCTTCGGCGATGCCGACCACGACCTCGCCGCTGCTGGTCTGCACGGACACGCCGCCGTTGACGGCGGTCGCGACGGTGACCTCGCCAGAGGCGGTCTGCGCGTTGAGGTTGCCGTGGAGGCGCCTGACCGTCAGCGAGCCGCTCGCGGCTCGGAACTTCACATCGCCACCGAGGTCACCGATCGTGGCGTCACCGGAGGCCGTCGACACCGACGCTGAACCGTTGATGTCCGCAACGGAGATGCCTCCGGACGCGGTGTCCGCCTTGAGGTTTCCGACCACAGATCCGACCACCAAGTCGCCGCTGGCCGAGGCGAATTTGCAGTCGCCGTAGTGGCCGTCGGCGGTGATGCTCGCCGAAGCGGCCGACGCGTGGAGCCGCGAGCCGGACGGCAGGGCGATGTCCACGACGACCGCTCCCCGGCGTGGGAAGGAGAAGCCACGATCGCTCGCCACCGCCAGCGTGCCGTTGTTGAAGTCGACGCGCACTTGCTCGGCGGACTTGACGTCGTGACTGCGCGCTTCGTCGCGGGGCCGCACCTCGACGACGGTGTCGTCGCGGTCACTCGCGACGAGCCGCACGGAGCCGGCGGAAATCTGCACCGTCGCGGTGATGGGTTGGGGGGTATCGAAAGTGGCCATTGTTCTCCTCCTCGTCGGTTCGGTGGATTAGCGGACCCAGCCGCTGAAGTGCTGGCCGGAATCGCCGCGTGGTCGTCGGGGGTTGCCGCCGCCGAGTGCAGCGGTGACCGCACGGACGAGCCATGCGTTCACCGACAGCCCGTCGCCGCGCGCGGCCGCGTCGACCCGGGTTCGCAAGTGCTCCGGCAGCCGCAGCGTCACCCGCCAGGTGCCGCCGTCGTCCTCTGACTCGGGTGCGACGACGGGAGATGTATAGGACAGTTCTGCCCCGTCCTCCATGCCGGACGACACCGTGAACTCGGGGTCGCGCCCACGCAGCCGCACCTCGACCGAGCCGGGCGCGAGATCGCGGGTGACCTGCTCGGCCGCCTCGGACAGCGCCTCGAGCAGTGTCAGCCGGATCGCCGATTCCAGCGGTGCGGTCAACCGCTCGGCAAGCGCTTCCGCGTCCGGGCCCCCCGCTGCGGCTGCCACGGCCAGCTCGTCGCGCACCGCGTCCACATACGGCTGCAGGTCCATGGTGTCATGGTGACATCACTACGGTGTCACGGCAAGCGTCAGTTTGGCGCAGCGCTGCTAATCGCCGCGCCCGTCGAGGACCCGCACCACGCGCCACAGCCGCGACTCCATGCTCATGTGCCGGTTCAGAAACGGCTGTGCGCCAATGATTTCGGATAGGAACGTCTCCGACGCCTGGTCGCCGTGCAGCGGACTGTTTTCGGCCCCCTCCTCGGAGTTGAGGACGAACTGCACGGCGATGTTCGCCCCGCCGGGCCACTGCGGATGTGGCGGGTTGGGCCCGTAACCGACATGTGGCGCAGATAATTGGCGGATCCGGTCATGCGCGCACCTTGTCGATGATCGTTTCGGCGAACAGCTCGATGGGTCCCCGGAAGCGTTCGGCGTCGCCCGGCGGCAGATCCTGGCCCGCCCATGGCGCAGACATCACCGCGGTGATGCCGATGTCCTCGGCGCGCTTGTACAGATCGGGCGTCGGCGGTTCGAGCAGCGCCAGAAGGATGTCGAACGACTCGTTCTCGCGTCCGTATTCGCGGCGCAGGGCGGTCAGCTTCTCCACGTACCCGACCGCGTCGTCCCATGCGTAGGCATAGCCGACCCAGCCGTCACACAGCCGTGCCGCACGCCGCAGCGCGGCGTCGGATTCACCGCCGCACAAGATGGGCACCGGCGCCTCGGGATGGGGTTCGATCATCAGCTCGCGGGGCCGTCCAGGCCCAGCCCCAGCTCCCGCAGCGCGGGGATCATCTCGTTGAGCCGCTTGCCGCGGGTATCGAAGTCCTGACCCATCTGCTCGTATTACTCAAGCATCCACCGACGCCGCACCGGCGACCTGCCTCCTGGCCACCTCCAGAAGGGGCCGTGCGGGCGCGATGTACACCGCGTTGGAGAAGCGCAGGCGGCGAGTCACCGCGGCCATCGCCCCGATGAGCACCCACGAATCCGGCCACGCCGTGTCGGGCGGCCACCCGGGCTTGCCCGTCGGCGAATCGGGATAGGGCGACGAGAGCTCACGCGGGTAGATCACGTGATCGTGCGTCAAGATCCCGTCGTAGCCGGCCTCGTCGAACATCCTCGCCACCGCTACGGCCTCCGTCGTCTTCATGAACGCCGTGCCAGACCAAAACTGCATCTTGTTTCTTTATCGCGAATTTCGGGCAGCATCAATGCATGCCCACATTGCTGTGGTTCCGGCGGGACCTGCGGCTGCACGACCTGCCGCCGCTGCTGAACGCGGCCGCGCCCGACGGCGAGGTGTTGGCCTGTTATGTGCTGGACCCACGGCTGAAGGCGTCGTCGGGACCGCGCAGGCTGCAGTACCTGTATGACGCACTGCGCGACTTGCATGAGAGCCTCGACGGCAGGCTTCTCGTCACCCGGGGTCGGCCTGAACAGCGAATCCCCAAGCTGGCCAAGGCGATTGGCGTCACATCGGTGCACGTGTCCGGGGATTACTCGCCGTTCGGCCGGCGACGCGACGACGCCGTCCGCGACGCGCTGGGTGATGTGCCGCTGGAGGAAGCGGGGTCGCCGTACCTGGTGTCCCCAGGTCGGGTCACCAAGAGTGACGGCACGCCCTACAAGGTGTTCACGCCCTTTTACGACGCCTGGCGCAGGCACGGCTTGCGGCCGCCTGCCAACTCGGGTGCAAACTCGGCGCGCTGGATCGACCCGGCCGACGTGCCGGGCGGCGTGGGGATTCCCGACGCTGGGGTGGAGTTGGAGCTGCCGGCAGGCGAGACGGCGGCGCGCAAGCAATGGGCGAGATTCGTGGCCAGTGGCCTCGAAACGTACGCCGACGATCGCGACCGGCCCGACCGGGATACCACCAGCCGGATGTCGGCGCACCTGAAGTTCGGCACCATTCACCCGCGCACGATGGCCGCCGATCTTGGTCGGGGCAAGGGCGCGCAGGCATACCTGCGGGAGCTCGCTTTTCGCGACTTCTACGCCGCGGTGCTTTACGAATGGCCCGACAGCGCATGGTGGAACTGGAATCGCGGGTTCGATGCGATCGAGGTGGACGACGACCGCGGCGCGAAGCGGATGTTCGACGCGTGGAAGACCGGGCGGACGGGGTTCCCGATTGTCGACGCCGGAATGCGCCAGCTCGCACAGACCGGTTTCATGCACAACCGCGTGCGGATGATCGTGGCGTCGTTTCTGGTCAAGGATCTGCACCTGCCGTGGCAGTGGGGCGCGCGGTGGTTTCTGGAGCAGTTGGTCGACGGCGATATGGCCAACAACCAACACGGCTGGCAGTGGGCCGCGGGGTGCGGCACCGACGCCGCGCCGTACTTCCGGGTGTTCAACCCGACGACGCAGGGCAAGAAGTTCGACCCCGATGGGACCTACGTTCGCCAGTGGGTGCCAGACGTGGACGACGACGACTATCCCCAGCCGATCGTCGACCACGCGACGGAACGCAAGGAGGCGCTGCGCCGCTACAGCGAGATCTCCTGACTACTTGACGCTGAGCCCGGCGTCGACGGGCAGGGTGATTCCGGTGATATAGCGGCCGGACTGGCCGCACAGATACACCATCGCTTCACTGATATCGGCGGCATCGATGAACTGGACGGGTAACAGGTTCTCGAGCGCGGGGAGCGCCTCGGGATGATCATCGAAGTACTGCGCGATCGGTTCGTTGATCAACATCGGGGTGGCCACACGCCAGTGGGGTGCACCGTGTTCACCCGAATATTCTTCTCCGCCAACGAAGTCGCGTAGTAGCGCATCAGGCCGACAACGCCGTGCTTTGCCGCTTGATAACCGGCCAGACCGTGGCTTTGCACGCTGAACTGCGGGCACAATCCGTTGAGCCCGGCGGTGGAGCTGGTGATCACGATGGCGCTTCGGCGTCCTACACTTTCCAGCGATCGGCAAATGTCGTGGCCACGGGTGTACGGCCGCGCGTAGTAGACCTGTGCCAGAATGTCTGCAGTACTCAGCCCGACCGTGAGGAGCAGCCGTGGCCAATACCGAGGTCCAACGACACACCGGCGTCGACGTCGAAGATGTGCCGTCCGCGGAATGGGGCTGGTCGCAGGAGAACTACCGGCTGATCCACATCGGCGGGCTGCTGTCAGCAGGGTTCCTGCTGCTGATGTTGCACGGCAACCATGTCGGCCACGTCGAGGACTGGTTCCTCATTGCGTTCGCCGCGCTCATCGTCATCGCGGTCGTGCGCGATTGGTGGCTGCGCCGTCGCGGCTGGATCAGGTAGCGCACCCGTTTCAGACGGAGTACAGCGGGCGGAATGATCCGGTCCCGATCCGGAAAAGCGTCTCGGTCGGTGTGATCGAATCCGTCGAAACATCCGCGGTGACAAGGGCGTGCAACTTGAAAGCCCGTGCGGCCGAGCTCACTTGGTGCTGGACCGCATCGGCCTGACGACCGAGTTCGGCCGGCCACGGCCTACCCCACACAGTGACTTCGGTGAGTCCGTGCTTCAACGCCCGAAGGATCTCGTCACGTACGCGCGTGTCGGCGCCCAGTAGATCGGCGCTGACCGCCAACGCCGCGCCGTGCGACGCCCTCCTCGCAATCGAGCTCACCATCGACAGGAAACGGTCGCCGCTCACGAGCCATGGGCTGCGATCACTACAACCGGGGCTGATATGCCATCACTACAGCGGGTCAAAGACCAAGGGGACATCGAGATTCCGGAGATCGCTAAATGGGATCCGGAGTTGACCAAACGGGTTGTCGGGTTCCTGCGGCCAATTGCCAAGCGCTACTTCCGTTCCGAAATTCGCAACGTGACACTTCACGCAGAGTCTGTAAAGCTGAGGAGCGAACACCATGATCGGAGCCCCGAAATGAGTCTTGTCGCCGGGCGTGGTCCGCTCAGCAAGGATCCCGCAGGCTGGTTCTCCCGTCCGCTGCCCGACGATGTCGTCTTCGTCGAGCCACATCCGCGACGTGTTCAGGCCATCTGTCACGGACAAACGGTCATCGACACCGAGCGGGCGCTGATGGTGCATCGGCGCGATCACCCGCTCAGCTATGCATTTCCTGTCGCCGACGTCGGCAACCTACCCAACGAGCCCGAACCGGAGGCGCCCGGATACGTTCATGTGCCCTGGGACGCGGTCGACACCTGGCTCGAGGAAGGCCGCCAACTCGTCCACTACCCGCCAAACCCCTACCACCGTGTCGACTGCCGCCCGACGAACCGCGGGCTGCGGGTGAACGTCGCCGGTGCCACACTCGTCGACACCGTGGACACGGTGATCGTGTTCGAAACCGCGCTGCAACCTCGGCTCTACGTCGATCCGTCTGTTGTCCGCACCGACATGTTGCGGCGAACCGAGACCAGCAGCTACTGCAACTACAAGGGCTACGCGACGTACTGGGCGGCGGTGGTCGGCGACACCGTCGTCGATGACGTGGCGTGGAGCTATGAGGATCCGCCGCCCGAATGCCTGCCCATCAAGGGCTATCTCAGTTTTGACGCAACCCGTGCAGATGTGCTCGCAGAGCTACCCGCGTCCGGGCGAGCGCCGGACTGCGGCTGCGAGGTGTGACACGCGTCACAACATGGGTGCGACCTGGCACCCTACGGATCCGTCACCGTAGGTTGCCCAGGTTACGGTTGCGTACCTTTTCCCTGCTCCGACACACTTCCTCCAGTTTGCTAAGCGGAGGAAAGTGCCTTGGGTCACTACATCGCCAATGTCCGTGACATCGAGTTCAACCTGCTCGAGGTGTTGGATCTCGGCGACCTTCTCGCATCGGGCGGCTACGGCGATCTCGATGTCGACACGGTGCGCACAATGCTCGACGAGGTCGCCCGGTTGGCGGAAGGGCCGGTCGCCGAGTCGTTCGCCGCTGCCGACCGCAACCCGCCGGTCTTCGACCCCGAGCATCACACCATCAGCGTGGCCGGCGAATTGGCGAAATCCGTGCAGGCGGTCAAAGACGCCGAGTGGTGGCGCATCGGCATCGCCGAGGAGATCGGCGGTGTTCCCGCGCCCGCGCCGCTGACGTGGGCGATCCACGAGATGCTGCTGGGCGCCAATCCGTCGGCCGCCTTCTGGTACGCATTGGGGCCCGCGATGGCCAATGCACTCTACGTCGAGGGCAACGAACAGCAGAAGCGTTGGGCAGCAATGGCCCTGGAGCGGGGCTGGGCAGCGACCATGGTGCTGACCGAGCCGGATGCCGGCTCCGACGTCGGCGCAGGCCTCGCCAAGGCCATCGCTCAACCCGACGGAACATGGCACATCGACGGCGTGAAGCGGTTCATCTCCGGTGGCGACGTCGGTGATACCGCCGAGAACATCTTCCACCTGGTGCTGGCCCGACCCGAAGGAGCCGGGCCCGGCACCAAGGGTCTGAGCCTGTTCTACGTGCCGAAGTACCTCTTCGACCCCGACACGCTCGAGCTCGGCCCCCGCAATGGCGTGTTCGCGACCGGGCTGGAACACAAGATGGGCCTGAAGTCCTCTCCCACATGCGAATTGACGTTCGGTGCGCACGGCATTCCCGCTGTCGGGTACCTGGTGGGCGACGTCCACAACGGTATCGCCCAGATGTTCACCGTCATCGAAAATGCGCGGATGACGATCGGCGTCAAGGCAGCCGGCACCCTGTCCACCGGTTACCTCAACGCGTTGGCGTTCGCAAAGGAACGAGTACAGGGCGCTGATCTGACTCAGATGACCGACAAGACGGCGCCGCGGGTGACGATCATCCACCACCCGGATGTGCGGCGCAGTTTGATGACGCAGAAGGCGTACGCCGAAGGGCTGCGCGCGCTGTACATGTACGCCGCCGCGCACCATAACGACGATGTCGCTCAGCAGGTTTCGGGCGCCAGTCCTGAGATGGCCCACCGCGTCGACGACCTGCTGCTCCCGGTCGTCAAGGGCGTGGGCTCCGAACGCGCCTACGAACTGCTGACCGAGTCGCTGCAGACCTTCGGCGGTTCGGGCTTCCTGCAGGATTACCCCATCGAGCAGTACATCCGGGACGCCAAGATCGACTCGCTGTACGAGGGCACCACCGCGATCCAGGCGCTCGACCTGTTCTTCCGCAAGATCGTTCGCGACCGTAGCGAAGCGCTGGCACACGTGGCGGCGCAAATCAGCCACACCATCGACACCTGCGACGCGGTGCTGAAAACCCAGGCTGGCCAACTGCGCACCGCGCTGGAACACGTCCAGGCGATGACGGCCACGTTGACCGGCTACCTCATGGCGGCGGCCGAAAGACCCCAGGAGATCTACAAAGTCGGCCTCGCCTCGGTCAGGTTCCTCCTCGCCGTCGGGGACCTGCTGATCGGCTGGCGTCTGCTCGTGCAGGCCAACGTGGCGCAAGCCGCGCTCGCCGCGTCGAACGGCGACGAGGCGTTCTATCGGGGCAAGATCGCCACCGCGACGTTCTTCGCCGCCAACATGCTGCCGAACCTCGCGGGCCTGCGCGGCATCATCGAGAACCTCGACGACGAGATCATGAGCCTGCCCGAGGCCGCATTCTGAGTCGCTAGCCGTTCGCGCTCACCGCTTTCACCATCAGTCGCAATGCGTGTCGACGAAGTGCCCCTACCGTTCGATCGCGTCGGCTAGCGGCTACCGGCCGCGGCGCTGTGCCAAGTCGGGGAAACAGGGCGAGAGCGTTCGTTCGCTCAATGGCCGCGCGAGCGCTCGCATCCAACCCGTAATACGTATCGAGGCCCGCGGCGAAGTACTGCCCGGCCGCGACTGGGGCGAATGGCCAGTCCGACCCGAACGTGATATGTCCCGGCTTTGCGAAAGCGAGCAGCGTCGGCAGGGCTGCCGCGCTGGACGACAGCGCCGTGTCGAAGTAGAAGCTGGAGAACTCGTCGAGGCTGTCGGCGGGGCTGCGCCCCGTCTCACTCATGATCGCGACGGCCATCCGGTGCGATGCGTACGGGACGAACCCGCCCGCGTGGCCGAGGATGAATCGAATGTTGGGGTACTTGCTGCGGATGCCGTTGCGCACCAGCAGGTATGCGGCTCGAGTGGTGTCGAGCAGAAAGTCGGTAGCCCACGGCATTATCCCTGGCACCACGGGTCCGGGCAGTTCGGCTGGGTGGACGAATACCACCGCCGACCGTGCATCAAGGGCGGCGAAGAGGTCGTGGTGGCCCTCTTGTCCGAGATACGTTCCGGCGTTGTTCGCCAGCAGCACCACACCGTCTGCATTGAGGTCATCGAGGGCGCGCACGACCTCGACAACCGATTCGTCGATGTGCGGCATCGGAACGGTGGCGAAGAATCCGAACCTTTCCGGCTGTTCAAGTGCTGGATGCGGGTGCGGATCCGACGGATGAGCGAAGCAAAACCATGACATCACAAGGCAACTAGCCGGTGGCCATCATCGGTTCGGGCTCTACGCGGCATCGACTCGATCATCTCGGCTTACTCTCCCGGGCGGCCGCGGCGAAGGCCGCCATGGACGGAAACTCCAAGCCGTAGCTGTACTCCGCATCGGGTTCGGGTGTGGCACCCCAGCCTGGGCGGTCGTGGCGGCGGTTGATCCACACCGATGCCAGCCCGTAGCGCTTTGCCGGCACGTGGTCGTGGCGCAGGCTTTGCGCCACGTGCAGCAGACGTTCTCGCGCCACGTTGAGCTCCGCCAGTGCCGCATCGAGGGCTTCGAAGTGGTTCGCGGCCGGCTTGTAGGCCCCGACATCCTCGGCCGTGATGATCTTGTCGAACGTGACGCCGAGTCGAGGGTTGCTGCCAGCGAATCCCTCACGGTGCACGTTGGAGAGGATGATTAGCTTGTAGTCCTTCGCCAACGACGCCAAGGCGTCGGGAGAGTCGGGGAACGCCGGCCACGACGGCACCGAGGCGCCGAGCCTGTTGGCCCATTCGTCTGACACCTCGCCCCCCAGGCTCGCTCCGATCCGGCGAAACGACTCGGCGAGGATCGTCGGATACAGCGCGGTGGGGTTCTCACGCTCCACGCGCTCCTCGTTGTCCGCGTAGGCAACCAGCAGTTCCTCGTCGGTGAGATCGAGACCGGCCTCGCGGGCCCAGGGCGCCAGAACCGACGAGAGCCCGGTTTCCCAGTCGATGAGTGTTCCGTAACAGTCGAAGCTCAAAGCGTCGTAGTCAGCAAGGTTCATCGTGTACTCCTCTGTCAATTGGATCAGCGGCCTACTCAATCCTTGTCGTAGGTCGTTGCACCTGTCATCGGCGTGTTGCCCGCGCGGTCCCGACGAGCGGTCAAACAGTCTCAACCGCCCGATTCCAACCCCCACGCCCAAACGGACAAACGGGCGCGAAAGTGCGAGTAATTCTCGCCATTTCGTCGATCTCGACGGCCTGGGCCTTCTGCTGCCCCTGATCGCCCGGCAGCACGGGCTGAAACAATGGGACGGCGTGCACCAGGAGTGCAATCCGGTTCGCGCCGCGACATACATGCGGATCGGGCCGACCCGCTACCGCTGGGAATTTCGGCTGCTGCCGAGCGAGACTGCCGACGATTACGGCACGCCTGCGCCCTTCGCGGCCTGATTGCACCATGGGTCAACGATAAGGAGATGACGAGCTCGAGTTGGTGCGGGTCACGGAATACACGTTCCGCGCTCAGATCGCTGACCGGTGGCGCGATCGAAACGTCTTCCTTCTCGGCGATGCCGCCCACCTGACGCCGCCCTTCATCGGCCAAGGCATGGGAGCGGCGCTTCGCGACGCGATGAATCTGGTCTGGAAGCTGGCCGGTGTGATCGCGGGTGAGCTGTCGCCGAACGTGTTGGATTCCTATGCGCAGGAGCGAAAGCCTCACGCACGCAGGATGATCGGCCTCGCCCTGGGCATGGGGTGTGCAATGACCGCAGGTGGCGTGTCGGAAACGCCCTCAGGCGCACTGTTGGCCCTCGTCTGTGTTTCATTCCCGGCATGCGCGAGCGGAGCGTCAACGGGCACGTACCCCAGCGTTGCGCCGATCCGCGTTGGTGATCAAGCGGCGCAGGCCGCGACAGTTGGCGGGTACGTTGTGCCCCAATCCCGTGCTGCCCGACGGCACTCGCCTGGATACCGTGCTGGGCAGCGGATTTGCCTTCATCACCGCCAGGCGGCCCAGCGCATTCCAGTGCGCTGCGCTCGAGGACCGCGGCGCCGTCGTGCACGTCGCCGAACCCGACAGCGAACTGGAGCGCTGGATGCGCCGCGGCCACGCCACCGCCGCGATCATTCGACCTGACCGCACGGTCATGCGCTCTGGACGAGACCTCAGCGTACTAACCGAGGCCGTGCCGCGGTTCAACGTAGCGGATCAACGCGAGGAGACGAAACAGTGACTCAGACGAGTAACCGGCATTAAGAGACTTCGGCGGATTGTCTGCGATGCCTCCTATGTGGGGGAGGGGACGGACCCGAGCCGGGGTCGCAACATGAGTGACGACAATTCCATGGCTGTCGTCGTGATCCGTCGAATCGTCTGGGAATAACGAACTCTCGCCGCCTGACCGGGTACGCCGTTGGGTAGGACCCGCGCTCAGCGCGCCTGCGCGATGACCGACTTCCCGAAGCGTTCGATCGTCTCCAGCACGTGTACCAGGCTGTCGCCCGGCAGCCCGACCTGCACCCACGTCACCCCCACTGCCGCAAGCTTTTCCAGACCAGACAGGTAAGCATCGGCATTGAAGTCGTCATCGCCCGGACTGCCGCCGTCGACGTTCGTGAACGTCACGTCGACGCCCGAGAAGTCCCGGCCCGCGGCGTCGAATCGACGGCGCAGATCCTCGACCCCGGCGGCCAAGCTCTCCGAGTCCATCGCCGCCGTGCGCGCCGTCTGGGCGAGAGCGGCAGGCGCCGGGAATGGGCACCAGCCGTCGCCGTACTTGGTCACCCGCTGACGAGCCGCGGCAGTGTTGCCGCCGATCCAGATCGGTGGACGCGGCCGGCTGACCGGCCGGGGGTGGGCGGTGATGCCCTTGGCGCTGAAGTTCTTGCCCGCATATGAGATGTCGTCGCCGGTCCAGATTGCGCGGATCACCTCCAGGGCTTCCTCGAACAACGCGGCGCGGTCGTCGAAGTCGACGCCCAGTGCGGCGAATTCCCGCTTCAGGTAGCCGACACCGACGGCGAGCGTGAACCTACCGTCGGACAGCAGATCCAGCGTTGCGCCGGACTTGGCGACCACGAACGGATTCCGATAGGGCAGCACCACGACGTTCGGGATCAGCCGCAGCGTCGTCGTGCGGGCCGCGGCGAATCCCATTGCCACAAACGGGTCCACGGCGTCGTGACCGCCCGATTCGAGCCACCGCTGCGTGGGCGCGGGATGATCGGTGAACCCGAAGCCGTGGAAGCCGGCGGCTTCCGCAGCGGCCCCGACAATCGCGATGCCCGAGCCAGTCACCAACTCGGGGTTGTACGGATGGCTGTGCATCGGGTGAGTGAACGTGAACTGCATGTAGGTGCTCCGCTTCAGAACAGTCTTCTCGATTTATGAGAATGTCGTTACCATGCGAACCAGAGAATGTACAGGGTTGCGCCGCAGAAGGGGTCACCGGGCATGAGCGAATTGGCGCTGGCCCCCGCCCGGCACGGCCCGTTCCCCGGCCAACTCGCACCGGAGGCCATCGCGGCCTACGTGGCGGCCACGGGCGACCAGACCGCGGCGGTACGAGATGGGCTTGCCGTGCCTGCCGTGTTTCCGGTGATCCTCGTGTTCACCCCGCAGGAGGCCGCCAGGGCCGACGTGCCCGAAGCGGTGTGGCGGCGCGTCCGCGGCGGAGTGCACGGCGAGCACGACATCGTGTTGCACCGGCCGCTCGTCCCCGGTGAGCGACTGGTTACGTCGTCATGGATCTCGGCCGTGCGGACGTCTCGGGCGGGCACCAAGATCGTCGTGCAGTTCGAACAGGTCGGTGCCGATGGTGCGGTCGCCGTCGAACAGTGGTGGACGATGGTGCTGCTCGGTCTGCACGGCGTCGCGGATTTGGGGGCGATGCCCGCCGACCACCGGTTTCCCGAAGATGCCCGGGCCCACCACCTTGGGTCCGTCAGCCAGCACATCGACAACGACGTCGCACATCGCTATGCCGAGGTGTCCGGCGACTGGGCGGCGCACCACTTCGACATCGCGGTTGCGCGGGCAGCGGGTTTCGACTTCGTGTTCACCCACGGACTGTGCACGATGGCGATCTGTACCCACCGCCTGCTCGACCTGGTAGGCGTGGACGACCCTGGCAGGGTTCGAAGGGTGGCCGTGCGGTTCGCGTCACCGACCCCGTTGGACTCCAAGCTGACGGTGAATGCCTTTGGCATCAACGCGAATTTGTTCGCTTTCGAAGCCGCGGCCAACGGCACGACGGTCGTCACCCACGGAAGATTGGAACTGCGGTCATGAGCAAGCCGGAGATCGGCGTCTATCTGCCCCAGATAGGCTTCACCTACGACCAGATCCTGCACCGCGCGCAGCGTTGCGAGCAGCTCGGCATCGACTCGCTGTGGCTCTACGACCACCTCTACGGGCCCGGAGCGCCCGATTACCCCTCCCTGGAGGCCTGGACCTTGGCCACAGCGCTGCTCAGTCGAACTGAGCGGATCCAGGTCGGACACATGGTGTTGTGCAACCAATTCCGTCATCCCGCCGTGCTGGCCAAGATGGCTACGACGCTCGATCAGATTTCGGCTGGCCGGCTGCAACTCGGCATCGGCAGCGGGTCCATCGAGGATGAACACAACCGGATCGGACTGGACTGGGGAACTTTCGGCGAGCGCTCTGAGCGGCTGGGCGAGACCTTGGAGATCCTGCACCAGGCGTTCGCCAAGGAAGTGATCGATTTCACCGGCAAGCATTTCACCGTCAAGGACATGCCGATCAAGCCTGGGCCGGTCCAGCATCCGCGGCCCCCGATCGTCGTAGGCGGCGTCGGTGAGAAATACACGCTCCCGCTTGTGGCGCGGTACGCCGACGTCTGGAACGTGCCTACCTACGCATTGGGTGAACTCGAGCGCAAGGTGTCGGTTCTGCGATCAATCTGCGACCAGATCGGTCGGGATCCCTCGACCATTGTGCTCTCGGTCGAGGCGGTGATGGCGCTGGCCCCGGACGACGAGTCACTGCCGGGAGTCCGGCAGCTCGCTGAAAAGCGTTTCGGGGTACCGGCATTCGGTCTCGAGGAGGGTGGCCTGGTCGGCACCCCACCAGCCATCGTCGATCGTCTTCACGAGTTGCAAGAGCTCGGCTTCGGCCAAATCGTGTTGTTCACCCACGACCGCGGGTCAGACGAAACCCTTGAACTGCTGGCCTCCGAGGTGATCGCCCGGCTATAGGTGGGCCGACTCTAGGACTCCTGTTCGACCGGCGGTGAGTAGTTCGGACGGCCGAGTCCGAGCGCGTGCTGAGCGATCATGTTGCGGAAGACCTCCAGGGTGCCGCCGTAGATCCCGGTCGGTGACGCCAGCCGGAAAATGTACTCGGCTCCCCCGTTGTCAGCGGCGCCTTCGACGCCGACCGGCAGCCCCGATGCCGTACCCAGGATGTCCATCAGAACCGGCGCGACGTCGCGCATTGTCTGCGCAATCGCCACGCGACCGAACATCTCCGGGCTGCTCACTGCCGCCTCCAGCCTCGCGACGCTGCGGCCCAGTCGGTATTTCACCGAGTCGTCGTCGAGTGGCGCGATGCCCGCGATGTTGTCGACCGCCTCGGCCAAGAGCAGAAGGTGTTCGGTCATCACCGCGAGTTTCTGTAGGCCCTGTGCGTCGCGCTCGACCGTGCCGTGCTCGGCGTTGAGCGCCTCCCGCAGCACACTCCAGCCGCCGTTGACCTCCCCCACTCGGTACTTGTCGTCGATGCGCACGTCGCTGTAAAAGGTGACGTTGGTGCGGTCGCCGTCCACGGTGCGGATCGGCTGGATCTCCACGCCGGGCCTGTCGAGCGGAACCAGAAACATCGTCAGGCTCTGGTGTTTCGGCGCGTCCGGGTCGGTGTTGGTGACCAGAAAGACGTACTGCGCGTTATGCGCATTGGACGTAAACATCTTGGAGCCGTTGATGATCCAGCCGTCGCCGTCGCGCACCGCGCGCGTCTTGCACGTCGCCACGTCGGAGCCGCCCTCCGGCTCGGTGTAGCCAAGGCACAGCCGGAAGTGACCGGACAACACCCGCGGCAGCACCTCCTCCTTGAGCTCGGGCGAGCCGAACTGGTCAACCGTCTTCGCAACCATGGCCGTCGTGCCCCAGTGGAACCACGGCGTATGCACCCGGCCGATCTCCAGCTCCCAGATACGCCGCTGTAGCGCGCTGAAGCCACCGTCGGCTTCGAGCTTCCAGTCAGCAGCCAGATAGCCCCGGGCGCCGAGCGCAAGATGCACACCTTCGTCAAAGTTCTCACCCGTCTGGCGATCACGAGCGATGACTTCGTCGGTCACGACGGTGGCCAGGAATGCCCGCAGCTCATCCTGGAAGGCCTGGTCCTCATCGGACAGCTCTACGCGTGAGAAGTCCACGAAGACACCGTGACATTTTTAGGCCAATCTGTAAAGTGAAGGCGTTAGACAAGCAGAAAGGCACGACGTTGGGCATCGTCACCACCAGCTCGGAAACCGCATTCAGCCATGCACCGGAGACGATCTACGACTTCGTCACCAACCCGGCGAACTGGACCAAGACCTACCCGGGAGGGCCGCAAATCCGGCACCTGCCCGACGAACTTCCCTTGAAGGTGGGGGACACTTGGGACGAGGCGCACCCGGACCCCGAGAAGGACCGCGTCTTCACGTGGCAGTTGGCGATCGCCATGCGGCCCAGCCTCTTTGTCTTCAACTCCCTCGGACGCCTCGGGCATGACAGTGCCGGAATCGGCGGACTCGAGGGCCGAATGACGATCTACTACCACTTCACCCAACCGACGGAAGGCGTCACGCTCTTCACGCGCTCAATGACGATTGAGGCGTACAAGCACGCGCCCCTGTCCGATGGATTCTTTCGGATGGTCAATCCAGCACACATCGACGCCTACCACGCCGCCATCGGGCGAGAACTGGCGGCATGAGGCACCGTACGTAACGTCATGGCGGAAATCCCGCCGAAATCGCGCCATGGCGTTACACACGCACTGTCGATGTCTGCCGTTCGTGCAGCGCCCGCCTCAGCGCCGCGCCTTGTAGCTCGAACAGCTGGTGACTGGTTTCCCACTCGGGCAGCAGCGAGTCGAACCCGTGGCAGGTGCCGGGGAAGACATGTAACTCGGTGGCCACGCCGGCCCACATGAGCCGCAGCGCGTAGTCGACCGCCTCGTCGCGGAGCGGGTCGAGCTCCGAACACGTGATCAAGGTGCTTGCGACACCGGCCAATTCGGCGGCACGAGCAGGAACGGCATCGGCCCGGACGGACCCACCTGCGAAGTAGTGCTGCCACATCTGTGTCACCGCCGGACCGTCGAATCCCGGCGTGGTGAGGAATTCGTCCTTCGACGGCATCGGGCGATCGTCGAGCACCGGCTGGTGCAGCAACTGAAACACAACCGGCGGTGCCGTCCCATCGGCGGCGCGCTGAGCAAGCAGCGCCGCCAGCGCTGCTTCTGCACTGCTGCCCGCGACCGCCAGCCGCGTGGTGTCGATGCCCAGGTTCGCCCCGTTGTCGGCTGCCCACGCCAACACGGCCGCCGCATCGTCAAGTCCGGCCGGATAGGGATCTTCAGGCGCCAATCGGTAGTCGACCGACATCACCGTGCAGCGCCCTCGACGCGCGAACTCCACACACTGCCGATGATCGGTGTCGAGATTACCCAGCACGAAAGCCCCTGAGTGGCAATAGATCACGGCTGGTGCGGGTGCCGGTCCGCCGTGGTAGATACGCACAGGAATCGATCGCGCCTCACGGTTCTCGATATCGACGCCGACGGTGTTGACATTGCGGGATGCTTCGGCGCGGCGCTGGTTCAGTGAGTCACGGACGACGCCCAGCACGCTCGCCGACAAGTCGGTACGGGCGGTAGCGAATTGCCGCAGCGCCGGGTCCAGACGATCCGCGATCATGACGACTCACCTGCTCGCCGCTGAGCGTGACGATGCCTCGACAGCAGGGCTCTCCGACGGCGGGTCGAAGGTGTAGTCCGCCGGTCTGAACCGACGCGTCATTCCCCAGAATGCGCGCGCACTGCGCGGCCACTGAGTCACCACCCGGCCATTGGCGGCACGAAAGTAGTTGCTGCACCGCGTAAGCCACACGGTGCCCTCCATCCATTCGTCGATCTTGGCGATAAAGTCCGACATGGTTGCGGGACGAACTGCGACATAGGACCTGTGCTTGCGACGCATGTAGTTCAACGCGCGCACGATGTAGCGGGCCTGCGCTTCCAGCATGAAGATCACGCTGTTGGAGGCGACATTGGTGTTGGGGCCATACAGCATGAAGAAGTTGGGAGAGCCAGGAACGGCCATGCCCAGATACGCGTACGCGCCATCGCTCCATGTCTCCCGCAGCGTCACCCCGCGCTCACCGACTACGTCGATCTGACCCAGATAGTCCGCCGCCGCGTAGCCCGTGGCACACAACACGACGTCCACGTCGAGCTCGGTGCCGTCGTCGGTCACCAACGAACGAGCGCGCAGTGATCGCGCCGGGCTCGACACCACCTCGACATGCGGCTGCGTCAACGCCTGCACATAGTCCGTCGCGAAGACCAGCCGCTTGCAGCCGAGGGGATGATCCGGAGTCAGCTTTCGGCGCAAGTCTTCGTCGGGCACCGTCGCTTCCAAGACGCGCAGAGCGATGCGTTTGAACTCCTGTGTCTTGTCGCTTCCGTTCTCGATCACCGAGACGTTCGACTCGCTGCGCAGCCACAGCCGCGTTCGGTAGATCTTCTTGGCGAACGGAACATGGGTGAAGATCCACTTCTCCCGATCGGTGTAGGGCCGGTCGGGCTTCGGCAGGATCCAGGTCGGCGACCTCTGCACCGAGTAGACCTTCTTGGCCACCCTCGCCACTTCGGGTACCAGCTGCGACGCAGTCGACCCGGTGCCAAGGACGGCCACCCGCGCATCCCGCAGATCGACCGCGTGATCCCACCGCGCGGTGTGCATCAGCGTTCCGGTGAACGGCTCCTCCTCGTCGAAGTCGGGAAGCACCGGCTGTGTGAATAGGCCCACCGCCGACACGACGACATCGAAGGTGAACCGATCGCTGGCCGCCGTGGTCAGCTGCCAAGCCTCGATCTCGGCATCCCAATGGGCCGAGGTGATTTCGGTGTTCAGCTTCAGATTCGGACCCAGCTCATGGCGCTGTGCACTCCCCTCGAAGTACTCCAGGATCTCGGGCTGCGCCGACCACATTCGCGACCAGTTCGCGTTCAGGTCGAACGAATACGAATACAGGTGTGACTTCACGTCGCAGGCCAGGCCAGGGTAAGTGTTGATCCGCCACGTTCCGCCGACGCCGTTCTCGCGGTCGAAGATGGTGAAGTCGCGCAAACCCACTCTTCTCAGGAAGATGCCTAGCGCCAGCCCGCTGGGACCAGCGCCGATGATTCCGACCGACAATCCCTTGCCGTTCATCCGATTTGCAGGCATTGGCCTCCGTCAACGACGAGCTCCGAACCGGTGATGAAGGATGCCTGCTCGGACACCAGGAACGACACGGCGTCGGCGATCTCCGTCGGCTTACCCAGCCGGCCCAGCACGGATCGCTCCGCAAGACGCGCCTGCGTCGCCTCATCGAGCATCGGCGTCTCGATGGGCCCGGGAAACACCGCGTTCACGCGGATGCCGGACGGCGCCAATTCGGCTGCGGCGACCTGGGTGAGTCCCCGCAGCGCCCATTTCGACGAGCCGTACGCGGCGTGGTTGGGGAACGGCCGGATGGCGCCGGTGCTGCAGGTGTTCACGATGGCCGCGCCCTCGGCCTCGCGCAGGTGCGGCAGCGCGGCGCGGATGCCGAGAAACGGCCCAAGGCAGTTGACGCGCCAGCTACCCTCGAAGCCCTCAGGCGTTTCGTCGGCAAGTGAAGCGCGGTGCAGCACACCGGCATTGTTGACCAGGGTCGTCAACGCGCCGAACCGCTCAACTGTCGTCTCGACAGCAGCGGCCCATTGGTCAGCGGCCGCTACGTCGAGCGGTATCGCGATGACAGCGCTGTCGCCAAGCGCTTCCACCATCGCCCTGAGGTCGTCAGCCAACAGATCGCAGGCCGCGACGCGGAACCCGTCTTTGTGCAGCCGCTTCACGATCGCCGCGCCTTGTCCGCGTGCGCCGCCAGTCACCAGCGCGACGCGTTCCGCCTTCATGGTACCGACCGCCCTGTCGCTTCGTTGAGGTGGTCAGCGGCTCCCCGCCGTAGTGCCTGGGATTCCGAGGCGAGCGTGATCAGTTGAAAACCCGCTTCCGCCATGGCTTTGCCGCGCGTTCCGGTGCTGGCGTGAATTCCGGCCACCAGCCCAGCCGCCGACGCGGTCTTTTGGATACGGGCCATGGCGTCACGAGCCTCCGTATGGGTCCACGCGTCGGCCAGCCCGAACCCGAGCGAGATCGCAAGGTCCGCGGGCCCGACATATACGCCCGTCAGCCCGGGTACAGCGCAGATCGCGTCAAGCGCCGACAGTCCGCGAGCAGTTTCGATCATCGCGAACACGCTCACCCGCGCCTCCAAAGCGGCGGGGTCGTGACCGAGGCTGGCCCGCAGCGGCCCGAAGCTGCGCACCCCTGCGGGCCCATAGCGGGTAGCCGCCACGGCGGTGGCCGCCTGATCGGCCGACTCGACCATCGCGATGATGACCGCATCCGCGCCGGCATCGAGCACCCGTCCGATCGGGGCGGGGTCGGTCGACGGCAGCCGCACCGCGGTGGCGATGGGGACGTGCTCCAACCGGCGCAGCAGCACGGCGACGTCTGCATCGTCCAGATAGCCGTGCTGCACGTCGAATCCGACATAGTCGTACCCGGCGTTGGCGAACTCCTCGGGGCCGATGACGGTCGGGCCGACCACCCATCCGCCCCACACCTGCTCCTTGGCGGCCAGCGCTTCCTGCAGCCTGCTCCGCACTGATCCCCCGGTCGTCCCCCTGCCCTTCGGCCGGGTGGGCCCCCAGCTTGCGAGGGGAGTGCCCCCAGCGCTCCTGCCCGCCGGCGTCATCCGACGACCGCAATCTTGATGCGCTCGGGAGTCGGCCGGCAGGCCAACTCGAATGCGGCCTGTACCCCGTCGACGCCGAACGTGTGGGTTACGTACGCGGTGAGCAACTCGGGATGCTCACGGGCGAGCTTGTTGGCGGCACATAGCGCGCGTCGGCGGTCAAGCGTCACACCCGATTTGAGAGTCAGATTGTTGCGCAGCATCGTCTGCATGCTGATCGGATAGCTGTCGTCGTCGGGCACACCGAAGTAGAAGACCGTGCCACCGAAGGCGGCCGCTTCGATCGCGTGGCCGAGCGTCGCAACCTGATGGCCGACAGCCTCGATCACGATGTCGGGCCGGTCATTCGCGTCCAAGTGGCTCACCCAGCGGTCACTCGTGGCGCGGACAATGGTGTCGACGCCGAACTCCTTGCCGATGCCGTCGCGGTCGATGGGATCCACACCCGTCACGTGCCGCGCGCCGAAAGCCTTTGCCACATAGGAGAACAGCAGACCGATCGAGCCCTGCCCGATCACGGCGACATGTCGTTCCTTGAGGTTTGGAAGCTGCTCGAACGCATAAAGCACGCACGCCAGCGGCTGCAACGCCACGGCATGCTGGGGAGCGAACGCAGGATCGAATGGGGCCAAACCGTCACCGTCGGTGACGACGTATTCCATCAACCCGTCGAATCCCGACGCCCAGCCGACAACCCGATCGCCCACACCGTGGCTTCGGTGGCGGCTGGCGACCACCTCACCGACGACTTCGTGAATTGGGAAGCCGTCCATCTCCGCGGCGCTGACTCCGGTATCACCGGGAAGCCGGCCCTGCGTACCGCGAAAGCCGGGCAGGTCGCTGCCGCACACGCCCGCGGCGAGAAAGCGAAGCAGCACCTGCCGGTCGCCGAGGCACTCCGGCGTCTTCTCCAAAATGCCGACTCGCTCAAAGGTGTACGGCGCAACCAGCCGGTAAGCCCACAACGTCAGACCTCCACCGGGATGTTGTTCCAGCCCCATTGGAAACTCGACGGTGGTCGCGATGCGGCCTCCCTGTCGATCCGCCAGTCGTCGACCCGTTTGAGCCATTCGGTCACCATGATCGCGATCTCGAGCCGCGCGAGATGGACACCCAGGCAGAAGTGCTGTCCCCGACCGAAGGCCAGCAGGCGCTGGATCGGCCGATTCCAAACGAAGTCGTCGGGGTTGCGGTATTCGCGCTCGTCGCGGTTGGCCGACCCGAGCAGCGTGATAATTCGCTGACCCGGTTCGATTGTGGTGCCGTGGATGGTGAACGCCTTGCGCACGGTGCGGGCGAACCACTGTGCGGGAGCGCAGTACCGGATCATCTCCTCGCGCGCGACGGGCACATTGGCCTCCGGATCGGCCCGCACGACGGCAAGTTGGTCGGGCCGACGCGCCAGTTCCCACAGTCCGTGCGCGACGATCTTCGGCACCGTTTCTGTTCCGCCGATGAACACGCCGAGCATCTGGGTGGCGGCCTCGATGTCGTTGAACGCTGAGCCGTCGGGCAGTCGGTAGTCGATCAGGTTGTCGACGATCGGCGACTCACCGCCGGAAGCGTTCGCGCGGCGGCGTGCCACGATCGGGACGAGGTACTCGAGATAACCAGGACGGGCGTTCGCGACCTCCACACCGCTGCCCGGCTGAGCCAGGCTTCCTGCGTTGACGGTGGCCAGCACGTCCGGCGCGAGATCGACCGGCAGGCCCAGCAATTCGCATACCACCGACGCGGCGACGATGCCGCCGTATTCCTGCGTCAGGTCGAACGCCCCGCGGGGCAACAGTTCGTCGAGCCGCTCGTTGGCCAGGGTGCGGATCCGGTCCGCGAGTTTGGACACCGACTTCGGCCGGAACGGACCCGAGGTGCAGCGCCGCACGCTGTCGTAGATCGGCGCGTCGAAGTTCGCGTGGAACGGCATCGGGTGGAGTGGCGGATCGGACACCGGCCCATCGTTGCGCCGGTCCAAAACCGTTGCGGCGGGCAGTGTTCCCTCCGAAGCCACGAAGGTGCCGTCGTTGATCTCCAACACTTGCCAGATATCGGAGAACCGCGACAGGGCGTACGTGTCCCAGTTGTCGATGTAGTAGACCGGGTGTTCGTCACGCAGCACCCGATAGTACAGCAGCGGATCGGCCATCACCGCCGGATCGAACGGATCATACGAAAAGTCTTGGAGCACGGGCGTATTCATTGCAGCGGCGACGGGGGCAGGGCCTGCAGGATCGAATCCTCCCACCCGTCGCGCAGGGTGGGTGCGACGCTCATCCAGGTGACGATCTCGGCGGGCGGACTGTCTTTCCACGACGGGTAGTGGTTGGCGAAGCAGTCCCAGTCACCGTCGAGCGCCCAGTAGTGAATCACCTCGTTGAAGCGGAACGTGGTGATGAACGAGCCGAGCCACCGCTTGCCGGTTCGCTTCGACCAGGGGACGTAGAGCCGCTCGAGTTCGCGGATGTAGTCGTCCTGACGGCCCGGCTTGGTCTGCATGATCTCCTGGATCACCAACCCGGCTGTGAAGTTCGACTCCTTGAGCTGGGCGAGCGTCTTGTTGCTCGCACCGGCGTACATGATCCGCCCCTCCCCCGAGGCACCGATCTCGGATAGGAACGCCGCCCAGTTCGCGGCTGTCTCGACGTGGCTGCCGCCCCGGGCCTGTGCGCGGCCGATGCGCGCATAGTCGGCAAACGCGTCGATCTCCCAGATGATCGTGACCTGCGGCCAATGCGCGTTGTACGGGGTCGCCTCCCAGATCGCGAAGGGCCGCGCGCCGAGCTCTTCCATCATCGGGTGGTAGACGTCACCGAACACCTCGGTGAACCGATCGCTACCCCCCGATCCCAGGTCGATCGTCTCGTGAAGGTAAAGAAGCGTGTGACCGTGGTAGCGCTTCATGACCAGCACCCAGTTGACAGTGGCACCTAGCGAGCGTGACACTTATGGCGTCTTTTGTAAAGGTGCGGCGCTGACGTCCCTAGCCAATGGTTTCTGCTTCGGCGAGGGACCCCGATGGTTCGAGGGGCTGCTGTGGTTCTCCGACATGCTGGGCGAGGCGGTGCACACCGTCACCCTGCAGGGTGAGATGACCACGCTGCCGCTCGCCGGCCACGCCCCGTCGGGTCTCGGCTTTCGTCCGGACGGGTCTCTGCTGATCGCCTCCACCGAGAACCGCCAGATGCTGCGCTACGACGGCGAAACCGTCACGACCGTCGCCGGCCTGTCCGACATCGTGCCTGCGAACCTCGGCGACATGGTCATCGATGACCTCGGCCGCGCGTATGTCGGATCCCAGGCTCATGAGGGCGGCGTCATCGTCCGTGTCGACCCTGACGAGACAGCCACGGTCGTGGCACAGGACCTCGACTTTCCCAACGGGATGGTCATTACGCCTGACGGCAAGATGCTGATCGTCGCCGAGTCGATCGGCAGGCGGCTGACCGCATTCACCATCGGGGCCGATGGGGCGCTGTCTGATCGGCGGATCTTCGCCGACGGGCTTGGCGGACCGCCCGACGGCATCTGCCTAGACGCGGACGGTGGAGTTTGGACGTCGATGACATTGGCCAACCAGTTCGAGCGAATCGTCGAGGGCGGCACCGTGACCGATCGCATCGATATGGGTGACCGCACCGCGATCGCGTGCACGCTCGGCGGGCCCGAGCGTCGTACCCTTTTCCTTCTTTCCAGCACGGACGCCTACCCGCAGCGACTCGTCGGCACGAAATTGTCACGCCTCGATGCGACGACAGTCGACGTGCCTGGAGCGGGCCTGCCATGAGCGACTCGTACTACGAACTGATCGATGCATCAGACGAACACGGCGAGAAGTTCGTCGCGACAGACATGGTGCGCAGCACGTGGTCCGCGGCGATTCAGCATGCGGCACCCGTATCGGCGCTATTGGTGCGCGGACTGGAGCGGTGCGAGCAGCGCGACGACACGCGGTTGAGCCGCGTCATGGTCGACCTATTGGGACCGGTGCCCGCCGAAGGTGACCTGTGGGTACGCACTCGACGCGAACGCTCCGGCAAGCAGATCGAATTGCTGAGTACCGACATGCTGGCACCCGGACCGGACGGCGAGCCGCGTCCGGTCGCTCGGGCCAGCGGGTGGCGGTTGCAGAAACTCGACACGGCGGAAGTGGTCCATGCGCTTGCGCCGCCGCTGCGCCCACTGTCGGAGACCCACAGCCGCGGGTTGACCGAGAAGTGGGACCGCAACTATGTGCACAGCCTTGACTGGAGATGGTTGACCCATCGAGGGGAGAGCGGACCTGGAGAGTCGTGGCTCAAGCCGATCGTCGATCTGGTCAGCGGCGAGACGATGACACCGCTGGAGCGACTGTTCGCGGTGGCCGACGACGCCAACGGCATCGGCGCGAAGTTGGACATCCGCAAGTGGACGTTTCTGAACACGGATCTCGTCGTGCACATCCATCGCGTGCCCGACGGCGAATGGATCGGTATCCGCGCGGAGACCAACTACGGGCCCGACGGTATCGGGACGACGATCGGCACGCTGTTCGACGAGAGCGGCGCGGTGGGCGGCATCCAGCAGTCGGTGCTGGTTCGCGCGCGGCCGCCGAAGCGCTAGGCGAGTGTCGCTACTCCACTAAGCGCAAAGCCGCTGTGGGGCATTGCGTAACGGCCTGCAGCATCCGATCGCGGTCCGACTCCGGCCGCTCGTCGTAATGGATCAGCACGGTGCCGTCGTCCTGCACCTCGAACACGTCATCGGCGATCGATTCGCAAATCCCATGTCCTGTGCATTTATCGAGGTCGACTTCAACCCGCATGAGGTTCAGCGTGACACTTCGGCGAAAATTTGTAAAGCTATGACGATGCAGGATTCATTAGCCATAGCCGACCAATCGTCGCGAGAGCGGATCCTGGCCGCCACCGCCGAGGTACTCGGCCGCAACGGCATGACGAAGCTCAGTTTGTCCAAGGTCGCGCTGCAGGCCGGCGTGCCGCGGCCGACGCTGTACCGCTGGTTCGCCTCCAAAAGGGAGCTGCTCGATGCGTTCGTGGTGTGGGAGCGGTCGTTTTACGAACGTGCAGTGGCCGAACCGCCGGCCTTCCGGATTGCGAGCGGCTCGACGCGGCGTTGCAGGTCATCGTCGAATACCAGCAGTCTTATCCGGGGCTTCGCATGATCGACATCGAACCGGCCCAGGTCATCAAGCGGCTGTCGCGCGTCATTCCGCTGATGCGTCAGCGCCTCGAGCGTCTTGCGACAGGCCCCGACCCCGCCCTGGCGGTGTCGACGGCCGTCCGTGTGGCGATCTCGCATTACTTGGTGCGCAGCGACGACGATGCGGACTTTCTGGAACAGCTTCGGCACGCCGCGCGCGTCAAGCACCACGCGCCGAGCAGTACCCCGTGATGATCCCGGCCCGCGTGGAGGATCTCACACCCGAGTGGTTCAGCCAGATCCTCCACAGACCGGTCCGCAGCGTAGAGATCCTCGATGCCCATTCCGGCACCACCGGCCGGGCCCGCGTCGGGCTGACCGCGTCGTCGGACCTGCCGGACACAGTCTTCGTCAAGCTCCAGCCTTTCGTAGCGGAGCAGCGAAAGTTCCTACGTCAGATAGGCCTCGGGGTCGCCGAGGCGCGACTGTACGCAAACGTAGGTGCCGAGCTCGCCGTCCGCGCGCCGCGGGTCTGGCACGCCGACTACGACGAGTCGCAGGGCGCCTTCGTCATGGTGCTCGAGGACCTCCAAGCGTCCGGATGCCGCTTCCCCAGCCCGTCCGACGACGACATGCTCGGCGTCGCCGCATCGATGATGGACGAACTCGCCATGTTGCACGCCACTTACCGCGGGCAAGGGCTGTCGTGGCTGCGCACCCCCTCGGGGATGAAACGTCAACCGGAAGATTCGGAAACGGCCTCACGGCGAGCGCAATTCATAGTGTCCGCCCTAGACCAATTCGCTGACGAAATGCCCCCGGTGTTCCGCTACCTCGGCGACCTGTATGCCGCGCGAGCGCTGGACATCGTCGCACTGTTCAACGACGGTGAGCGAACCCTCATCCACGGTGACACCCACAACGGCAATCTGTTCGTGGATGCCGGCCGCACCGGTTTCTATGACTGGGCGGTCGCCGGCCCCGGGCCTGGGGTGCGCGATGTCGCCTACTTCCTCTGTAATTCGCTTCCCGTCGCGACCCGTCGCGCAGAGGAGAGAGCGTTGTTGGACCGCTACCGCTCGGCCTTGTCCAAACGGGGCGTGACGCTCGACGACCGCACCGCCCATGAGCAGTACCGGTTGTTCTCGGTGTACTCGTGGATCGCCGCCGCGTCGACCGCGGCCATGGGTTCGCGATGGCAGCCCATCGAGGTATCGCTGGCTGCAATGGTCAGCACGACGCGGGCGATCGAGGACCTGGATGCCGTCGGGTGGCTCGAGGAGCGCCTTGGTACCGGGTGATGAGAGGCCGTTCAGTGCGCGGACTGCGCCTGCTGCATCCGCTCCTCGCGGGGCAGCACCGGGCCATCGTCGAACTGTTCAGCGACGCCCAAGTCGGCCAATCCCATCTGTGTGAAAAGCGATATGCCGTAGGCGTTCAAGACAAATCTTTGATCATCGGTCACCCCATCGTCGAACAGTTTCGAGCCGATCAGGTTGATCACGGCGAGCTTGAAAGCGTTCAGCGCCCTGTACCACTGGCGATTCTGGACGGTGATTCCGCTCGCGGACTCGTAGCGATCGATGACCTCGTCGATGGTAAGGGCGGCGTTGTGACTGGGAATTCCCACGGGCATCCGCCACAACAGCTCCAGATAGCCGATGTCGGTGAGTGGGTCACCAACCGTGGTCAGCTCCCAATCGAACACCGCACTGACTTGGTCCCCGACGAAGGCGAAGTTGCCCGGCTTGGCGTCACCGTGCACCAGCGTGACGTTCGGGCAGGGTGGCGGCTGGCTGTTCTTCAGTTCATGCAATAAGCGCTCCAACGCGGGCAACGGTCCGCGCTTGACCCGTTCCATCTCGCTCGCCCAGTGAGCAATTTCGCGGTCGAGGTGATTGCGACCCTCATCGAGCGAATCCAACTGGACGGCAACGAGGTCCACCGAGTGAATCGCCGCTATCTGCTCCGCCATGCTGATGCACATGCGCTTGACACCGTCGGGCGCCACGTCGGGTTCCTTCGGTGCTTCCATCTCGTAGACGCTTCCCGCTACCCGTTCCATGACGAAGAACGGACGCCCCAGTACGTCGCCCGAGTCTTCCAACCATAGAGCGGGCGGCACGCGGACGGCAGTGCCCTCGAGCGCCCGCAACACCGTGAACTGCCTTGCCAGATCGTATGGTTCGAGCAGCGCCGGTGGGCGCGGGCGCAAACGCATCACTACGTCTTGACGGTTCTCGGTGCTGCCGCGGTGCGTGACGACCGTCAGCACCATCATCTCCGCCGAGTGCCCGAACTCGATGCGGTCGAGGCCTTCGACTCGGACATCGTCGACGTCCGGCAGCTGTGTCCGCATCCAGCCGGTGAGTCGCTGCGCCACACTCATTGCCGGGCCTCACTGTCCTGGGGCAGCCGGTCCACCGGCGATGTGTCCTGCCGGAAGGACGACATGTCCATCGGTCGCCAGTTCGGGTACCGGGGGTAGGCATTACCGCCCATCAGGATCTCGAAGATGCCCCAGCCGGTTCTACCCTCGAAATCAAAGCGCATGAGCTGGTCGATCGCCATCGCCTTATCCTCGGTCTCCACGAGCTCGTCACGGTCATTGGCGTCCCAGCGATAGTGGATGAAGTACGCACCCCCGCCGAGATCCTCGTATTTGCATTTCGACATCGGCAGGCCGTAATAGGCGTTGACGTGTTGATTGGGTGATTCGGCGGTGACCCGGTAGGTCGCTCCGTCCTCATCGGTGAAGACGAGAGCGGCACGCGCGGGCCGCTTGCGGTCGCCGTCGAACTCGACATCGTGCTCGAGCTTCACGAAGCGTTTGGACAGGGTGCCGTCGTTGTGAGTGATGCCGCCGTCAACGTAAGTGACTTCACCATCAGAGGTTTCGAAGATCCACGCTTCTATCGCGCGGTCCTCGAAGCCCGCGTCGAGCCACAGCCAGAAATCGATCTCGTCAGAGACCCGCACCCCGAAGGTGCGGTCACGTCCGCCGTGAAAGCCGTCCACCGAGATGCGTTCACCCTCGATCTCCACCCAGCCAGTCCACTTGCCGGGCTCCTTCATCTGATACATGTCGGCAATGACCTTGCCGCCCTTGCCATGTACCTTCAGCGGAAGCAGCTCCCACATCGGAGCCGTCGGCTCGTAGTACATCTCCCACGCGATCCCGGAGTTATTCGGTTCCACCTCGAGCTTCCACTTCTTCAGCGGCTCAACGCATGTCCAGCGCATCGGGCCTGCACCCACATCCGCGCGATCGCAGCCTGACACCGCACGGCCCGCCATCAGGTCGTAGTGCCGACCGTCGGCGAGCGTCACCTTGACATAGCCGAGCCCCGTCTTGGTGTTGGGGTTGTTGCCGTAACCCGAGGCCAGCAGGAGGCCACCGTCGGGCGAGGCCGCGAAGAAGTAACAGCGGTCCGACCACGTGTTATCAGCGTGGTGTACTTCATCGAACGGCCGCGGCATCTGGTGGGTGAACGATTCGTCGGCGGCGGAGTAGCCCATGACCCTAGAGCCCCTTGCCGATTCCGCTGCCGCCACCGGTGACGAGATACGTTCGGCCTTCGACGGACAACTCCACTGTTCCTCCAATCATTCGCCGAGCGGCTTGCTCGGTGTGAATACGACGGGTCGAATTAGGGCCTTCGGCGTGTCCTCAACTCGGCGAGCACGTCGTCGGTGTGCTCGCCGAGGTGGGGCGCGGCGGATCGAAGCTCGCACGGCGTGCCGCGAAAGTCCGCCGGTGTGGCGACCATCGGCACGCCGACGTCGTCATCCGGTACGTAGACGACACCGCCCGCGGCGTGAAACTGCTCGTCGGCCACCACGTCTTCGATCGAGTTGATCGGCGACCAGAAGAAATCCGGTTCGCCCGCAAAGACTTTCGCCCATTCACGAAGCGGCTTGGTCGCGAAGATGGTGTCCAACTCACCGATGAGTTCGACAGCGTTCGCGGCGCGCGACCGCCCGGTGGCGAACCGTGGATCGCTGAGCCATTCGGTCCGTCCGATTGCCCGGCACAGCGCAGGCCAATGACGATCACCCTGCAACCCGACGATCCAGAACCGCCGCCCATCGGCTGCCGCGTAATTGTTCATGCACGGATTGCCCATCGTCTCACGCTCGCCGATCGCGATCGAATGCCCTGTCATCAGGAACGTGGTCAGATCGAAGCTGACGGTGTAGGCGCCCTGCCGGTACAGCGAGGTACTGACCAACTGCCCCTTCCCGCTTCGCGTTCGCGCAACCAGGGCCGCACACACCGCCGCCGCGAGCGTCATGCCCACAGCATGGTCGCCCATGCCGCCCCGTTGAAATGGCGGTGTGTCACCCGGGCGGGTGAGGAGGTGTGCGAGGCCGGACCGGGCCCAGAACGCCGCGACGTCGTACGCCGCGCGATCGGCGTCGGGCCCGCTCTCGCCGTAGCCGGTGATCAAGCCGTACACCAGGCGGGGATTTCGGTCGGCGACCGTTTCGAAGTCGAGCCCAACGCGGTGCAATGCGGCGGGACGGACGTTGGTCAGGAAAACATCTGCCTCGCTGAGCAATTCGAGCGCTGTGCTACGCCCCTCGTCGGTCGTCAGATCGAGCACGATGCTGCGCTTGCCGCGGTTGTCCATTTCGAACGGCGGGCTCACACCGTCCTCGATACCGAGCATCCGGCCGAACATCCGCGCTGGATCGCCAGTCGGCGGCTCGATCTTGATGACGTCGGCGCCCCAGTCGGCGAGTATTCCGCCTGCCGCCGGACCAGCCACCCAGACGCCGAGTTCGACGACCTTGACGCCGTCCATCGGTCCGGCCATCGGCATCCTTCCGAATAGATTTACAAAACTCGACAGAATTGTAAACTTGGCAAGACTACACGCCAAGACTAGGAGGTCGACGGTGGTTCAGGTACCAGGCCGGTTGGCGCCAGTGATCGGCTTGGCCGCACACCTGGGCCGCGGCGTGCAACGCATCGCGACCGACGGGGTCGTCGGCCGCGTGCGGTCGTTCCCGCGGACCATCGCCGACCTCGACGCCTCCTACTTGTCAGGCATGATGGGGCGCACGGTGACGTCGGTGGAAGTCATCGGCGGCGACGCCGGCACGTCATCGCGGGCCCGGTTGGCGCTCACCGGTCAGGACGTCCCGGAATCGGTCTTCGTGAAGATGCCCGCCAAAACCGCTGCCACCCGCCTGATTGGCGAACTGGGCCGCCTCGCTGAAACAGAGACCCGCTTCTACAGCCAGTTGTCACCAGAACTGACCGGCGTGCCGAAGTCCTACGGGTCGGCCTTCGACCCGCTGACCGGCCGTTTCGTGCTCGTGCTCGAGGACCTCGCGGTCGACACATGCGAGTTCCCCGACACACTGCACCCGCTGGACAAAGACCAAGCCGGCCTGATCGTCGAGCTTCTCGCCCGCCTCCACGCGACGTTCTGGGGCCGCGTGCCCAGTTGGCTGTACACCGCGTCGGCCGACAGCGCCTCGCTGCTGACCGGGACTCTGCTGAAGACGTCCGCGCGCCGGATCGCCGAGAAGACGGACCTCCCCGTCGAGAAGGGCCGCTTCATCGACGACAACTACCGCGCGGTCGCACGACTCATCGACGCGCCCCCTCACACGGTCACGCACGGCGACGCGCATCCGGGCAACGTCTACTTCCGCAACGGCTCCGCCGGCCTGCTGGACTGGCAGGCGGTTCGGCGCGGCCACCCCAGCCGCGAACTGGCCTACACCCTGGTCACGAGCATGACCACCGCCGATCGCCAAGCCGGCGAACGTGACCTCCTCGACCACTACTGCCGGGTGCTGGCCGCCGCAGGCGGTCCCCATCTTGACCGTGACGAGCTGTGGGATCGCTACCGGAAGGCCGCGCTGTACGCCTACGTCGCGGCGCTGATCACGGCCGGAATGGGCGGCATGCAGGCCGAGAGCATCGCCATGGAAGGCCTGACGAGAGCCGTCGCCGCGCTCGATGATCTCGACACGGTTTCGCTCATTGAGAAGTCACTGTGACCGACGAACTAGGATCATCAGGACCAAACGATGAGGCCCAGCAAGTGAACGAACCACTGCACGACGCGTCCGGAGTCGTCGAGGACACCTCGACGAGGCACCGGATCCTCGTTGCGACCGCGGAAGTGCTCGGTCGCAGTGGCCAGACGAAGCTGAGTCTGTCCGAAGTGGCGCTGCAGGCCGGGGTCTCCCGTCCGACCCTCTACCGCTGGTTTGCCTCCAAGGGTGAGCTGCTCGACGCGTTCGGCGTCTACGAGCGCGAGATGTTCGATACGGGCATCAGTCGGGCGACTGCGAGCCTGCGTGGGACGGAGAAACTCGACGCCGCACTGCGGTTCATCGTCGAGTATCAGCATTCGTACTCGGGCGTGCGACTGGTCGACATCGAGCCTGAGGTCGTCATCGCCCAGCTGGGCAGGATCATTCCGGTCATGCGAGCACGCTTACTGAAGCTGATGCCCGGCCCCAACGGAGCAGTCAAGGCCGCGACCGCCATTCGGGTTGCGGTGTCGCATTACATTGTCCGCAGCGATGATGACAACCAGTTCCTGGCGCAGCTTCGTCATGCGGCCGGGATCAAGCAGAACGGCTGACATTCCGGCCGCAATTTGTAAAGCTGTCTCCTATGACCGGAGTGCAGAGTGAGACCGGCGTGCTGGCCGGTGACGAGCGGATGCTCATCGATGGCGAATTGCAGATCACAAGCGGTGGAGCGACATTCGACGTCATCCACCCAGCCAGCGAGGAGGTGGCCGGTCAGGCGACCGACGGAACGGTCGAGGACATGGCGCGCGCAGTCGGGGCGGCACGCCGAGCGTTCGACGAGACCGACTGGTCGCGCGATCTCGAGTTCCGCTACCACTGCCTGACCCAGCTGCACGACGCGTTGGAGCGCAACAAGGAGCGGCTGCGCCGCGTCCTGATCACCGAGGTCGGCTGTCCCGTCACGGTGACCGGCAGCCAGATCGAGAGCCCCATCACCGAGGTCAAGCACTGGGCCGAACACGGCCGCGCCTTCGAGTACCTGGTCGATAACGGGCTGCACGAGACGCCACTGGGCCCGGCCCGGCGCAAGATCCACTTCGAGCCGGTCGGCGTCGTCGGCGCGATCACGCCGTGGAACGTCCCGCTCTACCTCAACATCGCCGAAACCGTTCCTGCGCTGATGGCAGGCAACACCGTCGTGCTCAAACCCGCGCAGCTCACCCCGTGGTCGGGCAGTGAATACGGGCGGATCGTGGCTGAGGAGACCGACATTCCTGCCGGGGTCTTCAACGTTGTGGTGTCCAACGCGAACGAGGTGGGCGCCGCGCTGTCGGCCGACGCGCGCGTGGACATGATCACGTTCACCGGCTCGACGGCGACCGGCCGGGCGATCCTGGCCGCAAGCGCACCGACGGTGAAGAAGACGCTGCTGGAGCTGGGCGGCAAGTCGGCGCACGTCGTGCTCGACGACGCCGACTTCAACTCGGCTCTGCCGATGGCGGCGATGATGGCGTGTGTGATGTCGGGCCAGAGTTGCATCCTGCCCAGCCGAATCCTGTTGCCGCGCAGTCGCTATGAGGAAGGGCTGACCATCCTCAAGGGCGCCATGGAAGGTTTCCCGGTCGGCGACCCGTGGACACCCGGCAGTATGCAGGGCCCGCAGATCAGCGAGACGCAGCGGCAAAAGGTGCTCGGACTGATCAAGAGTGGTCTCGACTCGGGCGCCCGACTGGTCACCGGCGGCGGTATCCCCCAGAACCTCCCGGCGGGCTATTACGTGCAACCGACGCTGCTGGCCGACGTCGATCCCGATTCGCAGGTCGCGCAGGAGGAGATCTTCGGCCCCGTGCTGACCGTCACGCCGTACGACACCGACGACGAAGCCGTCGCGATCGCCAACAACACCATCTACGGACTCTCCGGTGAGGTCAGCAGCGCCGACATCGACCGGGCGTTCGAGGTCGCCAAGCGGATGCGCACAGGCAACGTCACGATCAACAGCAAGAGCCACTTCGGCATCGACAGCCCGTTCGGTGGCACCAAGCAGAGCGGGCTCGGCTATCGGAACGGCGAGGAAGGCTACAAGGAGTACCTCGAGGCCAAGACGATCGGCATGCCCGACTGATGGACGAGGTCGCGAGGGGTGTCGGAACCACACATGTGATTTTGTCCGCGTAACGAGCGACAACATCGAGACATGTCGGACGTGCCTGCCAGGTTTCGACAATGGAAAGGCATCCACTGCAGGGCATCGAGCTCCGCTACGCGCTCACGCTGTACCTGTTGCAACACGGGCCCACGACCGTTGACGAGCTCATCAAAGCGATGAACTGGCAGGGCTTCGACATCGGCGGGCGGCCGTCGAAACAGGTGTCCGATGCGCTGCGGTGGGAGAGGCGACGCGGCAGGGTTCGTCGACTAGCGCGCGGCCTCTACGGCCCGGGGTATGTACCGCGCGGCACGGAGTACCGGATTTACAATCGCGTGATGGCACTGCGTGTCACTGCGAAACCGTTGTCGCTCGCCGGCACCTGGCTGTAGGCCGGCGTTGTCGCTCGCGACGCGGGCAGTTTCGCATCTGTCCCCGGGCCGTCGCAGGCCGTCAGCCCTCGGCCGCCAATTGCCCACAGGCCGCGGCGATCTCGCGCCCCCGGGTGTCACGCACCGTGCATGACACGCCGCGCTCCCGAACACGCCTGACGAACTCCCGCTCGGCCGCCTTAGGGCTGGCGTCCCACTCGCTGCCTGGCGTCGGATTCAGCGGGATGACGTTGACGTGCACCAGCGGTCCCAGCACGCCGTGCAGTCGCTTACCCAAAAGGTCGGCCCGCCAAGGCTGATCGTTGATGTCGCGGATCAACGCATATTCGATCGACACCCGTCGCCCGGTCATGTCGGCGTAATACCGTGCCGCGTCAAGGGCTTCGGAGACCTTCCAGCGGTTGTTGACCGGGACGAGCGTGTCGCGCAGTTCGTCGTCGGGCGCGTGCAGCGACAGCGCCAGCGTGACGCCGAGCCGTTCGTCGGCGAGCTTGCGGATCGCCGGGGCCAGCCCCACCGTCGATACAGTCACCGACCGCGCCGAGATGCCGAACCCGTGCGGGGGTGCCGCGGTGATGCGACGCACCGCCGCCAGCACCCGGTTGTAGTTGGCCAGCGGTTCGCCCATCCCCATGAACACGATGTTCGACAGCCGGCCGTGGTCGCGGTCACGCAGTTCCACGGCAGCGGCGCGGACCTGTTCAAGGATCTCCGCGGTCGAGAGATTGCGCTTCAGCCCACCCTGCCCCGTCGCGCAGAACGGGCACGCCATCCCGCAGCCCGCCTGCGACGAGATGCATACCGTGTTGCGGTCCGGGTAGCGCATCAGCACTGATTCGAACGTCGTGCCGTCGACCGCCCGCCACAGCATCTTTCGCGTCTCACCGGCGTCGCACTCGATCTCCCGCACCGCGTCGAGCAGACGCGGGAATAGCGCGGCGGCGACCTGATCGCGGACCGCGGCGGGCAGATCGGTCATCTGGTGCGGGTCGGCGATCAGCCGGCCGTAGTACTGATTGGCCAGCTGCTTGCCGCGAAATGCGGGGAGCCCGAGGTCCGCGACGGCGGCGGCACGCCCGGCCTCGTCGAGGTCGGCCAGGTGGCGCGGCGGCATTGCGCGTCGCGGAGCGTCGAAAACAAGGGGCAGAGATGTGGCCATGAGCTCCTGTCAGTATCCCATCCATGGTTGCCGGAAATTGATTGGCGACGGAAGACGTTGGTGGCAACCATGGGTGCCATGGCACTGCCCACCATGCCGTTGCGTACCGCGTCGAATCTGACGTTCTTCTATGCGTTGGGGTATCCCATTGGCGCGCTTGCTGTTTCAGCGATGTCGCCGATGGCGGTGCTGGTATTCCGGTTCGGCGTGGCCGGCGCGATCCTGTCCGTCTGGGCGTTGATCGCCCGTGTGACGTGGCCCACTGGCCGCACCCTGGCGCACGTCTTGGTCAGCGGGTTGCTCACCCAGGCGTTGCAGTTCATCTGCTTGTATCTGGCGCTGATGCACGGCGCGCCCGCGGTGCTGGGTGCGGTGATCATCTCGATGAATCCCGTCGTCACCGCCCTGTTGGCGACGACGTTCCTCGGCGAGGGCCTGACCTCGATCCGGGTCGGCGCCTTGGTCCTCGGTGTGCTCGCAGTGCTCGCTGCCTGCGCGGGACGGCTGTTCGCCATCGGCGGAGTCGACACCGTCGTGCTGCTCCTGCTCGTCGCGTTGGTCAGCCTCGCCGCGGGCGGGGTCTACCAGCAGCGGTTCTGCTCCGGCGTGGACTTCAGGGCGACCGCGGCGCTGCAGAACGCCGCGTCCCTCCCGCCGGTGGCGGTGCTGGCCACGGTCATGCCGTTCACGGTGACCGACCCGTGGAAGGCGGCGGGCGCCGTCGCGGCTGTCGTGCTGCTCAACGCCACCTTGTGCATGACGCTCTACGTCCGCGCGATCAACAACTACGGCGCCGCGGCCGTCGCAATGCTGTTCGCGGTCATTCCGGCCGTCGCGGGTGTGCTGTCCTGGGTGATGCTCGGCCAGCGGCCGGATGTCGGGATCGCGGTCGGCCTGGTCGTGGGCGCGACAGCGTGCTGGCTCAACGCCAGGGGGTCACGCCAGCAGCGTCAGCACGATCCAGCCGGCGACGGCCGACGGCAACATCGCGTCGATCCGGTCCATTAGGCCCCCGTGACCGGGTAGCAGCGTGCCCATGTCCTTGATCCCGAGATCACGCTTGACCTGGGACTCGACCAGGTCGCCGAGCACGCCGGTGATGACCAGCATCAGCCCGAGCGGCACACCCACCCAGGCGGGCTTGTCCAGCAAGAACGCCACCGACAACACGGAAGCCGTGATACCGAAGAGCAGCGAGCCGGCTAGGCCCTCCCAGGACTTCTTCGGGCTGATCGCCGGCACCATCAGATGCTTGCCGAACAGGACCCCGGCGACGTAACCGCCAATGTCGGCGAAGACGACGGTTGCGATCACGGTGAACACTCGGCTGCCGCCGTGGTCTTGGAAGATCAACAGCGCGGTGAAACTGGCGAACAGCGGCACCCACGTCGCGAGCAGAACCGTGGCCGAAATATCGCGCAGATAGTTCACCGGCTGCTCGCTGAGTCCGTGCCCGATCAGGCGCCACACCATGCACACGACGACCGTGCCGCCGTAGGCACCCAACAGACCGGCCGGGCCGTAGGGCCACGTCAGCCAGATCATGGCCTGACCGCCGATCAGCAGCGGAATGACAGGCAGGGCGTAACCGGCCTCCCCCAGCCTGCGGACGATCTCGTGAGTCGCAATGGGAATCGCCACCGCCAGCACGGGCAGCCACCCTGTGGGGGCGAAGAGCAGAATGACTATCGCCATCCCGCCCAGCAAGACGCCGACAGCGATCGCGGCCGGCAGATTGCGGCCGGCGCGGGACGCCTTCTTGGGCGGCTCGGTCGGGCCGGCGTCAGTGTCTGCCACGGGAGTCGCTTGCTGATCGGCCACTAGACCTCCAGCAGTTCGCCTTCTTTGTGCTTGACCAACTCGTCGATCTGAGTCGTGTACTGGTGCGTGGACTTGTCGAGGTCCTTCTCGGCGCGGCTCACCTCGTCCTCGCCCGCCTCCCCGTCCTTCTTGATGCGGTGCAGCTCCTCCATCGCCTTGCGGCGAATGTTGCGCACCGAGACGCGCGCGTCTTCGCCCTTGGCCTTGGCCTGCTTGACGAGGTCGCGCCGACGCTCCTCGGTGAGCTGCGGGATCGCGATTCGGATGACATTGCCGTCGTTGGTGGGATTCACGCCGAGGTCGGAGTTGCGGATCGCGTCCTCGATGTTGCGCAGCTGATTTGCCTCGTAGGGCTTGATGACAACCAGGCGCGCCTCCGGCACATTGATGCTCGACAGCTGCGTGATCGGGGTGGGCGAACCGTAGTAGTCAACAGTGATGCGAGCGAACATCCCGGGGTTGGCACGGCCGGTGCGAATCGACGACAGGTCGTCGCGCGCCACCGACACCGCCTTCTCCATCTTCTCTTCAGCATCGAAGAGCGTTTCGTCGATCACGGTGCTATCTCCCGTCAGGTGGTGACCAGTGTTCCGATCTTCTCACCTGCCACCGCCCGCGCGATATTGCCGTCGGTGAGGAGATTGAACACGAGGATCGGCATGCCGTTGTCCATGCACAGGCTGAAGGCGGTGGCGTCGGCGACCTTTAGGCCGCGGTCGATGACCTCGCGGTGGCTGATCGCGGTCAGCAGTTCGGCGTCGGGATCTTCCCGCGGGTCGGCGGTGAACACGCCGTCGACGGCCTTGGCCATCAGCACCACCTCGGCACCGATCTCGAGGGCCCGCTGCGCCGCTGTCGTGTCGGTCGAGAAGTACGGCAGGCCCATGCCGGCGCCGAAGATGACCACGCGACCCTTTTCGAGATGACGCACCGCCCGCAAGGGGATGTAAGGTTCGGCGACCTGGCCCATCGCGATGGCGGTCTGCACCCTCGTCGCGATGCCCTCGTGCTCCAGAAAGTCTTGCAGCGCAAGGCTGTTCATCACGGTGCCGAGCATGCCCATGTAGTCGCTGCGGGTGCGTTCCATACCGCGCTGCTGCAACTGCGCGCCGCGGAAGAAATTGCCGCCGCCGATTACGACGGCAACCTGCACGCCGCTGCGGACGACCTCGGCGATCTGCCGGGCCACCTGGTGCACGACATCGGGGTCCAGGCCCACTTCGCCGCCACCAAACATTTCGCCGCCGAGCTTGAGCAGCACGCGGGAGTACATCGGCCGGATTGGTGGTGGTTCGACGCCGTTGGGGCTGGTGAGCTCGGGGTCCGCCATCCGACTCCTTCGAGGTCCTCGCAAGAGATCGCCACCCTGGCGCATGACCTGGACGGCACCCCTAATCCTGCCCCATAGCGGCCAGAAAGCCGCCATGGGGTGGGTCGTGGCGGGTTAGCTCTCGGGTCGATGTGCGGTCAGCAGAAAGGCCGGGACGGACTTGCGACCGTCGGGTTCGTCGCAGCAGGTCGCCGAACGGCATCGGCAACCCCTCGAGCTCGATGTCGTCCGGCAGGTTGGCGTGGATGCGGGCAGGCCGGATCTCGTCGATCGTCCAGTACTTCGACACCGCGTCGCGCAGTTCGTCTTCGGTAACAGGGTTGGCCGGGCCATCGGGCAGACCGGCACGGTCGAATACGAGGACGAAGTACGACGCCCCAGCCGCGGCTGCGCGCACGATCGACTGCTGGTAGCCGTCGCGGGCCTCCACCGGGATGGAGTGGAACAGCGTGGAGTCGACGATGGTGTTGAACCGGCCGTCGTATCCCGTGAACGCGCTGATGTCGGCGACCTCGAAGCTGGCGTTGGTCAGGCCCCGCCTGGCGGCTTCGGCCTTGGCGAGCTCGATGGCCGTCGGCGAAAGGTCGAGCCCGACGGTGGTGAAGCCACGCTCCGCAAGGTACAGGTCGACCGCCGCCTCGCCGCAGCCGACGTCGAGCACGTCGCCGTGGAACTTGCCCTGCTCGATCAGCGCCGCGATCTCCGGCTGCGGTTCGCCGATGCTCCACGGCGGCTTGGTTCCGAGACCCAGCTCCGCAGCCTCGCCCTTGTATGCGTTTTCAAATAGATCCTGTGGCATTGTCATGACTCCGGTATATCAACCTACTTGATATGTGTCAAGATGCTTGATATGAGCGAGTCGTTTGAGGACCAACCGCTGGGTTATCTGTTGAGCCGGGTGATGCATGCGTTGAAGACCGACGTGACGGCGACCGTCCTCGATCCGTTGGCCGTGGCCTTTCCCGATTACCTGTGCATGCGGGTGCTCTCGAAATACCCCGGCCACTCCAACGCGGACCTGGCCCGCGCGCTGAACGTCTCACCGCAGGCGATGAACATGGTGCTGCGCGGCCTCGAGGATCGCGGACTCGTCACTCGGCCCGCCAGCGTGTCGTCGGGCCGATCGCTGCCAGCCCAGCTGACCCGCGAAGGCGAGGAACTGCTGAACCGCACCGATGCCGGTGTGCGCGCAGCCGAGCGTCGGCTGATGGCCGACCTGACTGACGAGGAGCGTAACGAGTTCAAGCGCATCCTGGCCGCCCTCGGCTCTGACCCGATCTAGCGGCGCGAGCGCCGATCAGGGTCCCGCAGCTGGCGGATGCGCGCGATTCCCGTCAGGCCGACCGGTTAGGTGGATCCGATCACAGTCCGGCGCTGACGCGCCGACCGTTCCGCCCCGTCGGTGTCTTCCAGCGGCGCGTCGTTCGCGTGAGCGGCTGGTGCGCCGCAGGTCTTTTGCCAGCCGTCTAGGCCTGACCGACCTCGAACCGCACAAAACGGGTTACGGTCACGCCTGCCTCGTCGAGCAGCGCCTTAACGGTCTTCTTGTTGTCGGACACCGACGGCTGATCGAGCAGCACGACGTCCTTGTAGAAGCCGGTCACGCGGCCCTCGACGATCTTGGGCAGCGCCGCCTCGGGCTTGCCCTCGTTGCGGGCGGTCTGCTCGGCGATGCGGCGCTCGTTGGCGACGACATCCTCCGGCACGTCCTCACGCGTCAGGTACTTGGCCTTCAGCGCGGCGATCTGCAGAGCAACCGCGTGCGCGGCCTCTTTGTTGGAGCCGGTGTACTCCACGAGAACACCCACGGCCGGCGGCAGGTCGGCCGCCCTCTTGTGCAGGTAGCTCTCGACGGTGCCGTCGAGATAGGCGGCACGACGCAGTTCGAGCTTCTCGCCGATCTTGGCGCTCAGGTCCGCGATCGTCTGCTCGACGGTCGTGTCACCCACCTTGGCGGCCTTCAGCGCGTCGACGTCGGTCGACTTCGACGAGGCGGCAGCGGCGACGATCTGATCGGCCACCGCCTGGAACTCGGCGTTCTTCGCGACGAAGTCGGTCTCGGAGTTCAGCTCGATCAGCGCGCCGTCCCTGGCGGCGACCAGACCCTCGGCGGTGGCCCGCTCGGCGCGCTTGCCGACGTCCTTGGCGCCCTTGATGCGAAGCAGCTCGACGGCCTTGTCGAAATCGCCGTCGGCCTCAACCAGCGCGTTCTTGCTGTCGAGCATGCCGGCGCCGGTCAGCTCCCGAAGTCGCTTGACGTCGGCAGCGGTGTAATTCGCCATTTCAGCCTTCCGTGATCTTCGGTTCGGTTTGGATATCGGCCTCGGGGGTGCCAGGCTCTGCGCCGGCGGTGGCCCCGGCCAGCAGCTCCTGCTCCCACTCGGCGAGCGGCTCGGCGGACTCGGCCTCGGGCTTGTCGCCGTTGCCGCCGAGACCGGCGCGGGCCTGCAGGCCCTCGGCGACCGCGGAGGCGATCACCTTGGTGAGCAGTGCGGCCGACCGGATTGCGTCATCGTTGCCGGGGATCGGGTAGTCGACGAGATCGGGGTCGCAGTTGGTGTCGAGGATCGCGAGGACCGGGATACCCAGCTTGCGGGCCTCGCCAACGGCGATGTGCTCCTTGTTGGTGTCGACGACCCAGATGGCCGAGGGCACCTTCTGCATGTCGCGGATACCGCCGAGGCTGCGCTCGAGCTTGTTCTTCTCGCGGGTCAGCATCAGGATTTCCTTCTTGGTGCGACCCTCGAAGCCACCGGTCTGCTCCATCGCCTCGAGCTCCTTGAGGCGCTGCAGCCGCTTGTGCACGGTGGAGAAGTTGGTGAGCATGCCGCCCAGCCAGCGCTGGTTCACGTAGGGCATGCCGACGCGGGTCGCCTCTTCGGCGATGGATTCCTGCGCCTGCTTCTTGGTGCCGACGAACATGATGCTGCCGCCGTGCGCGACAGTTTCCTTGACGAACTCGTACGCCTTGTCGATGTAGGTCAGCGTCTGCTGCAGATCGATGATGTAGATGCCGTTGCGGTCAGTGAAGATGAACCGCTTCATCTTGGGATTCCAGCGACGGGTCTGATGCCCGAAGTGGGTGCCGCTGTCCAGCAGCTGTTTCATGGTTACAACAGCCATAGTCGGCCATGTCCTCTTGTTGTCGGTTGACGCCCGGCGTCGGATGATGCCGGGCCCTGGTGTCTGCTGGTTGCCGGACCCGTCTAGGACGGGACCGCCGGCATCCGGGTACGACCGCCAAATGGGTGGTCGTGATGCAGACACGCGAAGTCAGCCCGCACAAGCGAGCTGCGGTTCAGCAGTTTACACGCTGGGCAGGGGTGCTTTTTCCACACCG
The DNA here is from genome assembly GCA_963770125.1 of uncultured Actinomycetota bacterium. Classification (GTDB taxonomy): domain Bacteria; phylum Actinomycetota; class Actinomycetes; order Mycobacteriales; family Mycobacteriaceae; genus Mycobacterium. The sequence continues at coordinate 72,636 of CAVYPI010000062.1, read as the reverse complement.
GGGCCGCCATCCACAGCTTGGCGGTTGGCCCTGGATTTGCCCGCGCCAGCACGCTGGGCTGGGAATATGCGCTGGCTGGCATCGATGATCGCGATCGCTCTGGTGTGCGCGGCTCCTGCTCGGGCCGACGACAGCCGGCTGGACTGGCCTTTACGGCCGCGACCAGCTGTTCTGCGGATGTTCGACGCGCCGTCACCGAACTGGAACCGCGGTCATCGTGGCGTCGACCTGGCCGGGGTGCCGGGTCAGCCGGTGTATGCAGCCGGCGCGGGCACGGTCGTGTTCGCCGGGGAGCTGGCCGGGCGGAGGCTGGTGTCGATCGCCCATCCCGGCGGGCTGCGAACCACCTATGAGCCGCTTCGACCGTCGGTGCGAGTCGGGCAGCTCGTTGTCGCGGGAGCGGTGATCGGTGAGCTCGAGGCCGGGCATGACGGCTGCGCGGCAGTCGCGTGTCTGCACTGGGGCGCGATGTGGGGTCCTGCGTCGCGGGCCGACTACGTCGATCCGCTGGGGCTATTGGCCAGCACGCCAATCCGGCTCAAACCGCTGCACCCCTAACCGCGAGTGTGCGCGGCACGCCTACCGTCGAAACCATGGCGACCGACCCTCATCGCTCACGTCCGCTTCGCTTCGGCCTGCACACCGCGTTGCCCCGCGGCGAGGAGTTCGGCGCATTCGCAATCTCGGTGCAGGACGCAGGTTTTGACGTGCTGACCATCCCCGATCACCTCGTCGCATCCATGTCGCCCTTCGCGGGTGCGACAGCCGCTGCGGTCGTCACCGAACGGCTGCACACGGGAACGCTGGTGTTGAACAACGATTTACGCCACACCGTCGAGACCACACGCGAGGCCACCACCGTCGCCGCGATCTCCGGTGGACGCTTCGAGCTGGGACTCGGGGCCGGGCACATGAAGTCCGAGTACGACGCCGCAGCACCGTTCGACTGGCCCACGCGCGTCGACCGCTCATCGAGGCGATCGACGTGATCCAGCGCTAGTGCCGACGCGGTGTGCAAATCACGATCATTGCCCGTCAGAAGTGCGCTACTTGCTAGTCCTCGCCTTAGGCGCTTCCCCCACATCGAGCCGGCCGCGCCAGCCGGACCTATCAGGAACCACCAAATTGGGTGTCGCCTGAGGAAGCTCATCGAGCCGGTGTCGTCTGCCACTTCTGTTGCCGCTCCTCTTACATGGCCCGTTGTTCAGTCTAGAGTGCACAACCAACACATTCATTGGTGCGACAGCCGCTGCGGTGGTCACCGAACGGCTGCACACGGGAACGCTGGTGTTGAACAACGATTTACGCCATCCCGTCGAGACCGCACGCCAGGCCACCACCGTCGCCGCGATCTCCGGTGGACGCTTCGAGCTGGGACTCGGGGCCGAGCACATGAAGTCCGAGTACGACGCCGCAGGCATCCCGTTCGACTCGGGTGGGACGCGCGTCGACCGGCTCATCGAGGCGATCGACGTGATCCAGCCGCTCGTCGTCGGCGCGGCCGTGCAGGTCGACGGTGAGCACTACCGCGTGCACGCCGAGCGCGCGACTCTCGCCCAGTTTCGCCGAAATGGAATTCCCGGTCGTTAACCCGCGAACTTAGCAGCCGGGAATTCCATTTCGGCGGATTTCATGCCCTCGGGTGGGCCTGATCGTGCACCGCACGCAGACGCGCGACCGTGACGTGCGTGTACAGCTGCGTGGTAGCCAGCGTCGAGTGGCCGAGAAGTTCCTGCACAACGCGCAGGTCGGCGCCGCCCTCGAGGAGATGAGTAGCGGCACTGTGGCGCAGTCCATGCGGCCCCATGTCGGGTGCGCCGTCGACCGCGGCGACGGTCTGGTGAACGACGGTGCGGGCCTGCCGTGGGTCGAGCCGACGTCCACGGGCACCGAGTAGCAGCGCCGGTCCCGAATCCGCGGTGGCCAGGGCCGGCCGCCCGTCGGCCAGCCACGCCGTCAGCGCCGCCTGGGCCGGCTCGCCGAACGGCACCGTCCGCTGTTTGTTGCCCTTGCCGAGGACGCGCAGCAGCCGCCGGGGCCGGTCGACGTCATCGATGTCAAGGCCACACAGCTCGCTGACACGAATTCCGGTGGCGTACAACAACTCAACGATTAGCTGGTCGCGCAGCGCGAGTGGATCGCCTTGTTGCGCACCGGATTTGGCAGCAGCCATGGCGTCGAGCGCCTGATCCTGTCTCAGCACCGCAGGTAAGGTGCGCCTGGCTTTGGGCATTTGCAGCCGCGCGGCGGGATCACTCGACAACAACCCGCGGCGCGTCGCCCACGCCGTGAAGGTCTTGACCGCCGAGGTGCGTCGCGCCAGCGTGGTGCGCGCCGCGCCCGCCGACGCCTGAGCCGCCAGCCAGGACCGAAGGATCGGCAGGCTCAGCCTGTCCAGCCCGGCGTCGGGCACACGTTCGGCGAGAAAGTCGAACAGCGAGCGCAGGTCGCCCAGATACGCGCGGCGGGTGTGGTCGGAGCGGCCGCGCTCCAGCGCGAGATACTCGTCGAACTCGTCGAGAATCGCGTCCACTCCCCTACCGTCGCAGACGGCCGCGGCCGCAACCGTCAGGTACGCGCGTGTGTCGCGGCGTGATTGACATGAACAATGCTTGAGGTTTTACCGTCGCGACCATGGAATTGTCCGATGGAGTCTGGCCCGATCGCCTGCCCGCTGTCGAGGTCCGGATCGCCCGTCCCACCGACAAGCTCGACGAGGTCCTCGACTTCTACTGCGGGGACTTGGGCCTGCCCGAGCTGTATCGAACCACCGCGCACGGCTACCAGGTGGTGATGGTCGGCCTGCCGGGTGACAAGTACCACCTGGAGTTCACCTCCCACGCCGACGGCAGTCCCGGCCGCGCGCCGACCGACGAGAATCTGCTGGTCTTCTATTTCGCCACCGCGGACCAGATGTTCGACGTCGTCACCCGACTCGGCGAATCCGGGCATGAACCGGTCGAGTTGGACAACCCATGGTGGAGCGAGAACGGGGCTATTGCGTTCGCCGACCCCGACAACTGGCGAATCGTGCTGATGCCCAATCCGATTCCGCTGGCGTCATGAGTCAGGTGACGCGCCGCAGCACCTCGGGTGTCAGTTCTTTGATTGACCGGTAGCCGTCAACAGCCATCGTGACGTCTGCCTCAGCGAGTAGTGAGCGCAGCACGTGCACAATGCCGTCGACACCACCGAGTGCGAGTCCATACACGTATGGCCTGCCGACGACGACCGCGGTCGCGCCCAGCGCGAGCGCCTTGACGATGTCGACGCCGCTGCGGATGCCCGAGTCGAACAACACCGGCAGCCCATCGGCGGCCTCGGCGACCGCGGGGAGGCAGTCGATGGCAGGGATCCCGCCGTTGGCCTGGCGTCCGCCGTGGTTGGAGCAGTAGATGCCGTCCACACCACCGTCCTTGGCGCGCCGGGCGTCGTCCGGGTGGCAGATGCCCTTGACGATCAGCGGCAGGTCGGTCAGCGATCGAAGCCACGGAAGGTCGTCCCACGTCAGCGGATTGCCGAAGATCTGAACCCAGCGCAGCACCGCCGCCTGCGGGTTCTCCTCGGGAGTCTGCTGCAGGCCCGCCCGGAAGACCGGATCGCTGGTGTAGTTGGCCAGACAGTGGTTACGCAAAAACGGAAAGTTGGAAGTCGAGAGGTCGCGCGGCCGCCAGCCAGTGATCCAGGTGTCCAATGTGACGACGATGCCCTTGAATCCCGCTGCCTCGGCTCGGTGCACAAGACTGGCCGCCAGATCGCGATCCGTTGGCGTGTAGAGCTGGAAGAAGCCTGGCGTATCGGCGAATTCCGCGGCAACCTGCTCCATCGGATCGACCGACGCCGTCGAAGCGATCATCGGCACGCCGGTGCGTGCGGCGGCCCGGGCTGTCGCGAGGTCGCCGTGCCCGTCCTGCGCGCATAAGCCGATCACCCCGACCGGTGCCATCAACAGCGGCGACGGCAGCGTCCTCCCGAACAGCTCCACCGACAGGTCACGGTCGTGGGCGCCGATAAACATTCGCGGCATCAATCCCCAGTTGTCGAAGGCCGTCACGTTCACCCGCTGGGTGTGCTCGTTGCCAGAGCCGCCCGCCACGTACGACCACATCCCAGGGGACATGGCGGCCTGCGCCTTGGCCTCGAGCGCGGCGAAGGACATCGGCAGCGCCGGCAGGACACCGGACAGACCCTGGAGATAGATCTCAAGTTGATAATCCGCGAATGCCATGGGGTTAGCGTGCCAGCCCGGGCTCCAACTTCGTCAGCGAACGAGCCGCTCCGCCACCCCCGCGTACACCTCACCGAGCTTGTGCGCGTCGCGGTGCTTGCGGGACGGGAACCAGCGGCACACGTCGACGCACAGCGACGAGATGGCCATCACCACCTCGTCGACGTTGTCGACGTCGAACTCGCCTGCCGTCACACCGCCGGCCACGATCTCCGTGATCACATCGGTCGCCTGGTGACGCAGTGGTGCGATCGTGCGGTAGTGCGCCGGGGTCAAGCCGTGCAGTTCGTACTGGACGACGCGGGCCTGCTTGTGGTTCTCGGCGTGCCAGCTGGCGAACGCGGCCACTACCGCGTGCAGCCGCGCGGTGAAGCCCGCAGCCGGGTTGTCCGCCCTTGTCAGCGCGGCCAGCAGGCTGCTGTGCCCTTCCAGAGCGATGGCGTAGAGCAGCTCCTCTTTGGAGCGGTAGTGCGGATACATGGCCGTCGCGCTCATGTTGAGCCGTTTGGCGATCTGTCGCGTGGAGCTGCCGCCGTATCCCGACTCCGCGAACGCCTCGATCGCGGCCCGCCGCATGCGTTCCGCCGCAGCTGAATCCGCTGCTCGATCGATGGTCATGACGGTCGGTGATCCTACACGTATTTGACATCTGCCGACGATCGGTCCATTATTAGCGAGCGCTCATAAAATGAGCGTTTGCTAATGCTAAGCTTCTTGAAAGGCTGTCCCGACATGGCGGAGTTCCTCTCGCGGCGTGATGTCGACTTTCTGCTCTACGAGTGGCTCGACGTGGTCGAGTTGACCAAGCGCGACCACTTCGCCGAGCACTCCCGCGACACCTTCGATGCCGTCCTCGATCTGTCCGCCGACATCGCGACGAAATGCTTTGCGCCGCACAACAAGAAGGGCGACCAGAGCGTCCCGTCGGTCGGGCCCGACGGGAAAGTCGTGCTGATCGACGAGATCAAGGACGCACTAGACACATTCAGCGAAGCCGGTCTGCTGGCCGGACCGTTCGACGAGGCTGTCGGAGGCATGCAGCTGCCGACGGTGGTGGCGCAGGCCTCGCTGGAGTTCTTCCGGGCCGCCAACCCGAGCACGACCTCGTACGCCATCCTGACCGTGGGCAACGCCAACCTGCTCGTCGAATACGGGACCGAGGAACAGATCGACGCCTGGGTCCGGCCAATGCTCGAGGGCCGCTACTTCGGCACCATGTGCCTGTCGGAACCCGATGCCGGCTCGTCGCTGGCCGACATCACGACCAAGGCCGTTCCGGCCGCCGACGGCACCTATCGGATCACCGGAACCAAGATGTGGATCACCGGCGGTGACCACGAGCTGACCGAGAACATCGTGCACCTCGTGCTGGCCAAGGCCCCTGGCGGCGGCCCCGGGGTCAAGGGCATCTCGCTGTTCATCGTCCCGAAGTTCCTGCCCGACGGCACTCGCAACGACGTCGCGCTGGTCAGCCTCAACCACAAGATGGGCAACCACGCCACGACGAACGCGCTGCTGAACTTCGGCGACGGCACCCATCAGCCCGACACCGAACCCGGCGCGGTCGGCTATCTCGTCGGTGAGGAGCACAAGGGCCTTGCCTACATGTTCCACATGATGAACGAGGCCCGAATGGCGGTGGGATTGCAGGCGACGGCGACCGGATACGCCGGCTACCTGGCGTCGCTCGCCTACGCCAAGGAGCGAACTCAGGGCCGTCCGGTCGACGCCAAGGACCCCGCCCGCCCGCCGGTGGCGCTGATCGAACACGCCGATGTCAAGCGAATGCTGTTGGCGCAGAAGTCCTATGTCGAGGGGGCGCTCGCGCTCGGTCTGTACTGCGCGATGTTGGTGGACGAGGGGCGCACCAGCATCGGCGCAGACCGCGATCGCGCGAATCTGCTGCTCGATGTCCTGACTCCGATCGCAAAGAGTTGGCCGTCGCAGTGGTGCCTGGAGGCCAACAGCCTCGCCATCCAGGTACACGGCGGATACGGCTACACCAAGGAGTTCGACGTCGAACAGTGCTACCGCGACAACCGTCTCAACGCGATCCATGAGGGCACGCACGGCATCCACGGACTCGACCTGCTGGGCCGCAAGGTCGTCATGCAGGACGGCGCGGGCCTGACCCTGCTGACCGAACGGATCAACGAGACCATCGACAAGGCACTGAAGTCCGAAAGCACCGCGGCCTATGCGAAGGACCTGCGTCAAACGGTGCAACGGTTGGTCGACGTCACCGCGACCCTGTGGGCGGCTGGCGATATCGCCACGACCCTCGCCAACTCGTCCATCTACCTCGAGGCGGCCGGACATGTGGTGGTGGCGTGGATGTGGCTCGAGCAGCTGATTGCCGCCAGCGACCATCAGGGCGACTTCTATGACGGCAAACGCGCTGCGGCACAGTACTTCTACGCCTACGAGCTGCCGAAGGTCGGCCCGCAGTTCGATCTGCTGGCCAGCCTGGATCGCACCACGGTGGACGCGCAGGCAGGCTGGTTCTGATCGCAGACCCGGCCTTAGGCGGTGGCCTCCGCTTCGGCGAGCTCGCGCTTCCACTGGCGGAAGGTTTCCTCGGTGCGGCCGCGCCGCCAGTATCCGGAAATCGAGGCGGCCCACTTGACGTCGACGCCGCGTTCCTTGCGGATGTAGGGCCGCAGGTTGTGCATCACGGTCTGCGCCTCGCCGTGGATGAAGACCTGCACCTGCCCCGGCAGCCAGTTGGCTTCCTTAACCGCCGCGATCAGCGGCGCATTGTCGCCCGCCAGGTCTTCGGGCACCAGGTCCGCCCGGCCGCCACGGTAGATCCATCTCACCTCGACACCTGCCGGTGCGCTGAGCGCGATCTCGTCCTCGGGTCCGGCGACCTCGATGAAGACCTTGCCAATTGCGTTGTCGGGCAAGTCCTCCAGCGCGGCGCCGATGGCCGGGACCGCCGCCTCGTCGCCGGCGAACAGGTGCCAGTCGGCCGCGGGGTCGGGCACGTATGCGCCGCTCGGCCCCATCAGGTATGCCGGTTGGCCCGGGGTGGCCGCCGCCGCCCACGGCCCGGCGACACCGTGCTCGCCGTGCACGACGAAGTCGATGGAGATTTCGCGCCGCTCGGTGTCGACTCGGCGCACGGTGAAGGTGCGCACGGTGGCCCGCTGCTCGGCGGGTAAGGCGTTGAAGCTGTCCAACGTAAGCGGCTGCGGCAGCGTGCCCACGTCGACGCCGTCGTCGACGAACACGATCTTGACGTATGCGTCGGTGAACTCGTTGGGGGTGAACGTGTCGAACCCTTTGCCGCCCAGGACGACGCGGACGAGGTGGGGAGTCAACTGCTCGCTGCGCACCACTTCGAACGTGTGCACCGGACGTCCTGCCACTGTTCCTCCAAAATGTCGTGAGCCGACCGCATTGTTAGCCAGCCTCATCGAGGATACGAGCGCCGCCGATGCGGTGGCGGGCTACCTTGCCGGCAGGCCGGCCACCACGGGCCGGCGGGCAACGATCCTGCTCGTCGCGCTGTGCATGGCGACAACTTACCGGAGAGCCAGTTTCCAGCGCCCACCTTGGCAGACCACCAGACCCGCTATCTCGAGCATCGACAGCGGACCCAGCACCTGCATCGGTGGCAAACCGGACGCGACAGCGATTTCGTCGGCGGTGCGCGCGCCGCGGGCAGGAAGCGCATCGTAGACACGTCGCTCGTTTTGAGCGAGACCGTCCAACAAGGACGGCGGCCGCTCTTCGTCGGGGGCGAGCTCGCCCGCATGCCCGACCAGTTCCACGACCTCCTCGGCGCGGGTGACGACGGTCGCGCCGGCACGCAACAGCACATGACAACCGACGGAGGCCGACGAAGTGACCGGGCCGGGCACCGCGCAGACCCCGCGGCCCAGTGCCCGCGCCCACGCCGCAGTGTTCGCCGCGCCGCTGCGTGCACCGGCCTCGACGACCACAGTGGCTCCCGAAAGCGCAGCGACGAGCCGGTTGCGCGTCAGGAACCGGTGCCGCTGAGGCCGAAGGCCCGGCGGGTATTCGGTGACGAGCAAGCCTTGCTCGCCGATCCGGTGGAACAGGGCGGCGTGGCCCGCAGGGTAGGAAACATCGACCCCGCCGGCGAGTACCGCAACCGTGAACCCGTCGGCGGCCAGCGCGGCGCGGTGCGCTGCCCCGTCGATGCCGTAGGCACCACCGGACACCACCGCCGCGTCCCGTTCCGCCAAACCGGCGGCCAGCTCCGCGGCAACATGCTCGCCGTACGCGGTGGCCGCACGGGTTCCAACGATCGCCGCGGCTCGCTCGGCCACCTCGTCGAGGCGCGCCGGCCCCGTCACCCACAGCGCCAGCGGAGGATGCGCCTCCGGCCGCTGCTTCGTGTCGACACCGGCGAACGCGATGAAGGCCAGCAGCGGCCATTCGGCGTCCGCAGCGGTGACCAACCGTCCACCCAGCCGCTCCAACACCGCTAGATCTCTTGCAGCAGAGTCGATCTCATGACGCGCCTCAGTGAGACGCAACAATTGCTCATCGATCGCGCGTCGCTTGACCCGGTCGGCGGCTTCGACCGGTCCCACCCGGGCCACCAGCGCTGCGAGTTGCGGGCAGGGCGGCTCGGCGACTCGCGACAGATAGGCCAACGCACGCATGACGGGATCGGTCATCGCGCACCCCCACCCTGGCGGAAACTCAGCGCAGTGCTGACCTGCTCGACCCCGGGTGAGATCCGCCCGGCGAGATCGGCCAGCGTCCACGCGACCCGCAGTGTGCGGTCGACGCCGCGGATGCTGAGGAGGCCACGGTCGAGCGCGGTTCGCAGCGGCTCCATCGCTGCCGCCTCCGGTCGAAACTTGCGCCGCAGCAGTGCACCGCTGACCTCCGCGTTGGTGCGAATTCCATGTGGCCGCCACCGTTCTTCGGCGACGGCCCGCGCACCTGCCACCCGGTCCCTGACGACGGCCGTCGATTCGCCTTCCTCGACAGTGAATGCTCCCGCCCGCGCCGTGTGCATCTCGATGCGCAGGTCCACCCGATCCAGCAGCGGTCCGGAGAGCTTGCCGAGGTATCGCCGCTTGGCCATCGGCGCGCAGATGCAGTCTTTCGGATCCGCGGGCGCACACGGGCACGGGTTGGCGGCCAGCACCAACTGGAACCGTGCCGGATAGCGCGCGACGCCGTCACGGCGGGCGAGCCGAACCTCGCCCTCCTCCAACGGAGTTCGCAGTGCTTCCATTGCGCTGATCCCGATCTCCGCACACTCGTCGAGGAACAACACACCCCGGTGCGCGCGGCTGACGGCGCCCGGCCGGGCCAGCCCCGAGCCGCCGCCGACCAGCGCGGCAACGCTCGATGTGTGGTGCGGCGCCACAAACGGCGGCTGCGTGATCAGCGGCGTGTTGCCCGACAGCAGGCCTGCCACGGAGTGGATCGCCGTCACCTCCAGCGATTCGGCTTCCGACAATGGCGGCAGCAGTCCCGGAAGGCGTTGCGCCAGCATTGTTTTGCCGACACCGGGCGGGCCGGTCATCATCAGGTGATGCGCACCGGCCGCGGCGACCTCGACTGCGAACCGGGCGTGTGACTGCCCCACCACATCGGCGAGGTCGACGGCGGGTTCCCGCGCCGACGACGGAGCGTCGATCCGATCGTCGAGTTGGGCGACTTCGGTCAACCACTTGTGCAATTGCCCTAATGTGCGTACACCCCACACCTCGACGCCATCGACCAAGCTGGCCTCCGCGAGGTTTTCGACAGGGACCACGACGGCCGGCCAGCCTTCCCGCTTGGCGGCCAGCACGGCCGGCAGCACGCCCTTGACGGGACGGACCCGCCCATCGAGCGCCAATTCGCCGAGCAGCACGGTCTTTTCGAGTCGCTCCCACACCTTCTTGCCGTTGGCCGACAACACTGCAGACGCGAGCGCCAGATCGTAGACCGAACCCATCTTCGGCAGCGTCGCCGGGGACAGCGCCAGCGTCAGCCGCGCCATCGGCCAGCTGTGGCCGCAATTGGTGATCGCCGCGCGCACCCGGTCCCGCGACTCCTGCAGGGCGGCGTCCGGCAGCCCGACCAGATGCACGCCGGGAAGGCCCGAGGTGATGTCGGCCTCGATCTCCACGATCTCGCCGTCGAGGCCGCGCACGGCCACCGAGAAGGCTCTGCCCAGCGCCATCAGCCGACCGCTTTTAGATGCGTGATCTCCGGCGCCCGGGTCCGACCGATGCGCACGCCGATCACGTCGATGCGCACAGCCCTCCAGCTGCCGTGCTGCGCCGCGAGCCACAGCCCGGCGAGCCGCCGCAACCGGCGCACCTTGCTGGGCGTCACGGCCTGGGCCACGCCACCGAACTGGTCGCTGGTGCGGGTCTTGACCTCAACGAACACCACGGTGCGGGCCGCATCGTCGGCCACGATCACGTCCAACTCGCCGTACCGGCACCGCCAGTTGCGCGTCAATACACGCAGCCCAAGAGACGTCAGATGGTCAACAGCCAGTTGCTCACCGAGTGCGCCGATCTCGGCACGGGTCAACGTCGTCATGCCGCAACCGTCCGGGCCGGCACCGACAGCAGGCAGCGGTCGCCGGGACGCTGTCCCCAATCACGAATTCATCCACAACCCGCTCGACGACGGTTTCACAGCCGTCACAAAGCGGGTACACCGAGCCATGGTCCACCAGCCGCTACATGGGATCGCCGACAAGGCGACTGACAGCGATGCGTTCGAGTACGCGGCCCGCGCCGGATTCGCCGCCAGCGGCGCGCTGCATCTTCTCGTCGCCTACATCATTCTGCAGATCGCGTTCGGCTCCGGCGGCAACGCGGACCAATCCGGCGCACTAGCGACACTCGCCGGCCAGACCGGCGGCACGTTGATGCTCTGGGTTGCTGCAGTGGGGCTGGTTGCGCTCGGCCTGTGGCGAATCGCGGAAGCGATCGTCGGCTCCAAGCCTGGAGAGCGGTCCGGACGCGGGAACGACGACACCCCAGCATGGAAGCGCGCTAAGTCTGTCGGACTGGCGATCGTGAACCTCGCGATCGCGCTCTCGGCCGCACGCTTCGCGATGGGAAGCGGTCAACAAAGTAGTCAGCAGAACGCCGGCGCTGAGCGCGCAAATGATGCAGTCAGCCTGGGGCAAGGTCGCCCTCATCCTGGTGGGACTCGCACTCGCCGCGGTCGGCGGTTACCACGTCTATAAGGGTGCGTCGAAGAAGTTCCTCAAGGATCTGCGAGTCTCCGGCGGAACGGGGATCACCGCGGTCGGCGTCACCGGTTACGTGGCCAAGGGCGTGGTGCTGGCCGGCGCGGGTGTACTCGTGATCATCGCGACACTTCAGGCCGATCCCTCAAAGGCAACAGGATTCGATGCCGCGGTCAAGACACTCGGTCATGCCCCGTTCGGAAAGGTCCTGCTCGTCCTGGCCGCTCTGGGAGTCGCGGCCTTCGGCGTGTACAGCTTCGTGCGCAGCCGCTACGGGCGCATGTAACCGGATCGTGTGACTACCCGGAGAGCGACTCGAACAGCGTCGCCAACTGGCTCGGCGCCACCGAGACTCCGCACTGATTCCGCAGATCCTTCAGCGGCCGAATGATGTTCTGCAGGTCGAAGAACTCGCCAGGGTGCCCGGTGAAGTACGAGCGCACATTCGATTCGGCGTCGCCCGCGGGCTGCGTTCCCGCCGCGGTCAACACATCATTGGCACCTGGGTGGGCGTCGAGATAACTGCCTGCGGCGCCCAGCACCCCGCTCGCAGTGGTGGCCAATCCACTAGCCGTGCACGGATCCGCGGCGCTCGCGGTTGGCAGCGCGACGGTGCCGACGGCCGCAGCCCCGAGCGCACAAACGGCAAAAGCTCCGGCAACTCCACGGCGCAACGCCGTTCCCAAGGTTCTCATCAGTTCGTTCCTCAACTGTCGTTGCGGTGGGTCGGGTACCCCTGAATCTCAGTCAAGGTACAGCCACCCCCCGTCGCGCGTTGTCACATCTGGGTGAAGTCCTCGGGGGTAAGTCACGGGTTTGGCGATCCCCACGGCCATGCACACCTCGGTGACCGTCAAGTTGGTCGGCGGCGACCGACTGCGAACCAGATTCCGGCACAGCGACAGATTCAGGTCAGCGAAGGGTAAGTTCATTTAGGTAAAGCTCAGCTAAGGAAGTGAACTACGGAAGGACTTGACTGGATGCGACGACGTTGGAGCCGGATCGCCACCCCAATAGTCATAGTGGTGTCAGTCCTCGCCATCGTCCTCGGCGCAACGGCGGCATGCTCGAGTTCCGGCGAGTCCGACCAGCTGCTGATCTACAACGCCCAGCACGAGTCGCTGACCAAAGAGTGGATCGATGCGTTCACCAAGGAGACCGGCATTAAGGTGACCTATCGGCAGGGCGGGGACACCGAATTGGGCAACCAGCTGGTCGCCGAGGGCGACGCGTCGCCCGCCGACGTCTTTCTGACCGAGAACTCACCCGCGATGGCCGCTGTGGAAAAGGCCGGACTCTTCGCCGACCTGAATGCCGACACCCTCGCTCAGGTTCCGGCTCAGTACCGTCCGGCGACCGGCAAGTGGACGGGTGTCGCGGCGCGCAGCACCGTCTTCGTCTACAACAAGACCAAGCTGCAATCCGATCAGCTGCCGAAATCCATGCTGGATCTGGAGCAACCCGCATGGAAGGGCCGTTGGGGTGGCGCTCCGACCAAGGCGGACTTCCAAGCCATCGTCTCGGCCCTGCTTCAGCTCAAGGGCGAGCAGGCGACCGCGCAGTGGCTGGCCGGCATGAAGACCAACGCGGTCGTCTACAACGACAACATCGCCACGATGACGGCCGTCAATGCCGGCGAAGTCGACGGCGGCATCATCTACCACTACTACTGGTTCCGGGATCAGGCCAACACCAAAGAGGGCAGCGGCAACACCGAGTTGCACTACTTCAAGAATCAGGATCCCGGTGCGTTTGTCAGCCTGTCCGGCGGCGGCGTGCTCAAGTCCAGCAAGAAGCAGGATCAGGCGCAGAAGTTCATCAAGTTCGTCACCGGCAAGGCCGGGCAGGAAGTGCTCGAAAAAGGCACCTCGTTCGAGTACCCGGTGGCCAGCGACGTACCCGCGAATCCCGCCTTGCCGCCGCTCGACTCGCTGCAGGCGCCCAAGGTCGACGCCTCGACCCTGGATGCGCAGAAGGTGACCGATCTGATGACGAAGGCTGGCTTGTTGTAGGTGGTCGCTCCCCCCGTCTCGCGCCCCGCGGCACCGGTTTCGCGGTACGAAGCGGCCGCCCGTCCCGGCCCGCTGGTCTCGGCCACGGTCGCGATCCTGGTTGCCGCCACCTGCATTCCGCTCGGTTACGTGGCGTGGGGGGCGGTGTCGGTCGGGTGGAAACGCGCCTATGAACTGGTGGTCCGGCCGAGGGTCGGCGAGCTGCTGTTCAACACCGTCGCGCTGGTCGTCGTCACGGTGCCGCTCTGTGTGGTGATCGGTGTCGCCGCCGCCTGGCTCGTGGAGCGGACGGATCTTCCGGGCCGGGCGTTCTGGCGTCCGTTGTTCGTTGCGCCGCTGGCCATTCCGGCGTTCGTCAACAGCTACGCCTGGGTCGGTGTGATCCCCTCCCTGCACGGGTTGTGGGCGGGTGTCTTGATCACGACGCTGTCATACTTCCCGTTCATGTATCTGCCCGCAGCCGCAACACTGCGCCGGCTCGATCCGGCCGTAGAGGAATCGGCGCGGGCTCTGGGCTCCGATTCGGCCGGTGTGTTCTTCCGTGTCGTGCTGCCGCAGCTGCGGCTGGCCGTCCTCGGCGGCGGCTTGCTGATCGGTGTCCATCTGCTCGCCGAGTTCGGCGCGTTCGCCATGGTTCGGTTCGACACCTTCACGGTCGCGATCTTCCAGCAGTTCCAGGTCACGTTCGACGGTGCTGCCGGCAGCATGCTTGCCGGTGTACTCGTGCTGCTGTGCCTAGCCTTGTTGATCGCCGAGGCGATGGCACGTGGGAACACCCGGTTCGCCAGGATCGGCGCTGGCGCGCCTCGCAAGGCGACTCCGATCCGCTTGGGCCGCAATACGATACCCGCGCAGGTCGGTCTGGTCGCGCTGACGGTGCTAGCGCTCGGCGTGCCGGTGTGGACGATTCTGCGCTGGCTGTGGATCGGCGGCGCCGAGGTGTGGGTGCTCGACGACATCGCCACGGCGCTTGGCCAAACCATCGGGCTGGCCACAATCGCGGCAGTGTTGACCACGGTACTGGCCTTCCCAGTCGCGTGGGTCGCCGTGCGGTCCAGCGGTGTGCTCGCCCGTGTCGTGGAGGGCGCCAACTACGCCACCAGCTCACTCCCCGGCATCGTCACCGCTCTCGCGCTCGTCACAGTCACCATCCACGCCGCACGCCCGCTCTACCAGAGCGTCGCGCTGATCGTGTTCGCCTACGTGCTGCTGTTCATTCCGCAAGCACTGGTCAACGTGCGAGCCGGACTCGCCCAGGTACCGCCGAGCCTCGAAGAGGCGTCCCGGTCGCTGGGCAGCTCGCCGACAGCCACCTTCCTGCGGGTCACACTGCGATTGACGGCACCCGCTGCGGCTTCCGGTGCATCGCTGGTATTCGTCGCTGTGGCAACGGAATTGACCGCGACGCTGCTACTTGCACCGACTGGTACCAGGACTCTGTCGATGCGGTTCTGGTCATTTTCCAGCGAGCTGGACTATGCGGCCGCCGCCCCTTACGCACTCGTGCTTGTGGTGCTCGCCATCCCAGTGACACTGGTGCTCTTCCGGCAGTCGACGAAGGTGGCCGCCCTATGACGACTGCCATCCTCGAGGTCGAGGGACTCGCCAAATCGTTCCACGGGCACACGGTGCTGCACGACATCGACCTCGACCTGCAGCCGGGCACCACGACCGCCGTACTCGGATCGTCGGGTTGCGGCAAGACCACGCTGCTGCGGCTCATCGCCGGATTCGAGACGCCGGACGCCGGGACGATCACCATCGACGGGCGAAAGGTGGCGAGCCCGGAAACTGCTGTGGCACCGCATCGTCGGGGGGTCGGCTACGTCGCGCAGGACGGTGCGCTGTTCCCGCACCTGACCGTCGGACAGAACATCGCATACGGATTGCGCGGTACCCCCCGCAGCGAGGTGCGTGCCCGCGTCAGTGAACTTCTCGAAACCGTCGCCCTGGGCGCGTCATACGCGTTGCGCCGCCCGCATCAACTCTCCGGAGGCCAACAGCAGCGCGTCGCGCTGGCGCGTGCACTCGCCCGACACCCGGTGCTCATGTTGCTCGACGAACCGTTCAGCGCGCTCGACACCGGCCTGCGCGCATCTACCCGCAAGGCGGTCGCCTGTCTTCTCGCCGACGCGGGGGTGACAACACTCCTGGTGACACACGACCAGGAAGAGGCCTTGTCGATCGCGGATCGGGTGGCGGTCATGCGCGATGGGCGTTTCACGCAGGTCGGCAGCCCGCAGCAGGTATACCGGCACCCCGCCGACCGGTTCACCGCCGAATTCCTGGGTGATTGCATTTCACTTCCGTGCACGGTTGCATGCGGAGTTGCTGACTGCGCGCTCGGCCGCATACCCGTGCAGGGACCTGCCGCCGACGGGCCCGCCACACTCGTGCTGCGGCCGGAACAGCTTGTCGCGACGGTGGTTTCGGACAGCGAACAGCTCAACGGCGTCGGAACGGTGATCGCCACCGAGTTCCTCGGCCATGATGTGCTGTTGACCATCGACCCGGCAGGCGACGCCGCCCCGCTCATCGTGCGCCAGCACAGCCTCAACCCGCCGCCCATCGACGCCAAGGTGCGGATCGCGGTGGTGGGCGCCGGAATCGTGCTCACATGAACCGGCTCCTCGACCACCTCCGCAGCCACGGCGAACGAGTGGCGGTGCTGACGGGCACGCAGCAGCTCTCGTACCACGAACTCGCCGATGCGGTCGCCGACACCACGCACGCATTCGAAGGGCCTCGTCGCCTGGCACTGCTCGAAACCCGCAACGACTTGCCCACATTGGTGCGCTACCTGGCGGCGTTGGCGGGCGGCCACGTGGTCTTGCCCGTCGATGCGCGGCGCGACCACACGGCGATCGTGCAGACCTATGAACCCGACATCGTCATCGACGGCGACGGAATCCACCACCGCTATCGCGGCGGAGGCCACCGGCTGCACGACGACCTCGCTCTCTTGCTGTCCACCTCCGGCAGCATCGGCTCACCCAAACTGGTGCGGTTGTCGCATCGCAATCTGGTGTCGAACGCCGCGGCGATCGCCGAATACCTCGATATCCGCGAAACCGACAGGGCCGCAACCACCTTGCCGATGTGCTACTGCTATGGCCTTTCGGTGATCCACAGCCATCTGCTGCGCGGCGCCGGCCTGATCCTCACCGATCACTCGGTCGTCGACGCCGAGTTCTGGGAACTGTTCCGCAGGCACCGGGGCACTGCGTTTGCCGGTGTGCCCTACACCTTCGAGTTGCTCGAGCGTGTCGGCGCAGAGGCGCTGGATCTACCGCATCTGCGGTACGTCACCCAGGCAGGCGGCCGGATGCCGCCTGAACGTGTGCGGCTATTCGCGGAACTCGGCCGGCAACAGGGCTGGGACTTGTTCGTGATGTACGGGGCGACGGAAGCCACGGCCCGAATGGCCTATCTTTCACCGCAACTCGCCTTGTCTCACCCAGCCGCGATCGGCAGGCCGATCCCCGGCGGAGCGTTCACGATCGAACCGTGCGAGGCGTGTGATGACGAGGACGTCGGCGAGCTGGTGTACCGCGGCCCAAACGTGATGATGGGCTACGCACACCGGCCGTCCGACCTCCCGCTCGGCAAGACCGTCGACGCGCTGCACACCGGAGACATCGCCCGCCGCGGCCCCGGTGGGCTGTACGAAGTGATCGGGCGCTGCAGCCGGTTCGTCAAGATGTACGGGCTGCGGATCGATCTCCAACGCGTCGAGGCGACAATGCATGACCGCGGTGTGACGGCTTTCTGCACCGATGTCGACGACCGTCTCGCGGTGGCGGCTGCCGGTCACGACGAGGGTGAGGTCCAACGCATCGCGGCCGCGGCGGCCGGGGTTCCGGCTACCGCCGTCCAGGCTGTGACGGTCGCCGAGCTGCCGATGCTGCCATCAGGCAAGCCGGACTACCAAGCGGTGCGCGACCTTGCACGAGCATCGAACACCTACGAGCCCAACGTGATCAGCCTGCGAGACCTCTTCGCTGATGTGCTGCAGATCGACGCCGACAGCATCGATCCCGACGCCAGCTTTGTCGACCTCGGCGGCAATTCGCTGTCCTACGTGACGATGTCGGTGCGGCTGGAACGCGCGCTGGGGCGGCTGCCCGCAGACTGGCAGCGACTTCCTCTGCGGGAGCTGGAAGCCATGCCCAAATCGGCGCGACGGTGGTGGCCCTGGAGCGCAACCCTGGAGACCAGCGTCGCCCTGCGCGCCGTCGCGATCGTGCTCATCGTTGGTTCACATGACGGGTTGTTCGAACTGTGGGGCGGCGCGCACGTGTTGCTGGGCATCGCGGGATACAACTTCGGCCGGTTCTGCCTGACACCGGTGTCGCGAGGAGACCGAGTGCGGCACCTGCGCAACACGATCGCCTGGATCGCGGGGCCGTCCGTCGCGTGGGTGGCGATCGCGCTATTGATCACCGACGACTATGCCCCCACGAATCTGTTGCTGGCCAACAAGTTCCTTGGCCCGCACGACAGCATGACCGCGGGCCGGCTCTGGTTTGTCGAAGTGCTTGTGTGGATTCTGGTGGCGCTGGCCGTCCTGTGCTGGCTGCCCACCTTAGACCGGTTGGAACGGCGGCAACCGTTCGTGTTCGCAGTGGCGTTCCTGGCCGCCGGGCTGGCGCTGCGGTACGACATCCTCGGAATGCACCTGGGCGTCGACGCATGGTACACGGTGCTGGCGTTCTGGTTCTTCGCGGTGGGCTGGGCCGCGGCCAAGGCGTCGACCACGCCGCAGCGCGCGGCAGTGACGCTCGTGCTGATCGTCAGCCTGCACGGCTACTTCGATCGCACTGAACAAGAAATGTTGGTGCTGGCCGGGTTTGCCCTGCTGATCTGGTTGCCCGCGCTGCGCTGCCCGCCTGCGGCCACCGTCGTCGCCGGGGTCATCGCGGAGGCGTCGCTGTACATCTACCTCACCCACTACCAGGTCTACCCGCTGTTCGGCGGCCATCCGTTGCCCGGCGTTTGCGCATCCGTCGTCGTAGGCGTGCTGGTGACCCAACTCGTGTCGGTGCTGCGATCGCGGCTTCGCACAGCGCGCTTCGGCCTGGCCCTACCGCTCGGCGATCAGGCCCTCCTGCGTCATGGTGGCCGCGATGGCGCCGTCTGATCGGACCAGGCTGGCCGTCACGACGCCGCGTCCGCGTGCCGCGGCGGGTGAGCGGCACTCCAGCAGATTCCACTCGTCGGCCCGAACGGGCCGGTGAAACCAGATCGACGAGTCGGTGGTGCCGCTGCGATGGCTGCGTGCCTTCATCGAATGCCCGTGCACCTGCAGCGCAGGGTCGATCATGTAGACGTCCGTGACGTACACCGCGACCAACGTGTGGACCGCCGGGTCGTCGGGGAGCGGAACCGTTGCCCGCCACCACAGTCGCCGCACGAACTCGCCGGTCGAGGTGTCGTCGGCGATCCTGATGTCGAGCTCGTCCAGCGGCATCGACGGCGCAGGCCCGGCAGGCCCGGTGCGCGGCAGCGAGCTGGGATCGTCAGGCATGTCTTGTCGGTGCCCGTGTTCGGGGCCCGGCAACTCGGCGGCGAAAGAGACCGTGGCCGTGGTCAGCAGACGCCCGTCCTGGCGCGCGTCGACGCGGCGCGCGGCCGCGGTCCTGCCGTCGAACACCCGGGCCACCGTGTACTCAACGGGGTCGCCTGCTTCGCCGCCGCGCAGGAACTGCAGGTGCATGTTGGTCGGCGGCCGGTCGGCGTCGACGGTGTGGCACGCGGCGGCCAGGCTCTGCGCGACGAATTGCCCGCCGTAGGCACGCTTTCCGGGTGGGCCGCTGCCGGGCCCGATCCAGGTATCCGCGTCAGCGCCCGGCTTCAGGTCGAGCAGCTTGAGCAGCGCGCTCATGCCACCGTGCCCGATTCGGTGAGCCGGCCGATTTCGTCCGGCGTCATCCCCAGCCACTCGCCGAGCACGGCGGCGGTGTCGTCGCCGAGCGCCGGTGCGGCGACGGCGGGCGGGTAGCTGCCGTCGATCTCAATCGGCAGTCCCGGCGCCAGATACTGCCCGATCCGGGGCTGGTCGAGCGCGGTGAACATCGGGTTGGCGGTCACCCGATCGTCGGTGGCGGTTTCGGCGAATGTGCGATAGCGGTCCCACAACACCGAGGTCGCCGACAGGGCGGAGGTGATCTCCTCGGCGCTGTGTTGCGAGAACCACTCGGTGAACAACCCGGACAGCGCGTCACGGTGGCGGATACCGCTCCCCCTCGTCGGTGAAGTCGGCGCCGAGTGTGTCGGCCAGCGCGGCAACGGCTTTCGTCGTTCCGGTGAGTTCGGTCAGGTCGCGGAAGTGCCGCCCCGTCAGCGCGACGATCATGAAGGACACGCCGTCACTGCTGGTGAAATCCTGGCCGTACTGGCCGTACACCGAGTTGCCGATCCGCTCGCGGGCGGTGCCGTTGACCATGACCTCGGTGAAGAAGCTGAGATTGCCCGCGGTGGCCAGCGCCACGTTCTCCAGCGGAATGCTGATCTGCTGCCCGTGTCCGGTGGCGTCGCGGTGCCGCAACGCGGTGACGACGGCCAGCGCCGCGTAGATGCCGCACGCGACATCCCACGCAGGCAGAACGTGATTGACCGGTGTGGCGAGCTCGGCGGGACCCGTCACCATCGGAAATCCGATCCCGGCGTTGACGGTGTAGTCCACGCCGGTGCCACCGTCGGCACGGCCCGATACCTCGACATGAATCAGGTCGGGCCGCAGCCGGGTCATCGTGTCGTACGAATGCCATTGCCGTCCTGCGACATTCGTGATCAGCACACCGCTGTCCGCGATCAGCCGCTGCACCAGGTCCTGACCTGCGTCAGAGCGGAAGTCCGCCGCCACCGAGCGCTTACCTTTGTTCAGGCCCGCCCAGTAGATGCTGTCGCCATCGCCCGTTACCGGCCACCGGTGGTAGTCGGCGGCACCGCCGATCGGGTCGACGCGAATCACCTCGGCACCCAGCTGAGCCAACGTCATCCCGGCCAACGGCACCGCGACGAAGCTGGATATCTCGACGATCCGCACCCCGGCCAGGGGTTTCATCGCGTCGGTCATCCGATCAAGCTATCAAGCGCCTCGTCGACACCCGCGAGACTGCGGGCAGATCGCGAAATCGCGACGAATCGCGATCTGTGAGCAGTTTCGCGGAATACTAGCCGCGGGCGATCTTCACTGCGGCGGCTTCTACGGTCTCCTCCGAGAGCAGCACCTCGAGCGCGGCATCGCCCAGCGGAATGAAGCTGTCCCTGCTGGCGACCCGGTCCACGGCGCCCACGTAACCGTGGTCGAGCAGCTCGGCGAGCACACCTTCACCGACTCCCCCGGTTTGGCGAGTTTCGTCGACGATCAGCACCCTGCCGGTGGCGCCGGCCTCGCGGATCATGTCGTTCACCGGCAGCGGCGCCAGCCACCTCAGGTCCACGACGCGGGCGTTGATGCCGATGGATTCGAGCCTGCGTGCCACCCGCAGGCTCATCCGCAGTCCGTTGCCGAACGTGAGGATCGTCAGGTCCCTCCCGTCGCCGTAGGTGCGTGCACGGCCGATCACCACCCCGGCGGCCGGATACGCCGCGAGCCAGCCGTCGTCGCCCTCCTCGTGCAGATCGCGGGTGTGGTAGAGCGCGATCGGTTCGAGGAAGACGCACACCGCACCCGCCGCCTTCGCCGCGGCGGCGCACGTATGAAGCATCGCCGCGGCATCGTCAGGACGCGCCGGTGATGCGATCACGACTCCGGGGATGTCTCGGATCGCGGCGATGGAGTCGTCGTTGTGAAAGTGCCCGCCGAAGCCCTTCTGGTATCCGTAGCCGGCCACCCGGACCACCATCGGATTGCGGTATTGCCGGTTGGAGAAGAACTGCAGCGTTGCGCCCTCGCCGCGAATCTGGTCGGCCGCGTTGTGAAAGTAGGCGAGGTACTGGATCTCCGGGATCGGCAGCAGCCCCGACACCCCGGCGCCGAGCGCAAGGCCCAGGATCGACTGCTCGTCGAGCAGCGTGTCGAACACCCGCGCCGAACTGGTCTTGCCGAGAAGTCCACGGGTGACGCCGTACACGCCGCCCTTGCGGGCAACGTCCTCGCCGAAGATCATCGCCTCCGGGTATCGATCCAGGATGTCGTGCAGCGCACGGTTGATCGCGAGCGCAAGCGTCAACGGCGCGTCCGGCTCGCCGGACCTCACCGCCGCGGCCAGAGACTCCGGGACCGCGGCGACGGCTTCCTCGAGGCCGTCGTGCAGAGGCTTCATCACCGCTGAAGCGCTGTCGAGCTGTGGCAGATCAGCGACCTCAGCCGCGAGTTCAATGACGTTGGCGCGCTTGGCCTCATACCGGTCAAGCACCTGCTTCGGCGTCAGCACACCAGCATCGACCAACGCTTTCGCGGTGCACAGCACCGGATCCCGGTCGAAATCAGCCGCTATCTCGTCGGGGCGGCGATAAGCCGGTTCGTAGTCCGAACCGGCATGTCCCATCAGCCGGACCATCCGCAGATGCAGGAACGCCGGGCGACGGTGTGTGCGCACCCACGAGGCGGCAGCGGCCGCGGCGTCGAACGTCGCCGCCACATCACTGCCGTCCGCGTTGAAATATTGCAGCCCATCACGGTTTCCGTACGTGCGCTCGATCCATCCTCGCGGTGTCTTGACGCTGATGCCGATGCCGTTGTCCTCGCAGACGAACAACAACGGCATCGGCACACCCTGATACGCCGAGTGCAGCGCGGCGTTGATGGCACCGACCGCGGTCGAATGGTTCACCGACGCGTCGCCGAAGCTGCACACCGTGATGGCGTCGTCGGGCCATGGACAGGCAACGCCGAGCTTCCTGGTGCGCGCAATGGAGAACGCGACACCGACGGCCCGCGGAAGATGCGATGCGATGGTCGAGGTCTGCGGAATGATGTTCAGGTCATGGCGGCCGAACACCTTGTGCCGCCCACCGGCGATGGGTTCATCGGTAGCCGCGACCAGCCCGAGTAGCACGTCACGCAGCGGGTCCGAACCGCCAACCTGGGCGGCGCGGGCGAGGAAGAAACCGCCGGAGCGATAGTGCAGCAACGCGGGATCGGTGGGCCGAAGTGCCGCCGCCACCGCGGCATTGCCCTCATGCCCCGACGAGCCGATGGTGTAGTAACCCTTGCCCTGCGACCGCAACCAGCGGGCGGCCAGATCGAGGTGACGGCTGCCGAGTTGAGCATCGAACAGCGCCAAGCATTGACCCACGGTCAGCGATGAACCGGCGCGCAACGGATCCTCGTTCGAGCGCTCCGCCTCCAACCCGCTCCATGTGGAGACTTTCGAGATGAAATGCTCGTCGATGGGTTCGGCCAATGTGCTCCTAAGGACTGATTGTCGGGCGTACCAACACGTTTCGGACGAACGCCACAATTTGCGCGGCATCCGCGCCGTCGGGGTCCTGGTCCGGGTCGTAGATCGCGAGGCTGCCGCCGACGCACGAACCCGATCCGGTGAACAGCGACATGACGAGGTCGGTGAGCTGATCCCATGTCAGGCCGCCGGGTTCGTCGTCGACGTCGGGCAGCCCCTGGGCTCCGAACTCGATGGGATCGAGTACGTCGAGATCGATGTGCAACCACCACCGGTCGACGTGACCCGACAGCTGCTCCATCGCCCGGCGTCCCGTGCCGGATGGATCGTCGGCGACTTCGGCAAGCGGGGCCAGCCACACCCGGGAATCGGCGAGCGTCCCGACATTGAACTGCTGACGCCACGCATCGTCGCGCGGACCGAGTATCACCAGATGTTCGGACCGCAACGCGGGCAGGCGATCGCCGAGTTCGCCGGCCAGCAGCCGGCCGGTCAGTCCGAGCAGCAGGCCGATCTCGGTGTTGGCCGCCTCGCCATCCTCGGAAACGTCCAGAGGCATGGTGTCCTCGTGGCCGTCGATGAACACCAGCCCGACGTCGCCGACGTGGTCGCGCAGCCCGGTCACGATGCCCAACAGCATCGAGCAGTCGCCGCCGTAGACGAACGGGAACCGACCCGCACTCACCACCTCACCTACCTTGCGATTGAGCGCGCCGGTCATGGCCAGTAGCGCTCGTTCGTTGATCAGGCTGGTCGACGTGCCACGGCTCGGATCCGGATCGGGCAGTGCGAGGTCGTCATCGTCGATCACGTGGTGATGGTCGAAGGCATCGCGCAGGCCGGCGTCGCGCAGCGCACCTGCGGCACGTGCTTGATGTCCCGACCGCCCATAGCCGTCGAACGGAACCCCGATCAATTCGATGTCGGCCACCGCACTCACCCCTCGATGACCAGGGCACTGTCACCGGAGAGCCCAGTGAACAACACCGCACGGTCACCATCGATGATCACACCCCGAACATAGGTCGAATAGGGCGCGGAGCACACCCCGCGCAACGAACCCATCACTTCGGGCGCGAGCTCGACGGGGATCAAATGAGTTCGATGCAGTCGGCGATTGACTCCAGCACGCGACCGGGACGGAATGGATACCGGTCGATGTCAGCGACGGTGGTCGATCCGGTGAGCACCAGGATCGTGTCCAGGCCTGCCTCGATGCCGGCGACGACGTCGGTGTCCATCCGGTCGCCCACCATCATGGTGTCCTCCGAGTGCGCCTCGATCCGGTTGAGCGCGCTGCGGAACATCATCGGGTTCGGCTTGCCCACGAAATACGGTTCCCGGCCGGTGGCCTTGGTGATCATGGCCGCGACCGAGCCGGTCGCTGGCAGCGGACCCTCCGCGGACGGACCGCTGACGTCCGGGTTGGTGGCGATAAACCGCGCACCGTCGAGGATCAGCCGGATCGCCTTGGTGATCGCGGTGAATGAGTACGTCCGGGTCTCGCCGAGCACGACGAAGTCAGGTTCATGATCGGTGAGCGTGTATCCGACCTCGTGCAGCGCGGTGGTGAGACCGGCCTCGCCGATGACGTACGCCGACCCGCCGGGCAGCTGAGCGTTGAGGAACGACGCGGTGGCCAGGGCTGAGGTCCAGATCGAGGTCTCCGGCACCGTCAGGCCGGACCGGGCGAGCCGGGCAGACAGGTCGCGAGGCGTAAAGATCGAGTTATTCGTCAGCACCAGGAACGGCCGCTCCTGCTCCACCAGGCGTTGCAGGAATTCGGCGGCGCCGGGAAGGGCGTGTTCTTCGCGTACGAGCACGCCGTCCATATCGGTGAGCCAGCACTTCGGTGTTGAGCGCACGGGTTCAGCCTAGGCTCGTCCGCATGAATGGGGCGTCGATACGACGAGCCTCGACGGCCGACCTGACCGCGATTGGACAGGTGATCTCCGACGCGTATTCGAAGTACATCGAGCGCATCGGCCGACCTCCAGCCCCGATGACCGCCGACTACACCGCGGCGCTCGAGCATTCCCGGGTGTGGGTGCTCGAAGACGGCGACAGCGTCGTCGGAGCGCTTGTGACGGAGGACCAGAAAGACCATCTATTGCTGGAGACGGTTGCCGTCGCGCCGGGCGCCCAGGGAAGCGGGTATGGACGGCTGCTGCTCGAGCGCGCGGAGCGCGACGCGGTCGAACTCGGGGTTTCCGAGGTGCGGCTGTACACCAACGAGGCAATGACGGAGAACCTGAGCTTTTACCCTCGGCACGGCTACCGCGAAACCGGCCGCGCACTGCAGGACGGCTTCCGGCGCGTGTACTTCTCAAAGACAGTGCGCAACGACGATGTCGGCGACCTGCCCGACGGGGAGCGTGGTGACGACCTCGAGGGTGGCGGCCTCCCGCAGTAGCGGTTCGACCGTCTCGAGGTGGTCGAGTGTCTCGGCGATCTCCGCGGGATGCTTACCGTACGGATTCGTTGTGCGCGTCCTCAGCCGCTCTACGAGCACCCCCGCCGGGGCGCTGAGCAACACGATGTGGTCGAACTGCGGATAGAACACAACCTGATTGCGCGTCGTGCCCTGCACGAACAACGGGCCAGGCCCGTCTTCGGCGAGCAGTGCAGCGATGCGATCCTTCCGCCACAGCTGCTCACCGTCGACAATTTCGTGGTAGCCCCCATAGTCGGTGTCGACGGTGCGATATCCACGCCGGGCCAGTTCAGCCAGCAACGACGATTTGCCGACACCGGACATCCCGGTGATCAACACCAGCGTCACAGGTGTGAGGCTACGGCAGACGCGAATGTCATTGCGGCGTCTCGTGACTCGATGCTGGCAGCCTGGAGCGGGCTAAGTGGTCGCATCAGCCACGGGTACGCCGCGCCAAAGGGCTCTACGCCTGTGCCGGCAGCGCCACCGTGTCCGCGTCGGCGCTTGGCGGACGTGGAGGTTGCGGTTTCAGGAACTGATAGTCGCCGCGGGGGTAGACGACTTGCGGCCACCAGAACCACCGGCCCAACAGCGTCGCGATCGACGGCATCAGCAGGGAGCGCACGATCAGCGTGTCCACCAATAGGCCGAGAGCGATCGTAGAACCCATCTGGGCCAGCACGATCAGCTTGCTGCCCAGCATCGACGCCATGGTGACCGCGAATACCAGACCGGCAGACGTCACCACGCCACCCGTACCGGCGATGGAGCGAATGATGCCGGTCTTCAATCCTGCGTGGATCTCGTCCTTGAATCGGGAGACCAGCAGCAGGTTGTAGTCCGATCCGACGGCCAACAGGATGATGACGGACATCAGCATGACGAGCCAGTGCACTTGGATGCCGAACAGGTTCTGCCAGATGAGCACCGAGATGCCGAAGGACGCGGCGATCGAGCTGGCGGCCGTGGCGACGATGACGAGAGCTGCCACCGCGCTTCGGATCAGGATGAGCATGATCATGAAGATCAGCGTCAGTGCCGACACCACGGCGATCATCAGGTCGTACTTAGCGCCATCAGACATGTCTTTGTAGGTTGCCGCGGTTCCACCGAGGAATACCTTGGCATCTGAGAGGGAGGACATCTTCAAGGCATCCTGCGCGGCCTTTCTTTCCGAGTCGACCCGTGCAATGCCCTCGGTCGTCGCGGGATCGGTTTCGTGGGTGATGAACATGCGAGCGGACTTGCCGTCGGGCGACAGGAACATCACAACGCCGCGCTCGAAGTCGGGGTTCTGGAACGCCTCCGGCGGCAGATAGAACAGGTCGTTGTTCTTCGCCTGATCGAAGCTCTGGCCCATTGCCAGGGCGGTGTCGTTGGTGGCCTGCATCTGGTCGTACAGGGCCTTCTGCGAGTTGTACGACGCCAGCGCCAGGTCCCTGCTGACCTTCATCGACGCGATCGTTTGTGGAAGTAGTGCGGTCAGCTTCGGAGCGAGGTCCGCCAGCTTGTCGGTGTTGACCTGCACCGCACCCGTCTGGTCGGTAATTTTGTCGATCCCATCGAGGGCGTCATACAGGGACCGCCCTGCGGCGCACAAGGGGATGTCGAAGCAATGCGGTTCCCAGTACAAGTAGTTGCGCAAGGGCCGGAACTGGTCATCGAAGTTCGCGATGTTGTCTCGTAGTTCTTTGGTGGTTTCGAGTAGGGCCTGCGACTTGGCCGCCGAGTCCTGTGTGAGCCTGGTTTGCTCGAGGGAGAGTTGGTACTGCTTCTCCAAGATGTCGATCGAGACGTTCGTCGCATCGATCGTTTTGAGCTGGTTGGCCAATTGATCCCGCTGGAACGGCAGGTTCAGGTTGCTGGTCTGCCCCTGGATGCTCGTCTGGAACGGAATCGAGCTGTGCTGGATCGGAATGCCCAATGGTGTCGTGATGTTTTGCACCATCGCGATGCCCTCGGTGTGCAGGACATTTCTGGCGACGTTGTTCAGAACAAGCATGTCGGCGGTATTTCGCATGTCGTGGTCGGCCTCGATCATCAGGATGTCGGGGTTCATCCGGGCCTGCGTGAAATGCCGGTCGGCGGCCGCGAAGCCGATGTTGACCGGGGCGTTGGCGGGCAGATAGTAACGGTCGTTGTAGGCCGGCTTGTATCCGGGAACGGCCACGATGCCGATCAGCACCACGAACAGGCTCGCCACCAGAATGGGTGCGGGCCAACGGACGACAGCGGTGCCGACCTTTCGCCAAAACCGGCCCTTTGCAGGTCGTTTGGCTTCGAACAGCCCGATCCGGCTGCCCAGGAAGAGGACGGCCGGTCCCAGCGTGACGGCGGATGCCACGACCACGATCATTCCGATCGCGACGGGGGCGCCCATGGTGGAGAAGTAGGGCAGCCGCGCGAAACTGAGGCAGTATGTCGCGCCGGCGATCGTCAGGCCCGAACCGACGATGACAGGGGCGACGGACCGAAATGTGGTGTAGTAGGCGTCATCCCGATCTAAGCCTGCACCCCGCGCTTCGCGATAGCGGCCGAAGATGAAGATCCCGTAGTCGGTGGCGGCTGCGATGCCCAGCATCGTGAGGATGTTCCCGGCGAACGTCGTCAGTCCGAACGCGTCATTGCTGGCAAGGACCGAAATCACCCCGCGTGACGACGCGAGTCCGATGCCGGTCAAGAAGAGCTGGACCAGCGTCGTCCTGATCGAGCGGTAGACGATCAGCAACATGCCCGCGATCGCCACGAGGGTGAACAGGGTGATCTGACCCAGGCTGGCGTTGCCGATGACGTGCAGATCGTCGGTGAGCGCCGCAGGACCTGCAACGTAGGCTTGAACTCCCGGAGGAGCTTTCGTGTCCTCGATGACCTTGCGAACGGCCTCCACGCCTTCGTTGGCCAGTGTCTGACCCTGTTCGCCTGCGAGGTTCAGCATCACGTAAGACGCCTTGCCGTCGGGGCTCTGCGCTCCGGCCGCCGTTAACGTATCCCCCCAGAAGTCCTGGATGTGCTGGATGTGTTTGGGATCCTTCTGCAGCTTGCGGATGATCTCGTTGTAGTAGTCGTGCGCGTCTGGGCCGAGGGGCTGTTGTCCCTCGATGACGACCATGATCGTGCTGTTGGAGTCGAATTCCTTGAAGTTGTGGCCCATCAGCTTCATTGCCTGCATCGACGGCGCGTCCTCGGGGGCCATCGGAGCGGCGTGGGCTTCACCGACTACCTCGAGTTGAGGGGCGATCACGTTCACGATGACGGTGACAACGATCCAGAACAGAATGATCGGCACCGCGAGGATGCGAAGGCTATGAGCGATGATGGGCCGCTTCTGATGCCTGGTAGCGGTATCGGTCATGCGGACTTCACCAGGCAGTACGTCTGGGCGTTGATCCCGGTGGCTGATTGCTCCTCACGGACGGTTCCGTTCACGGTGACGCGGCATCCAATCTCGTCGCCGTCGGTCTGCGCCATGAGATTGGCGCTGACCGCCGGCAACGTGGTCGACAACGTGGTCGACCACGGCAGGGGCACCGTGATCAGATGCACGTTCGCATCCGGGTCGAAATAGCTGATCTGGGCGGTGGTCCCGGGCGAGCCGTACACGTCGTAGATCAAGATCTTCGGGTTGAACTGGACGATCTCGATACCGGCGCCGGCGTTGGCGTTGAGGTCCTGGGAAGCGAAAATCTTGTGCAAACGCGAAACGACCAGGCCCGAGACCGCCAAAACGACCACGAGAAGCAACGGGATCCACACCTTCTTCAGCCCGCGACCCACCGGAATAGACCTCACCCGAGCACCTTCCGCTGATCTACCGGTCGTGTCTCGACCGTCAACACTGCTCGAACACCCTCTGCCATCTCCGCTAGGCCCGGCATTGTGTGGCGACCGTCTCGGCGCCGGCAGGGTGCGCCGCAACATCATCTGGCGGACAGTCTGCGTTCGCGACAAGCCGATGGAGGACCGGAAGTGCGACCCGCGCAGAAAGCCACAACGCGGATTTTTCCTCCGACGTCAGCGTTGCCAGTAACGCCGTCAGGCGTTCCCGCCGGATTCGCTTCCGGTCGTCGAGCAGCGTTTGACCGTGCCCGGTGATGCCGATGAGGGCAGCGCGCCCATCGTCGGGGTCAGCGAGCCTGGTCACCAGGCCCAGGCGCTCCAGCCTCTGGATCAGCTGAGTCATCGACGGCTGGCTGACCCCTTCCTTGGCGGCCAGTGACGTAAGCCGAATGGGCCCTTCATGGCACACCCTGTTCATCGCAAAGGCAGCAGACGCGCTCAAATCGGCGCGATCACTCAGAAACCGCGCCGTCAGGTCCATTGCCTGATCGAGAAGCTCGCCGACGCAGTCGCCCGCGTCTTCATCAGCCGGCTGCTCTCCCACACGGTATCTATATCATGCGGCCTATATAGCGGCAATCCGAACCAGGAATTCGCCACATCACAGGCATTTCACAGGGACGGCTTGCCCTGCCACAGTCCCCCCAGCCCAACTTGCCCTCCCGCTCGACCACCGTGACGTACACCCCGTATAAGCCTGGCGCGAGAGCGGTTGCTACACAGCCAATCCCGCCGCCATGCCCGCACAATGGAGCGCCTCGACCGGCCGTTAGAGGGCGCCTCCGTGACTGAGCCGGCAGTTGAGAATCTCAAAGAAGTGGAGAACTAGATACCTTTGGCTATGCATTGCGGCGTGGCCGCAGGGCATGCATCACCACCGCCGCAAACGCCGCCGCCGAAGGACCGTCCGGCTCCGTCAACCGCGCCCATTCTGCCGCCTCGCGGCCTAGTGTCTGGACTATCCGACGAGAGCGAGGTACACGCCATGAGTGATCGCCCGGTTCGAGCGAGACGGCCTTCGAAGGTCACGGAGAGAGCTACCGCCAAGAAGTCCACGACCGGCGGATCAACTCCCGCGAAACGCACCGCCAAAGCCACCGCCGCGAAAACCACCGGCCGCGCCGGGCCTACGCCCAAGACGCGCGAGGTCAGCGTAGGGACCGACGCGACGTTCGCCTCCGGCTCCGGTGGCGCGCCGCCCCGGCGCCGGCTCAAGAACATCTCCGAGGTGCGGCACTTCTTCCGCACCAACGACGTGCCGATCCTGTTCTTCGGCGCCACCCCGTTCAACCTTCTGGGCCTCGACCGCTGGGTCCGAAACTTCTCGTACATCACCTATTACGACGGCTGGGACGGCGCGCACCCACGCGTGTTCACGCCTACCGACAAGCCCTACCACGAGTTCGAGAGCGGCGAGGAGATCAACAACTGGCTACTGACCAACGCCGAGGTGCGGGCCCACATCGACGCCGCCACACCACGAGGCGTGCGACCCAAGGTCGCGATGGTGTTCTTCAACAGCGAGACCGAAGACATCTGCAAAGAACTCGGCTACGACCTGATCCTGCCGGCGGCCAGCCTGCGTCAGCACTTGGACTCCAAGATCGTCACCACCCGGTTGGGCAACGAAGCCGGCGCGCCAAGCGTGCCGAACGTGCTGACCCGCGTCGACGACTGGGCCGGCCTGCAGGCCGTCGCCGAAAAGGCTGGTCTCGGTGACGAACTCGTCGTCCAGACGCCGTATGGAGATTCCGGAAAGACCACGTTCTTCATCTCCTCGGAAGCCGACTGGCGCAAACACAGCGCCGACATCGTCGGCGAGGAGATCAAAGTGATGCGTCGCATCAACAACCGCCCGGTCGCAGTCGAGGCGGTGCTGACCCGGTGCGGCACCGTCGTCGGCCCGTTCATGTCCGAGCTGATCGGCTACAAGCGGCTGACCCCGGCCCGCGGCGGCTGGTGCGGCAATGAGATGTTCCCGGAAGTACTGACCGGTGAAAGTCGGCGAACCGCGACGCAATTGGTGCGCCGGCTCGGAGACCGCCTGGCCAAGGAGGACTACCGGGGATTCTTCGAGGTCGACGTTCTCGTCGACACCGACAACGGTGAGGTGTACCTCGGCGAACTCAACCCGCGAATCAGCGGGGCCTCGTCGATCACCAACGTCACCGCGGGCGCCTACGCCGACGTGCCGCTGTTCCTGTTCCACATCCTCGAATACATGAACGTCGACTTCGACCTCGACGTTGACGAGATCAACGAGCGCTGGGAGGAGCTGGCGTCGGCCGACGTGTGGAGCCAGATGGTGATGAAGGAGACCGACGACATCGTGCAGCGGCTCACGGCCACGCCCCGCACAGGGCAGTATTCTCTCGACACCAACGGCGTGCTCGTGTTCCGCAGGCCCGCGCTGGACTGGCACCAGCTGCAAAACGAAAGGGAAGTCTTCTTCCTGCGCGTTTACGGTCCCGGCGACTACCGGTGGAAGGGCGCCGACCTCGGCGTGCTGGTGACCAAGGGCCGGCTGCAGGTCGACAACGGCCGGGGCAAATCGTCGCTGGCGATCCGGGCGCGCCACCTCATCGACTCGATCCGGGCCGAATTCGCAGGTGAACCGATTGCGGAGCCCGCGACGCCGCGCACGAATGTGGGCGTGAAGTCGAGCTGAGCATCG
Organism: uncultured Actinomycetota bacterium; assembly: GCA_963770125.1. Lineage (GTDB taxonomy): Bacteria > Actinomycetota > Actinomycetes > Mycobacteriales > Mycobacteriaceae > Mycobacterium. The sequence continues at coordinate 40,912 of CAVYPI010000062.1, read as the reverse complement.
GGGCGGCGGGCGGGAGCCATTACAGTCGTCGCCATGGTTCTCGGCGGCGATCCCGGACGCGTGCCGTCCGACGTGACCCTGGAGAACTGGCAGTCGGTCGCCCAGCTGCACTGGACGTTCCAGCACATCGCCGACTTCCTGCCTACGGCCGTGATCTCGCGTGGCACGGGGCCGGAGGCCGACCTGCCGTCGGCACCCAGCGAGCTGTCGGACATCCCGCTGTTCGACCGCACCAAGGGTAAGCGGACCACCGTTGGCGACGTGATGGCGGCCACGGCGACGGACGGCTGGATCGTCACCCAGCAGGGCAAGCTGCTCGAGGAGCACTACTACGGCGGCATGACCGCCGACACCTCACACCTTCTGATGTCGGTGAGCAAGTCGTTGATCGCGATGGTGGTGGGCGCATTGGTCAGCGATGGCGCACTGAACGTCGACGCGGAGCTGGCGACCTACGTTCCTGTCCTGGCCAACTCGGGCTACGCCGGGGCGACGGTGCGCCATCTGCTCGACATGCGTTCGGGCATAGCTTTTTCCGAGGATTACCTCAACCCGATGGCCGAGGTGCGGCTGCTCGAGCAGGCCATCGGCTGGGCGCCGCGCACGGTGCCGGACCTGCCGACCACCATGTATGACTTCCTGCTCACGCTAAAGCAGGAGTCGCCCCACGGCGGCCCGTTCCATTACCGGTCCTGCGAGACGGACGTGTTGGGCTGGATATGCGAAGCGGCCAGTGGGATTCAGATGCCCGAGTTGATGTCGGAGCTGCTGTGGAGCAAGCTGGGCGCGGACAACGATGCGACCATCGGCGTCGACTCGGTTGGCACCGGCATGTTCGACGGCGGTATCAACGCCTGCCTGCGCGACCTGGTCCGATTCGGGTCGCTGTTCCTCAACGGCGGGGTGTCGCTGACGGGCGAGCGCGTGGTGTCGCTGTCGTGGATCGCCGACACGTTCGCCGGCGGACTCGACTCACGGGCGGCGTTCGCGGCAAGCCCCGACGACAACCGCATGACCGGCGGCATGTACCGCAATCAGTGCTGGTTCCCCTACCCCGGCAACAATGTGTTGCTGTGCTTGGGGATTCACGGCCAGATGATCTACGTCAACCGGGCCGCCAATCTCGTGGCGGCCAAGCTGTCGAGCTGGCCGCTCCCCCAGGACGCGACCAAGCTGTTTTCGACGATCGCCGCATTCGACGAGATCGCAACCACGTTGTCCTGACACGGAGGGTCGCCTCATGCCAGACCGCACCGCCGGCCTCCGCGCTGCCGTAGAACACGCGGAGGCGTTTCTCGCCACACTCGACGAGCGGCCCGTGGCCGCACGCGCGGACGCGGCGGCCGTACGCAGCTCCCTCGGCGGCCCGTTGCCCGAGCTCGGCGAGGATCCCGCCACGGTGATCGACGCGCTGGCCACCGGCGCCGAACCGGGCCTCGTCGCGACCGCAGGCCCCCGACACTTCGGCTTCGTCATCGGCGGAGCGCTGCCCGTCGCACTCGCCACCGACTGGCTGGTGTCGGCGTGGGACCAGAACGCCGCCTTCCATGCCCTCTCCCCTGCTGCGGCCGCCATCGAGGAGATCGCCTCGACCTGGACGCTCGAATTGCTCGGATTGCCGGACACCGCAAGCGTCGGCTTCGTCACCGGAGGCCAGGGCGCCAACACCACGTGTCTGGCCGCCGCGCGGAATGCCGTTCTCGCCGGCGCGGGCTGGGATGTCGAGCGCGACGGGCTCATCGGGGCACCACCTGTGCGCATTTTCTGCGGCGAGCAGGCACACGCCACGATCTACACGTCGCTGCGTCTGCTGGGCCTCGGCGCGGAGACAGCGATCCGCATACCGGCCGACGAGCAAGGCCGGATGGATCCCGATGCGCTCGCAAAAGGCTTGGCCGACAACGACGGACCGACGATCGTGTGCGCGCAGGCCGGCAACGTGGCCACCGGTGCCTTCGACGCCTTCGAGCCGATAGCCGACGCGTGCGGGCAGCATGAGGCCTGGCTTCACGTCGACGGCGCCTTCGGCCTGTGGGCCGCCGCCGCGCCGGCCACCCGGCACCTCACCGCCGGGGTCGAGCGAGCGGACTCCTGGGCAGTCGACGCCCACAAGTGGCTCAATGTGCCCTACGACGGCGCGATGGCGATCGTCGCCGACCCGGACGCCCACCTCGCCGCGATGAGCTTGGCCGGCCCGTATTTGGTGGCCGATCCGGGGCAGCGCGACAACACGAACTACGTGCCGGAGAGTTCGCGACGCGCCCGCGCGCTGCCCATTTACGCCGCAATCCGCTCACTCGGTCGCGCGGGAATAGCCGAGATGATCGAACGCAACTGCGCGCAGGCCCGCCGAATTGCGAAGCAGCTGGCCGACATTCCGGGCGCGACAGTGCTCAACGACGTCGTCCTCAATCAGGTACTGGTCCGCCTGTCCGGTGGCGACGACGCCAACCGCGCCGCCGTTGCCGCGATCCAGCGCGACGGAACCTGTTGGCTCGGCGGGACCACCTGGGACGGTGAGTACGTGGTGCGGGTGTCGATCTCGAACTGGGCGACGACGGACGAGGACGTCGACCGCTCCGCCGCTGCAATCGCCGCCAGCCTGTCCTGAGTTGCAGTATTCCGGGCCGGGTCGGGCGTGACAGCGCAGACGCGAACCAAATTTTTGTCCCACCTCTTGATTAATCGATTTTCAGGTCATACGTTCAGTCAGAGTTCAGTGCGGCGGGCGCGGGCCCACGCTGGAGATCGACGGAGGTCACATGCCCGGAAGGCTGGGCGGCAAGGTCGCATTCATCACTGGCGCCGCCCGTGGTCAAGGTCGTGCCCACGCGATCGCGATGGCCAAGGAAGGTGCCGACATCATCGCGATCGATATCTGTCGGCAGATCGAGTCGAACCCCTATCCGCTCGCGACGCCGGACGATCTCGCAGAGACCGAGCGGTCCGTGAAGGAGCTTGGCCGCAGGGTCGTCGCACGGGTCGCCGATGTCCGGGAACGACACGAGTTGCGCGACGCGGTCGAGGCCGGACTCGCGGATCTCGGGAAGATCGACGTCGTCGTCGCCAACGCGGGCATTCTCCCGATGGCGATGGGTAGGCCCCACGATGCGATGTCCTTCGTCGACGCAAGCGATGTCGACCTGCTCGGAGTGATGAACACCGTTGCGGTCACCATTCCGCACCTGCCCAACGGTTCGTCGATCATCATCACGGGGTCGACCGCGGGGATGATCCGCGGCACCACCGACAACCCGAACATGGGGCCAGGCGGTGCCGGCTACGGCTGGAGTAAGCGCGTCGTGATGGAGTACGTCGAGGAGATGTGCATGCATCTCGCACCGCGGATGATCCGCGTCAACGCGATGCATCCGACCAACTGCAACACCCACCTGTTGCAGAACGACGGCATGTACAGCATGTTCCGTCCCGATCTCACCGCCGAGGGCAAGCAGGCCACGCGCGCGGACGCCGAGCCGTTGTTCACCATCTTCCAGGCCATGCCCATCCCGTACGTCGAGCCCGAGGACATCGCGAACCTCGCGGTCTTCCTCGCCAGCGACGAGAGCCGTTACATCACAGGACAACAGATCCGCGTCGACGCCGGCTCGCTGCTCAAGTGGCCCAACGGTCCCGGCGGTTAGCGGCGAGCGTCGGCGGCTACTACTGGGCCATGATGGCTTTGAACAATTCGGCCATCTCCTCCGCCGGCCCGGCGGGCACTGTGTAGTCAGTCTCGTCGAGGTGAGTTCGCACATCTTCGAGGGACAACGTCGGGTTGAAATAGCCCTTTGTCCTGCCGATGAAGAATCGCGCGACGTGCCCGGCTCCGACAGTGAAGATCTCGCCGGAGACCGGGCAGTCGGTGTGCGCCAAAAACGCCACCACAGGAGCCACCAGGCCAGGATCAAGTCGATCAAGGAACGGGCGCATGACCTCGTCGGCCTCGGCCGCTGCGACGGGATCGCTGAGCTCGACGACACTGCTCATCGAGTAGTCAAGCATCCGGGTGGCGGCAATCGGGGCGATCGCGTTGACCCTGATGTTCAAGTCTGCACCCTCCGCAGCAAGGATGCGTGTGAGACCAATGAGCCCCGTCTTCGCGGCGCCGTAGTTACTCATCCGTTCGGCACCGAGAATGCCTGCCGCAGAACAGGTATTGATCACACGGCCGTACTCACGCTGCCGCATCACCCTCCACGCCGGCCGGGTTACAAAGAAGGCGCCCTTCAGATGGACGTCCAAGAGCGGGTTCAGACGGGCCTCGGTCATGTCGTCAAACACCGCGTCGCCAACGGTTCCCGCGTTGTTGACGAGTACGTCGACCCGGCCCCAGGTCTCCAGCGCGGTGTCGATGATCGCCTGGCCGCCTTCCGGTGTTGCGACGCTATTCACGTCGGCGACTGCTTCGCCTCCCTGGTCGTTGATCTCCCGAGCGGTTGCGTGGGCTGTGTCTTCTCGGGCTCCCACGCCCGTCACCGACCCACCGAGATCGTTCACGACGATGCGGGCTCCGCGCGCTGCGAGAAGCCGTGCGTACTGCTTGCCAAGCCCTCGGCCGACTCCGGTGATGACGGCGACCTGTTCGTCAAAGTGCATGTCGTTCATCACATCGGCCAACCATCCAGACGCTGCGGATGTTGAAGGGCGGTCGCCGGAGGCAACCGACGTGGTGTCGTCGTGGAAATCGCGTCGAGAATCAGAGCGACGTAGCGCCGCCAGCCATCGGATGCCGGGTCCATCGTCCAGAGCACGCTGTTTCGCTGCTGCTCGGGGTGCCCTACGAAGACCACGAATTCTTCCAGCACCACAGCACTATCGGGCTCGACTCGAGGTCATCCGACGAGCAGAAGCTGGCGGCGATCGGTGCGCTGTTCGGCTATATATATATATGAGCTCGTGGAGCGCAAGGAACGCGAGCCAGGCGATGATTTGATCAGCCGGCTCGTCACCGACTACGTGGCGACCGGGGAACTCAGTCGGGAAACGGCCGCCATGAACGGCGTGATCCTGCTGCAGGCCGGCCACGAAACCACGGCGAGCATGATCGCCCTTGGAACGCTGGCACTGCTGCAGCATCCCAACGAACTCGCGCGTATGCGACAGAGTGACGATCCGGCGGTAGTCGCGAACATCGTGGAGGAACTCATGCGCTACCTCAGCATCGTCCACAGCCAGGTGGACCGCGTGGCCGTTGATGATCTGGTCCTCGGTGGCCAACAGATCCGTGCCGGTGATGCTGTGCTGATGAATCTGCCTGCCGGAAACTGGGATACGGCTTTTGTCGACAATCCCGACACCTTGGACATCGACCGCAACGCCCGCGGACATCTCGGCTTCGGTTACGGCGTGCATCAATGCATCGGACAGAACCTCGCCCGCGCTGAACTGCAGATCGCTCTCGCCACGCTGGCACGTCGACTACCCGGACTGAAACTGGCCGTATCGCCTAACGAGCTGATATTCCAATATCACCAGGAGATCTTGGCATCGAAAAGCTCCCTGTCACCTGGTGAGTGCTCAACGCGACAACAGTCTTTCGTCGCCACGTCGTAGCTGACGACCCATGTCGCCGTACCATTGGATCGATGGCGACACGGCGCGGCCGACCGACGCAGGCCGAGGCGAAGAAGCTCGACCTCTCGGTACGCGAGGCCGCGGTCGCGACGTTCATCGAAATGGGTTATGCCGGAGCTAGTATGGAAGCCATTGCCAGATCAGCTGGCATCACCAAGCGGTCACTTTATGCGCGCTATCCCGACAAACGGGCGGTCTTCGCCGACGTGATCCCTTGGGCGCTGGCGCGTTACACCGACGACGGGTCCATCGGCGAAATAGACGACGACGACTTGGAAACCGCGCTACTGGCGGTTGGGCGGGTGGCAATGACCCTGGCGACACATCCGCAGAATGTGCGGCTCAAGCGCATTGCTTTCAACGAGGCCGCGCAGTTTGCGGAATTCAACGTCTCCGCAGAGTCGATGATGTGGGCGGGCCGCAAGCGTGCGGTCACCGAGTTGTTGCGACGCCACGAGGAACTCGGGACCATCAAGGTCGACGACCTGGAACTGGCTGCCGAGCACTTCCTGGCGATGGTCGAAGCGGTGCCCGCGCGGATGGCCGACTTCGGTGTATTCCGATCGCCCAAGCAGCAGGAGCGTCCCAGCATCGTTTCCGCGATGGCCGGGCGCGGTTTGACCCGGGCGGCGACGAACGCCGACGCCAACAGCTCGCGCAGCGGCCGACGATACTCACGGAAGCGTTGCAGGGCATCGTGAGCGCCGACAACCTCGCGCATCCGTCGCCGTCACATCCGCAGCCGGCTCCCCTGTGGAAGGCGGGGCCGGGCAGCGCCGCTATGTGTATCGGTCGTCGGTGCACTACGGCGATCACCCCGGCCAATTACTCGACGTATGGCGACGCGAAGAACATCCCGGCGCGGCCGCTCCAGTACTTGTTTACATTCCGGGCGGAGCGTGGGTGTTCGGAAGTCGGGCACTGCAGGGACACGCGCCGATGGCCCACCTGGTCAGCAGAGGCTGGGTCTGTTTGTCGCTCGAATACCGCACCAGCCCGCAACACCGCTGGCCGCGCCAGATGACTGATGTCAAAGCGGCGATCGCATGGGCGCGTGCCAACGTCGCCGATAACGGAGGAAGCCCCAATTCCATTGTCACCGCCGGGTGTTCGGCTGGCGGACACTTGGCAACGCTGGCGGGCCTTAACGCCACCGATCCACCGTGGCAAGCCGAACTTCCGGCTGACGCCGACACATCCGTCGATGCCGGGCCGAGGGTGCCTGACTTCAGGAAGACAACCGCAGCCGAAATCATTGTCGGACAATGGCTAATCGGCGTTGTCACGGTCCTGCTTGCGTGCGCTACCTTGACAGGCGCGCACCCGCCACCAGCGCGCGCTGACGGAGACGAACCACAGTACGAGGACTTCTACCTACCGCCCGACCCCTTGCCGCCGGGACAGCCCGGTGACCTGATCCGCACCGAACCGTCGCGGCTGGTGCTGGAGCCTTCCGGCCAGTTGGGCGCGATCCTGGCGACCGGTACCCGGATCATGTATCGGAGCATCGATGCGCGAGGCAACCCGATCGCTGTCACCGGCACCTACTTCGAACCCGACAACACGTGGCCGGGCAACGGTCCGCGGCCGCTGATCAGCTACGCGCCCGGCACCCAGGGGCAGGGCAACCAGTGCGCGCCGTCGCGAATGTTCAACCAAGGGATCCACTATTCCGGCGGCTGGGACATCATGTTCAACTACGAAGAGCTTTTCGTGGCCGACCATGGTCGCGCGCGGGTTTGCCATTGTGATGACCGATTACGAGGGCTTGGGCACTCCGCCGATGCACACCTACGTCAACCGCCTCGCCGAAGGTCAAGCGGTCCTCGATGCCGCCCGCGCGGCCATGCGCCTCCCGGGAACATCTCTCGACCCGAATGGGCCGGTGGCGTTCTGGGGTTACTCCCAGGGCGGCGGGGCGGTGGCCTCGGCCGCCGAACTCGCATCAAACTACGCCCCGGAGCTTCACATCGTCGGCACATACGCCGGCGCACCCGTGGCCGACCTCAAGGAACTACTGCCCTACGCCGACGGCAGTGCCCTGGTTGGCGTGGTGGGCTACGCAGTCAACAGCGCCATCGCCGCCTATCCCGAGTACGCCGACGCGATCCGCTCCAAGCTGACGCCCCGCGGCGAAGCCATGCTGGCCTCGGTGGCCCGCCAGTGCGTGGGACAAACCCTCATCGACTTCGCGTTCCGCCACCTGCAGCCCTACTTCAACGAAGACGTTTCGCAACCCATCAACGAGGAACCCTTCAGCAGTCTGTTGGATCTGCAGCGCCTCGGAAGAGGCAAACCCAATGCGCCCGTGTTGATCAACAGCAACCGCTACGACCCGCTGGTGCCCTGGACGGCGGCCAACCGACTGGGCCGCGACTGGTGTGCGCTAGGCGCCGACGTCGAATTCCACACCAACGAAGAACCGCCCTTCCTCAACAAACTTGTCGTCAACCACGCGCTGCCCATGCTCGTAGACGGCGAGCCCGCCATGCAGTGGATCGCCGCCCGCTTCAACGGCCAACCCACCACACCAAACTGCGGCGAATTCTGACCTCGAGGTCGACGGATTTCATGGCGGGGGCGGGAGTCGATCCAGGTCTGCAGGCTGGCTTGTCGCGGTAGACCGATGAGTTCGTGCTAGACGAGCGTCTAGTTCAGATCGACGCCCGGGTATACCCTTGGCCGGTGACCGCCACGAAACAGCCGACCGCACGCCTCGGGTCGACGTCGCGCAGCGCCGCGCAGATGCGCACATTGCAGGCGGCGTTGGAGCTGTTCGCCGAGCACGGCGTTGGCGCCACGTCTTACCAGATGATCGCCGACGCGATCGGCGTGACAAAGGGCGCCATCTACCACCAGTTCAAGACCAAGGACGAGATCATCATCGCCGTTGCCGAGATGGAACTCGCAAAGTTGGAAGACGCGCTGGAAGCCGCAGAGACCGAAGACAACCGGGTACGCGGACGCGAACTTCTCTTGAACCGGATCATCGATCACGCAATCGAACATCGGCGCGCGGCCAATACCTTTCAATTCGACCCGGTCATCGTCCGACTGCTGTCCGACCACCTGCCGTTCCAACGCTTCGTTGAACGCCTGTACGGGATGCTCGTCGGCGACGAGGCCGGACCCGGCACGCTGGTTCGGCTGGCAGCGCTGACGTGCGTTGTGGGTGGAACCGTCGCCCACCCTCTTGTCGCCGACCTTGATGACGAGACCTTGCGGACGCAGTTGGTCGACATGGTGCGTCAACTCGTTGAACTTCCACCGGCGGCGCCGAAGGTGCGAACCGGCCGCTCAAACGGCTCACGTGCCGCGCGGAAGGTATCGGCGTAGAAGGCTTCCGGGGCGGTAGCGATCACCCTTGACATCGCTAGACGATCGTCTAGGCTCCTGACCTATACGCTCGTCTAGCTTCTGCACTGTCGCAAGGAGGACCGATGTCGTCGTGGAGTGAGAAGTTCATCGACGCATTCAACACCCACGAGGTCGCGCCGATGGTCGAGATCTGTGCGCCCAACATCAAGTGGGAGGACGTCTCCGGTCACATCAACTACGACGGGCTGGATGGGGTGAAGAACATGGTCGAACTCACCCTCATGGCGATCCCGGACTGCAAGTTCACTCACCACGGCGGGATGGAGAACGGCAATCACTATGCCGTCGAGTGGACCATCTCGGGAACCATTTTCGGCCAGGAGTTCGCCTGCCGCGGCGCGTCGGTCGGCGAGACCGACGACGAGGGGGCGCATCGTGCATAACCGTGATTATTGGGACTCCCGCTCGTTCCCGGAGATGCCAGCGGGTCCGGAGAACCCAGACCTGGCGGAAATGCAGGCAAAGCACTCATAACCCAAACGGCCCGTTGGGTTTTGGGAGACAACAAGAAGGATGCGTCATGGTGCCCGAAAAGCTCATCACAGCCGACTGTCACATCACTCCGCCACTATCTTTGGTAAACGAATTGCCGGAGCATTACCGAGAGTACTTCCCGCGAATCGAGAAGGACGAGAACGGCAAGGACGTCTACAAGCTTGGCCACATCGTTTCCCTGGCCATGATGACCGGCGAGGGTGCCGACTCCGACATCCAGGCTGACGCGACGGGCGCCCAGGGAAACGTCGTCACCGAGGCCCATCTCAGCTTGGACGCCGCAGAACAACTGGCTGATTTGGAGCGCGACGGGGTCTACGGCGCGGTGCTGATCGGCCGGATCGCCGATATGCCCAACGGGATCCCTGCGGATGCCGACATCGCCTACTGCAAGGTGGCCAACGACTGGCTGGCCGACCATTGGGGCCCCTACCTCGATCGTGTTGCGCCCGGTATTCACCTGCCGTTCAAGGACATTGCAGCCTCAGTGGCCGAGCTGGAGCGTGCGGCCGGCCTGGGCCTGCGCCCCGCCTTGCTTCCGGACGGCATCTTTGAGCGCCCGTACTACATGGAGGAATGGGAGCCGCTGTGGGAAGCCGCGGACAGCCTCCGGATACCGATCACCATGCATGTCGGCGGTCTGCGTCAACCACTGGTCGGGCCCGGTCTGATGGCCTACCCCGGACGCCAGGACATCGGCTGGTACGTGCAGAGCTGCGGCATGGGCGAGACGCTCGGCTGGATGACATACAGCGGCGTTTTCGAGCGTTATCCCAACCTGCACGTGATCTGCACCGAGGGGTATGCGGGCTGGCTGGCCTTCGCGATGCAGTTCTACGACCACCACTTCAGCCAGAGCAGGCTGCACGATCTGGGTATCGACGACCTCATGGGTCCGGCCAAGATCGACGTGCACCCGAGCTACTACCTGAAGCGGCAAGCACATGCCACGTTCATGTGGGATCCGCTGGCGATTCGCTCCCGGGACATCACGGGACTCGACTGCTTGATGTGGGGCAACGACTATCCCCACCACGAGGGCTCGTTCCCGTTCTCCGCGGACTGGATCGAGAAGCAGTTTGACGGGGTACCCGCCAACGAGGTCGAGCAGATCTGCCGCGGCAACGCCGCCGAGATCTTCGGCATCACGGTCTGACCGTTGCCGGACATCACAGATCAGTTCCGCCTCGACGGAAAGGCCGCTCTGGTCACCGGCGCGGGCAAGGGCATCGGTAGGGGCATCGCGCTGGCATTCGCCAAGGCGGGAGCGGACGTGGCGCTCGTCGCCCGAACCAAGGATGACCTCGACGCGGTCGCCGAGGAGATCCGGGCCTTGGGACGCAACGCTGCGGCAATTCCCGCCGACGTCACCGACATCGAGGCGCTCGGCGACGTCGTCGAACAAGCTACGCGCGCACTCGGCGGACTCGACATTCTCGTGAACAATGCGGGCGGTGTCGAGCAATTGGGCACCTATATGGACATGTCGGTCGCGATCCTGGAGAACGCGTTCCGGTTCAACGTCTCGGCGCCGTTCGAGCTGGGCCGCCATGCGGTGCCGCACATGCTCGCCCGTGGCGGCGGCGCGATCGTGAACATCGGCTCGATGTCCGGCCAGCAGAACGAACGCGGATTCCTGCCCTATAGTCTCGCGAAGTCTGCGCTCGGCAAGTTCACCCAGCTGGCGGCCATCGAGCTGGCCCCGAGAGTGCGGGTGAACGCGATACTGCCCGGCTGCGTCGAGACCGAGGCCCTTCGCGGATTCATGGATGCCATGCCCGATGTGCGGACCGGCCTGCAGTCCAAGACTCCGATGCGACGCAATGGCACACCCGACGACATCGGCTCTGCCGCTTTGTTCTTCGCGTCGCCGGCATCGTCGTGGATCACCGGAAAGCTGCTCGAGGTCGACGGTGCCGCCCCAGCGGGACTGTTCCCCAACGAGTCACCCGACCTCTAGAGAGGAGTCCCCATGCGCGGGGAGATCCGATTCGACGGCGACGTCGTCATCGTCACCGGCGGGGCGGGGGGAATCGGCCGCTCCCAGGCCATCGAACTGGGCCGCCGCGGCGCGCGCGCGTCGTCGTCAATGATCTGGGCGGCAGCCCCCGCGGTGGCGGTTGCGACCCCACGATGGCGCAGGCGGTCGTGCACGAGATCGTCTCTGCCGGAGGCGAAGCCGTACCCAGCGGGGCCAGCGTGTCGTCGGATGACGGGCCGCAGCAGATCGTGGAGGCGGCGCTGGACACCTGGGGCCGCATCGACGGACTGATCCACAACGCCGCGATCGTGCTCGATCACTTCGAAGACGTCACCGACGACGACCTCGACAGCATCATGGCGGTCAATCTGCGTGGCACATTCCGCACCGTGCGGGCCGTGTACCGGGCTATGAAGAACACCGGTGGAGGCCGCATCGTAACGCTGACGTCGGCGTCCGGCTTGTCCGGAGCGTTCGGTCAGGCGGCATACGCAACGACGAAGATGGGTGTCATCGGGATGACGCGCTCGGTGGCCTGGGAGGGCATACGGTACGGAATCAAGGCCAACGCGCTCGCCCCGGCGGCCTTCGACACACGCCTGTTCTCGGTATTCACCCCGGACGGTGACGCGGCATTACGCGGACGACCACCTGAACTTGAGATCTCTTTGGACTCAGCCGAATACGTGGCGCTGCTGACCGCGAGCCGGGTGACGCCCATGGCGTTGGCGCTTGTGCACCGCAGCTGCCCGGCGACAGCCCAGATCTTCGGCGCCACCGGCGGCTACTACTGTCGCTACGCGATCTCCCACACCGAAGGCGCTACCTTTGGCCCCCACCCGTCGGTCGAAGACATCGCCGGCAATTGGGATCTGATCCGCGACGGCGCTCTGCCCAATGAACTCGACGGCGAAGCCATGGCCTGGGGGGTCAAGGCGTACTCCACCCGCCTGCAGGACCTCGCCGCACAGCTACAGACGGCGGAGCCTCGAGTGTGAAGCTGTTGCGAAAATAGTCGCGGATCTTCGCAGTACGTTCACACTCGCTACAGAGATATCCGTTGCGTCATGTTTAGCCCTCTCCGCGCGCCCGCTCCACGGCGACCGACGCGCACTCGAGATAGGGCCACGCCAGATCGGGAGGCATCCCCCCGCATAGCGGGTGCAGCTGCAGACTTGTGCCGCTGCGGATCTGGGCGACCGCGTCATCGATTGTCATCACCGTGTACGGGCCGTGCGCCGACCGCAGCTCGTCCACCGTATCGGCTTGGGTGATGCTGGCGACCGATTCGTCACCCTGTCGGTATGCCGCAGCCATGCGGGCGTCGTGCAATAGGTATGAGCCGATCTCCGCCCAGGCTGCATCGACATCTTCCGCGACGAAAACCGCAGTGGGGCTGCGGCCGTCGGGAAACTGCGCGGGTCCCGGCTCGTGTCCATGGGCCCGCGACTCCGCCTCAAACGTCTCTTTCAGCCCCGGCGCGTTGGTGTAAGCGATGAACCCAAGGCCATGACGGCCGGCACGCCTCGCCGCAGCCGCGGTGCCGCCCGCGATCATGACTCGCGGTCCGCCCTTTGTGAATGCCGCCGGGGTGATATGAACGCGCCGCCCGGCTACGTCGACCGGCTCGCCCTTGAGCAGTTCCAAGATGAGGGCCAAGTGGTCATCGGCGATCCTGCCGCGACGGCTGGCGTCCACGCCCATGTGTTCGTATTCCTCTGGGCGGTGGCCTATTCCGAAGACATAGGTCACTCTGCCCTTGCTGAGATTGTCCAGCACGGCCATGTCTTCGGTCAGTCTCACCGGGTCGTACAACGGCAGCACGGCAGCTGCCACCAGGATGTTGAGCACATTCGTTCTGGCGGCGATCGCCGACGCGAGAATCAATGGTGAGGGCAGGTGACCATCGGCAGTGGCGTGATGCTCACTCAACACTGCAATGATTGCGCCTCGGGTCTCCGCCCAGGCGCACATCTGAAGCGCCGCGTCGTACAAAGCCGGCGTGGGAGCGCCCGACGCCGGGGTGCGCATATCGAAGCGCATCGTGAACATGGGCTGCGCGGTCAGGCGTTGGGCACGGGATCGAACTCCACATGCAAGGCGCTGAGTCCCCGCATGATGAACGTCGGGTCGTACTCGTACTTGCGGTTATCGGCCGGGCCATGCATTTCCTCGGAGATCCGGATGTCGGCCATCCGGTCCAGCAGGCGGTTCATCGAGATGCGCGCCTCGGCACGTGCCAGTGGCGCACCGGGACATGAGTGTGCCCCCCGACCGAAAGCCACGTGCTCGCGCACATTGCGACGGTCGTGCCGGAACTCATGCGGGTTCTCGAACTTGCGCGGGTCACGATTGCTCGCGCCGGGAAGCAGCATGATGATCGTGCCGGCGGGGACCTCCACGTCACCGATGCTCGTCGTGGTCCGCGCCAGACGGAAGTGGCTTTTGACCGGGCTCTCCATCCGCAGGGACTCTTCGAGGAACGCCGGGATCTGCGCGCGATTGTCGCGCAGCGCTTGTTGGATGTCGGGACGCTCGCCGAGAACTCGCATCCCGGTGCTAAGCAGCTTGGTCGTCGTCTCCATGCCCGCCGCGAAGAGGAACGTCGCCAGCTTCACGACCTCGTCGACATCGGGCACTGAGCCGTCGGGGTATGTCGCGGCCGCGAGTTCGGTCAGCACGTCCTCGCGCGGCTGGCGCCTACGGTCGGTGACGTAAGACGCGAATTTCTCGTCCAGCCACATCAGCGGGTTGTGGGCGACGGTGTCGGCCTCACCGAGGTCGCCGACGAGCTCGTTGCCCAGCGCCGCGCGGAACTCGTCGTGGTCCTCGATGGGAACGCCGAGTAGGTCGGCGATGACCAACATCGACAGCGGTTTCGCGTAGTCCTCCATGAACTCGCATGAGCCGCGGTCGATGAACGTTGTCGATCTGCTGGTCGGCGAGGCGCCACATGAAGTCTTCGTTCTCGCTGAGTCGCTTTGGAGTGATCAGCTTGCTCAGCAGTCCCCGCGTCTTCGCGTGCGCCTCAGCGTCCATCGTGACGACATGCTCGGCCATCGGGATCGCCGCGCGGTGCTCGTCGATCAGTGCGCCGATGTCGTCGCCCTCCGGGGTGAACGGCAGCGGCGGAAACGGGCCCGCGACAGCGACGCACGACGAGAAGGCCGACATCCTTGTATGCAGCTAACGCCTCCTGATGTCCAGTCACCGCCATCACGCCGTAGGGGGTCGCATGTCGCACGGGGCACTGCGAGCGCAGGTAGTCGAAGTAGGGATACGGGTCGGGAACAAGTGACTGGTCGGAGAAGTAGTCGACCGACTCGAAATCGCTCACTGCGCCTCCTCGTTGACTCGCATCTCGATGCCTTCAACCATAGACCAAATATTAGGTTACCCAGAATCGGCACTTTGCGGCACCCTCACATGCGCGGGGCCGCAGCGTCGAAACGCAGTTCCGTCAAAGCATCCCTACGCGGGGTCGAACAGCACAGGCAGCGACGTCGGCGAGCGGAACACCTGGCCACGGATGTGGGGATCGTCGCCGTCGGGATCCATCCGCAGATTCGGCAATCTGTCCAGCAGAAGGTTGATGGCAGTGCGCATCTCGAGGCGCGCGAGGTGCATGCCGAGGCAGACGTGCACGCCGTGGCCCCAGCCAAGATTTCCCTTGGCCTGACGGAAGATGTTGAACTCGTCGGGATCCGTCCACCGGTCCTCCTGCCGATTCGCCGATCCCAGCATCGGCATCACCGAACGCGCCCGCCGGGAATCTGCACCCCGCCCGAGTTCGGTGTCGCACGTGGCGACGCGGGTGATCGTCAGCAGCGGCGGATTCCACCGCACCGCCTCTTCGATGGCCTGCGGCAGCAGCGAGCGGTCGGCGCGGATCGCGTCCAACTGCGCTGGATCCGAGAGCAACCCGAAGAGCAGATTCCCCAGCGACCGATACGTCGTCTCGACACCGGCGGGTAACAAGCAGCCGCAGGAACGAGAAGATCTCCTCGTCGGTGAGCTTCTCCCCGTCGATCTCGGCCGCGGCCAGCGCGGCTGATCAAGTCGTCCTTCGGTTCAGCGCGGCGCGCCTCGAGGATCGGTGCGAAGTAGTCGCACAGCGCGGCCGACGCCGCGAGACCGCGCTCCGGGATTCATGAGCCAGCTCAGCAGCGAGATGGACCAGCGCTGGAACTGCGGGTAATCCTTCTCCGGCAACCCCAACAGACCCGCGATGATCTGGCTCGGGATAGTCGAAGGTGAACTCCTTCACGAGGTCGGCCTTGCCATTGGACCGCGAACTTGTCGATCAGGTCCGTTTCCGACGCGACCGACCAGCTCGTCTTCCCAACGCGACCAATGCCTTCTGCGAGAACGCCTTCTGACACCAGGCGAGCGCAGCCGGCCATGCACCGGTTCGTCCATGCCGAGCATCACGCCTTCACCGAGCACCGGGCCGAACGCCGCGATGACGCCCGACGACGAGAAGGTCTCGTTGTCGCGCAGCATCTGCTGGGCCTCCTCGTAGCGGTACACGATGAACATCGGCTTGGATTCCTCGTGGGGCAATCCCGGAGACTCGAGGCGCTGAACGGGCTCCTCGCGGCGTAGTCGCGCCAGCTCCGTGTACGGATCGCGCACGTCACCGGAGACGGCGTCGTCGAAGGTCCCGAAGTCCTCGAGGTCGTCGAAAAGCTCTTCCATACCTACTCCTATTCGTCGGCCGGGTAGGCGACGGACTTCACTTCCGTGTATTGGCTGAAGCCCACCAAGCCGTTCTGGCGGCCCACGCCGCTGTCCTTGTAACCGCCGAACGGCACATCCGCGCCGTATCCGGCGGTGCCGTTGAGCCCGATGAACCCCGCCCGCAACCGACGCGCGACGGCCAGCGAACGGTCCAGCGAACTCGACATCACGTTGCCGGCAAGGCCGTACACGCTGTCATTGGCGATCCGGATCGCGTCCTCTTCGTCCTCGTAGGGGATGACGACCAGCACGGGTCCGAATATCTCCTCCTGCGCGATCGTCATCTTGTTGTCGACATCGGTGAAAAGCGTTGGGCTGACCCAGAATCCCTTGTCGAAGTCCTTCGGCGGCTCGGTGCTTCCGACGAGCATCGTCGCTCCCTCGTCGACACCCTTCTGGATGTAGCCGAGAATGCGTGACTGCTGTTTGGCCGAGATGACAGGACCGCAAATGGTGCCGGGGTCCTGCGGATCGCCGGCCTTCGATGTTCTCGTAGATGCCTTTTAGGATCGCCACGCCTTCGTCATAGCGGGACCGTGGCAGCAGCATCCGGGTCGGCGCCGCACAGCCTTGGCCGGCGTGCATCAGCGGGCCGATGCCGATCAGGCAGGCGGTGTTGAAGTCGGCGTCCTCCAACACGATGGTCGCCGACTTGCCCCCGAGTTCGAGGAACAGCCGCTTCATGGTCGCGGCGCCTTTTTCCATGATGCGCTTACCGACCACCGTGGAGCCGGTGAAAGAGATCATGTCGACCTTCGGCGACAGCGTAAGCTCCTCGCCGACAAAGTGATCGGACGCCGTGACGACGTTGACGACACCGGCTGGGACGTCGGTTTTCTCGGCGATCAGCCTGCCCAGCCGCGTCGCGTTGAACGGTGTGTTGGGCGCAGGCTTGAGCACCACTGTGTTTCCGGTGGCCAACGCCTGAGCGAGCTTGTTGATGGTGACTTCGAACGGGAAGTTCCATGGCACGATGGCGCCGACCACGCCGACCGGCTCGTGCCAGACCTTGCGGCGGGTCATCCGGCCGGTCAGCGAGACGAACGCATCCCCGAGATCGGTCTCCCAAGGAAAGGTGTCAATGAGTCTCGCCGGGTACTTGAGAGCGTCGGCGAGCGGGGCGTCCAGCTGAGGTCCGTGTGTCACCGCACGTGGGGCGCCGACCTCCAGGATGAGCTCCTCGCGCAGCTCCTCCAGCTCGCTCTCGATCGCCTCGTGCAACTGCTCGAGGCAGCGCTTGCGCAGTTGATGGTTGGTCGACCAGTCGGTTTCGTCGAACGACCGGCGCGCCGCGTCGATGGCGCGGTTCATGTCGGCCTTCGACGCATCGGCGACCTCGCCGAGAACGTCTTCGTTCGCCGGGTTGATGTTGGTGAAAGTCCCCGCCTGACCGTCGACGAGCTTGCCGTCGATCATCATCCTCGACTCGAACGCGACTTTCGGCCTGTCAGCCATGGTTCTCACTTCCTTGTTGGGGCGCTTGCTTCGCGGGCGAATACCGCATCGCCAACGACGCTATGCGCTGCAACACCGGCGCTGGAAGGACTCGGGCCGCGAACACCATCGCGCGCTGGCCACCGGTCAACGGTGCAGCGCCACCGCGCAGTGCGCCCTGGCGGGGTAGCCCCATGACCACCCTGGACATCTGGTGCATACCCGAAGCCGAGAGGAATCGGTTGGATGCCAACAACATCGCTGCGTCCGGACCCACGCCATGGCGACGGAATGGCGCCCGATCCTCGAGCGCCTTCACCAAGCCGTCGGCGAACCGCTCGGGTGGACGGGCGAAGCGCATCGCGAAACGTCCACGGGTGTTCATTGTGTCGTGCAGCCGGGCGTAGGGACCGTCGAAGTCGCGATCGTCGGTGGTGCCCGCGTCGGTGATGATGTCGGTGTCGTACGTGCCGGCCACCAGGATGGTGACGCCGAGTCCGAAGGGCGCAATCTCGCCCGCCATCGACTCGCCCCACCGCTCCATCGCACCTTTGGCCGCCGAGTAGGCGGCGATGCCGGGTTGACCGCGCACTCCACCGGCGCTGGATACCAACACGATGCGGCCCCGGCCCGCTGCCCGCATGGAGGGCAAAAGAGCCTTGGTCAGGGCTACCGGACCCAGGACATGAGTTGAGAGCATGTTCTGCCACAACTCCATATCCGTCTCCTCCACCATGCCTGCGGCGGAGATCCCTGCGTTGTTCACGAGGGCGAAAGGCGGCCCGACCGATTCTTCGATCGCCTTGGCGGCGGCGGAGATCGACGCGGTGTCCATCAGGTCGAGCTGAACGCCGATCAGCCGATCGTCGTCCTCGGCCGCCCCCGTCGCCTCGCGCAACAGCGGCATTCCTCGGTCCGGGGAACGCATCGCCGCCACCACGCGCCACCCCTCGCGATAGAGGCGCACGGTCGACGCGAAGCCGAGCCCGCGGGACGCACCCGTGATGACGACGCTGCGCGGCTCAGCCATTCTGCTTCTCGGGTGCGCAGCGTCCCTCGCCGGGTGGCGGCGCCTGGACGTCGGGCCGTCCGTTCGGAAGACCGCTCTGCCACGTGGCCCACTTGCCGACCGAGAACGGACCCTGGGCGCCTTCCTTCTCGTAATACCCTTGCGGGTCATACACTTTGGCTTCGGGGTACGGCCAGGGGCACGCGACCGACGTGGCAGCGCCACTGGCCTTGATGGCCACGAACCACGCGCCGTATGCGAAGTAGGACACGTTCATGATCGCGAACATCACGAGGAACGTGCCGAGCACCGGCCGGCTCGGGAAGACCTTCGCCTTCGCGGCGAGCTTTTCCGCCACCGACTTTCCGGTGTCGTCTCGGTAGCACAGGATGCCGGCGGGAATCATCACGAAGGTGACCGAGAGGGACTCCCAGATCAACGGGAACTGGAACGTCGTTCCGGTGAAGATCGATCCCCACGGGATCACCTGGGAGTAGATGTACATCCCGGTGTGGATCGAGCCGATCTCCAGCGCTGCGTCGAAGATGAACCCAATGACCAGGATCAATAGGCCCAGGCTGATCAACGGATGACGCGAGACGAACGCGTCGGGGGTCCGCTTCGCCTGCAACTTGCGCAGAATCCAGATCGCCGGGAAGTAGGGGCCGAAGTAGAACGTCACGTAGCCCAAGACGATGAACGGTTCGACGGTCGGCGACATCATCACCAACGGCCACGACTCGGGCCAGTGGAGCAGGTCCGGGTTGTAGACCGCAAAGGGTGCCCAGTTCATGATCGGGTCCTGCCACACGATCAACGTGGTGCACAGGAACATCAGCATCACCGGGCTGCCCGGATTGCGCCGCCAGCCGATGATGAATATGACGACCAGCTGCACCAGCATCAGGGCGGTGCCGATTTGAACGAGCAGCATCCAGTGGTCGAAACCGAAGAGGAAGTCGACCGGGCGCGGCCTGCCCTGCACGTTCGGGTTGGCGACCCGCGGGTCGAGGGCGGTGCGCGAAACGGCGGCGAAGAGACCGACGAACGCGAGCAGGCCGATGCCGGCAAGCCACGAACCCCACCCGCTGGCGCCGCCCCGACGCTTCGGCGCGGGCTTCTCTTCCTCGATCAGGGGGGTGGGTTTTTGGGTGGTCATCGAATCAGCCTTCCTCTCCGAAGCGATCGACTAGATGCGAGTTGATGCCGTCGGCATCGAGAGTCCGGGCCACCAGATAACCCGCGCCCATCCAGGCACGGCGGGTCCACTTGCCGAACGAACACACGGGTTCCGGGGGCACCCGACGCGGCGGGCATCATCTTCACCCGCTCCAGGGCCTCCTTGACGCCGCGCGGGCTCAACGGGTGCGACGTCGGTGAACGCACGGACCAAGGTTGCGGCGACGTCGCGATTGACGACCGACACGCAATATTCCGGGCGACTTCCGTCGTACTTCTTGGCGTAGCGGTCGAGGAAGTCCTGCCCAATCGAATTGCCTTCGTCGTACTGGTCGATCGCCGATCCAGCCCATGAATGCGTTCCACATGATCGGGTTGACCCACGCGTTCTGGAACGCGGTGGTGGTAAACCGCGGCGGGTCCCAATCGACCGCCTCCAGCGCGGGATTAATGAAGACGATCCCGAAGCCGAAGCCGAGGTGCACGATCGCCTCGGCCTTCGCGTCGTGCAGCGATTGCACTGCTTCGTTGATGTCCTGCGCGGTCTGCGCGATGGCGGCCTCCGCAACGATGCGAATGCCCTTGCGCCGACAGGCACTTCGTAGGTTCTTGAGGTAGCTCTCGCCGATAAGGTTCTGCTCCACCAGGACACCGATCTCCGCGAGGCCGCGCTTCGCGACAAGGTCGGCGACGAAGATGGGTTCGTCGGTCATCGACCCTTGGGGGAACGCGAAAGTCCATTCGCCGAGCCAGTCGTCGGTGCCGGTGACGCTGATCGCCGGCACCTTGAAACGCTCTTCGATCGCCTCTCGGGTCGGCACGCAGTTGTCGGTGATGTGCGGGCCGAATACCACCAGGCAGCCCTCATCGACGAGTTCGCCGAAGGCATCGATCACCGCCTTCACCGAACCCTTGGGCAATCCCTCCACCTCGCGGTAGATCATCTGGACCGGTCGATCCATCAGGCCCTGCTCGACCGCCTCCTCGAAGACGAGGTCGAAGCACTGGGTGAAGGAAGCCAGTAGGTCCTCGGGAAACCCGGGCGGCAACTTGAAGTCCATCAGGTAGCCGATCTTGATCGGCTCAGCCGTGCTCTCGTATGACATGTGACCTCCATGGGGACGTGCCAACGCAGATATCCACCGGTCGACCTAATATTTGTTCAGACACTAGCGGCGACACAGAGCACCGTCAATCACCGGACCCGGCCGACTCACCCAGGTAGACCTCGATCATCTCGTTCAGGCCGCGGCTCACCGACGCATCGTCGGTGAGCGGGCCCGCGATCGCCGCTCTGGCCGCCTCTCGCATGGTCAGGCCCTCGACGAACAGCCGGCCGGCCGCAATGAGTACGCGGGTCGACGCGACCTCGCGCAGTCCCCCGGTCTCCAGACGCCGGATCGCTTGGCCGAACCGCACCAGTTCGGCAGCCGTACCGCTATCCACCCCGGCTTCGTGCGCGACGATTGACTGCTCGACTTCAGGTGCCGGGAACCCGAACTCGATGGCGACCATGCGTTGCCGGGTGGAGTCCTTCAGATCCTTCAGCACGCTCTGGTAGCCGGGGTTGTAGGAAACGACGAGGCCGAATCCCGGTGCCGCGTCCAGCGTGACGCCGAGCCGTTCGATGGGCAGCTGGCGCCGGTAATCCGCGAGCGGATGCAGCACGACCGTCGTGTCCTGGCGGGCTTCTACCACCTCGTCGAGGTAGCAGATCGCGCCCTCGCGCACAGCCCGCGTCAGCGGTCCGTCAACCCAGACGGTCTCGTCACCCCGCAGCAGGTATCTGCCGACCAGGTCGGCCGTGGTGAGGTCGTCGTGGCACGCGACGGTGATCAGCGGCCGGCCGAGGTCATGAGCCATCGCCTCGACGAAGCGTGTCTTGCCGCACCCGGTCGGGCCCTTCAGAACCAGCGACAGGCCCTGGCGATACGCCGCCTTGAAGACGGTTTCCTCGTTGCCCACCGCTTGGTAATAGGGACGCTCTGCGGACACTTGACGAATCGCGCCGTTCGGGTATGTGAGGCAGGACTCGCTCGCCTTCACACGGTACCTTCGTCGGGGTTCGTCTGACAGTCTCCGGCACCAGACATGGCTTCCCTTTCGTCACCCGCCGCACTGCGGTGGCTGTAGCGTAACCCGGAACAGATGTTTGTTTCAAGTTCGTCCAGTTTGTCGACGACGGGTAAGTCCCAGAATCCAACTGCATTCTGGGACATGACATCAGGCCAACTCGATCCGAACGAAATGCCCGTCACGACACCCGCCGCCGAACCTCCGCGGAGCGCAGAGCCGAACGAAACAGCGGCCCGATCACGCCGGCGAGTTGATCGGGACGGGCGATGGTCGCATGTGCCGCGCTGCCGAAAGCCTTGCGCAGCGATGCCACGTCGGTGCCCGCACCCACCGTCAGGCACACACAGCCGGTGCCCCGGCGACGGGCCTCCGTCAGCGCGCGGCGCGCGTCGGCGGCGCCGTAGGCACGCTCGTAGCCGTGGTCGTAGGCCAGACCGTCGGAGAGCACGACAAGCAGTCGGCGCGACGTGCCTCCGCGGGACTCCAAGACGGCCGAGCCGTGCCGAATGGCAGCCCCCAACCGCGAGTACGCACCTGGTTCCAGGCTGTTGAGCTGCCGGATCACCCGCGCGTCGAGGTGGTCGTTGAACCGCTTGACGGGCACCATGTTCACCGCCGAGCGCCCCTGCGAGTAATAGGCGTACAACGCCACCCGGTCGCCCAGGTCGTGCAGCGCGACGGCGAGGTTCGCGACCGCCTCCCGCTGCTGCTGGTGCACGGTGCGCCCGAGGGTCCCCGGCTCGGCCGTCGAACCAGAGACGTCGAGCAACAGCAGAACTGACAGGTCGCGGCGCCTGCGCAGGCTGTCCAGGTAGACCGCTTCATCCGGCACCGACCCGGCCCTCACCTCCACCCTCGCCTCGACGGCGGCATCGATGTCGATGTCGTCGCCCTGCGATTGGCGGTGCCGGCGATGAAGGCCCATGCCGAGCCGCGCGAGCGGGCGCCGCACACCGATAGCACCGTCGATGGCTTGCGTCGCCGAAGCCTTGACCCTCGGCTCGACCTCGCGCACCGTGCACCAGTCGGGTCGGTAGCTCTTGCGATTGGCGTCCCATTCCGGGTACGTGAAGCCGTCGGGCTTGACATCGGCGACCTCCTCGGCCGAAGTGGAGGCCGTCGACGACACCGCGATGAGCACCGCGGTTCGCCGAATTGGTGCGATGGGTCGGTGCATCGGCGCCCGGCGGCCCGCCGGCGCTGGCATCTGATTTCCGCGCCGACGACAGCAACTTCTTCAACCACTTGCCGATGAAGCCGCCCCCGCCGACAGGGCTGGTGAACATGTCCGGATCGTCGGTGTCGTCCACCTCGCCATCGTCGAGATTCCTCGAGCTCCTCTATGGCGCTCTGTCGTCGCGGGACATGCCCCGGCGTCTCGTGGTCCACCTTCTTCGCCGCTCAGCCGCTGGCGGCCAGCACCTTCTTCGCGCGAATGACACCGAACCCAACGGGTGCATCGTCGAGCGCCTCTTTGCCGGATGCGATCGACAGCGACGAGGCGGCCGAGTCGCTACGACGGGCCATCTCACGGTCAGCCAACGAACCCAGCACCCCGGGCAGCAGGTCGCCGTTCGCGACGAGCGCCCGATGCCCCTCAATGGCCAGATAACGCCTGGCCAGCCGGGGATGGCGGACCATCGGACCAACGACATCCTGAGCCAGGCTGCCTGCCGCGATCAGTGACGCGTGCACTGCCACCGACTCGAGGATGGCACGGAAGCGTGCCGAGCGATCGACGAAGATCGTCTCGCCATCCGTCCACGACGGCTCGCCCGGCTCGAGCGGCGCAACCGCCACCGGTCGGCCGGCAAGCGCCGAAGCCAACATGCCCAATCCCTGCAACGAGTCGCCATCAGCGTCGTTGGCCACGCACTACCTCCGCACCACCGAGAGTCAGTTGACCAAATATCTGTTCCACCGTAGAGTTCCGTCGAACTGGAGTCAATCGAATGAGGTCGTCGAAGAGAACGTGGATTTCTCGTACCCACCAGAGGCGGAACAGTTCCGCAAGGAGCTGCGAGCGTGGCTGTCAGCGCATCTCACTAGCGAGGTGATCGACAGCAGCACCCGGCGTGGCACCGATGACGCCGCGTTCGAAACGCTACGCACGTGGAACGCGATGGTGGCCGACGCCGGCTGGGCCGCGGTGTCGTGGCCCAGGAAGTACGGCGGCCGCGGTGCGACACCGCTCGAGCAGCTCGTGTATGCGGAACAGACCATGCGTGCGCGAGTTCCCGTGCTGCTCAACATCATCGGCATCAACAACATCGCACCGGTGATCATGCAGTACGGCACCGAGGCGCAGCAGCGGTGTGCTGTACGCGCTGTGGGCCGCGGACTACGCGGATCGCGCAGAACGCCACCGCGCCGCCCTGCGCGTGAAGGCGCTCTCGGGCCGGCTGGCCACCGTAGGCGACAAGGCCATCCAAGTCTTCGGCGGCATCGGCTTCACCCTGGAGCACGACGCTCAGCTCTACCTCAAACGCCTGCTGAGCGTCAGCCGATTCCTCGGTAGCCTCGGCCAATGCCTGCAACAGCTGGGTGCCGCCGTCGCGGCCAACGGCAATGAAAACCGCGAATTGGAAAGGATGGCAACGTGATCGATTTCACCGATCAAGTCGCCGTGGTCACCGGTGCGGGACGCGGACTCGGCCGCCTGTATGCCCTCGATCTGGCGCGGCGAGGTGCGGCTGTGGTGGTCAACGACATCGGCGGCAGCATGCGTGGCGAGGGTTCCGATTCGAGTGTTGCCAACGAGGTCGTCAAAGAGATCGAGCAGGCCGGCGGCAGGGCCGTCGCCTCCTACGATTCGGTCGACAGCCCCGAGGGCGGCCAGGCGATCGTCGACACTGCCCTCGATGCGTTCGGGCGCCTAGATGCCGTGGTCAGTAATGCGGGCATCTTCGGCAGCGTAATGTTCGAGGATCTTTCGCTCGACGACTGGAGCCGGATGCTGCGGGTCCATCTCGACGGCGGGTTCCATCTGTCCCAGCCGGCGTATCGGTTGATGAAGGACAACGGTGGCGGCAGATTCGTGTTCATCTCGTCATCGGCCGGCATCTTCGGCCAGCCGATGGAGGCTCACTATGCAGCAGCGAAAGCCGGACTGGTGGGTCTGACGAACGTGATCGCGATCGAGGGCGAGGCCCATGGAATCCTCGCCAACTCTGTTATGCCCACCGGCTTCTCGCGAATGGTCACCGAGACCGTGGGAGACGAGAAGTTCCTCACCGAATCGGGGTTCATGCGGGCCATTCGGCCCGGGCTCGTGGTACCGCTGGTGACCTTTCTCGCCAGCAAGGCATGCACGTTCACCCACCGCAATTACTCGGCGTGCGCAGGTCGCTACGCGCGGGTCTTCGTCGGGCTCAGCGAGGGCTGGCTGGCGGAGGCCGACAGTGAACCGACCGCGGAGGACATCGAAGCGCACCTGGACCAGGTGTCGTCCACCGACAAGTTCATTGTGCCGAGTTCGATCGTCGACGAGGTGTTGGAGGTCTGCGATCGACGCGGTATCAACGCGATGCCCGACAACGCGGACGTCGCCTTCCCGGAGCCCCAGAAACACTAGGAGTGAGTGCAGCCATGAATATGAACGACCTCGTTCCGGTGTCGGTGGACGATCATCTCGTCGAGCCGCCGGACATGTTCAAAGACCATATACCGGCGAAGTACAAGGACGATGTGCCCAAGTGCGACTACCCCCACTCGGACTCCACCTGGCCGCTGGCCCCCGAGAACCTCGACATCTACCTTGACGGCCTCCCCGACAACGAAATCGACAGGATCACACACGAAAACGCCATGCGGCTGTACTCCTTCGACATGTTCTCCCACATCCCGAAGCAACAGCTCACGGTCGGCGCGCTGCGCGCCCAGGCAAAAGACGTCGACCTCGGCTTCCGCTCCTCGAAGCGGTTGAAGAAAACCGGCACCGACACCGTCACCGTGCTGGATCTAGCCGCGAAACTGCCGACCTGAGCCGCCGACCATGGACGTCTATCAGTTGCTCACCGCGACGCGGTCTGCCCGCAAGTCGCTGGACCTGGAAACACCGGTAGAACTCGACGAGATCCGGGATTGTCTGCGGATTGGGTTGCAGGCTCCCAACGGGTCCAACCAGCAGACGTGGCGCTGGTTGGTCATCACCGAGCCCGGGTTACGGCAAGCGATCGCAGATCTGTACCGCACGGCTTATCTGGGCAAGGTCGGTGGGCAACTGATCGCAGGCTTCATGCCCGCGGGAACCCCGGAAGGCCGGCTGATGACCTCCACGGAGTGGCTGGTCGAGCACATGGCAGAAATACCCGCGATGGTGATTCCGTGCTACGAACCGTACTTGCCACGTGCGGAGGGCGATGAATCCTTCTACCAGGCAACGCTTTACGGTTCGATCTTTCCGGCGGTATGGAATTTTCAGCTCGCGCTGCACACCCGCGGTTATGGGACCTGCGTAACCACGCTGCACCTGCATCATGAGAAAGAAGTGCGCGACCTGCTAGGCATCCCCGACTCGTATGTGCAGGGCTGCCTGCTACCGGTCGCCCGGTTGCGCACCGGACAAATGACGAAACCCGCACCGCGGCGGCCACTCGACCAGGTCGTCGCCATCAACGGCTGGAATCTGGAGGACTCGTTGTGACAGACGCCGATATCCGGGGACAACTGCGGCGGCTCACCGACCGCGCCGAGATACACGACTGCATTCAGCGCTCACGGGGGATGGATAGGCGTGACCGCGCACTTCTGCGGTCGGCCTATCATGACGACGCGGTCGACGACCACGTCGGATTCGTCGGTCCGGTCGAGGATTTCATCGATTGGGCGTTCGCCTACCACTCGACGCAGACCCGCTACCAGCACTACCTGTTGAACCACACTGTGGAGCTCGATGGCGACGAGGCCCACGCCGAGACCTACTACCTGTTCGTCGGAACCGACCACGAGCCGGCCAACCACGTGACGCTGTCCGGCGGCCGGGACGTCGACCGCCTGGAACGGCGTGACGGCCGCTGGGCCATCGTCGACCGGGTGTGCGTCGTCGAGTGGAACTCAGAGTCGCAGAACTTGATCACCGAGGAGGTGCTCGCGATGCTGACCGACATCAAGGGGGCAGCCCACGACCGTAGCGACCCGTCTTACACTCGGCCGCTGGTCGCAACGCGACCCGGCGGGGGCCCGTAGTGCGTCTCGAACAGATAGCCGGCGGTACCCAGCTGGCCCGGTCAGACGATTCCGGCTTTCAGCCAGCCGGCCCGGTACACGGTCGTATCGCATTCCCAGATCACGAGATCCGGTGCGAGTTCATGCAGCATGCGGCTTTGGTGAGGCCGGAACGACCCCCCTTCGTCGCGCACACGGCGGGAATCTCCTCGACGATGCGGGCCCCCTCTTGCGGTGAGAGCACGTATCCAGAGCTGGGCGAGTTGAACATGCCCAGCGCGATGTCGGTGCGGTCGGCGATGTAGCGGAAGTAGTTCAGAACGCCTTCGCCGCCATGCAGTTCCATCATCGGCGTCTGGATGTAAACGATGTCGGCGCCGCTGTCTTGGGCGTGCTGGGTCAGCTCCACGCAGTCCTTAGCCGAAAGCGCGGCAGTGCACGACTGGACGACCACATCAGGGTTGATCGCACGGGCTTCTTCGACGGCAACCTCGAGCAGCTTCTTGCGCTCGGCCATAGTCAACGACCAGAACTCGGACAGGCCGCTGGTGACCCAGAGCATTGGATGGGCGAGAGTTCCGACGCAGTGCCGCACTAAAGCTCGGTAGGCATGCCAATCAATGTCGTCGCCGTCGGTACCGCTGAACGGCGTGTACAACGAGTTACCGATTCCATGCAGGCGGTGCGCGCCCCTGACGAGCTTCCTTGGCACTAGCCATCATTCACTCCTTGAACTCGTCGACGATCTCGAAGATCGCCGCGGCGGAGGTCACGGCCTTGTCGCCATTGCCCTCGTCGTGCAGGAGCATGCGCACCCCGACCTTTCCCGATCCGCCGGTGTGCGCAGTGCCCTCCACCCGGAACGGGCCGACTTTGCCCCGCGACATGAACATCACGTGCCAGCTCACGACCTGGAGCTTCCTGGTTCCGGCCGCTTCGGCGGCGAGGTCGATGGCTGCGGTTTCGAGCACCACGTGTTGCGGCCCGATGTGCAGTGCCGCATCGGGCGACGCCAGCTCGAGGCTGAGCGCGGGCAGCACCCAATGGCCGTCCGGCCGTTTGGACGCGCCGAACGCCTCCCACAGCGGTGGCAGATCGGGTGAGTCCTCGATGACCAGCTCGGTGCCCGAAACATCCATCTTGCCAAGGCCTTCGGGCGGGGTACCGATAGTCGCGCCCTGGCCCTCGTTGAACGCGATCACCCGGTCCGGGTTGTCGGCGTCGACGATCTTGCAGCGGCCGTAACCCATCATCCGGCCCTGGTGCACGTTGCCGGAGTCGACGATCTCGATCCGCTTGACGTCGTAGCCGGGGTCGATGATCTGCACAGAGGCGATAACAGGATTGGGCACCGCGACCATGTCGGTCTGACAGCCCTCGGGCGACGATATGGCCAACGGCGCCACCATGATTCCGCCGGCTTCATTGCGCATGTCGCGGCGAATCGTGACGGTGTCGTCGGCCTCGCCGATGTTCATCGATCCGTGGTTGCGCCCGATGTAGCGGTAGCTCAACAGTCCCGTCCACCGGCGGTGCAACTCGTCGCGGTATGCGTCGGCATCGTCCATCAACTCTCTGATGTCCCGCAGTCGTTCAGTCATGCGTCTCCTCTGTTGCGTCGCACCTGGTTGAACGGCACACCGCGGTCGGCGGCCTGCTCGCGTGGAAAGTTCAAGACGCGCTCGCCGATCACGTTGCGTGCCATCTCCGTTGTGCCCCCGCCGATGTTGGCGATCTGGCGGCCGAGGTAGTGCGTGCCGATGGCGAGCAGTTCGGGGTCGTCGCCGACGACGGCGGCTGTGGCCGCGATCTCGTGGGCGGCGTCGGTCTCCACGTTGTGGGCTTCGGCCATGAACGCCCTGATGATCGATCCAGCTGCGGGCGGCAGCTTGCCGTCGAGCACTGCGCGGTAGACGTACTCGCTCAGCTGCTCCTTGACTGCGCGGTGCACCAACGCACGGCCGGTGATCTCGCGTATCCGCCGCTCGTCTGCCCTGCCGGTCCTCTCGACGAGTCGGAGAAGGTCGACCTGAACGTCGGCAGCCGCCAGGATTCCGGCTCCGCTGCTGAACTCCGAGCCGTCGCCCATGGTGCGCCGCTCATGGTAGAGCTGACGCGAGGCGACCTCCCAGCCCTTGCCAGGCTCGCCGACCACCGCGTCATCGCCGAGCTCGACGTCGTCGAAGAACTCCTCGCAGAATTCCTCCGTCCCGTCGACCTGTCGAATCCGGTTCATGGTGATTCCCGGCTGGCGCAGTGGCATCAGGAACATGGTGAGCCCCTCGTGCTTTGGGACCTCCCAGTTGGTGCGGGCCAGGCAAAGCCCATAGTCCGCCGCGAAGGCGCCGGTACTCCAGGTCTTCGCGCCGTTGACCACCCACCGATCGTCGCGGCGGTCGGCGCGGGTGATGACGCCCGCGAGGTCCGAGCCGCCGCTGGGCTCGGAGAGCAGCTGGACCAGCACTTGATCGCCGCGGAGGGCGGCCGCGATGTGGGTGCGCTTCTGCTCTTCGCTGCCCATGTCGAGAATCGTCGCGCAGCAGATCGCGAAGGACGGGACGTTCAGGATCAACGGCAGCTCGTGGCCGACGGCCTCGGCATCGAACGCCTTCTTGTATTCGTAGGTCAGCCCGAGGCCGCCGTACTCGCGCGGAAAGCAGATTCCGGCGAAGGCACCGTCGTGTAGCCGATGCTGCAGTTCGCGTGCCCGCTTCCAGGTTTCTTCCGAATCACGCTCGAGCACTGACTGATTCGCGGGATCCACCTTCGGCATGTTTTGGGCGAGCCAAGACCTGGCTCTTGCGCGGAACTCCGCAACAGACTCGGTGCTCACGCGCCTCCCGACGACGTTCTATACGATCGTATAGGCTGTGCTGTACGACTGTACAGCACAGCTGGGCGACTGTACAGTCCCGATACGGCTCGCGGCGGGCACAGTGCACGCAGAGAGGAGTCCTGCGTGGTGGGTAAGGGGACATGACATCGCCACGCAGGCTCGGTGCCGACGACTCCGAGAACCGCAAGACGCTGCTGAACGCTGCGCAGCAGTTGATGGTCGAAGAGGGCTATGCGGCGGTCACGACACGACGCGTGGCGGCCAGGGCGGGCCTCAAGCCACAGCTCGTGCACTATTACTTCGAGTCGATGGACAACCTGCTGTTGGCGCTCGTCAAGCGGGCGACCGCACGCAGCCGAGACGCGTTCGCGCGAGCGCTGGCGTCTCCGAAACCATTACGCGCCCTCTGGGAAGTCAGCAGTGATCCCGACGTCACAGCCCTCACGGCCGAAATGATGGCGCTTGCCAATCACCGAAAGGCCGTCCAAAACGAACTCGCAGAAGGTGCAAGGCGATTACGGCGGATGCAGGTCGATGCGCTGTCCGAGCTCCTCGAACAACTGGGGGTGACGAACGACGTGATGCGCCCCGACGCCTTGATGGTCGTGATCGCCAGTGTCTCCCGTGTGTTGGTGATGGAGAAGTCGCTCGGCGTTTCGACCGGCCACAAAAACACCCTTGCGATGGTTGAGCACTACCTGGCGAAGCTCGAGGGCGATGCGTTGAGCTAGCCGATCTCGCCGAAGGGTCGGTCGGCCCGTAATGCATCACACGTTGGGAAAGACCCCCGCCAACAGAACCTTCTGTTAGCCTTAGAAGTGGCTGGGAACAAATATTTGGCATCCATGCGATGTGGCCAACAGCGACGATCGGGAGCGTCACGGAGCCCTTGGGACGTCACAGCCACCTAGAACGGACTGAGATCGGTAGAATCGGTTCGCAGTGCTGAGTACGACGGGAGTCGAGGTAGAACTAGCGATGTCCGACCTCGACGCGGCAACACGAAACGGCCAACGCACCAAGACGACAGGGCGGCGGAGCTCTACCAAACCCGCAGCGGAGTCCAGCGACCCGACGGTCGATGCCACACGGCGCACCGAGATTCTGAAAATCGCCAACGCGGTGATCGCGACATCCGGTTTGCGCACGTCATTGCAGCAGATCGCCGACGCCGCCGGAATACTGGCAGGCAGCCTTTATCACCACTTCGAATCCAAAGAAGCGATTCTCGTCGAACTGATCCGGCGGTATCACGCAGACCTCGACCGCATCGGCGAGCTCGCACTGGCGCGTCTCGACGAGCCAGACCCCCGCCCGATCTCCGAGCAGATCATCAGCCTCGGTTGCGCGATCGCCCGCTGCGCGGTCGAGCACCGGGCCGCACTTCAGATGTCGTTCTACGAGGGCCCCAGCGCCGATCCGGAGCTGATCGAGCTCACCCGCCGCCGCCCCGAGAAGATCCAGGCCGCCATGCTGCAGGCTCTGCGCGCCGGCCGATGGAGCGGTTACATCAGACCCGACGTCGACCTTCCCACGCTTGCCGACCGAATCTGCCAGGCGATGCTGCACGTCGGCCTCGACGTGATCCGACACAAGGCGTCAGCCGATCAGGTGGCGACGCTGATGTGTCGCATCATGCTCGAGGGACTGGCGACCGCCCCGCCCACCGACGACGACCTCGACCGCTCCGCCGCCTTCGCCGCGGCCGATGCCGTGATCAACACGTGGATCGACGAGGAGGACGACGACAAAGCCGCGCATGTGCGCGCAGTGGCCCGTGCGGAATTCGGGCGCCGAGGCTACGAGATGACGACCGTTCGCGACATCGCCGCCGCCGCTGGGCTGGGCACCGGAACCGTCTACCGGGTCATCGGCTCGAAAGACGAACTGCTCATGTCGATCATGCTGTCGTTCGGCAAGAAGGTCGGCGGAGCATGGACGAACATACTGCGTTCTGACTCCACGACTGTCGAGAAACTCGACGCGCTGAGCTGGCTGAACATCAACGCCCTCGACCAGTTTCCGGACGAGTTCCGGATCCAGCTCGCCTGGTTGCGGCAATCGCCGCCTGACACTCCGGCCCCCGCGTGGTCCTACACGACCCGCATCCGCCAGATGAAAGCCCTTCTCTCCGAAGGGATCCAGTCGGGAGACATCGAGATCGACAGTCCCGCTGTGGAGATGCTCGCGCGCTGCGTCATCGGTGAGCAGTGGGTCCCCGAGAACATCCTCCACGACGTGGGCGCCCGCAAGTCCCTGATCCTCGCTCGCGACACGGTGCTGCGGGGTGTCGCGGTTCGTGATTCGTAGCCTGATGGCGGAGCTGTCAGCGCAGCGGGCATGGAACGAGAACAGATATTTGACGCCGTCGCGGCCGAGCGCCGCCGCATCGCAGATCTCCTCGATGCCCTTGACGAGGATGCCCTCGCAACACCGAGTCTGTGCGCAGGGTGGGACGTCAAGACGGTAGCTGCCCACCTGGTCAGTGTCTTCGCCGACAGCTTTTGGACGTTCCAACGGGCGACGCTACGCCATGGTGGATTCCACCACGCGATCGACGAACTGGCACGACGCCCTGCCCGCACCCCGACGGCGGAGATCGCGCGGACTCTCCGTCTGCGCGCCGAGCACCGGCTGGATCCGCCTGTCACGGGACCGCTGTCGGGGTTGACCGACGTCTTGGTGCACGGCGGCGATATCCGGATTCCGCTGGGCCTTCCCTCCGGCCCGATGGGGATCAGGTGGGTTGGGCGCTGGACTTCCTGACCGGCCCCCCGTTCGGGTTCGTCCCGCGCGCCCGGCTACGCGGAATTACGCTTCACGGCACGGACATTGGTCGATCGTGGGGTACCGGGGCCGAGATCCGCGGACCAGCCGCACACTTGATGATGGCCGTCGCCGGTCGCGTCGACACACTCGGAATGCTCGACGGCCCGGATGTGCCCGTGCTTCGGAAGCGGCTCCGCGGCTGATCCGTCATTGCTCTCATTCTGGCGGCGGTTGGTTTCGGTCATCCCGCAAGGCGCCAAAGCGTGGGATTCCCATCATCAGCCGCGTCATGTGATGCAGACCCACGAGGGCAACAATCGATTGGCTATCAACAACATCCGAGCGTCGGGCCCCACTGGTCGTCGATCGAACGGCGCGCGGCTGTCGAGCGCCTTCGCCAAGCCGGCGGCGAATTTTTCCGGAGGGCGGGCAGCGACCTTCATCGCGTAGCGCCCCCGCTTGTCCATCGTGTTGTGGTGTGGCGCGTACGGCCCGGCGAAGTCGCGGCAATCGGTGGTGCCCGCATCGGTGATGATGTCGGTGTCATAGGTCCCCGTCACCAGGATCGTGACGCCGATCCCGAACGGGGTCACCTCCCCGGCCGTCGACTCGCCCCATCGTTCGAGTGCTCCCTTGACCGCCGAGTACGGTGCGGTCGCCGGCATGCCGCGGACGCCACCTTGGCTGGACACCAGCACTATCCGACCGCGGCCTGCGGCGCGCATCGACGGCAGCAGCGCCCTGGTCAGCGCCACGGGACCGAAGATGTTGGCGGCGAACATGCGCTCCCACAGATCGACCGGTGTCTCCTCGACCATGCCCGCGGCAGATATTCCGGCGTTGTGCACCAACCCAAACGGTGCGCCGACGGTCGCGCCGATCACCTTAGCCTTAGGCTAAGCGGGCACTTTCGCATGTACACCGCGTCTAGTGGCGAACTCGAGCCGGCGAATGGATTGCGCCGGGCGAATCCGGCGGAGAGCATGGGGAATGGCCGGCTACGTGGATGTCCGGGCCTATGCCGAGCTCAACGACTTTTTGGGAACCGAGTCGCGCGGCGTAACCGTGCGCCGTCCGTTCCGCGCCCATCAGACGGTGAAGGACGTTCTGGAGGCGATGGGCATTCCGCACACCGAGGTCGATCTCATCCTGGTGAACGGGAATGCGGAAGATTTCGCTCATCGGCCGACCTCCGGCGACCGCATCGCCGTGTACCCGGTGTTCGAGGCGCTGGACATCGAGTCCACAGCCCGGCTGGTGCCGCTGCGTGATCCGCGCTTCGTCATCGACGTCAACCTCGGTCGGCTGGCGCGGCTGCTTCGAGTCCTCGGGTTCGATGTGTGGTGGTCCAGTGACGCCGATGACCAGACCCTGGCCGATGTCAGCCTGGGCCAGCAGCGGATCCTGCTGACGCGAGACCGTGCCTTGTTGAAGCGCCGCGCTATCACGCATGGCCTATTCGTCCACTCCGACCTCCCCGAGGAGCAGACGCTCGAGGTGATAAGGCGATTGGACCTGCGGCAACGGCTGGCGCCGTTCACGCGGTGCGTGCGGTGCAATGGCAGGCTGGTCGCGGTCAACAAGGAAGAAGTGATCGACCACCTCGAGCCGTTGACCCGGTACAACGATTTCAGCCGCTGTGCGGAGTGCGGACGGATCTACTGGCCCGGGTCGCATCGCGCAAGGTTGGTCATCTTCGTTGAAGGACTCCGCGACCAGCTCTGATAAGCCGGGCGCTTTCCACGGCTCGCTCCAATTCTTGGTTCACGCTTGGGATTTCGCTCGGGCGACCGGCCGCGAGGTGGTGGTGGTGTCCGAGCCGCCATCGGAGTACGTTTTGGGGAGGCAAGGATCACGCCGGAAGCGCGGTTACGCGGGATTCGCCGACCCGGTGGCAACCGGCCCGATCCGGAATCGTCGACCGGCTGATCGCGTTCACGGGCCGTCAACCAGCCGTCCACGCATCCGCAAACTAACGAAGGACTGTCATGCCACAGAAAACCGAATACGCGCAGGGGACGCCGAACTGGGTCGACCTACGGACCACCGATCAATCCGCCGCCAAGCAGTTTTATTCGTCGTTGTTCGGCTGGAGCTACGACGACCGACCGATGCCCGGCGGCGATGCCGTATACGCGATGGCGACGGTGAACGGAGAAACCGTGGCGGCCATCGCGTCGATGCCGCCCGGTGCACCGGAGGGCATGCCGCCGATGTGGAACACCTACCTCGCGGTCGATGACGTCGACGCGGCGGTCGACAAGGTCGCCCCCGCCGGCGGGCAGGTACTGATGCAGCCCTTCGACATCGGCGATGCCGGCCGGATGGCCTTCGTTGCCGATCCGACCGGGGCGCCCGTCGCGCTGTGGCAGGCCAACCAGCACATCGGCGCCACACTGGTCAACGATGCAGGCGCGGTCATCTGGAATGAATTGATCACGGACAAGCCGGATTCGGCGCTGCCGTTCTACGAAACCGTGGTCGGCTTGACCCACTCCACCATGGAGATGGCGCCGGGCCAGAACTACACACTGCTCAAGGTCAGCGAAAGCGAAGTTGGCGGGTGCATGGAACCGCCGATGCCCGACGTGCCGAACCATTGGCATGTCTACTTCGCGGTGGACGATGCCGACGCCACGGCGGCAAAAGCGGCCGCGGAGGGCGGGCAGATCGCCGTGGAGCCATTCGACATTCCGTCGGTGGGGCGGTCCGCGGTTCTGACCGACCCGCAGGGCGCGGTGTTCAGCGTTTTGAAGCCTTCACAGCAGTCGTAGGAGAATTGCGGCAGGCGGTCTTTCGCCGGGAATGCCCACTGCGATCATCGCGATGTCCAGGGCACTTGGTTTGGCAACGCTCGTTCGAAGTGATGCTTCGCGTCCTGTTGCCCGAGCGCGATGGACTCGTCGATGAAATCACGATCGAAATACAGGTAACTGAACAAGTCGCCCCGCCGCGCGCCGTCCCCCGAGAGCGCGTGGCCCAGCAGGCGCAGCTCGTAGCGGCGGAGCGTCTCGACCACCTCGCCATGTGGGCGTTGCCTACCGAAGACCTCGATGGCCTTCTGGCCGAGCGTTGCTCTGCTCGGCGGACCGACGAAAAGAAGTGGCTTCTTTTCGTATCGTCGGCCGCTACGCGTTACGGCATCGACGGGGCCAATAAGTGTGTTGACCTTGCACAGTGTCCGCGCGTCCTCAACCATCCTGTCGACGAGCACGGTGTCGATGAGCTGGACCACCACGTCTGTCCACATCGGGTGGCGGCGGGTTCGGCTGAGGCGCTGGCGCGGGTTCTTCCAAGGGATGCGTCGCGACGACGACGAGTGCATCGGCGCCCAGTGAAATCGCTGGCTTAAGCGGGGCGTTGAGCCGAACCCCTCCGTCCAAATACCAGCCGGTCCCGATCTGGATCGGTGGAAACGCTATCGGGATCGCGGACGATGCGAGAACGTGCTCCGGTCCGATTTCAGCGTGGACGTAGTCAATCGGCCTACCGTCATCGCTTGGCGGCAGCGGTCCTGCATCAGGAGACCGGTCCACAAAGACCACGGTGCGGCTGTTGTCCCCCGATGTCGCCGCGACGGCCAGTGTCAGCGTCTGATTGTCGATGTTCGACCGCAACTGATTCCAGTCGATTGCCGTTTCCGCCTTGCGCCGTAGCGGCTCTGTGTCGAGGAGGCTGGTGAGTCTCAGCCCCGGTACACGCAACGTCTGCCCGAAGAAGCGAAGTGCGACGCCTGGCGATGTAATGACCGGCGACTCGAACACGTCCGAAATCTTGAGCCCGCGCCAAACGTCAAGTGCTCGTTGGGCTTGTTCAGCTGGCGGCAGGTGGGAAAGGGCCGCGAAAATCGTTGCGTTGATGGCGCCCGCGCTGGTGCCCACGTACATCGAGATGTTCACGCCCATGTCGTGGAGCCGCGGTATGAGCACCGACAGCACGCCGGCTTCATAGCCACCGCGGGCCCCCGCACCGGCCACCACGACCGCGACCCGTTGCGCCTCTTGGGGCATCAGCGATCGATGGCAAGAGCGAACGTCATATGCCACCTCCCTCCCGAACAGAGATGGTAATCAGGCACCAGGCACGCCAAACTGCTTTTGCGTCGCAGCCATCTGGCCGATCCTGCGCTGAGCCAACCCGCGCGTTCTGACGTCTAGACCGCCGTGCGCGCCAGCGTCGCCCCGGCGAGGTGATTCAGATGCCCGATGGCCACCTGGACCGAACTCTGTCCGGGTAACGCCGGAACGCTCTCGTAAGTAATATGCGGCAACGTCGGCGGGTTGGTGCCGTAGAAGGCGACCGCGAGGTTGATCGCCTCGACGAGCGCGACGCCACCCACGATCGGATCCGTGACGAAGGCCAGGACCTGCTGCGCCAGGCTGCCCTGACCGGTGAGCCCAGCAATCAAGTTCATGATCACGTTGGTGCTGATGCTGAGTTGGACCGCCGCCTTGTAGACAGCGGTGATGTCGGCACCGGCGACATCGTTGGGCGTTGTGGTGTACAGATCGCCGCGATTGGCGAAATCCCACCAGGTATCAACACCGTTCGCGTCCTTCGGGATCTGTGCCGCGGTGAGGTTGATGTTGGCGATGCCGCGTCCCCCCGGGTCGGTACCCCCGGGAAATGTGTGACCCGTGAGCCGCCACGGATTGCCAAACGTGTAGCCGCCGATCAAGTTCGGCCGTGCCGATTGCAGCGGGCCGGTCATGATGCTGGCCAGAACGCGCGAAGCGGCCTCGGCGCCCTGACTGTAACCGCCGAGCGCGAATGTTTGGTTCGGATGCGTGTTGATCCAATCTGTCGCGTTGTTGACGCCGATCTGGACGGCTTCGGCGTAGCTCGGCGCAAGCGGCGGGCTGGGTGGTATCGGCCCGAACGACCACGGCGACTGGACCGGTACCTCGAAGACGAGGTCGGGGTTGGCGGCACTGACCACGTCGGACGGGTAGCCGGTGCCCGGGCGCAGCAAAGGTGCCGGCGAAGGTGAGTACCGCATGCCGAACTAGCCTTACGCCGGCGACGGCGGCGGCGATATCGCCGAAAGTGGCGGTCATTTCGCCGTTGTGGGCAGCCCGTTGGCTTTGCGCCACTCAATCGCGAACTCCATCAGCTCGATGAGCACGTCACCGCTGTCGCGTGTGATGCCGTCGCTGAACGTGTGCACCCACGCGAGTTGCTCGGCGGTGGTGACCTGCTGCTCGAAGGCGTCAAAGGTGCCCTGGACTGGCTGCCCATTGTGGATGGAGTTCCACGGGCCCCGGTCCGGGTCGTCAACGATGTCGCCGATGTTGCGGGGGTGGCGCGCGAGCACCGGCGCCACGGTTCGGGTGCACCGTTGACGGCGACACCGGAGATGTCGGCTTGCAGAGATGTTGCGTCTGGCACGGTGATTCCTCCTGGTGGTTGGGTGGAGATGCCGCATGCAACGGCAAACTGGTTGGGGTCAAGCCCGATCGGCGGAGTTCATGTCGCACCTGCCGAACGGCGGTGCTCCTTCGGGCAGCCCGCCGCCGTAGCCGTTCCCGTTGGTGTACTGGTGGGCGACCTTGCCGGGGTAGTCCGGGTTAGCGCCGTAGGCGGCGACGATGAGACGGACGCCGAATGGCTTGGTTCGCCACATGCTGTCCAGGTCAAAGGTGTTGCCGTAGCCGATGATTCGGGCCCGGTTGCCGGTGTAGTCGGCGAGATTCCAGTAGAGCCCGTTTATCCAATCCGATCCGTCGCCCGTCGGGTTGCCGCCCTGCTCGACGTCGAGCATGAGCGTGACGCGAGGGTGCAGGCCCCCGTTGGCGTCGATCATGGATCGGACTGTGTTGGCGTTGTCCTGCCAGTTCGGGCGTACATAGGTGTAGACGATGCCGAACGCGAGCTTGCCGGAGGCTAGCGCCGAGCGCATCCATGTGTAGTTGGCGGCGAAATGATGGTCGCGGTATGTCCCATCGCTGACACGGATCGACAGGACCGGGTAGGGATACTGTCGTCAACTATGGGTTGGAACTCGGAAACGTCAGCGAACAAAGTGCTTGTCACCTTCACGTCGCGAGCTGGAACATCGGCCGTTCGAAGCGAGTCGGATGTGGTGTCCAGAGGCGGATCGCCGTTGACTTTCAAGTCACGTGGTGGATCAGGCGGCGCAGCGGGGAAGCCCCCCTGCCTGCGGGTGCCGGCCGCTGAACACCGTTGCCTCGGTCTCGTCCAGGCGCCGCCCCCACGTTCGCGGTGTTGGATCAGCGGCGACACATGGTCGTCGGGCGCACGTCCCGGGATTTTCTCGACCTGCAGGTAGCGATCACGGATCGCCATCACCGTCCGCCTTTGAACGTGCCTGTCGCACTAACCCGTGCACCACAAGCCTAGGCCTGAATCCCGCGATTGGCACTGATCGGCCGCACCGGTCTCAGCGGGCAATCCACGCATCGAGCTGAGGGCCGTTCCCGGCGTCTTAGGTGACGATGTGGTCGCCGATCGGGTACACGCCGGCTCGGGCTTACGCCAAAGGCCTCACGAACCACATCACCTCGATGAGCAGGTGATCGTGCACCCCAGCCGCCCAAACTCGAAGGATGGCAGCGTTTCTGAGGCGTCGCGCATGTTGTTCGTCACGAACGCTCGTCGCGGCCAGCCGCATACGCCCGGTGGCTTCCGCGGGATTGAGCGGGCCGACAATCACGTCGGCTAGTGTTCCATCCGTCGATCACCGCCTTCACCGTTCCCTTACCAAGGGGTCGCGGCGTGACGCGGTCGGCCGTCCGCACGTTGTGGCTGGCCGGACGGCTCCCTCGTCGGCTGGCCTCTCGCGCGGGCGGGCCGGGCCGGTCGGTAGTGCTGATACGGGGTCTGCGCTTCGTCCCATGAAGCCAGTCAGGCAGCCCTTTCACCTCACGGTAGATGATCTCGACGGGCCGATCGATGATGCCCTTCGCCAGGGCATCGCCGAGGATCATGTCGAATGGAATCGTCAGGTCATCCCGGTAGTGCTGCGGGAAGTCGTCCGAAAGCAGGAAGTCCATCAGGTAGCCGATCTTGATGGGTTCTGCCCTGCTCTCGTAGGACATGGCGCCTCCAGCGGTGCTACCTAAAGTTTGGTCTATCGACCGTAACCAGGGCTCCTCGGGCTGTCAATGTTGTTGATAGCACTGCGAGATCGCGCTTCTGACGTCGTGGTGCAGCTACGCGATCTGGGTCAGTCCCAGATCACCTTGAGGTGCTGTGGCGAACGAAAGTAGGTGCCGGCGACGTAGGGCGGCGGTGCGTCCGGATCGAGCCGGAGTCCGGGCAGCCGGTCGAAAAGCGTGTTGAAGATCAGGGTGCTCTCGAGTCGGGCGAGGTGCATGCCCAGGCACACGTGCACACCATACCCGAAACCGATGTGGGGCTTGGGGTCTCGGAAGACATTGAAGGCTTCGGGGTCGTCCCACCTGTTCTCGTCGTGGTTGGCGCTTCCGAGGTTCACCGCGATGGTCGAGCCTTCGGGGATGTCCACCCCGTGGAATTCGATGCCGCGCGTTGTCTCCCGCATGAAATTCAGAAGCGGGGTCTCCCAGCGGATGCCCTCCTCGATCGCCTGCGGCAGCAGGGTGCGGTCCGCCTGCACCGCGGCGAGCTGGTCGGGGTGGGTCAACAGTCCGAGCGCCAGGTTCGCTGTGGAGCGTGACGTGGTCTCTGCTCCCGCTGGCAGCAGGTTGCGCATGAAGCCGTAGATCTGTTCGTCCGACATCGTGACGCCGTCGATGTCCGACTCGGCCAGCACCGTCACCATGTCGTCTTTGGGCTCGCGTCGACGGTCGGCCAGGATTTCGACGAAGTACTCCTTGAGCTGTGCCGACGCCTTCAGCGCGCCATCCATGTCGGAGTGAAACCCCAGCAGGTCGATCGCCAGTCGATGAAACTCGGGAATGTCGGACTCCGGCAGGCCGATTAGCGCTGCGATGACCCGCACCGGGATCGGCATGAAGACCTCTTCGACCAGGTCCGCCCGCTTGGCCCCGCGGACCCTTTCGGCGGTGCGCTCCACCAGCGGCCGGACCAGCTCGGCTTCCCACCGTCGCATGGATGAACGGGCGAAGGCGAACTCATGGAGCTTGCGATAGAGGGCGTGCTCGGGGTCCTGCATCTCCAGGATCGTCGGCCCCTGAAGCGGGCGCACGATCGCTTCGTAGCAGCGCGTGCTGAACGTCTTGTTGTCGGTGAACACGGCCTTAACCGCATCGAAGCTGTAGACCGAGAAGATCTGCTGGCCGTCCTCCGGACTCGCCGGTATGCCCATCTC
>CAVYPI010000061.1:0-36570 GCA_963770125.1 uncultured Actinomycetota bacterium | reverse complement strand
GTTTGGTGAACGATACTGGGGCACAACCTGTTACCTCGGGTGGAGATCAGCAGGGCCGGACAAGCCACAGCGGGCAGCACCTGGCTGCGCAGCTGCAGGTACTGCGTCAACGCAGCTGCGGTGCTCTGGTGCAGTGGGAGTTTGCGTGTCTTGCCGTATTTTCCGGTCACGGTCAGGGTGCTCGCCTGCCGGTCCAGGTCGGCGATGTCGAGTCCGACCGCTTCCCCGGTGCGGATCCCGGTGGTGGCCATCAGCGCGATCAGGGTGTGATGGGTGGCTGAACGGATCGCCGGGCGCAGCCGAGCTGCCGCATCCAGTAGGGCCGCGATCTCGGCGCTGGTGTAGATGTCGGGCGCGGTTCGGGTGGGTCTGGCCGGCAACAACCGCGCCGGCGGCACCTCGATGGTGGGGTCGACCGTGTGTGCCCACCGGGCGAAGCACCGGATGGCAGACAGCCGCAGCGCCTGCCAGCGTGGCGACGCCCCCGGTGGTGCGGTTGCGAAGGCCAGGGCGTGCGCGACGGTCACCGGGTATGGCGCATCGCTGGCCTGCACGTAGTCCACGAACCGGGTCAGGATGTATTCGGCGTGACCGAGTTTGTATCCCAGGCTGCGGCGCACACGCAGATAGTCGGCGACCATCTGCTCCAGCCCAGTCACGCGACATGCCCGCCGGTGGGCCACCGCCGTGCCAGCCCCGCCAGTCTGCGCTGGTCGGTCTTGGCGTAGATCAGTGTGGTGGCGGTGCCGGCGTGCCGCAGCAGCTGGGCGACCTCCTCCAGGCTGGCCCCGGCGTTGAGCGCCCGCGTCGCTGCGGTGTGGCGCAGCCGGTGGGCGTGGACGGTGCCCAACCCGGCCCGGCGAGCGGCGCGGGCCACGATGCAGCTCAAGCTGCTGCGCGCCAGCGCGGTGAACGGTGCGTATGCCCGCACGAACACGGCCCGCGACTGGGTGTCTGGCCGCCCGTGGCGAAGATAGTCCACCAGTGCCTGGCCGACATCCACCGGCAGCGGCAGCCGGTCGCTACGGCCACCTTTGCCGTGGATGCTCAATGTTCCGGTTTCCCAGTCGATGTCGTCGAGCAGCAGAGCCGTCGTCTCGGCGCACCGCAGTCCCAGACGGTGCAGACAGACGATCACCGCGTAGTCACGGCGACCAACCGATGTGCGGCGGTCGCACGTATTCAGTAACGAATCCACCTGCACGGCAGTCAGACCCTCAGGCAGCCCGGACAGCTTGCGGTGCGCTACCGCCGGGACCGCCTCGGCCAGCGGTACCGCCACGATTCCTTCGACGTAGCAGAAACCCAGCAACGACCGCAGCGCGCACGCCGTCATCTGGGCCGACTTACGTGACAATCCCGAGAGATTGCTGACCAGGAACCGCTGCACGTCCACCGCCCCGAGGTCACCAAGATC
Organism: uncultured Actinomycetota bacterium; assembly: GCA_963770125.1. GTDB lineage: Bacteria > Actinomycetota > Actinomycetes > Mycobacteriales > Mycobacteriaceae > Mycobacterium. The sequence continues at coordinate 35,153 of CAVYPI010000061.1, read as the reverse complement.
TGACTCCTGCCTGGCACCGACGACCTGCTCGACGAACGGGCGGACCCACCGTGTGTACGCCTCGATCACCGGGGCGGTCAGGCCGCGCTCCACGCTCAGATAGTCACCGAACCGGGCCAGCAGCCGCTCGCCGCCCGAACAGGGCTCGGGCGCAACAGGTTCCGGTGCCGCCCCGACCCGCCGCAAGTACACCAGCAACGGCTCCAACGCCTGCATCGAGTAGTGGTTGCTGTAGTCACGTCGGCGCGCGGTCAAAAACCGCTCGATCACCGGCCCCGTCAGCGCATCGATCCCCAGACCTTCGGCCTGCAGCCACCGCGACACATGAGCGGCCAGCTGAAGCTGCGCCGTCGCCGAGGATGTTGCGTAACCCAGCCGAGTGAACTCACCTTTCAGCTCGGCGGCCAACGGCGCCAACGGGCCGACGAACCGAACCCCATCAGGATTGTGAATGCTGTGGGCGTACACGATCTCGTTCCTCCCTTGTAGTGGAGAAACCAGCGTGACCGCGCCCGGATTATGCCGACCTCATCGACGCCGTCACCGCCGTGACCAGCCTCAACCCACCCCGCATCGGCATAATCCGGACGTCGGCATAAAACGGGTTATGCCGATATCGGCATAACCCCTTCCACGTCGTGGCCTTGGCTGGCACCAAGCTCGACCTGTGCCGCCAGCGCATCCAGCAGCAGACCTGCGGGCACCGCGGACGCGCCGGGGATCCGCTCTACCGCGTACGACGCACCCTGCGCACCCGGCTACCCCTGCTCAACAGCCGCCAAAAAGCCCGGCTGAAGCCGTTTTCGCTGACGAGGCCCACCTCGCTGTCGAACTGATGCTGGGGCTTCTACCAACGCCTGATCGCCGCCTACAACCACCCCGACCGGCGCCGCGGCAAGATCATGATGACCACGATCATCGACGCGTTGCGCAGCGGTGTCCCCGACGCACTGGAAGAACTTGCCCAGCTCGGCCGCACACTATGGCGCCGCCGCGCCGACGTGCTGGCCTACTTCGACCACCACGCGTCCAACGGACCAACCGAAGCGATCAACGGCCGCCTGGAAGCACTACGCAGAAACGCCCTCGGATTCCGCAACCTCACCCACTACCGACTGCGCTCACTACTGCACTGCGGCAACCTAGTCCAACTCATTGATGCACTCTGATTCCGGAAGAGCCGCTTCACTGTGCATACAGCTCGGCCCAATGGTCAATACCCCCAAGGGGCAGATCTTCGCGGCCTCAGCCCGTCATCACGACCCCCCCATTTCATGCCCCCGGAATCGGCAACGTGTAACGCAGCCGCCGCACATCGTTGCGAACCTCACAGGGCACCCACAGGTGCGGGGAGCATTCACAAAATGTTTCGGTCAGTCACGTCTATCGACCTGAAAACCCGTACACGATAGGGCTCCCGCATTACCGCCCGGTCAAACGGGGGCGGGTGGGGCTATGCCCCTGGGGTAGTCCAGGTGTGCCCGTATGTCAGCCGCGCGTCCTGCGCTTGCTGGCCATGGGACTGGGATCGCGCTGGACGTCCCGCCCTGCCATGTCCCGATGCCCCAGCAGCAGCCACCTCTGACGGGTGGCCTGCCGGGTGCCTGCCCCTAGGCAGGGGCCTGCTCACCCCATCCCCCACACCTCTGGGGAGGTGCCCATCTGGAGTACACCAGCATTGACAGCCCCGACGACGTTGCCGCGATCCTCGATGACGAGGACTGACGCTCACTCAAGGTGCCTACTCGGGTCCTAGCGATGTCCGCCTGGGCCTCCATGGTCGAAGATGAGCATGTTGCCGCCGAAGTACGGGAACTGCGGGTTGTAGGACACCGTGGGCGGCGAGTTGACGATCTGCACGTTTCCCGGCGTCTGGCAGACGGTGCTGTTGGCGCTGGTATAGGTGCAGGATTGTTCGGCCAGCGCTGCCGGTGCGGTGGCGATCGATGCCGCTGCAGCCATCGCCAACAACGTTGGCGGTAAGTAGCGGCGCTTGATGGTCATGATTCACTCCTTGAGCGTGGGTACGCTCCAGATGCGGCCGCTCGCTCGCCGCCATTGAGTTGTTGGACCCCGGGGGGCGCTTCCGGAGAGAAACCGAACATAGAGTTCCTATGTAAATCAGCGCTGCCGGAGCGTGCGATATTCCCGTTTGGGTCGAGACTCAACGTTCGGCGCTCAGGCCGGGCGACTACCGACGCGTGGAACGTATCACGTCCCGGCCGTGGTGTCGGAGGTGGTAGACCCCGAAAGGACTAGGTCCCCGCGCTTAAGCGCAGACCATTGCTCATCGCTGATACCAACCTCACGGGCTGCGTGGTACACCCGCTTGTCACTAGCCCAGTACTCGGTAAGCGCATCGTTCAGCGCAACCACCGCAAGCCAGTGCTCGGTGTCGTGTGTCAGTTCGCAGATACGTTGCGCCCGTTCTAGTTCCTGGTTCACAACAGAGCATAAGAAACTGCACGCGGGGTGATCTTTTCCCCTGCCTCGATCACATCCTTCCCGACAGCAGACGGTTGGCTTGCGTTTCCGGCGACGCCCGCGCTTACGCCTACGGGATGCGGTATCCCCCGGCGTGGCAGCGTCATCGCTGCCCGTGAGTGTCTCGGTCACCGGCTCTCCCCGTTGATGATTCCGTGACCGCCGGCAAGAGCGGCACGGAGGACGGCTGCACCATTCAGCGGGATAACAGACCGTGATGTCCGGGTTGTTTCGTGATGGTTTTGAGCAGGTTCTGCGCTACCCGCACCGCCGTAGGTCTCGTCCATCATCTGCCGAATAAGGTCCACGGTCGTATCCGGTTCATTTTGGGCAGCTTCTTCGGCCCGCCGACTAGCTTCCCGCTCGTCTTCGAGTTCTTTTGTCCGCCTGACAAACTCGGCTGCGCGGTCGTACCACTCGGGCTCAGGCTCCGGGCTCGGAAGCCCCGGTACTTTGGCGATCTGCTTGGCCTCTAGCTGGCGTGCAATCGCCTGGGCAAATTCGTCCGTGATGGGCTCCGGCCTGTGGCCCTGGTTGCCGGCGAGGGCGCGTTTAAGCATTTCTGCCGCTGATGTCATGCGATCATTTCCTCTGTCCTGCGTTGGTATTACGGGTTCCATCGGCGGTGTTCACCACGAATCTCTGCGAGCGCCCTGGCCGGGATGCTGGCCGGCCGTAAGGGTGGATTCGTTCCCCCGGAGGCAGCGCAGATTGCTATCGATTGGTTGGAGGAGATGAACAACGCTCTGGAGGATTCCGACCAGGGCTGAAACTTGACATTGAACGAATCACTCGGCTTCGCCCGTAGCAAACCCCTCGGTGCTTGCGCGGCTGATTCCGAATACCCGAATACCCGCCAGCAGGCATGCTTTCAGAAGCTAACCCCCAGTGAGCTCGGGTGCTAGCAACAATGTCATCGAAGGATGACAAACATACCGTCGCTGTGGGGGCCGAGAGGTGGTCCCTGGCACCCCGGCCCTGTGGCGAGTCCCCTCGTCGGCGGGGCTGGGGTGTCCCATCTGACGATTGGGAAACTCGCCCGAATGATCCTTTACCACATCGCAGTTCTGTTGATGCGGCGCTGGAAGTCCGAAAAGCGTTGAGCCAGGGCTCGGTGGCCTCGGCCTATCGGTCTGAAACTTGACATTGAACGGCCAACGTCACGTGACGCAACTCTGCAATTCATCGCTTCTCGTACCAGTAAGGGGTAGGAGGCACACTCCGTGCCTCCTCAGGCCGAATGACAGGAAAGCGAGATTGAAAAAATGGACGAGCTGTTCACCGTATCGGTGGAGCGCGATGACAAGGGGATGATCGTGGCAACCTACAAGGGCCGACTCACGTTCAACGCACACCTGGACGCAGCCGAGATCTGGTCGCTCATCCGCAGCGAAGCTGTCATCCGTTGACCTAGACAGCCGCAACCGACCCAATACCCGCATGTCAGCGATGGTATCTGGGTTTAGGAAAGATTGGCCACCAACAACTCGGTCAGCTTCCGAACGCTTTCTTCGCCGGCTCCCCCGGCTCGGGCAGCACGCCGGGATACGGCAACTCCAACGCCGTACGCTGCACAGCGAACAACTGCGCGCAGCCGGCCATCGCCGCATCGAGCATCTTGTCCAGCGTCGAACGCGGGAACGTCGCGCCCTCGCCCGTGCCCTGGATCTCGACCAGCGTGCCGGTGTCGGTCGCGACGACGTTCATGTCCACTTCGGCGCGCGAGTCCTCCGAGTACGGCAGATCGACGCGAATGCGGCCGTCGACGACACCGACACTCACCGCCGCGATCGCACACGACAGCGGCCGCGGATCCGACAGCCGGCCGGCCGCCGCCAGATATGTCACCGCGTCGGCCAGTGCCACGTACGCGCCGGTGATCGCTGCCGTGCGGGTGCCGCCGTCGGCCTGCAACACGTCGCAGTCGATCGCGATGGTGTTCTCCCCCAGCGCCGCGAGGTCGATGCATGCCCGCAGTGACCGGCCGACCAGCCGGCTGATCTCCTGCGTGCGCCCGCCGACGCGGCCCTTGACCGACTCGCGATCCGATCGCTCATGGGTGGCCGCGGGCAGCATCGCGTACTCGGCCGTCAGCCAGCCCTGCCCCGAGCCCTTACGCCAGCGTGGCACGCCGTCGGTGACGCTCGCCGTGCACATCACCCTGGTCTGGCCGAACTCCACCAACACCGATCCGGCGGGATGGGAGGTGAAACCGCGGGTGATGCGCACCGGACGCAACTCGTCGTCGAGCCTGCCGTCTTCTCGTCTGGACACGCGCCAACCCTAACTGGTCGGTCCGACGGGACTCAGGAACGCGTGACGTCGAACGTCTCGCTGCACACCACGGCGTGCACGGGCCCGTCGAACTCCGCCTTCGCTTCAGTGATGACATCCTCGCGTGACGTCCACGGCGGAATGTGTGTCAGCATTAGCTCCGAAACACCGGCCTCGGTCGCCGCGCGTCCAGCCTCAGTGCCCGACAGGTGCAGCCTCGGCGGCCGCGCCTGCGAATGCGTCCATGACGACTCGCACAGAAAGACGTCGGCGCCCCGGGCAAGATCGATCAGCGCATCGCAGTAGCCGGTGTCGCCGCTGTAGACGAGCGTCGCGCCGGACGGGTCGGTGATTCGCATGCCGTAGGACTCGGTCGGATGGCACACCAGCTTCGGCGTCACAGAAAGCGAACCGATCTGCACCGCTTGGTTGTCGACCCAGTGGCGGATCTCGAAGATGTCGGAGAAGTCGTCGATCTCCCCGCCCTCGGGTGACGACGCCGCGCCCAGCCGCGCCCACGTGTTCGCCGGGCCGTACATCAGGCCCCGCTGCGAGGCCGGCGTCGGGTGGTAGCGCCGCCATACGAACAGGCCGGGCAGATCCAGACAGTGGTCGGCATGCAGATGTGAGAGCAGCACGTGCACGGAGTTCGGGTCGGCGTGACGCTGCAGCGCGCCAAGCACTCCACCCCCGAAATCGATTACCAACGGAGGGGTGTCAGGGGCGGACACAAGGTAGCCCGAAGCCGGCGAATCAGGCCCGACGACACTGCCGGAGCAACCTAGTACGGTGATTCGCACGCTCACTAGCTTGCCATGCCCACTATCCACGTGACGAAAACATCGCCGGTTTGCGCGACGGAAATCATCTTTGGGCGGCAACGTGACGCTGAACAGGCCGGACACCATCCAGGGTGGGACCAAGGAATCGGGCCGCAAGTGTGGTGAACGCCTCAGGATCGCCGGTCGACTCGAACAGTCGCCGCGCCCGCAGAGCGTCGTGCGGACGCAGTAAATCGAGTTCGGTGAGCACTCTCAGCAAGTCCTTTGCGGTCTCCTCGGCGCTGGACACCAATGTGACGTGGTCGCCCATCGCCAGCTGGATCAGCCCCGACAGCATCGGGTAGTGGGTGCAGCCCAGCACCAACGTGTCGACCTCGGCGCGCTGCAGCGGTTCCAGATACCCCTCCGCCAGGCCCAGCACTTGGCGGCCGCTGGTCACGCCGCGCTCGACGAAGTCGACGAACCGCGGGCATGCCACGCCGATCACCTCGGTGTCGCGGGCGGCGGCGAACGCGTCCTGATAGGCGCCCGACGCGATGGTCGCCATGGTGCCGATGACGCCGATGCGGCCGTTGCGGGTCGCGGCCACCGCACGGCGCACCGCGGGCAGGATCACCTCGATGACGGGCACGGGCGCATACCGCTCGCGCGCGTCCCGCAGGCACGCCGACGACGCGGTGTTGCACGCGATTACCAGAGCCTTGACGCCGCGCGAGACGAGGTCGTCGCCGATCGCCAGCGCATGCGCGCGGATCTCGGGGATGGTCAGCGGGCCGTACGGACCGTTCGCGGTGTCGCCGACGTAGATGACGTCCTCGTCGGGTAGCTGGTCGATGATCGCCCGCGCGACGGTGAGTCCACCGACGCCGGAATCGAAGATCCCGACGGGCGCCAGTGCAGAGCTCACGACGTCAGATATGGGTTCGTTGCTTTGCGTTTACCTAGCTCTCGCGCCTTGCGTTCGGGACCGGAGAGCAGGTAGGCCGCGATTACGCCGGCGATGCCGCCGCAGAGATGCCCCTGCCAGGACACGCCGAACGTGCCGGGCAGCGCGCCGAGCAGGACGCTGCCGTAGATGATGAGCACGATCACGCCGACGACGATCTCCCACGCCTTTCGGGTGAAGAAGCCGAACACGATGAGAAACGTCAGCCAGCCGAAGATCAGGCCCGAAGCGCCGATGTGGTTCGTCTCGACCCCGGTAGGCGCGCCCCAGTTGCCGATAAGCCAGGTGCCGAACCCGCCGAGAATCCACACGATCGCGGTGGCGTAGATGAACCGCGACAAGCCTAATAGCGTCATCAGGAAACCGAGCACCAGCGCGGGCCCGGTGTTGGCGACCAGGTGGCCCCAGTTGGCGTGCAGCAGCGGCGCGAAGACGATGCCCCAGAGCCCGTCGGTCTCCAACGGACGGATGCCGTTCTGATCCAGGCGGTGCCCGGTCACGTTGTCCCACACCTCGATGATGTAGAGCAGCGCGACGAAGCTGACGATCGTGGCCGCGCCGACCATCCACGTCGGCCGCTTCTTCGGCGCGGTGGTAACGGGAAGTCCCGATCCGCTCATGCCCATAGCTGCCCTTCCAATGCGTCTTCGGCATCATCCAGGCTACCGGCGTACGCACCGGTCGACAGATACTTCCAACCGGCGTCGGCGACGATGAACGCGATGTCGGCTTGCTTGCCTTCCTTGAGCGCCTTGGACGCCATTCCGAGTGAGGCGTGCAACACGGCGCCGGTGGAGATGCCGGCGAAGATGCCTTCCACCTGGACGAGCTCACGGGTGCGCTTGATCGCGTCGTACGAGCCGACGGAGTAGCGGGTGGTCAGCACGTCGGGGTCGTACAGCTCGGGGATGAAACCTTCGTCGATGTTGCGCAAGGCGTAAACGCCTTCGCCGTAACGGGGTTCGGCGGCGACGATCTGAATGTCGGGCAGATGCTCGCGCAGATACCGTCCGGTTCCCATCAACGTCCCGGTGGTCCCCAAACCCGCAACGAAGTGCGTGATTTCGGGCAGGTCGGCCAGCAGCTCGGGACCGGTGCCCTCGTAGTGCGACAAGGTGTTGGCCTCGTTGCCGTACTGGTAGAGCATCACCCACGAAGGGTTCTGCAGCGCAAGCTCTTTCGCGTGTGCGACCGCGGTGTTCGACCCGCCCTCGGCCGGGGAGAAGATGATTCGTGCGCCGTATAGCTCGAGCAGCTGGCGGCGTTCGATCGAGGTGTTCTCCGGCATCACGCAGATCGTCTGGTAGCCCTTGAGCAGCGCGGCCATCGCCAGCGAGATGCCGGTGTTGCCACTCGTCGGCTCGAGGATCGTCGCGCCCGGTTGCAGAATGCCGCGTTGTTCGGCGTCCTCGATCATCCGCAGCGCAGGCCGGTCCTTGATGGAACCAGTGGGATTGCGGTCCTCGAGCTTGGCCCACAGCCGCACATGCGGCTCCTGCATGTCTGCATTCCAGCGCGGCGACAATCGCTGCAGGCCTACCAGCGGTGTCCTGCCCAGCGCCTCGAGCAGCGAGTCGTATCGAGTCAACCTAGCCGCCTGCGACGGCGGGCAGGATCGTGACCGAGTCGCCGTCGGAGATCTCGGTGTCCAGCCCGCCGGAGAACCGCACGTCCTCGTCGTTGACGTAGATGTTGACGAAGCGGTGGAGCTTCCCCGGATTGGCCGGGTCGACCAGCCGCTCGGAGATGCCGGAGTAGTTGGACTCCAGGTCGCTGATGACGGCCTGCAACGTGTCGCCGGTTGCGGTGACGCGCTTCTCTCCGCCGGTGTGGGTGCGCAGGATAGTCGGGATGGAGACCTCAACGGACATGCTCGGCCTTTCTAGTACTGCTCGACGATTTTGACGGGTTCTTCGGTGACGACGCCGTCGACGATGCGGTAGCTGCGCAGCTCGTGCTCGTCGGGATCCCGGGTGGACACCAGCACGTAGTGCGCGTCGGGTTCGGACCCGTACGAGATGTCGGTGCGGCTCGGGTAGGCCTCGGTCGCCGTATGCGAGTGATAGATGACAATCGGGGCGTCGCCCGCATCTTCTAACGCCCGCCACACCTTGAGCTGCTCGCCGGAGTCGAACCGATAGAACGTCGGCGACCGTTCGGCGTTGAGCATCGCGATGAACCGCTCAGGACGATCGGAGCCCTCCGGGCCCGCGATCACCCCGCAGGCTTCATCTGGGTGGTCGGCGCGAGCATGGGCGACCATGGCGTCTACCAGGTCGGCTCGGATCATCAGCACGACTCAACTACCACCCTTCACTCGAACGCTCCCGGCAACATGTCCCGGTACGACGGTATTCCGGCGACCGACTCGGCAGCCAATACGCCGACCAGCACCGCACGGGCCAGGCAGTCCGCCGCCGCCGAGCCGACATCGGTGATCAGGGGCGTCTCCGGCGACATCGACGCGGGAGTCGTGGGATCCGGCGGCACCTCGATGGCGCCGGTGGCCAGCGCGAACACGGTATCGCCGTCCAGCGGCGTGTGGCACGGGCGGATGGTGCGGGACAGGCCGCTGTGTGCGGCGACCGCAACGCGACGGCACCCCGCCGGGCTCAACGCGGCGTCCGTGGCCACCACCGCAATCGTGGTGTTGAGCGGGCTGAACTCGGTGCGCCGGGCCGCATAAGCGGCGATCTGCTCGGGCGGCGGAGGAACGAGACCGAACTCCTCGATCTGATACGCCAGCCATGGCAGTCCGGTGTCGGTGTCGACCACGTCACCCGCGGCGTTGACGACCACTATCGCGCCGACCGTAACCCCGGAATCGAGCCTGACCGACGCCGTCCCCACACCGCCCTTGAGCACCCCCACGCGTGCGCCCGTCCCCGCACCCACGGTCCCCACGGCAACCCCCGTACCGGCGCTCTCTGCGGCGGCATAACCGAACTCGGCGGTCGGCCGGCACTTCCACCCGCCGACGGGAAGATCGAAGATCACCGCCGCGGGCACTATCGGCACCACACCGCCCTCCGTCGCCACGCCGCGGTCCTGTTCCTCGAGCCAGGTCATCACGCCGTCGGCGGCCGCCAGCCCGAACGCACTGCCACCACTCAGCACGATCGCGTCCACATAGCGCACCGAATTCATCGGATCGAGCAAGTCGGTCTCCCGGGTGCCGGGCGCACCGCCACGGCCGTCGACTGCGCCGACGGTGCCGGGCGGTGTCAGCACGACGGTGGTGCCGCTGGCCCAACCGGCGCCGAGCGTGACATCGGGGTCGAGTCGATGATGCTCGCCGACGCGAATGCCGCCGACGTCGGTGATGGCGCTCACTGGTGCTGTCTGCTCTTCGCGCAAGCGCTCACCGCTTGTCCAGCAGTCCAAGTACGAGGTACTCCTGCAGCACCGTCAGCCACTGGTACACGTCAAGGTGCGCGGCCATCGGATGGTCGCCGGGCAGCGCCTCGGGCCCGTTCGGGCCGACGTCGAGCATCGTGCCAAGGGCCAACCGCACGTCGTTGACGGCGGCCGCCCAGGCGTGCGCGTCGTCCTCGGTGAGTTCGAACTTGCCCCCGCCGTGCGGGCATGTGTCCAACAAGCGTTGCGCCGCTTGGCGTTTGGCGTCGATGATCTCCGGCTCGTGCAGGCTGCGCAGTGCGCTGTTGAGGCTCTCCATGGTGCCGGAGCCGGCAGGATGATCGGTTTGCGAGCGGTAGAAGTCCGGCAGCAGGCGCTTCATCGTCTCGTCCTGCGGAGGTTGCGAATTGCCGGTCTTTATCCCGGTGATTTCTTCGAGTTCGTCTGCGGGAGCAGATGATTCGCGATCCTCGAGCATCCCCAGCATCGAAGTCACCAGGCTGTTCAGCAGCCCGGCCTCATGCGCGGCCAGCGCCGATCGAAACCGCGGGCCGTCGGCGGTGTCGACCCGCTTCCATTTACGCACTTTTCTGTCAGCGGTCCTGCTGCAGGGTCGCCCACAAGCCTGCGGCATGGAGCTTGGACACGTCGACCTCCATGGACTCACGGCTGCCTGCGGACACCACGGCCTTGCCCTCGTTGTGCACCTGCAGCATGAGCTTGGTCGCGTGCGGTTCGCTGTAGCCGAAAAGCTTCTGGAAGACGTACGTCACGTATGTCATTAGGTTGACGGGGTCGTCCCAGACGAGGGTCACCCATGGGGTGTCCGTGGCATCGACGGTCGCGATGTCCCGTTCCTCGCGAGTTCCCGGTCGGGTCTTCGCCGGAGTCACCATGCGCTTCAGGATACCGAGGCCCCGAAACCGATACCGTTGCGGTGTGACTTCGTCGCCTCTGGCGTTACTGACCGACAAATACGAGTTGACGATGCTCGCCGCTGCCCTGCACGACGGCAGTGCGCACCGTTGCGCCACCTTCGAGGTATTCGCCCGTCGACTCCCCGATGGCCGCCGTTACGGTGTCGTTGCCGGCACGGCGCGCTTCGTGGAAGCGTTGGGGCAGTTCAGGTTCGATGATGCAGCTCTGGCGTCGCTCGAGGATTTTCTTGACCGTGAAACGCTCGCGTACCTCTCCGACTACCAGTTCCGGGGCGACGTCGACGGCTACGCCGAAGGCGAGCTGTACTTCCCCGGCTCCCCCGTGCTGTCGGTACAGGGCACATTCGGCGAATGCGTCGTGCTGGAGACGCTGGCACTGTCGATCTTCAACCACGACACCGCGATCGCCTCCGCCGCGGCGCGCATGGTCAGCGCCGCCCAGGACCGCCCGCTGATCGAGATGGGCTCGCGTCGCACCCACGAGCAGGCCGCCGTCGCCGCGGCACGCGCCGCCTACATCGCCGGGTTCACGGGGTCGTCGAACCTCGAGGCACAGCGCCGCTACGCCGTGCCTGCGCTGGGGACCAGCGCGCATGCATTCACCTTGCTGCACGCAGGCGACGCCGGGCCCGACGAGCGGGCCGCATTCAAGGCACAGGTCGACGCGCTGGGCGTCGGCACCACACTGCTCGTCGACACCTACGACATCACACAGGGAGTGGCCAACGCCGTCGAGGTCGCCGGCACCGAGCTCGGAGCGGTGCGCATCGACTCCGGCGATCTGGGCGTGCTGGCCCGCCAGGTCCGTGAGCAACTCGACGGACTTGGCGCCACCAAGACCCGCATCGTGGTGTCGGGTGATCTCGACGAGTTCTCGATCGCGGCGCTGCGCGCCGAACCCGTCAACATCTACGGGGTCGGAACATCGGTGGTCACCGGCTCTGGCGCGCCGACCGCCAGCATGGTCTACAAGCTGGTGGAGGTGGACGGCATGCCGGTCGAGAAACGCAGCAGCCACAAGGAATCCCACGGCGGCCGCAAGCAGGCGACGCGTCTGGCCAAGCCGTCGGGCACCATCATCGAGGAAGTCGTCCACCCATTCGGTCGGCAACCGTCGGATCAACCTGGCCGGGCCCTCATGGTCGACCTGGTGCGCGAGGGCGAACCGGTCGGCGACCTCGGCATCGACCTGGCCCGGCGGCGGGTGAAGGACGGGCTGCACAGCCTGCCCTGGGACGGCCTCAAACTGTCCAAGGGCGAACCGGCCATCCCGACCCGCATGATTCCCCCGGCCACCCGGAAAGACGCCTAGGAGCAGCCACGGGCGAGACAGCGGAAGTCACCGAACTGCTGGCCAAGGCGGTCGCCGCGTTGGGTGGCAGCGAGCGGAGCGGCCAGATCGAGATGGCCGGGGCCGTCGCGCAGGCGTTCGACACCGGTGAGCACCTCGCCGTGCAGGCAGGCACCGGGACCGGGAAGTCGCTGGCGTACCTGGTACCTGCGATCGCGCGGGCCGTCGACACCGACGACCCCGTGGTGGTGTCGACCGCGACCATCGCCCTGCAGCGCCAGCTCGTCGACCGCGACCTGCCGCGGCTGGCCGACTCACTCGCCGACGCCCTGCCCCGTCGACCGGAGTTCGCGCTGCTGAAGGGGCGAGGAAACTACCTGTGCCTCAACAGGATTCACAACGGGTCGGCGACCGAACCGGAGGACCTGCCGCAGGAGGAGTTGTTCGAGCCGGTGGCCGCCACCGCGCTGGGCCGCGACGTGCAGCGGCTGATCGCGTGGTCGTCGACCACCGACACCGGCGACCGTGACGAGCTGACGCCCGGTGTGCCGGACCGGTCGTGGTCTCAGGTGTCCGTATCGGCCCGGGAGTGCATCGGCGTGGCCCGCTGCCCGTTCGGGACCGACTGCTTCGCGGAGAAGGCCCGCGACAAGGCGGGCCACGCTGACATCGTCGTCACCAATCACGCGCTGCTGGCCATCGACGCGATGACCGACGCCGCCGTGCTGCCCGAACATGAGCTACTGGTGGTCGACGAGGCGCATGAGTTGGTCGACCGGGTGACCGGGGTGGCCACCGCCGAGCTGTCGGCCACGTCGCTGGCCGTCGCGCACCGCCGCGCCGGCAGGCTCATCGACCCGGAGCTCGCGCAACGCCTCGAGGCCGCCACGGCGACCTTCTCGTCGGCGATCCACGACGCCACACCGGGCCGCATCGACGTGCTCGATGACGAGATGACGACGTATCTGACCGCGCTGCGCGACGCCGCGAGCAGGGCACGTTCGGCGATCGACACTGCGCCGAGTGACCCGAAGGCGGCGTCGGCGCGCGCGGAAGCGGTGACGGCGCTGAGCGACATCAGCGACACCGCCACCCGCATCCTCGCCTCGTTCGTCCCGGCCATCCCCGACCGAACCGACGTGGTGTGGCTCGACCATGATGATGGCGCGCACGCGAGGAGCACCAAAGACAGAAGCGGCAGCGTCCGCGAAGTGCTGCGGGTGGCGCCGTTGTCGGTGGCAGGGTTGTTGCGCGTCAGGCTGTTTGAGCGCTCGACGGCCGTGCTCACCTCGGCGACGCTGACCATCGGCGGCACGTTCGACGCGATGGCCGTGGCGTGGGGACTCGCCAGCGACGACATGCGGTGGCGCGGCCTCGACGTGGGATCGCCGTTCGAACACGCGAAGTCGGGCATCCTCTACGTCGCCGCCCATCTGCCACCGCCCGGGCGCGACGGCACCGGCTCGGCAGAGCAACTCGACGAGATAGCCGCGCTGATCACCGCGGCAGGCGGGCGAACGCTGGGCCTGTTCTCGTCGATGCGCGCCGCCAAGGCGGCCGCCGAGATCATGCGGGAACGGCTCGACACCCCGGTGCTGTGCCAGGGCGACGACACCACGTCGGCATTGGTGCAGAGATTCGCCGACGACGCTGAGACGTCGCTGTTCGGCACGCTGTCGCTGTGGCAGGGCGTGGATGTGCCCGGCCCGTCGCTGTCGCTGGTTCTCATCGACCGCATCCCGTTCCCCCGGCCCGACGACCCGCTGCTGACCGCGCGCCAGCGTGCGGTGGCAGCCCGTGGCGGCAACGGGTTCATGGCCGTGGCCGCCAGCCACGCGGCGCTGCTGTTGGCGCAGGGTGCCGGGCGCCTGCTGCGCCGCGTCGACGACCGCGGCGTGGTCGCGGTGCTCGACTCGCGAATGGCCACCGCGCGATACGGTGGTTACCTGCGCGCATCACTGCCGCCGTTTTGGCCGACGACGGACTCGAATCGGGTGCGTGAGGCGCTCCAACGCCTGCGCACCGCCTGAGTCTTTCACTATCCTGCGTCCATGAGCCGATGGCGCGTGGTAGGTGCCGTGATCGCCACCTGCTCGGCGCTGCTCGTGGCGGCGTGTACCACAACCCTTCAGGGCAAAGCGGTTTCGGTGTTCGACGACCCGTTTCACGTTGCCGGGATGCCGGCCACCGACGGACCCACCGGCCTGCGGCCCGGCACCCACGAACCCGCCCGCGTCGTGCAGGGCACCGACGGCGGAAAGATGGACAACCTCGCGGGAAACGCGGTCAGCGACATCGAGGATTTCTGGAAGAGCGCGTACAGCGAGACGTTCGACGGTAGCTTCTCTTCGATCGAGGCCGTAATCTCCTGGGACGCCGACGGTTTCAACGGCGAGTTCTGCGGCACGGATACGTACGGCCTCGTCAATGCTGCGTTCTGCGACGACGACAACACCATCGGCTGGGACCGTGGCGAGCTGCTGCCTTCGCTGGAGAAGGCGTACGGGGACATGGGCGTGAGCATGGTGCTCGCCCATGAGTACGGCCACGCCGTCCAGCACCAGGCGGGGTTGGCCAAGAAGGGCACCCCGACTCTGGTCTCCGAGCAGCAGGCCGACTGCTTCGCCGGAACCTACATGCGGTGGGTTGCCGAGGGCAATTCACCGCGCTTCACGCTCAGCACGAGTGAAGGCCTCAACAACGTGCTGGCGGCGGTGATCGGGTTCCGCGATCCGCTGCTGAGCGAGGGCGATCCCGAAGTCGGCGTCGACGAACACGGCTCCGCGTTCGAACGGCTCTCCGCGTTCCAGTTCGGCTTCACCGACGGGCCGTCGGCGTGTGCGGCAATCGACATGCGCGAGATCGGCCAACGCCGAGGCGACCTGCCCGTGCTGCTGCCCGATGACCAGACCGGGGAAATGCCGGTCACCGAGGAGTCGGTGCGGTCGATCGTCGACGCGATGGGCATCCTGTTCTCGCCGGCCGACCCGCCGCGGCTGAGCTTCGAGGCCTCCGAAGCCCAGGGTTGCCCGGACGCCAGGCCGAGCCCGCCTGCGTCGTACTGCCCGGCCACCGACACGATCGTCGTCGACCTGGCCGAGCTGCAGGTGATGGGCACCCAATCCGACAGCGCAGACGGCGGCGGCCTGGCCAGCGGCGACAACACGGCCTATTCGGTGCTGGTCTCGCGGTATATGCAGGCCATCCAGCATGCACACGGCGGCGTGGTGCTGGACAACGCCGAGGCCGCACTGCGCACCGCCTGCCTCACCGGCGTGGCTACCGTCAAGATGTCGAAAAACGTCACCACGCCCGACGGAAACACCATCGCGCTGACGGCCGGTGACGTCGACGAGGCGGTATCGGGCATCTTGACCAACGGCCTGGCCGCCAGCGACGTCAACGGCGAATCGGTGCCGTCCGGCTTCTCGAGGATCGACGCGTTTCGCGTCGGCGTGCTCGGCGACGAGGACCGCTGCTTCAAGCGCTTCCCGTGATTCGCCCGAACTCACGTTTGGGCGAGAAAGTGCGAGTGGATTTCGCCAATGCGTCGATCTCGGCGCGAACGGGTACCAGCTAGACCTTCTTGGTCACGCCGTACCACGCCGCGACCGCGTCGGACATATCCGTCGACCGGGTCAGGAATGCATACGAGCGGATGAACGACTCACCCACGCAGCCGTCGATCTTGATACGGAATCCGTCGACCATGATCCACGGCTTGTCGCCCTTGAACTCCTTCTTCAACACGGGAACGGTGTTGATGAGTCCGGGCTTGAGACCGACGGTCACACCGCCGCCGATGTTATTGCCGAGCCCTGGGACAATCCCTTCCGGGAGCGGCGAGATGACGTCGGTGCCGATGACGCCGATCGACGGGTTGAGTCCCACGGTGCCGGTCAGCGAGACACCGTTAGACGTGCTCATATCGATGCCGCAGCCAATCTGATAACCCACTTCGAGGGTGCCCTGCGCGCCTCCATCCCCCTCCTCGGGGCCGACCAGTGAGCCGCTGTAGATGCCCGCCTACCTCGTACTCGCGGGTCGAAATCGCGGTTGTCAGCGGTGCGATCACCCGCTGTGTCTCATCCGTGGCCGACACCGTGAGCGTCCAGCCGTCCGGTGATTTCGTCGTCTTCGGCGGCGACGACTCCACTCGGCCGTCGTCCGCCGGTGCCGCTTCGGGCGGCGCGGCCGCCCCAGGAGCAGGCGCGTCCGCAGAAACCGGTTCCGTCTCCGGATCGGCGGCGGCGATCGGCATGGCCAAAACGCACGTCACCACGCAGGCCGTCAGCACGGCAAGAGGACGAACCAGCACAGCGCAGCCCTCCTCGGCCGGAACTCATACCGCCCAGGATCATGACCCGGCGGTTGCGCCCCTTGCCAAAAGAGGTCCCGCATGTGCGCCAGTCTTTATGCGAGTGTGACCAGGCCGAGTTCGTTGTCACCGGCCAGCAACGGGTGATGCGGCAGGACCCGCACTGTGTACCCGACGGGGCCCGCCACCGGCAGGGGTGTGGTCGTGGAGAACACCTCGTTGCCGCCGTCGGCGGTTCCGGTGTGCGCCATCGGCACCGTCACCGGATCCACGAGCGTGTCGCTGCCGTCCACGTGACCCAGCACCGCCTGGACCACCACCTCGTCGGGTCGCAGGCCGGCCAGCTGTACCGTCGCGGTCAACGTGAGCTCGGAACCCAGCAGCGGCGTGTCCGGAAGGCCGTAGCTGTCGACGTCGGTGACCTGGATCTTCGGCCAGGCCTCCTGGGCCCGCTGCCGGTAGGCGGCCAGCTCGCGTGCCGCGCTGAACGGCTCCCCGTCCGCGCCGGGTTCGACGGTCTTGCGCAACGACTGCGCCGCAGGCGCGTAGTACTTCTCCGTGTACTCGCGCACCATACGCGAGGCCAGCACCTTCGGCCCGAGCGCGATCAGCGTGTGGCGCACCATCTCCACCCATCGCGTCGGGATGCCCTGCTCGTCGCGGTCGTAGAACTTCGGCGCCACCGACCGCTCGAGCAGGTCGTATAGCGCGGCGGCCTCCAGGTCGTCGCGGCGGTTCTCGTCGGCGAGTCCGTCGGCGGTCGGGATCTCCCAACCGTTCTCGCCGTCGTACCACTCGTCCCACCAGCCGTCGCGGATGGACAGGTTGAGCCCGCCGTTGAGCGCGCTTTTCATCCCTGACGTGCCGCAGGCCTCCAGCGGCCGCAGCGGGTTGTTCAGCCAGACGTCGCAGCCGTAGTACAACTGGCGGGCCATCGACATGTCGTAGTCGGGCAGGAACGCGATGCGATGCCGCACCGCCGGACGGTCGGCGAACTTCACCACCTGCTGGATCAGCGCCTTGCCGCCGTCGTCAGCGGGGTGCGACTTTCCCGCCACGATCAGCTGAATCGGGCGCTTCTCGTCGAGCAGCAGCCTCTCCAGCCGGTCCGGGTCGCGCAGCATCAGCGTGAGCCGCTTGTACGTCGGCACCCGCCGGGCGAACCCGATGGTCAACACGTCGGGATCGAAAGCCGTTGCGATCCAGCCTAATTCGGCGTCCGACGCGCCACGCTCCAGCCACGAGCGGCGGAGCCGGAGCCGCACGTCCTCGACGAGGGCCTGCCGCAACTGCGAGCGGATCCACCACATATGTCCCGTGTCGACCTGCTGCAGCCGCTGCCAGACCGCCGGCTCGCTCGGTGAATCCGAGCCCAGCAGCTCGCGGCCCAGCTCCAGCCACTGCGGGGCCGCCCAGGTCGGCCCGTGCACACCGTTGGTGATCGAGCCAATCGGCACCTCGCCCGGGTCGAATCCCGGCCACAGCTCGTTGAACATGTTGCGGCTGACGCGGCCGTGGAGCAAGGACACCCCGTTGGCGCGCTGCGCGAGCCGCAGGCCCATGTGAGCCATGTTGAACTTCGAGGGGTCGTCCTCCGCGCCGAACGCGATGATCCGGTCCAGCGGTACGCCGGGCAGCAGCCGCGACATCGCGCCTGACGGGCCGTCCGTCGACCCGCCGAAGTACCGCTTGACCATCTCCACCGGGAACCGGTCGATGCCTGCGGGCACCGGAGTGTGCGTGGTGAACACGGTCGACGACCGCACCACTGTCAGTGCGGTGTCGAAGTCCAGCCCGGCGTCGATCAATTCGCGGATGCGTTCGACGCCCAGAAAGCCCGCGTGTCCCTCGTTCATGTGGAACACCTCGGGCGCAGGCAGGCCCTCTATTTCGGTGAACGCGCGGATCGCCCGCACCCCGCCGATGCCGGCCAGGATCTCTTGCTTGATCCGGTGCTCCTGGTCGCCGCCGTAGAGCCGGTCGGTGACACCGCGCAGATCGTGCTCGTTCTCCGGGATGTCGGAATCCAACAGCAGCAACGGGATTCGACCCACCTGCGCGATCCACACGTAGGCCCGCAGCGGGGCTGGGTCGGGCAGCGCCAGCTCGATCAGCACCGGGTTGTTGTCCTCGTCGGTCAGCAGCCGCAGCGGCAGGCCCTGCGGATCCAGCGATGGGTAGTTCTCGTGCTGCCAGCCGTCGGCGGTCAACGACTGCCGGAAATAGCCCGAGCGGTAGTACAGCCCCACCGCGATCAGCGGAAGGCCCAGGTCCGACGCGGACTTCAGATGATCACCCGCCAGAATGCCCAGGCCACCGGAATAGTTGGGCAGCACCTCGGCAACGCCGAACTCCATCGAGAAGTACGCGATGCCCTTCGGCAATTGCGCGCCCTCTTCGGCCTGCTGCTGGTACCACAGCGGCCGGGTCAGATAGTTGTCCAGGTCAGCGGCCAGCTCATCGAGGCGGCGGACGAACGACTCATCCTCGGCCAGCTCGTCGAGTCGCTTCGGAGCCACCTGCCCGAGCAATGCGAGCGGGTCGCATCCGACGTGCTTCCACAGCTCGGGATCAATAGCCGCGAACAGGTCCTGCGGTGGCTTGGCCCACGACCAGCGCAGGTTGATCGAAAGACGTTCGAGCGCGGCCAGACGATCGGGTAGATGTGCGCGGACGGTAAACCGGCGGAGGGCTTTCACGCGACTCAACCTTACTGACAAATCCGCTCTTTGCATTGCAGTGTGGTAATCGCTTCGCCCCCGTTGGATTGGGCCGACCACTACGGTGGGTATAAGGCGCAACAAGGCACCAATCCAAGACAAGACGACAAGCACAACGGCCGCGTCGGCGGCGCCGACAGAGCAACCTCCGCGGCCGCGCCAGTGTAAGGAGTGATGGGGTGGCCGGTCGTATCGAGATCGATGACGTCGCACCCGTCGTTTCAGGTGGACGGTTTCCCGCCAAGGCCATCGTGGGTGAGATCGTCCCCGTCCGCGCCACGGTGTGGCGCGAAGGCCATGACGTGGTGTCGGCCACGCTGGTCGTGCGCTACCACGGCACGGCGTATCCGAGGCTGGCCGACGACCCGCCGGGACGCGTCAAGCCGGCCGAGCCCGTGCCGCTCGAGGACGTGGTCAGCCCCGCGCCGCGGGTCAAACCGCAACTGCTGCCGATGTCGCTGGGGCGAACCCCCGACGTGTTCCACGGCCAGTTCAGTCCCAACAGCGTCGGATTGTGGACCTTCCGCGTCGACGGCTGGGGCGACCCGATCGCGACATGGCGCAAGCACGTCACCGCCAAGCTCGACGCGGGCCAGAGCGAAAGCGAGTTGTCCAACGACTTGCACGTCGGCGCCCGGCTGCTGGAGCGCGCGGCGACGGGCGCGCCCCGCCAGCGCCGCTACTCCCTCATCGATGCGGCGGCTCGGCTGCGTGCACCCGGCGACCCGTTCACTCGCGCAGGCGCCGCCCTGTCAGCCGAAGTGACCGAGGTGCTCGAGCAGTATCCGTTGCGCGAATTGGTCACTCGCGGCGAGCAATACGGCGTCTGGGTGGATCGGCCGCTGGCCCGGTTCAGCTCGTGGTACGAGATGTTTCCGCGATCAACCGGCGGGTGGGACGCCAAGGGCAATCCCGTGCACGGCACCTTTGCAACCGCCACCAAGGAGCTGTCCCGCATCGCCAGGATGGGCTTCGACGTGGTCTACCTCCCGCCAGTCCACCCGATCGGCAAGGTGCACCGCAAGGGCCGAAACAACAGCGTGACCGCCGCACCCAACGACGTCGGCTCACCGTGGGCGATCGGCAGCGACGAAGGCGGACACGACGCGGTGCACCCGGAGTTGGGCACCATCGAGGACTTCGACGACTTCGTCGCGGCCGCCCGTGACGACGGCTTGGAAGTGGCGCTGGATCTGGCGCTGCAGACCGCGCCCGACCATCCTTGGGCGCGGAATCACCCCGAGTGGTTCACCGTGCTGCCCGACGGGACGATCGCCTACGCGGAGAACCCGCCGAAGAAGTACCAGGACATCTACCCGATCAACTTCGATAACGATCCCGCGGGGATCTGCGAGGAAGTGCTTCGGGTGGTGCGATTCTGGATGTCTCACGGCGTCAAGGTGTTTCGCGTCGACAACCCCCATACCAAGCCGCCGAACTTCTGGGCCTGGCTGATCAGCGAGGTCAAGAACGAGGATCCCGACGTTCTGTTCCTGGCCGAGGCCTTCACCCGGCCGGCGCGCCTGTACGGGCTGGCCAAGCTCGGCTTCACGCAGTCCTACACGTATTTCACCTGGCGCACTGCGAAGTTGGAGCTGACCGAGTTCGGCCAGCAGATCGCCGAGCACGCCGACTATGCCCGGCCGAATCTGTTCGTCAATACGCCCGACATCCTGCATGAGAGCCTGCAGCACGGCGGTCCCGGCATGTTCGCGATCCGGGCCGTGCTGGCCTCCACCATGAGTTCGGCGTGGGGCGTGTACTCGGGATACGAGCTGTTCGAACACCGACCGGTTCGGGAAGGCAGCGAGGAATACCTGAACTCCGAGAAGTACGAACTGCGACCCCGCGACTTCGACGCCGCACTGGCCGACGGCGAATCGCTGGAGCCGTTCCTGACCCGGCTCAACGAGATTCGACGGGTACACCCCGCGCTGCACGAGTTGCGCACCATCAAGTTTCACCACCCCGACAACGACGCGATACTTGCCTACAGCAAGTTCGACCCGGTGACCGGCGACCAGGTCCTGGTGGTGGTGACGCTCAACGCATTCGGGCCCGAAGAAGCGACTCTGTGGCTGGACATGGGAGAACTGGGGATGGAACCCTACGACCGCTTCTGGGTGCGTGACGAGATCACCGGGGACGAATACCAATGGGGGCAATCGAATTACGTTCGCCTCGATCCGGCCAAGGCGGTGGCGCATGTGCTGAACATGCCACAGGTACCGACAGACCAACGACAGAACCTGCTGTGTAGGGAGTGACGACATGACGCAAACGAACCTCACCAGCCCACACCTGCGGCCGCACACGGCCGACCTGAACCGCCTGCTCGCGGGTGAACACCACGATCCGCACTCGATTCTGGGCGCCCACGAATACTCCGACCAGACCGTGATACGCGCATATCGACCGCATGCCGTCGAGGTGGCCGCGCTCGTCGGTGGCGAGCGCTATCCGTTCCAACACATCGAGTCGGGGCTGTTCGCGGTCGCGCTGCCGTTCACCAACCTGGTGGATTACCGGCTCGAGGTCAGCTACCGCGGTGCGGACGGCGCGACCGACACCCACACCGTCGCCGACGCGTACCGCTTCCTACCCACGCTCGGCGAGGTGGACTTGCACCTGTTCGCCGAGGGCCGCCATGAACGCCTGTGGGAGATCCTGGGAGCGCATCCCCGTAGCTTCACCACGCCCGACGGCGTCGTCGACGGGGTCTCCTTTGCGGTGTGGGCGCCGAATGCCAAGGGTGTCAGCCTGATCGGTGAGTTCAACCACTGGGACGGCAACGAGGCCCAGCTACGTGTGCTCGGGTCGACGGGTGTATGGGAGTTGTTCTGGCCCGGTTTTGAGGTCGGTGGCCTGTACAAGCTCCGCGTGCACGGCGCCGACGGCTCGGTGACCGACCGCGCCGACCCGCTGGCGTTCGCCACCGAGGTGCCGCCGCAGACGGCCTCGAAGGTGACCCAGAGTTCCTACACCTGGGGCGACAACGACTGGATGACGCAGCGCACGCGGCAGAATCCAGTGTTCGAGCCGATGAGCACCTACGAAGTGCATCTGACGTCGTGGCGGCCCGGGCTGAGCTATCGGCAACTGGCCGACGAGCTGACGGAATACGTTGTCGCCCAGGGCTTCACGCATGTCGAGTTGATGCCGGTTGCCGAGCATCCGTTCGGCGGGTCCTGGGGCTATCAGGTCACGTCGTACTACGCGCCGACGTCACGGCTGGGCAGCCCCGATGACTTCCGGTACCTGGTGGACAGGCTTCATCAGGCAGGCATCGGCGTGATCATGGACTGGGTGCCCGCACACTTCCCCAAGGACTCGTGGGCGCTTGGCCGCTTCGACGGCACTGCCCTCTACGAGCACTCCGACCCGCGCCGCGGCGAGCAACTCGACTGGGGCACCTACGTGTTCGACTTTGGCAGGGCCGAGGTGCGCAACTTCCTGGTCGCCAACGCGCTGTACTGGCTGCAGGACTTCCACATCGACGGGCTGCGGGTCGACGCGGTCGCGTCGATGCTCTACCTCGACTACTCGCGACCGGATGGCGGCTGGACGCCGAACATCTACGGCGGCCGCGAGAACCTGGAAGCCGTGCAGTTCCTGCAGGAGATGAACGCCACCGTGCACAAGTTGGCGCCGGGTATTGTGACTGTGGCCGAGGAGTCGACGTCGTGGCCCGGCGTGACACGGCCGACCAACCTTGGCGGGCTTGGCTTTTCGATGAAGTGGAACATGGGCTGGATGAACGACACGCTGGACTACATCAGCCATGACCCGGTGCACCGCAGCTACCACCACCACGAGATGACCTTCTCGATGTTGTACGCCTTCAGCGAGAACTACGTGCTGCCGATCAGTCACGACGAGGTGGTGCACGGCAAGGGCACGCTGTGGGGCCGCATGCCCGGCAACGACCACGTGAAGGCCGCGGGGCTGCGCGGTCTGCTGGCCTATCAGTGGGCGCACCCGGGCAAGCAGCTGCTGTTCATGGGCCAGGATTTCGGCCAGCGTGCGGAGTGGTCCGAGGAACGCGGGCTGGACTGGTATCAGCTCGACGAGAAGAGCTTCTCCAACGGGATTCAGCGGATGGTGCACGACATCAACGGCATCTATCGAAGCCGTCGTGCGCTGTGGTCGCGTGACGCCAGCCCCGAGGGCTACTCGTGGATCGACGCCAACGACTCCGCCAACAACGTACTGAGCTTCCTTCGCTTCGGCGACGACGGCTCGATGCTGGCGTGTGTGTTCAACTTCTCCGGCTCTGAGCACACCCGCTACCGGCTGGGCCTACCGCACGCCGGCACCTGGCGTGAGGTGCTCAACACCGACGCCGACATCTACAACGGCACGGCTATTGGCAACTACGGCGCGGTGGAAGCTACCGACGAGCCGTGCCACGGACGTCCGGCGTCAGCGGTGATGGTGCTGCCGCCGCTGGCCGCGCTGTGGTTCGAACCCGCCTAACTTCGCCCAAACGGACAAACGGGCGCGAAAGTGCGAGTAGAACTCGCCATTTCGTCGATCTCGGCGACTAGTACAGCGCGTTGGCGAGTTTGCGCCGGCCCGCGATCACCTCGGGGTCGGCCGGGTCGAACAGGTCGAACAGCTCGATCAGCCGGGTGCGGACCTTGGTGCGCTCGTCGCCTGCGGTCCGCTTGATCAGTGCGATCAGCCGATCGAAGGCCGCCGCGACGTTCTGCTGCAGAATCTCGACATCGGCCGCGGCGAAGGCCACCTCGATGTCATCCGGTGCGGCGTCGGCAGCGACGATCGCGTCGGGGGCGCGGGAGGTCGCGCGCTGGAGGAAGCCGATCTGACGCACTGCTCCCTTGGCTTCGTCGTGGTTCGGCTTGGCGTCGAGCAGGGCTTGATACGCCTTCAACGCGGCGTCGAGGTCCCCCGCGTCCAGATGCGCTCGCGCTTGAGCGAGTTCGGGGTCGACCTGCTCGGGCTCCTCGCCGTCGCCGGCGCCGCTGAGCTTGCCCGCCGTCGCGTTCAGCAGCGAGTCGACCCACCGGCGCAGTTGCTCCGGCGGCTGCAAACCCTGGAAGCTCGACAACGGCTGGCCCGCAGCCAGCGCCACCACCGTCGGGACGGCCTGCACACCGAACATCTGCGCCACCCGCGGCACGGCGTCGACGTTCACCGTCGCCAGCGACCACTTGCCGTCGTCGGCGGCCGCGAGTTGCGCGAGGACGTCGCCGAGTTGCGCGCTGGCCTCACTGCGAGGCGACCACAGCAGCACGACCACAGGCACCTGGCTGGACCGGACCAGCACCTCGGCTTCGACGTTGGCGTCGGTGATCTCCACGCCATTTGGCTGGCCCACGCCGCCGTCGGCTTCGCCGGCGGGCGTCGTTCGTTGTTTGAGGGCAGACAGGTCAACCGCACCGGCCATGGAGGCCGCGATGGGAGGTCGGGGACGACTCACGCCCCCAAGTCTGTCACGTCGTTTCGGGTGCGCGCCGCCCCGGTAGCACGACGGCCGAGGCGGCCTCCGCAGGTCCCATTCGGCCCGTGCGATCGGCCCATATGAGAAAGATCACACTGCACAGAGGCACGGTGCTCGCCAACAACCGCCAGCAACCATGAGCCGGCCGACCATGAACGCCATTCCGACGAGCAGACCGGTCACCACAAAGGCGATGGAGATCAGCCCGTGGGCCATGACGAAAAACCCGCTGGCCACTACGTTACGTCGTAGAGGGTTACCCCGCCCGCAGGACGAGCGCGTCGCCCTGGCCGCCGGCACCGCACAGCGCGACAACGGCGTAGCCAGAACCGCGTCGTGCCAGCTCAAGGGCGGCGTGAAGGGTGATCCGTGCCCCCGACATACCGATCGGATGGCCGATCGCGATGGCTCCGCCATTGACGTTGACCTTCTTCGGATCGACGCCGAGTTCCTCCATCGAAGCCAGCGCGACCGCCGAGAACGCCTCGTTGATCTCTACGACGTCGAGCTGGTCGACCGAGATGCCCTCGCGGGCAATGGCTTTCTTGATAGCGTTCGCGGGCTGCGATTGCAGGGTGGAGTCCGGGCCCGCGACGACGCCGTGGGCGCCGATCTCGGCCAGCCACGTCAGCCCCCGCTCCTGCGCCTTGGCCTTGTTCATCACCACCACCGCGGCGGCGCCGTCGGAGATCTGCGACGCGGAGCCGGCGGTAATGGTGCCGTCCTTGCGGAAAGCGGGCTTGAGTCCAGCTAACGATTCGGCCGTGGTGTCGGCACGGATGCCCTCGTCCTCGGTGAACTCCAGC
The DNA here is from genome assembly GCA_963770125.1 of uncultured Actinomycetota bacterium. GTDB lineage: Bacteria > Actinomycetota > Actinomycetes > Mycobacteriales > Mycobacteriaceae > Mycobacterium. Next base: position 9,773 of record CAVYPI010000061.1, on the reverse strand, counting down.
GGGTCCCCTTTGCGCTGCGGGATCTTCACCGGCACCACCTCGTCGGCGAAGACGCCGTCTTTCCATGCCGCGGCGGCCTTTTGGTGCGACTGCGCAGCGAACTCGTCCTGCTCAGCGCGGGTGAATTGATCGACGTCGTTGCGCTGCTCGGTCAACGCGCCCATCGGCTGGTCGGTGAATACGTCATGCAGCCCGTCGTAGGCCATGTGGTCGAGCACCGTGACATCGCCGTACTTGTAGCCGGCGCGGCTGTCCATCAGGAGGTGCGGCGCCTTGGTCATCGACTCCTGACCACCGGCGACGACCACGTCGAACTCACCGGCCCGGATCAGCTGATCGGCCAGCGCAATGGCGTCGATGCCGGACAAACACATCTTGTTGATGGTCAGCGCAGGCACGTCCCAGCCGATCCCGGCGGCCACGGCGGCCTGGCGGGCGGGCATCTGGCCGGCTCCGGCGGTCAGCACCTGGCCCATGATCACGTACTCGACGAGCGACGCCGGAACCTTGGCCTTCTCCAGCGCACCCGAGATGGCGATCGCGCCGAGATCGCTGGCCGAAAAGTCCTTGAGCGAGCCCATCAGTTTGCCCACCGGCGTACGTGCTCCAGCAACAATCACCGACGTCGTCATTAATGCCTCCAAGGCGGTCCCTGGCGGCCGTTGCGGCCGACCGGAGAAGCAGAATGTTTCTCGTTAGGTTACCTTTGCGTTATGACCGCCGAGCAAGTCGATGCCCGTCCGCTCCTTGCCACCGCGCTAGTGACAGCAATCGACCATGTCGGCATCGCGGTTCCTGACCTCGACGCCGCGATCAAGTGGTACCACGATCACCTCGGCATGATCGTCCTGCACGAAGAGGTCAACAAGGACCAGGGTGTCCGCGAGGCCATGCTCTCGGTGCGCGGCGCGCCGGTCGGCAGCGCGCAGATCCAGCTAATGTCTCCGCTGGACGAAAGTTCTCCGATCGCGAAGTTCCTCGACAAGCGTGGCCCCGGCATTCAGCAGCTCGCCTATCGCGTCAGCGATATCGAGACGTTGACCGAGCGGCTGCGCGAGCAGGGCATCCGGTTGCTCTACGACGCGCCGCGGCGTGGCACCGCCGATTCCCGGATCAACTTCATTCATCCCAAGGACGCCGGCGGGGTATTGGTCGAGCTCGTCGAGCCGGCAGCCGACCACCCGGCAGCCGACCACTAAGACCATTTCCGCGTCGGGCCGCGTGTTGCCCGGTGCGCCCAGCACGGCGTGTGCCAATGTCGCCGGTCGTCGGCTGCGCTCTCACCCATTTCGGCGGGCCACACCACCAAATGCGCTGTGCCAATGACGATTTCGTGATCACACCCAGGGCAGCGGTAGGTCTTGGTCGCGCGTGAGGCCGCGATCGGCCGCACTTCGTATTCGTAGCCGTCGGCTCCGGTCTCGATCTGACGGGCCGCAGGCAACGGCGGTAGGGAGCGTTGCCGGCCAGGTGGGTTCCGGCGCCGGTGCATGTCGACCAGTCTGTCAGAACAGCCGGTACTCGTCGCTGTCCATGCCACGCATCTGGTCGTAGTCCAAAGTCACGCAACGGATCCCGCGATCGGTGGCCAGCGTTCGGGCCTGTGGCTTGATCTGCTGGGCCGCGAAGATTCCGGTGACCGGGGCGAGCACGGTGTCGCGGTTGAGCAACTCGAGGTAGCGGGTGAGTTGCTCGACTCCGTCGATCTCGCCGCGGCGCTTGATCTCGACGGCCACGGATCGCCCCTGCTCGTCCCGACACAACAGATCGACGGGCCCGATGGCGGTCATGTACTCCCGCCGCACCAGGGTGTACCCGCTGCCGAGCAGCTCGACGTGCTCGGCCAGCAGCGCCTGCAGGTGGGCCTCGACACCGTCCTTGACCAGACCGGGGTCGATGCCGAGGTCGTGGCTGGAGTCGTGCTCGATGTCCTCGACCGTGATGCGCAGCTGCTCGCCGGCCTTGTTCTGGACGACCCACAGCGGGACCGGCCCGTCGACCTCTTCGATGAGCCAGCATGGCGGGCTCATCCAGTTCAGCGGCTTGTATGCCCGGTCGTCGGCGTGCACGCTCACCGATCCGTCGGCCTTGAATAGCAACAGCCGACGGGCGGAGGGTAGATGAGCGGTCAGCCGCCCGACGTAGTCAACGGTGCACTGCGCGATCACGAGACGCACCCGAACACCATATGTGCCGGGACCGGCAAATTAGGCTGGGGCCACGATGAGCGCCAACAAGAGCGTCGCACACCGCCTTGGCCGGGTTTTGGAGACGGTGACCCGGCAGAGCGGGCGGCTGCCGGATACCCCGGAATACGGGTCATGGCTGCTTGGGAAGTCCACTGAAAGCCAGGCTCGACGACGCGTTCGCATTCAGGTGATCCTGACGGTGTTCATCTTGGCCACCAAACATGCTCGGCATCGGCATCGCCATATTGCTGGTCACAGTCGTGTTCCCGGTGCCGAGCGTCTTCAGTGACGCGCCTTTGTGGATCGCATTGGTGGTCGCCCCCGCCTACACGGCTCTCGCGTCGATGCTGGGGACGTTCTGGATCACGCGGCGCACGGTCAACGGCTGCGATGGGCGATCGAGGAACGCCCGCCGACACAGGAGGATCAGCTCAACACCTTTCTGGCCCCGTGGCGGGTCGCGAAGGCGGTCCTGATCCTGTGGGGCGTGGGGGCGGCCCTGTTGACAACGCTGTACGGGTTGCAGGATGTCGCGTTCATTCCGCGTTTCCTGTTCTCCGTCGGCTTCAGCGGTCTTGTGGTTGCGACGGCGTGCTACCTGCTGACGGAGTTCGCGTTGCGCCCCGTGGCGGCGCAGGCGTTGGAGGCCGGTCCGCCGCCGTGCCGGCTGAGCGCCGGAATCATGGGCCGGACGATGACAGTCTGGCTCTTGGGATCGGGTGTGCCGGTGATCGGCATCCTGCTCACCGGTGTGTTCGCGCTATCGCTGCAGAACATGACCGAAACTCAATTCGCCTTCGCCGTAATCGTTTTGGCGGTAATCGCACTGTTATTCGGTTTCCTGCTGATGTGGATCCTATCGTGGGTCACCGCGACGCCGGTGCGCGTGGTGCGGACCGCGCTGAAACGCGTCGAACAGGGCGATCTGGACTGCAACGTGGTGGTGTTCGACGGCACCGAGCTCGGCGAGCTACAGCGCGGATTCAACTCGATGGTCGCCGGACTGCGGGAACGCGAGCGCGTCCGCGACCTATTCGGCCGCCACGTCGGCCGTGAGGTGGCCGCCGCCGCGGAGCAACAGCGCCCCAGGCTGGGTGGCGAGGAACGCCACGTCGCCGTCATCTTCGTCGACATCATCGGCTCTACGCAGCTGGTCACCGGCCGGCCTGCGACCGAGGTGGTCGACCTGCTGAACCGGTTCTTCGCGGTAATCGTCGAAGAAGTCGACCGCCACCACGGGCTGGTGAACAAGTTCGAAGGCGATGCGGCACTGGCTGTCTTCGGCGCCCCGAACGACCTCGACCACCCCGAAGACGAGGCGCTCGCGACCAGTCGGGCGATCGCCCGGCGGATCCGCGAAGAGGTACCAGAGTGTGAAGCGGGAATCGGCGTGGCGTCCGGGGAGGCGGTCGCAGGCAATGTGGGCGCCAAGGAGCGTTTCGAGTACACCGTGATCGGTGAGCCGGTCAATGAGGCCGCCCGGCTATGCGAGCTGGCCAAGTCCAAGCCCACCCACCTGCTGGCGTCATCCGAGACCGTCCAGAATGCCAGCGAAACTGAGTGCGGACATTGGACTTTCGGTGACACAGTGACGTTGCGCGGTCACGACGAGCCCACCCGGCTGGCCTCCCCGGTCTAGCGGCTTCCTCAATCCCGTTGATAGCAAACGGTTGTCAATATGTTACCGCTTGCACAGCGCGCGCACATCGCCACCACAGAGCCATACAATGTCCACCCCTTAACGTCACTCCGCGTGGCAAAGGACTGCCGCACCGACGAGAAATGGAGTGAGGAAATGAGTTTCAGGCGTGCGTTGTCTGCGTCGGCCCTGGCGGCCGGAATCGGAATATCGGGACTGTTCGGCGTCGGCCTTGGAACGGCCGGTGCAGATCCCTGGCAGGGTTGCGACCGTCCAGGCGCCCCACCGTGCGGTAACCATCGAGACGACCGTGGCGGCCCGGCCCCTTACGACTGGCACGGTCGCGGCATCGACCAGGGCCGTTTTGACCACCAGCCCTTCAACTGGATGGGCCAGCAGGTGAACCCGATGCTCGCCGGGGACGGAAACGGATGGGGTTTCTGGTACCTCGGGCAGTGGATCCCACTGTAAACCAATATAATTCGAGGCGGGTCACTACACCTGGTGACCCGCCTCGACGCGCTCCGTTAGCCCTCGAATTTCTTGTCTGGATCGGCAAAGCCGTCGTCGGCGAAGACCTTTCGGCCGGCCGCGCCCGTGACGTCATGTATGAACTTCGTCGCAAGTTCGGCCTGATCTGAATTCTTCATCGGCGCAATCCATGACGTGACCGTCGCGTCGGCAGCCTCAGGAAATGTGAACCATAAGACGTTGTCCCCGACGTCCAGCGCGTCGCTCTTGAACACCAGACCAGCGTCGACCTTCCCGCTCGTGATGTCCTTGAGAACGTCAGGGGCCGTCATATCAACGTTCTGCGGATGAAGCCGCACCCCTGTGCGGTCTTCGAGCTGCCGGGTTGCCGACCCGCAGGCGCCGGGTCCCCCGCACACCGCCACCCGCACACCTGGTCGGGCCAGGTCCGCGAATGAGGCGAGATTGTCGTGGTTACCCGGGGCTGTGGCGATAACCAGGCTGGTCGTCGCGATCGGCACCGGAGTTGATCCGATCAGGCCCGCGTTTGCGATGGCCGACATGTTCTCGTGGTCACCCGATACGAACACGTCCGCGTCATTGCCGTCCGACAACTCCGCCGACAGGTCCGACGAGCTGGCGAAGATAAACTCCACTGAAGTCCCCGGGTTTTCAGCCTCGAACTGCTTGCCGATCGTGGTCAGGCTTTTGATCATCGCCGATGAGGCGAACACAGTGATGGACGTCGTCGCCGGATGCGATTGCGAGCTGCAGCCGCTCGCCGAGAGCACCAAGAGGATCCCGACTGCCATCGTTTGCTTCAATCCGACGCGCATCGGGTATGACCATACCGATTCCCACTCAGCCAACTAAATCCCCATCCGCATGTCTTGTTGTGGACTTGCACCACATCCGCTGTCAATTGGCTTGCGTTGAGCCCATTATCCCTCACTTCACGGCAGGCTGGAGCAATGCGCGAGGTTCGGGGCGGGGTTCGCCAAACGGCGACTGCCGAATATCGCACCGCCACGTCGGCCGAGCGGCGGGCTCGAGCCACGGGCATGCAGCCGCCCGCAACGATATCTGTCGATTCCCCCGTGCGACTTGACGCGGGCGACACCACGCAACGGCAAGAAGGAGAGCGCTTACGCTGCCGCACGGGTCGAGGGTTGTTGATGGTCGAGGGGCTGGCAATCGGCGTGCTCGGCGGTGTCGCGCTGGCCTGGTCGATGGGATACACCCGCTTCGGCGCGGACGGCATACCGATGCTCGGTCTCAAGGTGACGCCGCCGCATGCGGGGCTTCTCCTGATCATGGGGGCGCTGGCTCTCCTGGCCTGCCTGGGACGACGGACAGCACTCGTCTTCAGCGCACTCACAGCGTGGGGTTGGGCGGCATTGACTATCGTCTGCGTGCTCGGGGTCGCACATCACGCGCCGGGCGTGCTCGGGTTCGATCCGCGCGACAGTCTTCTCTATGGCGCACTGTGCGCCTATAACCTGGTTACGTCGTTATGTCTGGCGGTGGCGCTCTTCACGCAACGCACATGACTCAGATCCTGTGGACTGGCGTGCCACTCTGAAGTGGCAAGGCCGTTGCACGGACGGGACGAAGTTTGTCGGAGCGATCAGGAACCCTCGCTGATGATCCGTTCAGTGGTCGGGACCCAACCAGTCACGAACGGCTGACGGGGCTGCCCTGGGATGCGTCCTACCACGACGGTCCTGGAATTGTCGGTTCTGGGCGTTGACGTGGCTGAGACGGCGCTGGCCATCGCCCGAGAGAAAGCCGACGACCGTGGGACGAGATCGAGTTCGCCATGGCCGACGCGTTGCAGCTGGAGCGTTTGGGGCGACGGTTCGAGACGGTGCTGGACCGCGGACTCTTCCACACCTTCGACGCAGGCGAGGAGCGACCATGATACGTGGCGAGCCTCGCGTCGGTGACTGAGCACGAGGGAACCCTGTATGTGTTGTGCTTCAGTGATGTTGGCCCCGATACTGGCCCGCACCCCATCAGTCAGGAAGAGCTGAAAGCGGCGTTCAAGCCACCGGCCTGGCTCGCGACAATCAAACGGATCTAGAGGACGTGGTCAACCCGATGAGCGGGCCGTCTGAGCCGCCGCAACGACGATGTCGTTTTTCCGCCAGTGATGTCAGTGGGCTCGTGTAATTGTCGATGCATGCACGAAGACTTCGACCGCTGCTATCGGGCCGTCCAATCCAAGGACGCCCGGTTCGACGGCTGGTTCGTCACCGCCGTGCTGACCACGAAAATCTACTGCAGGCCCAGCTGCCCGGTCCGCCCGCCGTACGCCCGCAACATGCGGTTCTATCCGACTGCGGCGGCCGCACAACGAGCCGGCTTCCGGGCATGCAAGCGCTGCCGGCCCGACGCCTCACCGGGGTCACCGGAATGGAATGTGCGCGGCGACGTCGTGGCCAGGGCGATGCGGCTGATCGCCGACGGCACCGTTGACCGCGAGGGTGTTACCGGGCTGGCGACGCGGGTCGGCTACACCACCCGCCAGCTTGAGCGGCTGCTGCAGGCGGAGGTCGGCGCGAATCCACTGGCGCTGGCCAGGGCGCAACGCAGCCAGACCGCCCGGGTGCTGATCGAAACCACGGAGCTGCCCTTCAGCGACGTCGCGTTCGCCGCGGGCTTCTCGAGCATCCGCCAGTTCAACGACACAGTCCGGTCGGTGTGCGATCTCACGCCGACCACCCTGCGCCAACGTGCTCGTACGCGATTCGGGCGTGGCGACGGCGGTGCCACAGGTGCGTTGTCCCTGCGGCTGCCGGTGCGGACGCCATTCGCGTACGAGGGATTGTTCGGCCACCTCGCGGCTAGCGCGGTGCCCGGCGTCGAGGAGGTGCGAGACGGCGCGTATCGACGGACGTTGCGGCTGCCGAACGGCAACGGAATCGTAAGCCTCACACCGCAACCCGATCATGTGCGGAGTCAACTCGTGTTGGACGACTTCCGCGATCTGTCCACGGCGATCGCGCGGTGCCGACGACTGCTCGACCTCGACGCGGATCCCCAGGCCGTCGTCGACGCACTGAGCGCCGACCCGGAGCTGACCGCGCTGGTGGCCAAGGCACCCGGGCAACGGATTCCCCGGACGGTCGACGAGCAGGAACTCGCCGTGCGAGTGGTGCTCGGCCAGCAGGTGTCGCTGAAGGCCGCACGCACCCACGCGCGGCGCATCGTGACCGCCTACGGCCAGCCGGTAGCCGATTTCAACGGCGGTCTGACCCATGTGTTTCCGGCGGTCGAGCACCTCGCTGAGATCGATCCGGCGCATCTGGCATTCCCGAAGTCGAGACAGCGATCGCTGACCACGCTTATCGGCGCGATGGCGGACGGGGATTTGGTGCTGGACGCCGGCTGCGACTGGAACCGCGCACGCGAGCAGCTGCTGGCGCTGCCCGGCATCGGCCCGTGGACCGCCGAGGTGATCGCGATGCGTGGCCTGGGCGACCCCGACGCGTTCCCGGCCAGTGATCTGGGCGTTCGATTGGCGGCCACGCAGCTGGGCCTGCCCGCCGATGTTCGCCCGTTGACCGATCGCAGTGGACGGTGGCGGCCGTGGCGGTCGTACGCCACTCAGCACTTGTGGACAGCCCTAGAACATGCGGTCAACGAATGGCCACCGAAGGAGAAGTGATGAAAGCACTGCAGTTTCGCTCGATGGACAGTCCGGTCGGGCGGTTGACGCTGGCGGGCAGGGATGGGCGACTGATGCATCTGCGGATGGTCGACCAGACCTACGAGCCGAGCCATGACGGCTGGGAACCCGACGACGAGGCGTTCCCCGAAGCCGTCGAACAACTCGAGGCGTACTTCGCCGGCGACCGGACGGACTTCGAGCTTGAGCTCGACCTGGTCGGCACGGCGTTCCAGCGGCGGGTCTGGGAGGCCCTGCTGACGATTCCCTACGGGGAAACGCGGTCGTACGGCGAGATCGCCCGGCAGATCGGATCTCCCGGATCGTTTCGCGCAGTCGGATTGGCGAATGGCCACAACCCGATCGGCATCATCGTTCCGTGCCATCGCGTGATCGGATCAAATGGCAGCCTCACCGGATACGGCGGCGGCCTCGATCGAAAAAGGGTCTTACTCGAATTGGAGAAAAGCCGCACCGCACCCGCACTATTCGATTGAACATGCGATAAAAATGCCTCTGCCCTCCAATCGAAATTGGAGGGCAGAGGACTTTAATGTGTGTTCGGCGGTGTCCTACTTTTCCACCCGGGTTGGGTAGTATCATCGGCGCTGGCAGGCTTAGCTTCCGGGTTCGGGATGGGTCCGGGCGTTTCCCTGCCGCTATGGACCGCCGTAACTTTTTTCTGTTGTCGTGGTGGTGGTGTGTTATTGGTGGCGGGGTGTGGTTGATGTGGTTTGTGGTTGCGAGGTTTTTTTCCCCTTTTTGTGGGGGGTGTGTTGTAAGTTTTCGGCCGGTTAGTGCCAGTTCCCTGAACCCCTTGCGGGGCGTGTAGGTCTGGTCTATTGATCCCGTGGTCTGCGGGGGGCCTTATCCCTCTGAAAGGGTGAGAAGCCTGGTCTTGGAGGGGGTTTCCCGCTTAGATGCTTTCAGCGGTTATCCTGTCCGAACGTGGCTATCCAGCGGTGCCCCTGGTGGGACAACTGGTGGACCAGAGGTTCGTCCGTCCCGGTCCTCTCGTACTAGGGACAGGTTTCCTCAAGCTTCTGACGCGCGCGGCGGATAGAGACCGAACTGTCTCACGACGTTCTAAACCCAGCTCGCGTGCCGCTTTAATGGGCGAACAGCCCAACCCTTGGGACCTGCTCCAGCCCCAGGATGCGACGAGCCGACATCGAGGTGCCAAACCATCCCGTCGATATGGACTCTTGGGGAAGATCAGCCTGTTATCCCCGGGGTACCTTTTATCCGTTGAGCGACACCCCTTCCACTCGGGGGTGCCGGATCACTAGTCCCGACTTTCGTCCCTGCTCGACATGTCCGTCTCGCAGTCAAGCTCCCTTGTGCACTTACACTCAACACCTGATTGCCGTCCAGGTTGAGGGAACCTTTGGGCGCCTCCGTTACATTTTAGGAGGCAACCGCCCCAGTTAAACTACCCGCCAGGCACTGTCCCTGAACCGGATAGACGGTTCGAGGTTAGAGGCCCAATACGATCAGAGTGGTATTTCAACAACGACTCCACAACCACTGGCGTGGCCGCTTCACAGTCTCCCACCTATCCTACACAAACCGTATCGAGCACCAATACCAAGTTGTAGTGAAGGTCCCGGGGTCTTTTCGTCCTGCCGCGCGTAACGAGCATCTTTACTCGTAGTGCAATTTCGCCGAGTCTATGGTTGAGACAGTTGAGAAGTCGTTACGCCATTCGTGCAGGTCGGAACTTACCCGACAAGGAATTTCGCTACCTTAGGATGGTTATAGTTACCACCGCCGTTTACTGGGGCTTAAATTCTCCGCTTCACCC
>CAVYPI010000060.1:0-37958 GCA_963770125.1 uncultured Actinomycetota bacterium | reverse complement strand
CTCGATGACGTACACCGTGGGTTCCGGGCGGGCGAGCGACGCGGAGTTGATCAGCGCGGTCAACCGTCGCCGTTGCGCATCTGGGGCGACATCGGGCAGTGCGGTCGCGGTGTCCCGAACGCCCAATAGGTCGTCGAGGAGGACGAGGTCCTCAGGATTTGCGTCTTCGAATTGGTCACGTATGTGGGTTCGCGCAGTGACGCCGTCAAAGTCGTTGACTCCCAGAGCTGAGCGCAACAGCCGGGCCACCACATGGAACGGGATGTCTCGAGTATGAGACTCGCAGTAGGTGGTGATTACCTCCACCCCGCGGTCTGCGGCAATCGCGGCGGATTCACGGATGAGTCTGCTCTTGCCGATACCTGGCGACCCGACAACGGTGACGACACAGCCTGCGCCGCCTATCGCCTCGTCGAGTATCGCCGTGACCGTGTTGAGTTCCCAACTGCGTCCAACCAGCGCCGATTCGGTACGGCGTGAGGGTCGGTGTGCGCCAATGGCCAGCAACTGTCGGGCGCGCACGGGCTCGTCGGCACCCTTTATCTGCACGAGTTCGGGGTCGCCGAGCACAGCGGCGTTCTCCACAAGTCGCGCCGTCGATTCGCTGAGCATCACTCCACCAGGCGGGGCAACCGATTCTATGCGTTGGGCCATTCCCACTTGCTCGCCGATTGCGGTATATCCCAGAGGGCTGGTACCGACCTCGCCCGCGATGACTTGTCCTGAGTTGAGGCCTATCCGCAGTCGGAACTCGATCCCGTCGCACCGCTTTACCCCGGACGCAATTGTCTCCGTTGCCTTCTGAATCTCCAGAGCTGACAGGCCTGCGCGAAAGGCATGGTCCTCCAATGTAACGGGCGCCCCGAATACCGCCATGATGCCATCACCGGTGAATTGATTGACGGTTCCGCCGTAGCGCTTCACCACAGCCGCTGAACGGTCCAGCAGCTCGGTCATGATCTCGCGCAGGCGCTCGGCTCCCACTGCGGCGGCGATGTCCATGGAACGCACCACATCGGCGAACAAGACGGTAACTTGCTTGTACTCGGCAGGGGAGTGGGGCGCGGCGATCGTTGCGCCGCATTGCAGACAGAACCGGGCGTCGTCCGGAAGTTCCTTTGCGCACGACGTACACGTGGTCATGGCATCGCCTCGGCCCACGCCATGTGGCCCTCAAAGCCGAACTCTTCTGCCATCTTTCGGTAACGGTCACGGTGATCCCGGTAGGAGGCCTCATCGTCCTGGGTCTGTGCCATCAAAGCCCGCAGCCGCAGTAGCCAGACATCGTGCAGCACAAATCCGGGTTCGGTTGGGAAGGCTGCCAAACGGTCAACTGCTGCGCGCGCCTCATTGAAGTCGGCATCGGAGCCGCGCCGCAGCAGCGACTCGACGAGCACGAAGGTTGCCCGTGCAATCCACTGTGCCGCGTCCGTGGCGAACAGAATATCGAGCGCTGTACGGACCAGTTCGATCGCACCGTCGAAGTCGCCCATCCGGGCCTTCTCGCGAGCCACGTGGATCTCGATTACGCGCAAGTTGTTGCTGTAGTAGTGGTTTTGGATGCCCGCTTCACTAAGCTCCGCGAGCAATTTGCGGCCGGCTTCGCGCTCGAGGCCTTCCTGATGGACCAAGGTGATACCTCGCGCGGTCCGCGCCATGTTTAGTACGAGGTTATCGCCGAATTGCTCAGCTGCAGCGAGTATTTCATCCGTCTGGTGAAGAGCTATTGCGTCCGGGAGCAACACGCCGTTGGCGATGGGAGCCATGCGAACGATCCAGATCACACCAGAGCGCATGGCGGGGTCAATCGCATTGGCTGCCGCGATTGCGCGCGCAAAATCGTCCTTCCAGCCGGGAAGCCCCATGACTGCGCGACTCCAACCCCGATATGCCATCGCAGTCGTGAGCGGAGATACGGTCATCATTTTGCCTTTGACGAGGTCTCCGTCGGCCAAGTCGATGACTCGCTGGGCCAGGATCAGAACCGTCGAAAAATGGCCGAGCTCTACCTTGACGGACATCAGCGGGACACTAAGCGCCACTGTCAACGTCGGGTCGGCGACAGAATCGAGCAACTGGGTGAGTTCTGTCGCGAGGCGTGACGCCTCTGGGTCGTGCCCTCGCCCTTCCATTTGCCGGGCCATGAGCAAGCCGCATGTTCCGATCGCTAGCGAGCGCTGGTCGAGTGCAGTGGCGCAAAGGTTTTGCAGCTCGTCAAAGCCGGTATCGAGACCCTTTATGCCGAACCGATATGCGTTGGCGCACAAAAGGGTGCGCGGGGCGATGCGCATTGCCATGCGATCGGGTTCGTCGTCGGTCAGCCGATCGGCGACTTGTTGGGCTCGGTTCCAAGTTGACCGCGCGGCAGCGATGTTGCGCCAGGTCGACCACGTCGCGGCACGCATGTGCCACTCGAAAGCGGCGCGAAGGTCACCGGCTGCCTCCACGTGTTCGGCGATCAGCGCCGCATTCTCGTCGGCCGAGGCATGCGATTCGATCGCCGACGCCAAGCGCTGATGCAGTTGCGCGCGATCGGATTTCAGCTGGGACTCGTAGGCCACGGTGCGAATGAGCGGATGGCGAAAGCTGTATTCGGCTCGGGGTGCGAACCTGACCTGGTCGACCAGTTGCGCATCGATCAGTGGTGTCACGTCTATGTGATCGACGAGAGGTGTCAGCAGGTCGGCATCGAATCGCATCCCAACCACTGCTGCGGCATTCAGTGTTCTCTTCGCCCCAGGATCAAGGCGGTCGATGCGCGCGCCGATGGTGGCTTGGAGGGTGGCCGGCACTTCGACGCTGGTTACGTCGCCCTGCAATTCATATGCCCCAGGCCGGCCGGTGAGCACGCCTCGCTCGGCCAGATCCCGGACCGTCTCCTCGGCGAAGAACGGATTGCCGGCCGCCCTGTCGGTGACCAGCGCCGTGAGCCCGCCGAGCGAGGGATCTGCACCCAGCAACTCGGAAGACAGCGCAGACACCTGCTCGTCGGTAAGTGGCCGCAGGGCAATGGTCTGTGTGCCCGGCACACGAGTCAGAGCACCCACGTATTCGGGCCGGCATGTGATGAGCATCAGCGACGGCGTCTGGGGGATGACAGCCATGAACTCGGTCAGCAGCGACTCGCTGGCCTCGTCGATCCAGTGCGCGTCCTCGATGACGTAGACCGCAGGGTCGGTCCGGGCCATGGATCCGGCGTTGATGAGTGCAGTCAAGCGTCGACGACGTGCGTCAGGTGCGATGGCCGGAACCGCCTCGGTTGGATCGCGGATCCCAAGCAGATCCTCGAGTATGGGCACATCATCGGAGTCGACGTGTGGGGCTTGTTCTCGGAGGCGCGCACGCGCGGCCTCCGGGTCGAGCCCTTCAATTCCTGACGTTGCCCGCATGAGGCGGGCGATCACGTGAAAGGGGATATCGCTGGTGTGCGATTCGCAGTAGGTGGTGAACACCGGCACATCGCGTGCCGACGCGATCGCGGTGACTTCGCGGACCAGGCGGCTCTTGCCGATCCCCGCCGGGCCGACGATGTTGACGACACCGCCGAGGCCGCGGGTGGTTTCCTCCAGGATCGCTGCAACGGTGTTGAGTTCCCAAGTGCGCCCAACCAGTTTGGACTCGGCGCGCGGACTGGGGTGGTGCTTGCCAGCGGCGACCAGACGCCGCGCGGCGACAGGAGTGTCTGCATCCTTGATGTGTACAAGCTCTCGTTCGCCGAGGTCGACGGCATTCTCGACGAGGCGTGCGGTCGAATCGCTGAGCATGACCCCACCGGGTGGCGCGGCCGACTCCATACGTTGGGCCATACCGACCTGATCGCCGATTGCGGTGTAGCCCAAGGCCCCCGATCCGATTTCGCCTGCAATGACTGCGCCTGAGTTCACGCCGATGCGAAGCCGTAGATCGACCGCATCGCGACGCTGTACGTCTGATGCCAGACGTTTGGCTTCCTCTTGCATGGCCAATGCGGCCAGGCATGCGCGAAGAGCATGGTCCTCCAAAGCCAGGGGAGCGCCGAAGACTGCCATGAGCCCGTCGCCGGTGAACTGATTCACGCTGCCGCCGTAACGCGTAACGACGGCTGTCGAACACTCGACAAGCTCGGTCATTATCTCGCGGAGCCGCTCAGGTCCTACCGCCGTCGCGATATCCATCGAATGCACAACGTCGGTGAACAGGACTGTGACCTGCTTGTACTCAGCCGGTTTCGCAACTGGACTGATGGCGGCGCCGCACTCGTCGCAGAACTTCGCCGTTGGGCGAAGCTCTACGTTGCAAGTGCCGCAGGCGGTCATCGCATCGCCTCGGCCATCGCCGTGTGACCTTCAAAGCCAAGTTCTGCGGCCATCTTTCGGTAGCAGTCCCGGTGATCCCGATAAGTGGCGTCATCGCCTCTGGCATTTGCAATCAGTGCCCGTAACCGCAACAGGGTGATTTCGTTGAGCACGAATCCTTCGTCGGTCGGGACGGCGGCTAACCAGTCGATCGCCGCCTGCGCATCGTCGATATCTCCTTCCCCACCGCGTTGAAGGAGCACCTCTACGAATGCAGTAGCGGCCAGTGCACTGTCGATACACCGCTGCGAGCCCAACAACCCACGGAGTGCAGATCGGGCCAGGTCGATAGCGCCATCGATATCACCAATTCGAGCCATCTCCCGCGCGATATAACTATCGGAATTCGACGGAATGGTCCACATCTGTTCCAGTGCGCTCTGGCGGCTTCTCTGAAGCAACTCGAGACCGATTTCGCGGTCCCCCGGTCCCCGACAGACGAGAACGATGCCATGGGCGCTTTCGGTCATGAACACCGCAAGGTTCTCACCCATTTGCCTTGCAATGTCAAGTGTTTCGGCGCTGTCGAGGAGTACAGCGTCATCGGGCCGCAGAAAGCCCAATGTGACGGGCAAGGCATGTGTGTAATAGAAGATACTGGCGCGCGTGAACGAATCGACCTCGCGCACCACCTGAATGGCTTGCAGGAGGTCATCCTTCCAACCGACCCTACCAAGGCAGGCTGTTGCGATCCCACGCATCGCGATGGCGTAGGCCAATGGCGACCCGAAAACCATGTTCCCTCTGGAGAGATCGCCGTCGGCAAGGTCGATGACTTGTTGGGCCAACCGCAGAACTTCGGCCACTTCAGCCGTCTCCGTCTTTGCAAGCAGTGCCATCGGAAGCAGGGCAAGCGCCAACGTCGGATCATTGATCGACTCGAGCAATCGGACCTGTTCGCCGGCCAAGCGTGAAGCCTCTTCCCGGTGACGTTTGATGAGGTTTTCGCTCACTACCCCGACCATGCCTATGGCGAGGGATCGCTGATCACCCGAAGCGGTGCACAAGTCGCGCAACTCTGCATAGCCGGTTTCGGCGCTGATGCCACCTTGGCGAGAGGCTGTGGCGCAGAGGAATGTCCGTGGTGCGATGCGCATAGGCATCTGATCGGGGTCCCCTGCGGGTAACCGGTCAGCGACCTCCCGTGCTCGCCGCCAACTCGTATGTGCTGCGTTGATATCGCGGTTCATTGCCCAGGTTCCGGCCCGCATATGCCAGGTGAAGGCCAAGTGCAAATCACCTGCAGCTTCAAAATGTTCGGCGATCAGCGCGGCATTCTCGTCAACCGATCCGCGGGCCTCAATCGCAGCTGCGAGGATGCAGTGCAATTTGGCGCGGTCCGATGCGAGCTGTGACTCGTAGGCGACTGTCCTGATCAGCGGATGACGAAATGCGTACTCGGCTCGCGGGAAAAACTTCACCTGGTCGACGAGATCCGCCCCGATGAGTGGATCAATTTCTGCATCGTGGATGAGCGCAATCAAGAGGTCGGAGTCGAAGCGCGCTCCGATGACCGCCGCTGCGGTCAGGGTTCTCTTTGCGACCGGATCAAGGCGATCGATGCGCGCCCCGATGGCCGCTTGTAGCGTCGCAGGCACATCGACATCGGCTACCTCACCACCCAAGTGGAAGGCGCCGGGGTCACCACGTAGTACACCGCGTTCAGCCAGATCACGCACGATCTCCTCGGCGAAGAATGGGTTGCCGGCGGCGCGGTCAGCGATTTGCGCTGCCAGTTCGCCGAGCGACGGGTCAGCGCCGAGCAGTTGCGCGGTCAGCGTCGAGCCCTGTGCATCGCTCAACGGCCCTAGCGCGAGGATTTGGGCCCCCGCGACCCGGCTCAGCACACCGCGGTATTCCGGGCGGTACGTGATGAGAGTCAGCGACGGTATCTGCGGTACGACTGGCAGAAAATCGGCAAGCATCGATTCACTGACCTCGTCGATCCAGTGCGCATCCTCGATGACGTATACGGCGGGTTCCGCGCGCGCGAGTGATTGCGAGTTGATCAGTGCGGTCAATCGCCGATGGCGCGCGTCCGGCGCGATCTCGGGCAACGGAACCCCAGGATCGCGAATCCCCAACAGGTCATGGAGGAGCAGTAGGTCACTTGGATCGGCGTCTATGAATTGTTTCCGGACAAGGGTTCTCGCCGCAGAGGTGTCCAGCTCCTCGATTCCCATGCTCGCTCGCAGTAACCGCGAGACAACGTGGAATGAGACGCCAGCGGCATGGGATTCGCAGTACGTGGTGAACACGGGCACTCCGCGCGCGCCAGCAATCGCCGCGACTTCGCGGATCAGCCGGCTCTTGCCAATGCCGGGCGGCCCAAGGACACCGACCACGCACCCAGCGCCGCCCATGGCATCATCCAGTATCGCCGTGACGAAGTTCAACTCCCGCGTGCGCCCGACAAGTTTGGACTCGGTGCGACGGGTCGGGAGATGGTCACCGATGGCGAGTAACCGCCGCGCAGGCACTGGCATGTCGCAACCCTTGACGCGGACCAACTCGGGCTCGCCGAGGACGACAGTGGATCGGACGAGTCGTGCAGTCGACTCGCTGACCATCACTCCGCTGGGTGGGGCCGCCGATTCCATCCGTTGGGCCATGCCGACTTGTTCACCGATGGTGGTGTAACCCGCAGACGAACTCCCGATGTCGCCGGCGATGACTCGGCCCGAGTTGAGTCCAATTCGCAGTTGCACGATTACGCCGTCGCGCTGTTTGGCCTCTTCTGTGAGAGCACTCATCTCGCGCTGAATCTCATGCGCGGCCAGGCAGGCGCGAATTGCGTGGTCTTCCAATGTCACTGGCGCTCCGAACACCACCATGATGCCGTCCCCGGTGAACTGGCTGACGTTGCCGCCGTAGCGTTTGACGACGGCCGTCGATCGATCCAGTAACTCGGCCATGATCTCCCGGAGCCGCTCGGTGCCAACCGCCGACGCGATGTCCATCGAACGGACGACATCAGCGAAGAGGACCGTCACCTGCTTGTACTCCGCGGGCGTTTGGCTCGACGCGATCGGCGCGCCGCAGGCATCACAGAACCGGGCGCCGGCTCGCGGTTCGCCCCCACATGTCCGGCATGTCGCTGCAGCCGTCATCTGTAACCCCCGGTGTCCTGTGGCACTGAGGATAGGGGTCGCGGTCGCCCGTCGGAGGGTTATTGACGTGCGGTTATGGCTTCCCGCCAAGCCGCCAGCTTGTCGGCGTAGCGCATGGTCTGTGCGGGGCTGGTCGACGGCAGCCGCTGATACCAAAGATCGGGTGCGATGCGGATCAGTCGGTTGAAGTTCTTCTCTGCTGCGGCACCGTTGAAGAACACCCATGTGATACGCGGATGCCGTTCGAAGAGCTGGCCAAAGTCGTTGGCCACCATGCTGTCTGGCTCCACAGCGGAGTCAAGGCTGCCGACCCGACGGCATGACCGCAGCACGTCCCACACCGCAATGCCATGGGCCGTTAGCGCCGCGGTGCGGGCGTCGTACTGCGCTGAGGTGTCGAATCCGAAGATCTCGCCGGTGATCCTCCAGAAGGCGTTTCGCGGATTGGCGTAGTACTGCTGCGCGCTCAGCGACATCACGCTCGGCATGTTGCCGAGGATCAGGGACTGGGCACCGTCTTCGATGATCGGCGGCAGCCCCTCTATCAGCGGCGAAGGCATGAAAGTCAATATCGCACTTGGGCGGCGGTATACGTTGAGCCCGTGGCCGAAGAGTTCGATCTCGAAGCGTCCGGGCTACTCGACGGCCTCGAGGGCAAGGCCCGCGCCGAGCGGGCCGAGCTGATCCCGTGGCTGATCGAGCGGGGCATCACCGTCGAGCAGATTCGGGGTGCCTTTGCGCCCGCGTTGCTGACCGCGCGGAAGATCCTCGGTGATGACGGCACCTACGTCTCGGCGCGCGAGACCAGCGAGAAGACCGGCATCGATCTCGATTTGTTGCAACGCATCCAGCGGGCCATGGGACTACCCAGGGTCGACGATCCCGATGCAGCCGTGCACCTGCGCGCCGACGCCGAGGCCGCCGCGTTTGCCCAGAAGTTCATCGAGCTGGGCATCGAACCCGACCAGCTCGTCCAGGTCACCCGGATGCTCGCCGAGGGCTTGTCACGCGCCGCCGAAGTGATGCGGTACGCCGCGCTGGCGTCGATCCTGGACCCTTCGGCAACGGAGCTCGAGCTCGCCAAGAACTCAGAAACGTTGGTGCGTGAGGTCGCTCCCTTGCTCGGGCCGATGATCCAGGAGATGCTGCGCCTCCAGCTGCGCCACCTCATGGAGACGGAGGCCGTCAACGCTACCGAACGGGCCGAGGGGCAACGCCTTCCCGGCGCGCGCCTGGTCACGATCGCGTTCGCCGATCTCGTCGGCTTCACCCGCCTCGGCGAAGTGGTGCCACCGGAAGATCTGGAGCAGCTGGCTCACCGGCTGGCCGACCTCGCCCGCGAGGTGGCGGTCCCGCCGGTGCGGTTCATCAAGACCATCGGTGACGAGGTGATGTTGGTTAGTTCGGACCCCGTGGCGCTGCTGGATGCGGTGTTGGATCTGGTCGACGCCACCGACGGGGACGACGACTTCCCCCGCCTGCGCGCGGGTGTCGCCACGGGCATGGCGGTGAGCCGGGCCGGCGACTGGTTCGGTAGCCCGGTCAACCTCGCCAGCCGTGTCACCGGAGCGGCGCGTCCGGGATCCATATTGGTGTCGGAGTCAACCCGCGAAGCCATCGGCGAGGACGACCGGTTCTCGTGGTCATCCGCCGGGGCGCGGCGCCTGAAAGGCATCAAGTCGGACGTCAAGCTGTACCGCGCGCGACGGGCGACAGGCGACAGCGACTGACTCCAAACCGCTTGCGTCACTTTGGCATCTCTGGTTCCTAAGCGAGTAATTTGTCGGTGACTCGCACTAGTGTTCGATTTATGAGTTCGGGTGCGGCTGAGGATCGCGAGGAGGTCTTCGCGGCTGTCACGCGCTGGGAACAGGCCCAAGCCGAGATGGCCCAACTTTGCTTCAGCGCGTTGACGGCACCCGAAGCACTAGCCGTCCAAACCCGGCTGGAAAAAGGATATTGCAGCCAGCCGGTGGTCGATCACAAGCTGATTCATCAGCTCACCTCGCAGAGCACGCCGACCGAGCTGGGTGCCAACTCCTGGCCAAAGGTGCTTTCGGAAGCGCTGCACATTTCCGTGGGCGAGGCCAAGCGGCGCATCAAACAGGCCGAATTGTTGGGGCCCGGGCACGCGTTGACCGGTGAATCCTTGCCGCCGCAGCTGCCGAATGTTGCCGCGGCCCAGGCGCGCGGTCAGATCGGGCCGGAGCATCTGCGGATCATCGAGAAGTTCTTCGATGATCTGCCCGCTCATATCGACTACCCGACGCGGGATGCCGCCGAGGCTCATCTGGCCGAGATGGCCGGCGGGCTGGGGCCGACGCAGTTCCGTGCGGCCGCTGACCGGTTGGCGCTAGTGCTCAACCAGGACGGCGATCTGCCCGATGATGCCGAGCGGGCCCGGCGGCGTTATCTGACCATCGAAAAGCAGGGCATAGATGGGATGAGCCGCATCCACGGCCTGCTCGATCCCGAAGCCCGGGCGACGATCGACGCGGTGTTCGCCAAGCTCGCCGCACCGGGGATGTGCAACCCCGAGGACGAGGCACCGTGCGTGGACGGCGAACCCAGCCAGGAAGCGGTCCATGGTGATGCGCGCAGCCAGGGGCAGCGCAACCACGATGCACTCAAGGCGATGGGGCGGTCCGTGCTGGCGTCGGGGGAGTTGGGCCGGCACAACGGGCTGCCGGCCACCATCATCGTGTCCACCACGCTGCAGGACCTGCAGTCCGCCGCCGGTGTTGCGGTCACCGCCGGGGGCAGCGTGCTGCCGATGCGCGATGTGATCCGGTTGGCCTCGCAGTCGCATCACTACCTGGTGATCTACCACGAACACACCCGCGAACTGCTCTACTGTGGCCGCGCGAAACGCTTCGCCACCCCCGGGCAACGCATCGTGTTGCATGCGCTGGATCGTGGCTGCACGCGGCCGGGCTGCACCGCGCCGGGGTATTGGTGTCAGGTCCACCACGTCGACGGCTGGGCCGCCGCCAATGGTGAAACCAACATCACTGAGCTCACCCTGGCCTGCGGGCCCGACAACCGCCTCGTCGAAGAGGGCGGCTGGACCACTCGAAAACGCAAAGACGGCCGAACCGAATGGATCCCACCACCACACCTCGACACGGGCCAATCACGCGTCAACGATTATCACCACCCCGAGAAGTACCTACTGTCCGAGGATGACGATCCCTAGATGAGTAATTCCAAGGGGTGTTACTGGTGTGGCTGCTGTGATTTATGGGTGAGGGTGTCCAGGATTGGCGTTGCTTAACCCAACCTGGCACTGGAGGCCGAAGTGGACGCCGACCTGGACACCGTCGCTACCGGACTGTACGTGACAAGTGATGATTTTCTCGCCGACAATCCGCAGTATCGACCGTTGCGGCCGCGCGTCGGGCTCGCTCCGCGGCTGACTGACGCCGAGCTGGTCACCCTGGTGGTGCTGCAGGCGTTGCTCGGATTCACCTCCGAGGCCCGATTCCTGCGCTACGCAAACACTCATCTGCGCGGTTTATTTCCTTATCTGCCAACACAATCGGGTTACAACAAGAGGATCCGCGCGGCGATCGGCACGCTGCGGGCGGTGATCGCGCACCTGGTCGCACGGACCAGCAGCGTCAGCGATGACGTGTGGGTGGTCGACTCGACCCCGGTCGAGTGTGGGCGCTCGCGAGAGACGGCGAAACGGTCGGATCTGGCCGGGTGGGCCGAGTACGGCTACTGCGCTTCGCATTCGCGCTTCTTTCGGGGGCTGCGCCTGCACCTGGTGTGCACGCTGTCGGGTCTGCCGGTGGCGTTCGCGCTGGCCGGCGCCAAGGCCGACGAACGCGAGGTCCTGCTCGGCATGCTCGACGCCGACCCGAATCTCGTGGCCACCCACCCGAATCAGAAGTTGATGGCGGACAAGAACTACTACGGCAAGGCATTCGAAGCAGCACTCGCCGACGCCGAAGTCGAGCTGCTGCGGCCCGCCCGCAACGGCGAGAAACCACGGCCGGGCCACCGGTACTTCAAACCGTTTCGGCAGGTCATCGAATCGATCAATAACACGCTCAAGACCCAACTCGACCTCGAACGCCACGGCGGCAGGACCATCGCGGGCGTCACATCGCGAGTACTGCAACGCATCCTCGCCCTCACCGCCGCGATCTGACACAACGACCAACTCGGCCAGCCCACGCTGCGATCGCTAACCGCCTACGACCACTGACCCCTTGGAATTACTCATCTAGTTACCGGGATGGGGTGAATCGGCGCAGTCTCAGGCTGTTGCTGACGACAAAGGCGGAGCTGAGAGCCATCGCAGCGCCGGCAATCATCGGGTTCAGCAGTCCGGCCGCGGCCAAGGGGAGCGCCGCGACGTTATAGGCGAACGCCCAGAACAGATTGCCCTTGATCGTCGACAATGTCTTGCGCGACAGTCGGATTGCGTCGGGAACTGCACGTAGATCATCACGCACCAATGTGAGGTCGCTTGCCTCGATCGCGACGTCGGTGCCACTGCCCATCGCGAGGCCGAGATCCGCTTGTGCGAGCGCGGCTGCGTCGTTGACGCCGTCGCCCGCCATCGCGACCACCCGACCCTCCGCCTGCAGACGCTTGACCGTCTCCACCTTGTCCTGGGGAAGCACCTCGGCGACCACCTTGTCGATACCGACCTGCGTTGCGACCATGCGGGCAGCTGCCTCGTTGTCTCCCGTGAGCATGATCGGCGTCAAGCCCAGCGCCCGTAGTTCCCTGACGGCCTCGGCCGACGTCGGCTTGACCGCGTCAGCGACGACGAGCACTCCCCGCGCCTTCCCATCCCAGCCGACCGCTACCGGCGTCGTGCCTTCAGATTCCGCCTCACTCATAGCATTTGCGAGTTCGCCGGGCAGATCGAGGAGCCGCTGCCGCCCGACCAACACCGTGTGACCATCCACGATGCCTTGCACCCCGAGTCCTTCGAGACTCTTGAATTCCTCCACACCAGGAAGGTCGCCGACCTTGTCCCGCGCGCCGGTCGCGATCGCCTTGGCAATCGGATGCTCGGACGAATCCTCGAGTGCCCCAGCCAACCGCAACACCTGGTCGGGTTCTTCACCAGTCGCCGTGATCACGTCCAGCAGCGTCATCGTGCCGGTGGTCACCGTGCCCGTCTTGTCCAAAACGATGGTGTCAATGCGATGGGATGCCTCAAGCACTTCCGGTCCCTTGATCAGGATGCCCAATTGGGCTCCGCGGCCGGTCCCGACCATTAATGCGGTCGGCGTGGCCAGCCCCAGCGCGCACGGGCACGCGATGATCAGCACCGCCACCGCGGCTGTGAATGCAGCTGCCACCGATCCGCCCACCCCGATCCAGAATCCCAACGTCGCCACCGACAGGGCAATGACGATCGGCACGAACACCCCGGAAATCGTGTCCGCCAACCGCTGGGCCTGGGCCTTGCCGTTCTGTGCGTCCTCGACAAGGCGTGCCATATGTGCCAGCTGCGTGTCGGACCCAATACGGTTGGCCCGCACCACAAGCCGGCCATCGACATTGACCGTCGCACCCACCACTTGGTCGCCTGGCCCCACATCCACCGGGACCGACTCCCCGGTGAGCATCGACGCATCGACCGCCGAATTGCCTTCGACCACGACGCCGTCGGTGGCGATCTTCTCGCCCGGCCGCGCCACAAAATCGTCGCCGACCGATAGCTTGTCGACCGGAATACGTTGCTCAACACCATCTCTGAGCACCGCGACGTCCCTGGCGCCGAGTTCCAGCAGCGTCCGCAGTGCTGCACCCGCGCGGCGTTTGGCCCGAGCCTCGAAATAGCGGCCGGCGAGAATGAACGTGGTCACCCCCGCGGCGGCTTCGAGATAGATGTTGTCCGTTCCGTCCGTACGCCCAATCGTCAACTCGAACGCATGCTTCATCCCGGGTATGCCCGCCGTGCCCCAGAACAACGCGTAGACCGACCAACCAAGCGCCGCGAGCGTGCCCATCGAGATCAGCGTGTCCATCGTTGCGATGCCGTGCCTCAGGTTCGCCCACGCCGCCCGGTGGAACGGCCACGCGCCCCAGACCACCACCGGCGCCGCGAGCGTCAACGACAACCACTGCCAATACGTGAATTGCAGCGCCGGAACCATAGCCATCGCGACCACCGGCACCGTCAGCATCGCCGAGATCAACAGCCGTTGCCGAAGCGACGCCGTTGGATCGTCGTCTGTGGCTTCGACAGGCGTCTCGGGCAGATGCGCCTGATAGCCGGCCTCCTCGACGGTCGCCACCAACTGTTCGGGTTTGACTCCGTCGCCGTACTCGACGTGGGCCTTCTCGGTCGCGAAGTTGACCGTCGCAGTCACCCCGTCAAGTTTGTTGAGTTTCTTCTCGATTCGATGTGCACATGACGCGCATGTCATGCCGTCAATCGACAGCTCGACAGCGGCGATCTTCTGTGTGGCGTTCATCAGCTGGCGAGCCGGTAGCCGGCTTCCTCGACGGCAATCTTGATCGCGCCTTTCTCGACCGAGCGTTCGCTCTCGATGATCACCGTTCCGCTGCTCAGATCCACGTCGACGGCGATGACGCCAGGGATGTCGCCGATCTCCTCACGCACCGACGAGGCGCATCCGCCACAGCTCATACGGATGACGGTGACCGTGCTCATGCATCATGTCTACCATACCCCCCTAGGGTATGAAAGGATAAGGGACGATCGGACCTGATGTCTTAACAGGACAAGGGCCTCCTGGCCCTCCCTGTAGCTCACGACTTGCGGGCCGCACCGACGAATAACGCGCCGCCGAAATGCGGCTCGATTCGACCGGTTCCGTGCAATCCGTGACGCGCCAGTTCGGCGGCGAACTCGTCTGCCTCGAATCGGTTTTCACGCGGATGGACGGTGAACGTGCGGAATACCCACGTGTCCAGCATGTGGCGGGGGATTTCCTCGAACAGCAGCAGGCCGCCGGGCCGCAGCACGCGAGCGATCTCGCCAACCGCCGCCGGGCCAGCTCGACCATCGAATCGTCGAGATCGAAGGCCGTCACCCGCTTGGCGCCGAGTCGGTCAAGAATGACTTCGGCGCCGACGCCCTGCCCGCAACCGACCTCCAGCACTGCTGCCCTGACAAGCTACCGCCGGCCAGCCGCATAAACCACGCCGCTTCGCGGTGGTGCTGATGTGCGGCCCGCACGGGGTTATTCACAAATGCACGTTCGATCGAGTTGAGCTTCATGTCGTGGGCGGTACCCCGGTGGGGTATGGACCGAAAGGCCTACGTCCGCCGTCCGTGGCAGCATCTGCGGTCATGCGCATCCTCGTGCAACGAGTGACCTCGGCGTCGGTGACAGTCGGCGCTGACGTCGTCGGCGCCATATTCCCGGACGGCCAGGGCCTGCTCGCCCTGGTGGGCGTCACGCACACCGACGACGCGGCGAAGGCGCATCGCCTGGCCGAAAAGCTCTGGCAGCTAAGGATTCTCGATGACGAGAAGTCCGCATCAGATGTCGGTGCCCCAATTCTGGTGGTCAGCCAGTTCACGCTCTACGCCAACACCGCCAAGGGCAGGCGGCCGACGTGGAACGCCGCCGCGCCGGGCGCCGTCGCGGAGCCGCTGGTGACGGTCTTCGCCGATGCGCTGCGTGGATTGGGTGCGCAGGTCGAAACCGGCGTGTTCGGCGCCGACATGCAGGTCGCGCTCGTGAACGACGGGCCGGTGACTGTCTTGCTCGAGCTGTGACCTACTGGGTTGTCGTGACCTGGATGCCTTCGGAGGGCTGGACGATGACGAAGCCCTGCCCGTAGAACGAAACCTGAAGCGGTCGCCGCCGCACCAGGCCTGTTTGTAGCCCAGCAGCCGGGCGAACTCGGCCCAGCCCGCGTCCGGGATCGCGTGGGCCAGGCGACGGTTGCGCAGCATCCGGACACGTTGAGGCCTTCGATGACGAGCCGGTCGTGGGTCTTGAACAACTCGTTGGATACCTGGTGAAGGACCATGTGGGAGCCGACTACTCATTGGCGCCTACTTCAGCGTCTTCTTGCCACCATGCAGGACCGTCATCATCAGCGCGACTTTGCCGTCGGTCTTGTCGTCGCGCGCAAATGATGTCAGCTGCATCATCGGCTTGAACCTCTGCCGGGTGATCGCCTTGGCGAAGGTGAATTCCTTGAGACCATCGGGGCCGTGGATGCGACCGAAGCCAGATTCGCCCACACCGCCGAACGGTAGTGCCGGCACACCGGCGAAGGCCGCCACTGAGTTGATCGACGTCATTCCCGAACGCACCCGACGGGCGATGTCGACACCGTTCTTCTTGGCGAATACCGCCCCGGCAAGTCCGTACTTCGTGGCGTTGGTGAGTTTGATGGCTTCATCCATGCTCTCGACCGGGTTGATCGCCAGCGTGGGCCCGAAGGTCTCGTCGGTGATCTCGGTGGAGTCCTCGGGTACATGGGTGAGGATCGTCGGTTGGACGAAGCGCTCGCCGACTGCATCCGAGCCGCCAAGTACGACGGTGGCGCCCCTGGCAACGGCATCGTCGATGTGGCTCTTGATGATGCCGAGCTGTGACGGTATCGTGATCGCGCCAATCTTGCCGTCGGGGCCAGCGTGCAGATCCTTTGCCTGGCTGGTGATCTCGTTGATGAAGGCGTCGAAGACCTTCTCGTGCACGTAAACCCGCTCGGTGCCGATGCACGTCTGGCCGGCGTTGGACATACCACCCCAGAGCGCAGCCTCGGCAGCCTTCGTCAGGTCGGCGTCCTCATCGACGATCAGTGAGTCCTTGCCGCCGGCCTCGATCAGCACAGGCGTGAGGTTTTCCGCGCACGCGGCCATGACCTTCTTGCCGGTCGCACCGGAGCCGGTGAACGCGAGTTTGTCGATGGCTGCGGTGCACAGCGCGTTGCCGGTCTCGCCAAAACCCGTGACGGCCTGGAATACGGGACGACCGCCCACCACTTCGGTGAACTTGTCGGCGAGCCATTGCCCGACGCCGGGGGTGTATTCGCTGGGCTTGAATACCACGGCATTGCCCGCCGCAAGTGCGTAGGCAATAGAACCGCACGGCGTGAAGACCGGGTAGTTCCATGGCCCGATCACACCGATGACGCCGAGTGGCTGGTACTCGACGGTCGAGGCTTGGTTGACCATCAGCAGACCTGACTTGACCCTGTGGCTGCCGAGCACCTTCTTGGCGTGCTTGGCGACCCAGGCGATGTGGTCGATGGCGAGCACGATCTCGAGTTGCGCGTCACCGGTCGGCTTGCCGGTCTCCAGGTGCGCCAACTCCGCGAGCTGGGCGATCCGACGGGTGATGACGCTGCGCCAGGTGAGGAGGTATTCGGCGCGCTCGTCGAACGACAGCGCACCCCACCAGTCGGCGCCTTCACGGGCGCGCTCCAACGCGGCGTCCACGTCTGCCTTGCTGCAGATGGGATGCACTCCGACGACATCGCCGTTGGCGGGGTTGAGCGACTCGAAGGTTGCGCCGGACGAGGCTGGCCCGGGCGCTGGTGTTTCGATCGTGGCGGTCATGGTGACTCCTTGATGAGGTCGGCGCATTTTTCGCCGACCATGCTTGTGGGTGCATTGGTGTTGCCGCGAGGGATGCGGGGCATGACCGAGGCGTCGGCGATCCGCAAGCCTTCAACGCCGTGAACTTTGAGCTCGGGGTCGACAACGCTGCCCTCGACGGTGCCCATCGCGCAGGTGCCGACCGGGTGATAGATGGTCTCTCCGCGCCGGGCGATGGCCGCCGCGATGTCGTCGGTGGTGGGGTTGCTCGACGCAGGATCCCACGGCTCCGCAATGTGTTTCGCCATCGGCCCTAGTGAAGGCGACAGACTGCAACAGTTGCGTGCGGTGTTGCCGTGCGACGTGCGGGTGATCGCGGAGACACATCCGTTGTTCGGGCGCTTGTTGGCGGCCCGGTCGTTTAAGCGATGGAACGGCGTGCTGATGTTGGTGGTCGATTTGCCGGATGGCTCGCCTGCCACGATCCGCGCTGATGCCACGGATGTGTTCGGTGACGGCGGACCGCAGGGCGCGGTGTCGGTGCTCGACGCGGCCGGCCTGCGGGAGCTGCATTCGCTGGTTCAGCGGCTTTGCGCTTCGCGCGTCGCGGGAATTCTCGACAAAGCACAAGTAGGTTCACCTCGTCCCTGATCGCGCTCACGATTGCAGGAGAGGTGAACCCACTTGCGCCCATTGAGAATAGCTGCCCCATGCCAGCTTTCGCTCGGTCTGCTCGATCTACCCGTGTCTGCCAGCCGATGGCAGAGCCTGCCCGAGGAGATCCGCCACCAGGTGTTGGGGCTGTTGGCCAGGATGATCGCCAACGGCGCCCTCGCCGACCCCGATAACACCGTCACGGAGGCCAGCGATGCGTGACACCGTTCAGCCGGGCGTGTCGGGGCCGGTCCTGTTACTGACCGCCGACAAGATCAGCGCCTCGCATCGATCCCGCGACGCCTACGTCTATGTGCGCCAGTCCACCCCGACGCAGATGGTTCAGCACACCGAATCCCTTGCCCGCCAATATGAATTGCGCGAACGTGCGGTTGGGTTGGGCTGGCCAGCTCATCAGGTGGTGGTGATCGACGCCGACCTGGGCCGCTCCGGGGCGCAGACCGATGGGCGGCTCGGCTTCAAGGAGCTGGTCGCCGACGTCGGGCTGGGCAAGGTCGGGATCGTGTTGGGCATCGAGGTGTCGCGGCTGGCCCGCAACAACGCCGACTGGTATCAGCTGCTGGATTTGTGTGCGATCACCGACACCCTGATCGCCGACGCCGACGGCGTCTATCACCCGGCCGATTTCAACGACCGACTCGTGCTGGGGCTCAAGGGCACCATGTCGGAGGCCGAGCTGCACCTGATCAAATCCCGTCTGACCGCGGGGTTGAAACACAAGGCAGCCAAAGGCGAACTACGGCAAGGACTTCCGGTCGGACTGGACTACGACGAGGACGACCGGGTGATGATCACCGCCGACGAAGCCGTACGGGAGGCGATCGCCACAGTATTTCGCCGCTTCGACGAACTGGGCTCGGGACGGCAGGTACTGATCCGGCTTCGCGAAGATGGGGTGCTGTTGCCGCGGCGGGCCAACGGCTCCCGGCGCATCACCTGGGCGCCGGCGACCTACCCGGCGATCCACGACCTGCTGACCAACCCCGCCTACGCCGGGGCGTTTGTGTTCGGCCGCACCCGCACCGAAAAACGCGTGGACCCGATCACCGGGGCCGTGCGCTCACGCGTGCAGCTGGTGCCGCGCGAGCAGTGGGAGGTGCTCATCCCCGATCACCATCCCGGATACATCAGCTGGCAGACCTACGAGGCCAACACCGCACGGCTGCGCGGTAATTGGCGCAGACCCCGCGAACTGGCTGGCGGTGCGGTGCGCGAGGGCCGCGCCCTGCTACAGGGACTGCTCCGCTGCGGGCGGTGCGGGCGGATCATGCAGACCGGCTACTCGGGCACCAAGGGCAACTGCCCGCGCTACGTGTGCGCCCGCGCCAAGCAGCTGTATGCCGGTGAGCACGTCTGCCAGAGCATCGGCGGCATTCGGCTGGAAAACAGGATCCTGGATGAGATGTTTGACGTGCTGCAGCCGGCGGCGCTGACCGCCACCGCCCAAGCCCTGGCCGAGGCTGACGCCAACCATCGTCGCGACCTGGCGGTGTTCGAGCTGGCGGTTGAACGCGCCCGCTACGAGGCCGACCGGGCGCTACGTCAGTTCGACAACGTAGAGCCGGAGAATCGTTTGGTGGCAAGGACTTTGGAGAAGACCTTGGAAGCAAAGCTTGCAGCCGTGCGTGCCGCCGAGAACGATCTGGCCGCCCAACGCGCCCGCCGCCCGGTTGCCTTGACTAAAGAAGAGTTGACCTGGATCGCCACCGCCGGCGCCGATATCCGCGCGATCTTCGATGCACCCTCCACCACGGTGCGCGAACGCAAACAACTCATCCGCGCCGTGATCGCCGAGATCGGCGTCACCGTGCACCGCCAACGGCGTGTCGCTGCCCTGCGCATTGTCTGGCAGGGTGGGGCCGTCACCGAAGTCACGATGCCGATGACCAAACCCGGCCCACGCCTGCGCGTCACCGATGAGGACACCATCGCCCTCGTACGGCGGCTCGCCCAGCACTACAACGATCAGACCATCGCGGCGATCCTGGCCAAACAGAAACGCCGCACCGCCACCGGTCTGCCGTTCACCCGAGCCCGCGTGGCGATCCTGCGCGCCAACCACGACATCCCCGTCTATCAGCCGCCCGCCCAGCCCGATGTCAGACACTACGACGATGATGCCGTCGTGGTCACCATCACCGAAGCCGAGAAGATCCTCGCCGTCAGCAAGGAAACCCTCTACCGATGGATCCGCGACGGCTTCATCACCGCAGAACAAATCACACCGGGCGCACCCTGGCGCATCCGCATCGACCAAGCCCTCCGCGACAGAATCCAGCCCCAGGCACCAGAAGGCTGGCTTAGCCTCGACGAAGCCGCCAAAGCCCTTGGCATCGCCCGACAAACCGTGTTGCACAAGGTCCAACACGGCCTACTGCAAGCCGTCCACGTCAACCGCGGACGCCGAAAAGGCCTCCGTATCCAGGTCAAACCCGACCAAGCTGGACTGTTCGACACAGCTGATAGGAGAAATGCGCAATGTTAACCAGCCCCGGGTGGCCGACCATGTCATACACTTTGCGATATCCGGCAATCATGGCGTCGACGTCGGCGCCGTCGCCGTAGTAACCCGGATCGATCTCCGGGTGCCACGTAGGGTCCGCCGAGCGCAGCTTGATGTAGCCCGTGCTCTCGACGCGCACGAGTGTCGACCCGATGGAGAGCCCACGCCGTACGGGCTCGTGCAGACCGCAGTAGAAACCGCTCGGCACCATGTGGAACTGCAGGTCGGGCGCCGCCATGTCGGCACGGGACTGGACGAAGGCACCGGCCTCGGCGCAGTTGGAGGTGAGCGGCCCCCGACCGGCCTTCTGTGCCTTGACCACGTTGCGCACCGACAGGAATTCGACCAGGTCGGTGGTGTCCTTGGTGTAGAACAGCACCCACGAGACCGGGTGGTCCTGCAGGTTCTGGCCGACGCCCGCGACGTGGGCCTTGACGTCGATGCCGTGTTCGCGCAGGTGTCCCCCGGGGCCGATGCCCGAGAGCATCAGCAGCTGGGGCGTGGCGACGGCGCCGGCGGACAACACGATCTCGGCGTTGACCCGCACCGTCGTCGTGACGCCACCGCGTCGATAGGTCACTCCCGTCGCGCGGGTGCCCTCCATGTCGATCTTCAGCACGAACGCTTCGGTGCGCACCGTGAAGTTGGGCCGCTGGCGCGCGGGATGGACGTAGGCGTCGGCAACTGACCACCGGCGGCCCTTCTTGCAGGTGACCTGGTAGAGGCCCGCACCCTCCTGTTCGGCACCGTTGAAGTCGTCGTTGCGCTTGAACCCCGCGGCGACGGCGGACTCGACGAACGCGTGGCTCAGCTCGTGGGTATACCGGCGGTCCTCGACGTGTAGCGGACCGTGGGTGCCGTGGTAGGGGTCGCTGAGCCGGGTGTTGCCTTCGGCCTTCCTGAAGTACGGAAGCACGTCGTCATAGCCCCAGCCGATCGCGCCATATGCGTCGCGCCACTCGTCATAGTCGGCGCGGTTGCCGCGGATGTAGACCATCGCGTTCATCGACGAGCAGCCGCCAAGCGCTTTCATCCGGGGCCAGTCGGCCCGCCGGCCACCGAGGTGCTTTTGTGGGGTCGTCCGGTAGCCCCAGTCCCACTTGGTCTTGAATAGCGTTAGCCATCCGACGGGCAGATGGATCATGTCATCGTCGTCCTCGGGCCCGGCTTCGAGCAGCAGCACCGATACGCTCGGATCCTCGCTCAGTCGCGCGGCGACGACTCCGCCCGCGCTGCCCGATCCGATGACGATGTAGTCGAAACTTTCCTCGGCCATGACACGCCTTTCACCGCAGGCGCGAATCGCACTGCTCTCCAGAGTCTTCACCCCGCACGGCGCGGACGCCTAGAGTAGGCGACTACGCGATTCCCTTCTCTGCACGACCCCATCGGCTCTCTAGTTCGAGCCAGAAGATCCTCCGACCGGCGGGTTCTCCATCTCTAGTCCAATCGACTGCCACGCAACGATGCGCGGTCCATGTTGTACCGACGACACGAGCAGCGCGGTACTTGAATTCGACAATCGGGGTACTGGTTTCGTGCGCACTGGGGCGGGCCTTGTCGTCGACTCGATTCGAATCGTTGATGTCGGCGTCGCCGTCAGCCACCCGCGTCGAACCGGGTGTCACCCGTGCAGTCCACGTCTCGTGTCTGTTCAACGCAGACCGTAGTTGGGGCGCCGGTGGCCTCGGCGATGACATCGCCGAGACGGTTCACGGCCGCGACGAGCGCCCAAATCGCCTCATCGTGACCATAGTTAGCCAGCACTTTGCAAGGGACAGTCGGCGGGTCGGAATCTGCGGACTTGGCCGACGGTGGCGCTTGTGGCACCCGTCCGCTCGAGGCACCGGCGTTCGGCGCGGGGATGAGTGGTAGCCGCGCCAATACGAAAGCCGCTGTCATCCCAGTGAAACCAGTACCGCCGCGCCCCAGTGGGCGTCGGCAAGGGCGTGATGGCGCCGGCGGTGGCCGGGCTTGAGCGCGCACCGGTGTAGCGGCGGGACGGGAAGTCCGCCCGGAGCTCGGGTCAGCGACCGCTCCAGCCGGGGTTGCGATACTTTCCCGCAGAAGCGGAGCGGAAAGGGAGGGATCAGGCGTGTTTAGCCGCCCGACCGACCCTGACCGAGAGCGGCGTCGTGTCGACCTGATTAACCGTGCCCGTCTTGTCCGCGCACATGGCTGGGACGACTACCGAGCGGTCTGGTCGACGGGCGAGGTCGTTGGTGTGGCGGCTCTCCTTGGAGACCACGACATACTCGCCGAGTTCGACGAGAGTCTGCAAACGGCATGGGCCGCCAGGCGTTCGATCTGGGGGGCCTGGCCGACGGACAGGCAGATGTCGACGACAACTGCAGAGAAACCCGCCGGTGGTTCATCGACACAGCAGGTGCAATGTGAATGACGTGGAGTCATACGGCACCTGAAGGCGACCCGACCCCAATCTGGCCGGGGTACTGGGACATGCCAAGTGCGCTGATACCAGAAAGCAAGACCCTCGAGTGCCGGATCTGTCGCGAAATCTGCCAAGAGTATTGGGACCGGATAAGGAGCGCGAAAGACGTTGGGAGAGTGAATAGTACAGAGGTACCGGTAACCCCGCATATTCGATTGCGTCGCATTCGCCGCGGTCAGGCGAGCAGGAAGCAGGCGTTGTGTGTGTCAAGCGAGTTGGTGGAGCGTCTCACAGGTTGCCGGGCCGCGAGACGTTGTGCAATGGAACGAATCTGAAGTTAGTTTGGTACCGGCTGTCGACGCCCTCGGCAGCTTCACGATGCCTGCCCCAGCCACCGAAACTGGAGTGCTACGTCTGGGGCCTACGGTCCCGATCCGGTGGCGCAGCTGAGGTGCGTCCTTGGTCAGTTGACGGCGGCGGCGGTTTTCGTAGAGACATTTCGCGGACCTATTGAGGATTCAGCTTGGGCTAACTCAATTGGGTAAGGCGCATGGAGGTACCAGTGCCGGCCTACTGCCCATCCGAGGAAGCGTCGGCCGGTGCTGGCTGGCAGTATGCCTGCCGGGTGAATGTTCCGCCGCCGATGATGTGGGCCAGTCCCTCGATTGCCGGGCGGAATTGGGTTTCGATGCCAGCAGCGGCGGTTTCGTCGGCGCGGGTTCGACGGCGCCAAGAAGGTCAACGGCGTCAAGAGACACGTGCTGGTTGAGGCGGCGTCCTCGTCGCCGCCGTCGTCACCGAGGCCAGCGTGCCGGACCCGGGCAGTGTTCCTGAAGCTGCTCCGCGAGGCCAACGCGTCGCACTCCGACGACTCGACTGCAGCCAGTTATTCGACACGCTTTAGGGCAACCGCTGGCATCCTTATGTCATGGCAAAGGAAATCGACCGGGTCCGCGCGCAAAGCGCTCTCGCGGTCATCAAGCAGCACCCAGGCATGGTGCTGTTCGCCGTCTCGCCGGTGATCATCGCGCTGGGTCTCGTGTGGTGGTTGGTCAGCCCGGCGTTGGCCGTGCTGCTGCTGATCGGGGCGGTGGTCGGCGGCGGCGCCGTCGTGCTCATGAAGCGTTAGGTACCGGCTGGCCCTGTTCGGCGGCGAGTTCCTCGATGGTGACTCCGCCGAGCCGCTTGTCGAGAACCTCGATCATGTGGGGACATTCTTCGACCGGATGATCGGCAGGGCAGGCCAGCGCATGTTCGAGGAAGTCGCGTGCGCCGTTCGCCCGGGCGATGAGCTCCTCGATGGCGGCGATCTGCTCGCGAACCGCGCCCCGCCACTGGTCGCTCGGCTCGTCGAGCACCGCAGAGGCAGCGTCCAAACGGATGCCAAGGCGCTGCATCAGCTGGATGAACGCCAGCCGTCGCATATGTTCACGGCTGTACATGCGCTTGCCGCCGCGGCGCTCGGGGGTCACCAGCCCTCTCTCCTCGTAGTAGCGCAGCGCCGAGGTATTGAGTGCGAGCATCTGGGCGGCATCGCCGATCGTCACGAGCTCCATGTCTTTATTTGACTTCAAGCCGGCTTGAAGTGCCAGCGTGGTGGCATGGCACCACAACCACGACCCGGGATCCTCGACCCCTCGACCAACAATCCGTTCGCTCATCCGAGCGGCTGGCTCGGCCGGCTGGCGGGCCGATTCATGCTGTGGACGAACGAGCAGGCCGACGTCGTCGGTGTTATCGGCGCGCAACCTGGGGACGACGTCCTCGAGATTGGCTACGGGCCGGGCGGTCTCATCCGGCTTCTCGCCGACCGCACCGACGCCGCGAGCATCCGCGGCGTCGATCCGTCCCCGGAGATGCGCGACCTAGCCAGCCGACACAACCGGAAGGCCGTCCGCACCGGCCGGGTCCAGCTCGACCTCGGTACAGCCGATCGCACCGGCCTTCCCGCCGCCAGCGTTGACCGCGTGGTCTCGGTGAACAACGTGGCGATCTGGCCCGACCTCGAAGCCGCGGTTGGCGAGCTGCACCGGGTCGTCCGTCCGGGAGGCACCGTCGTCATCGCCTGGCACGGCGGCACGACACCGTCCCGCATCGCCAGGTCCCTCCGCCTGCCGGAAGACGAGCTCGGCCGCATCGAGCAAGTGCTGCGGGATCGCTTCGCCGAGGTCGGCCGCCGCCAGCTCCCGAGCCTCGACGTATTCACCGCCACACGCTGACCCGTTTCGCCCGGGGTGAAAGCCGTTCCATCAAGGTTGTAACGGTGTAATTATGTAATCATGCGACACCATCACCTCCATGGCCGACGGTCCGGCCGCTCCGGCGGCTGGCAACAGGCCCAGCAACCCGACGCAAGCGACGCCGCCGACTGGTTCGCCGGTCGGCTTCCCGACGACTGGTTCGCCGGCGACCCGACGGTCGTCGTCGACCGCGAAGAAATCACCGTCATCGGCCGCCTGAAGGAACCCGAGGGCGCCGGCGACACCGAAAGCGAAGCCCGCGCCTCGGGACGCGTCGCCCGCTTCCGCGAGGAGACCCGCCCCGAACGCATGCGCATCGCCGACGAAGCCGAAGACCGTTATGGCCGCAAGGTCGCGTGGGGAGTCGAAGTCGGCGACCCGAACTCGCCCGAGCGAATACTGTTCACCCACATCGCCGTACCGGTCATGACCCGGCTCAAGCAGCCGGAGCGCCAGGTGCTCGACACGCTGGTCGACGCCGGGGTGGCGCGGTCGCGCTCCGACGCGCTCGCCTGGTCGGTTCGGCTCGTCGGTGAGCACGCCGATGAGTGGCTGGGCAAGCTGCGCGACGCGATGAAGAACGTCGACGACCTGCGCGCCGACGGCCCGCAGCTCTAGGCGCGTTCGACCCCGACGTAAGAGGAACTCAACGCGGCGGTCTGCGACAGCGGGTCAACCGGTCCGCCGTCGATCAGCAGGTTGCGGTTGGCGCCGTAGGACTCCGGTTGCGAGCCGCCTCGCGGGTCGAAAATCCGTGAGCCCCAGCCGTGGTCGATGATGACCACGCCGCGCCGCGGCCGCTCGTTGACCGACGCCGCCAGTTCGATCGCGCCGACCGGGGAGAACACCTTCACCCTGTCGCCATCGCTGATGCCGAGCACGGCTGCGTCGTCGGGATGGATGACCACCTCATTGCGCTTGCCCGACGGATGCAGACCGGGCAACTCGTTGAGCCACGAGTTCATCGAATGACGGTTGCGCCGGTTCGCCAGCTGGAACGGATAGTCGGCAGGCGCCTCTGGGCCCGGTTCGGCGAGCAACTCGCGGGCCCGCTCCACGAACTCCGGTGGCGCCGCGTGCACCTTCTTGTCGTCCGTTCTCAACGCTTCCTTGAAGTGCCCGAACTCTCGCGGGCCAAGCACCCATCCGTGCGGATGCGCCATCACATCGCGCCACTTGATCCTGCGGCCGTTGACCTTTCGCCCGGTGGCCACGACCAACCTGTCGATCCAGTGGGGCCCGATCTCGAGAGCCGGCTTGCGCGTGAGCCGCGCTAGCCGCCGGGTGGCCTTGATGAAGCCGTTGAGCCCCTTCGCGCCGAACAGCGGCTTGCGCATGGCGATTGCGAGATCGACGAAGATGCGCCACTCCTGACGGGCGCCTGGCGGCGGTTCGACGGCCCTGGCCCCGTACTGCAGATACGGCTCGTCGTGCATGTTGCTGGTAAACGCGAGCAGGTCGTCGCGTTCCAGCCAGTGCACGGCCGGCAATAGCCAGTCCGCGTGGCGGTGGCTCTCACGCTGCACAAAGTCGATGGCCACCAACAGATCCAGTTGTGCCAGAGCCTTGTCGAGGTTGGCGCCGTCGGGCCCTGAGACCACGGGGTTGCCGCAGTTGATCAGCATCGCCTTGATCTGGCCGCGCCCCGGAGTGGTTATCTCCGTGGGCAATTCGCTGAGCGCGTGCGCACCTGCGACCATTTCCCGGCCGGCCAGCCGGCTCCTGTGCGACTTGGCCTTGGCGAGATCGGCCAGCCGCAACGCGTCGACATAACCGGGCTCATACCTGCGGCCGCCGGGACGATCCATCCGGCCGGTGATCACATTGAGCACGTGACCCAGCCACTCCGCGACGGTGCCTCCAAGATGCAGGGACACCCCGGTCCTGGTCACCACCATCGCGCCGCGGGCGGCAGCGAAATCTCGGGCCACTTGTTCGATCCGAACGCGGGGGATGTCGCATCGTGATGCCAGATCGTCAAGGCCGGCGTCGGCGACGAGCTTGTGCAATTCACCTACGCCCGTTGCGAGTTCGGTGCAGTCCTGTCGATGTTCGAGGCCTTCGTCGAGGATCACCTTGACCATGCCCAGTAGCAACGCCCAGTCCTGTCCGGGCCGGACCGCGAGATGGATGTCGGCTTTCTCGGCGGTTTCCGTCCGCAACGGGTCGACGACTACGATCTTGGCGCCCTGCTTCTGCCGCGCCAGCGCACGACGCCATCCGCCCGGCACGGTTTCCAGCCAATTCCACGCGCTCACAGCGGGATTGGTGCCGACGAGCAGGAAGTAGTCGCAGTTGTCAATGTCCGACACCGGGGCCATGAGCATCGACCCGTACATCGCGGACGCGACCACGTGCATCGCGTTCTGGTCGACCGAGCCGACGAAGTATCGGCTGTGGGTGCCGACGGCGTCCAGCCACGCGTTCATGAAAATGATGTTCGACGAGGAGAAGCCCGATGGGTTGCCGTAGTAGATGCCGACCGCGTCGGGACCGTCGGCGTCGATAAGTGCGTTCATCCTCGCCGCGATGTCACGGATGGCCTCGTCCCAGGTGGCTTCGACGTAGATTCCGCCGACGCGGCGCATGGGATTCAAGATCCGTCGAGGATGCTCGACGAGCTGGTTCGCCGTGCGGCCTTTTGCGCAGAAGTCCTGCCAGGTGTGGGGATTCTGCTTGTCGGCGGAGA
Organism: uncultured Actinomycetota bacterium; assembly: GCA_963770125.1. GTDB lineage: Bacteria > Actinomycetota > Actinomycetes > Mycobacteriales > Mycobacteriaceae > Mycobacterium. Next base: position 10,519 of record CAVYPI010000060.1, on the reverse strand, counting down.
TCTTGGCAACCCGATTGTCCTCAACCGTCACTTCCACACCACACGAGGCCAGGCAGTACCGGCAGAAGGTGTGCACCGTTCGGGTTCCCATGCGGTCATCCTGCCCGAACCGCTTCCGATAAATCCGATGATTGGTATTGAGCAGACCGCTTGATTCGGCGGGTCAGGCCTGGGTCATGGCCCAGTATTCGCCGCGGCGGGCCAACAGTTCGTCATGGCTGCCGCGCTCGACGATCTTGCCCGCTTCCATCACCAAGATGACGTCCGCGTCGCGGATCGTCGAAAGCCGGTGCGCAATAATGAAACTCGTTCGATCGCGGCGCAGCTCGCCCATGGCGTGCTGAATCAGGAGCTCGGTACGGGTGTCCACGGAACTCGTCGCCTCGTCGAGAACGAGCAGCTGCGGACGCGCGAGGAATGCGCGGGCGATAGTGATCAGTTGCTTTTCGCCTGCGCTGATGTTGCCGCCGTCGTCGCTGACCATCGTCTGGTAGCCGTTGGGCAGCGTGTGCACGAACCGGTCGACGTAGGCGGCCTTGGCGGCGGCGATCACCTCGTCCTCGCTCGCGTCGGGCCGACCGTAGGCGATGTTGTCGTAGATCGTCCCGCCCAGCAGCCAGGTGTCCTGTAGCACCATCCCGATCCGGGAGCGCAGCGACTGGCGGCTGACCGACGAGATGTCCACCCCGTCAACGAGAATCCGGCCGGAGTCGACGTCATAGAACCGCATCAGCAAATTCACCAGCGTCGTCTTGCCCGCGCCGGTCGGCCCGACGATGGCCACGATGCTGCCCGGTTCGGCCACCAGTGACAGGTCTTCGATCACCGGAGTGCCGGGCCGGTAGCTGAAGTTCACGTGCTGGAACTCGACCCGGCCCCGTGGACCGCCGTCAAGGGACGGCAGCGTCACGTCCGGGTCCGGCGACTCTTCCTCGGCATCGAGCAGATCGAAAACCCGCTCCGCGCTCGCCACTCCGGACTGTAGCGAGTTGTACATCGCGGCGACCTGAGTGAGCGGCTGGTTGAACTGGCGGACGTACTGGATGAACGCCTGGATGCTGCCCAGCGTGATCTGGCCCGTCGCGACCTGGACACCGCCGACCACCGCCACCGCCACGTAGCTGAGGTTGCCGATGAACGCGGTGGCCGGCGCCACCAGTCCCGAAAAGAACTGCGCGCCGAAGCTGGCGTGGTAGACGTCGTCGTTGAACTCCTTGAACTGTTCCAGCGCCCTGGCCCGGTGACCAAAGGTCTTGACCACAGTGAAGCCGCTGTAGGTCTCCTCGATGTGGGCGTTGAGTCGGCCGGTGTTGGCCCACTGCGCGACGAACAGCCGCTGTGAGCGGCGGGCAATTGCCCGGGTCACCCACAGCGACAGCGGCACGGTGACGACGGTGAGCAGCGTCAGCAGCGGCGAGATGGTCAGCATCATCACCAGCACCGCCACCACCGTCACCAGCGACGTCAACAGCTGGCTGATCGTCATCGACAACGACGTCTGAATGTTGTCGATGTCGTTGGTGACTCGGCTCAATACCTCGCCGCGTTGCCGCGAGTCGAAATAGCGCAGCGGCAGCCGGTGCACCTTGTCCTCGACATCCGACCGCAGCGCCACCATGGTGCGCTGAACCGTGACGTTGAGAATGCGGGCCTGCAGCCAAACCAGTAGCGCAGCAATCAGATACAGCCCCAGCGCCAGCAGCAGCGTGCGGCCGACGGCACCGAAGTCTACGCCGCGGCCCGGCACCACGTTCATGCCCGACAGCAGATCGGCGAACGTGTTGTCGCCGCGCGCCCGTGCGGCCGCGATCGCCTGTTCCTTCGTCAGCCCGGCGGGCAGCTGTCGCCCGATCACCCCGTTGAACAACAGGTCGGTGGCGTGGCCGAGGATGCGCGGGCCGATCACCCCGATCGCGATGCCTCCGACCCCGAGCAGGATCACCATGGCGGTCAGCCCGCGCTGCGGGGTGAGCCGCTTGACCAACCGCAGTGCCGACCCCTTGAAGTCGCGCGACCGCTGCATCGGCGCTTGTACGACGCCGCGGATCGGACGTGCCGTCGGCCCGGCGGTCATCCGCGGCCTCCCGCTGCTGCGCCGAGCGACTGCGAGTCGGCGAACTCGGCATAGGTCGGGCAGGTCGGCCAGCAGTGTCTCGTGCGTGCCGATTCCCACCACCTGGCCGTCGTCGACGACGACGACCTGGTCGGCCTCCACGACCGTCGAAATGCGCTGCGACACAATCACCACCGTCGAGTCGGCCGAGACGTCGCGCAGCGAGGCGCGAACCCGAGCGTCGGTGTGCACATCTAGTGCGGAGAATGCGTCGTCGAACATGTAGATCGCAGGCCGGCGGATCACCGCTCGCGCGATCGCCAACCGTTGCCGCTGTCCGCCCGAAAAGTTGATGCCACCCTGTGCGACCGGCATCGACAGGCCGTCGGGGTGGGCGCGGACAAAGTCGTCGGACGCTGCCACCCGCAGAGCGTCCCACATCTCGTCGTCGGTCGCATCGGCCTTGCCGTAGCGCAGGTTGTCGGCGACGGTGCCGGAGAACAGGTAACCCCGCTGCGGGACCAGGCCGATCGCCGACCACAGCTGCTCGGTGTCGTAATCGCGAACGTCGACGCCGTCGACGTTCACCGAGCCGCCGGTGACGTCGTAGAGCCGGCAGATCAGCGATATCAGAGTTGACTTGCCTGAACCGGTCGACCCGACGATGGCCGTGGTGGCGCCGGGCCCGGCCGTCAGTGAAACATCCTGCAGCACAGGGCGGTCAGCGCCGGGATAGCTGAACGTCGCGCGGTCCAAGCGGATCTCGCCGCGGACAGCATCGGGCCGCACCGGGTGCTGCGGGCTGGCGATGCCCGGCGTGGTGGACAGCACCTCGGTGATCCGTTCGGCGCACACCGACGCGCGTGGCAGCAAGGCCAGCATGAACGTCGCCAGCAACACGGCCATCAGGATCTGCATGAAGTACGACAGGAACGCGATGAGCGAGCCCACCTGCATCTGGCCGTTGTCGATCCGCAAGCCGCCGAACCAGATCAGCGCAACGCTGGAGATGTTGATCACCAGCGTGGTGACCGGCAGCATCAGCGCCTGCAAGCGGCCGGCTTCGAGCGCACTGTCCGCCAGCGCCTGGTTTGCGACGCCGAATCGGTTGCGCTCGAAGGGTTCCCGAGCGAATGCCCGGATCACCCGGATGCCGGAGAGCTGCTCGCGCATCACTCGGTTGATGCCGTCGATCTGCCGCTGCAGCCGCCGGAAGATCGGCAGCAGGTGCGACACGATCCAGTAGTTGGCCAGCGCCAGCACCGGCACGCTGATCAGCAGGAGCCATGACAGGCCCGCGTCCTGATGCACCGCCATTAAGATGCCGCCGATCGACATGATCGGCGCGGTGATCAGCATCGTGCAGGTCAGCTGGACGAATAGTTGGATCTGCTGGACGTCGTTGGTGGTGCGGGTCAGCAGCGACGGGGCACCGAACCGCGCCGTCTCGTCCGCCGAGAAGCTCGTTACGTGGCCGAAGATCGTCGAGCGCAGATCGCGTCCGACGCCCATGCCGGCCCGCGACCCGAAGTACACCGCGCCGACGGCGCAGACAACCTGCAGCGCGGTGACCGCGAGCATCACGCCGCCGAGCTCGACGATCCGTCGCAGATTGCCTCGGGCGACGCCGTCGTCGATGATCGCGGCGTTGACAGTTGGCAGGTACAACGATGCGAGCGTGCTGATCAGCTGGAGCCCCGCGACGATCGCGAGCAGCGAGCGATACGGTTTTGTATACCGTCGCAGCAACGCCCAGAGCATCCCGTTACTGTTGCACACCACGTTGGACATAGTTGTGTTCGGCAGGGCCACCTGAGAATTCGATAAAAGAGCTGGTCAATCGGCATGTCGGTGCTGAGGTATTGGGCTGCCGCTACAGTGCATGGCGTGAGCCCCAGCAAGTGCGCGACCGGTACGACGCGGTCCGCGAAGGTGCTGGCCGTGGCGGCCGCGGCCATGATTCCGGTGTTTGCGGCATGCTCCAACGACTCGGGGTCGACCTCTGCAGAGCCAGCCGCAGACGCCCGCGCCGACTCAGAACACGTCGCACGGGCCGTTCTTTCCTGAGTGCGGCGGCGTGACTGACCAGACGCTGGCCGAACAGACGCGGGTCACCGGCCTGGTCAATACGGCGCGCAACTCGGTGGGCTGCCAGTGGCTGCAGGGCGGCGGCATCCTGGGGCCGCACTTCTCCTTCACGTGGTATCGCGGCAGCCCGATCGGGCGGGAACGCAAGACCGAGGAGCTGTCGCGCTCCAGCGTCGAGGACCTCAACATCGAAGGTCACAACGGGTTCGTCGCGGTCGGCGATGACCCGACGATGGGCAACAACCTGTGCGAGGTCGGCATCCAGTTCAACGACGATTTCATCGAGTGGTCGATCAGCTTCGCCCAGCAGCCGTTCCCAGACCCCTGTGACGTGGCCAAGGAATTGACCCGCCAATCGATTGTGAATTCGAAATGAGCCGGACCTCCCACGGCCGTAGGGCGCTGGCCGGCCTCATCGCCGCGCTGTCGGTGCTTACGCTGCTGACCGGCTGCACCAAGACCGTCGAGGGCACCGCGGCGAAGTCGGGATCCGCTGACGTTCCCCGCAACGACGACTCGGCCAAGCAGTACCCCAACCTGCTGAAGGAATGCGAGGTGCTGACCGAGGACATCCTCGCCAAGACCGTCGGCGCCGACCCGCTCGACATTCAGAGCACGTTCGTCGGCGCGGTGTGCCGCTGGCAGGCGGCCAACCCGGCGGGCCTGATCGACATCACCCGGTTCTGGTTCGAGCAGGGCAGCCTCGACAACGAAAAGCAGACGGCGCAGAAGCTGAACTACCAGATCGAGAACCGCTCGATCGCGGGCGTGCCATCTATCGTCATGAAGCCCAACGATCCGAACGGCTCGTGCGGGGTGGCCAGCGACGCCGGCGGCGTGGTCGGTTGGTGGGTGAATCCACAGACGCCTGGCATCGACGCGTGCGGGATGGTGATCAAGCTGATGGAGCTGACGCTGGCCACCAGCTCTTAGCGGGGCACGTGGAAGCCGACCAACGCGGCGCCGCTGAGCGTCAGCCGGTCCCACGGCTCGCCGGTGCGCAGCACCGCGATTGCAGACGTCGGGAACTTCGTCGAAATGCGTTCGGCGGCGGTAGTATTGCTGCCGTCCGCGGTGGCCAGGCCGAGCGCCAGCGACGACATCGTCGGCTCGTGGCCGATCACCAACAAGGTCTCGACATCGGGTCCGAAGCGTGACTCGACGCTGTTGATCTCATCGATCACCGCACCAGGCGTCGCGTCGTAGAGCCGGTCGACGTAGTTCACCGGCGCGTCGACGCGGGTCCGCGCCAGGGTCTGGCGGGTGCGGGTGGCCGTCGAGCACAGCACCGCATTCACCTCGGGCGCATACGCCCGCAGCCAGTCACCTGCCAGCTTCGCCTCCCGTTCGCCCCGCGGGGCCAGCGGCCGTTCGTGGTCGGCCACTCCCGGCGGATAATCCGACTTGGCGTGCCGGAGCAACAGCAGCGTGCGGTACCGATCGGTCACCCCAATAACGGTAGGGCATGCCGATGCACCTCCCGAGACTTGTCGGCACCCGGACCTACACTCGCGATGCCGAGGGAGATACGGGAAGAAGGGAGAGGCCGAGATGCGATTCGTGCACACTGCCGACTGGCAACTCGGCATGACCCGTTACTTCCTGAACGGCGAGGCCCAGCCGCGGTATTCGGCCGCCCGCCGCGACGTCGTCGCGGCATTGGGCCGTTCGGCCCTTGACGCCGGCGCCGAATTCGTCGTCGTCGCAGGCGATGTCTTCGAAGACAACCAACTCGCGCCGCGTGACGTCAGCCAGTCGCTGGAAGCCATGCGCGCCATCGGCATTCCGGTGTACCTGCTCCCGGGCAACCACGACCCGCTCGATGCGGCATCGGTGTACACCAGTGCGCTGTTCGCCGCCGAATGCCCGGACAATGTCACGGTTCTCGACCGGGCCGGCGCGCACGAGGTGCGGCCCGGCCTGCAGATCGTTGCCGCGCCATGGCGTTCGAAGAAGCCGACCAGTGATCTGGTTTCCGAGGTGCTGGACGGGCTGACTGCCGACGGCGTCACCCGAATCGTCGTCGGACACGGCGGTGTCGACATCTTCGAACCCGACAAGGACAAGCCGTCGTTGATTCGGCTCGCGGCGCTCGAGGCCGCTATCGATCGCGGGGCGGTGCACTATATCGCCTTGGGGGACAAGCATTCTCGCGCCCAGGTCGGTGCGACGGGTCGCATCTGGTACTCCGGCTCACCGGAAGTCACCAATTACGACGACATCGAACCGGATCCGGGTCACGTGCTGCTGGTTGACATCGACGAAGGCGATCCCATCCGGCCGGTGCGGGTCGACGCGTTACGGGTCGGCCGTTGGCGCTTCGTGACGCTCTGCCGCAGCGTGGACAGCAGCCGCGACGTGGCCGACCTCGATCTCAACCTCGACCTGATGCCCGACAAGGAGCGCACCGTCGTGCGGCTGGGGCTCAGCGGGTCGCTGACCGTGACCGACAAGGCCGCGCTGGATGCGTCCGTCGACAAGTACGCCCGGCTGTTCGCCGCGCTGGTGCCGTGGGACAAGCAGACCGACATCGCGGTGATCCCCGCCGACGGTGAGTTCGACGACCTTGGCATCGGTGGGTTCGCCGCGGCCGCGGTGGACGAGCTGGTCAGCACCGCGCGGTCCGAGGGTGAGGACGCCGACGACGCCCGCGCGGCGCTGGCGCTGCTGCTGCGCCTGGTCGACAAGGGCGATGAGCCGCTTGCGCGAAGAGCAAGAGGCAGCGTCGCGTGAAGCTGCACCGGCTTGTCCTGACGAATTACCGCGGTATCACCCACCGCGAGATCGAGTTCCCCGACCGAGGCGTGGTCGTCGTCAGCGGCGCCAACGAGATCGGGAAGTCGTCGATGATCGAGGCGCTCGACCTGCTGCTGAACTCGAAGGATCGGTCGAACAAGAAAGACGTCAAGCAGGTCAAGCCGACCCACGCCGACGTTGGCGCCGAGATCACCGCCGAAATCTCTACCGGCCCTTATCGATTCATCTACCACAAGCGGTTTCACAAGCGCTGTGAGACGCAGTTGACGGTGCTGGCGCCGCGCCGCGAGCAGCTCACCGGAGACGAGGCGCACGAGCGGGTCCTTGAGCTGCTGGACGAGACCGTCGACATGGACCTCTGGCAGGCGCAGCGGGTGCTGCAGGCGGCCTCCACCGCTGCGGTGGATCTGTCGGGGTGCGACGCGCTGTCGCGCGCGTTGGATGTGGCGGCGGGCGAAGCCGCTGCGCTGTCCGGGGCGGAACCGCTGCTGATCGATCGCATCGACGCCGAGTATTTGCGCTACTACACGCCAACCGGCCGCCCGACCGGCGAGTGGGCGGCCGCCATCAGGCGGCTGCGCGAGGCCGATGACGAGGTCGCCAGGTGCGCGGCGGCGGTGGCGGAGGTCGACGACGCTGTGCGCAGGCATGCCGCGCTGGCCGACAACCTGTCACGGCTTGCCGAGGACAGGGCCGATGCGGCTAAACGCCTCACCGAGGCCCGTGTCGCGGCCGAGGCCGTCGCCGCGCTGACCCAGCAGCTCAAGCAGGCCGAGGTGGTCGCCGCCGCCGCGGATGCCACCCACTCCGTATCGGTCGCGGCACTCACCGAGCGACGACGGCTGCGTGCGGACATCGACGAGCGGACGGCCGCGATCGCCGAGTTGGCGAGGGCAGCTGCCGAAGCCCTCGACGAGCTCACCACCGCTTCCGAAGTGCAGGAGGCGGCCGCGGGCGCGGCAGAGGAGGCGCGCGCCGCGGTTGAGGCATCCCAGGCCCGCGTCGACGCCGCCCGGCGCGTGGTTGAGCGGGTGTCCGACCGCGACGAGGCCAACCGGCTCGAAACCCGCATCGCCAAGATCGACGCCGCGTGGCACGAGCTCGACCGCGTGGACCGCGAGCTCGCAGGCATCGCGTTGACCGATGACACCATGCGCGCGATCGAGACCGCCGCGATCGCGGTCGAGCGAGCTGCCGGCCAGGCCGAACTAGACCTCCGCCCACATCGAGCTCGTCGCGATCGCCGACGTCGAGGTGCGTCTCGATGGCGACCCGGTCGCCATCCAGGCAGGCGGCACCTGGGCCGCCAGTGTCAGCTCGCCCACCGACATCGAACTGCCGGGCCTGCTGCGCGCGCGGGTGGTGCCGGGAACTCCTGCGTCGGATTCGCAGGCCAAACTCGAAGTGGCCCAAGAGGTTCTGGCGGCAGCGCTGGCGAAGGCGCAAGCCGCGGATGTCGCGGCGGCGCGACTGCTGGACGTATGTCGTCGCGAGTTGATCGCCTCGCGCGAGAAGCTGCATGCTACGTCCGACGCGCTGGTCGGCGACGACACCGTCGACGAATTGCGAACGCGCCTGGCCGAATTGCGCGACGGCGAGCCCGCAGAGCCCGGCCTGTGGGATACCGGGGCCGCTGATCCGGCCGCCGCGCGCGCCGGCCTCGACGCCGCGGCGGTCGCACACAAACAGGCTATGGCGGACTGCGAGACGCATCGCAGGGTCGCAGAAGTCGCGGCGAAGCGGCTGGGGGAGAGGACGACACGCGCCAACGTCGCCCGCGAGAAACTGAACGCCGCTCAGACCGAACTGGCTGCCGCACGCGAGAGGTTGACCCTGCAGCGGTCGACGGCGACCGATGACGAGCTCGCGGTCAAGTCGGAGGCCGACGGTGAGGAGGCGCGTCGCGCGACCGGACTCGTCGCCGAACTGGGCGCCGAGTTGGCGCGTCGCGCGCCGGACACCGTCAGCGCCGTGCTCAACGATGCGGTCCGCCGGGCCGACTCGCTGGAGAGCCGCCACGATGAGGCTTCCGAGGCGCTGCGCGAGTTGACCGCGCAGCTCAAGGTCTACGGCACCGAGGGCCGAAAGGGACAGCTCGATGCCGCCCAGACCGAACGCGAGCACGCCGAAGCGGAGTACCTGCGTATGCATCGACGCGCCCGCGCTGCGCAACTGCTGCGCTCGGTGATGGCGCGGCACCGTGACGCCACCCGGCTGCGCTATGTCGACCCGTTCCGTAACCAGGTAGAGCGGTTGGGGCGCATCGTGTTCGGCGACAGCTTCGAAGTCGAAATCGACAGCGCGCTACGGATCTGCAGCCGGACACTCGCGGGCCGCACCGTTCCGTACGAGTCGCTGTCGCGCGGCGCGAAGGAACAGATGGGCATCGTCGCACGGTTGGCAGGCGCGGTCTTGGTGGCCAAGGAGGACAGCGTTCCGGTGGTCATCGACGACGCGCTCGGCTTCACCGACCCCGATCGGCTCACGAAGATGGGGGCGGTGTTCAACGCCGTCGGTGGTGACGGCCAGGTGATCGTGCTGACGTGCAGCCCGCAGCGCTACGCCGGCGTGGCCGGGGCCCACCACATCGAGCTGACCGCCTGACGCGCTTTCTCGCGAGCTGGCCCACGCGAGCAGACGTAAACTGCCCTATTTCCTCGGCGTGTCGAGGTCCTTTGCGTCTGGTGGGCCCAGGTGCGCGATGCACATCCGCGCATTCATCCACAGATCAGCGTCTGGGTATGTCCGCCTTGCGGCGCCGCGCACAGGCTCGAGAGCGTGTTTATCGACGAGGTGTTCGCTCCCAGCGGCGGTCTGGCCACCCGGGAGCAGTTGCTGTCGGTGATGTCGCCGAAGACGCTTGCTGCTCATGTCAAGAAGGGCGCAGTTGTCCGCGTCTGGCATCGCGTGTATGCGTTGTTTCCGCCAGATGCGATCGGGCGACTCGAAGGGCTGGATCCAATGACGGGCAAGGTGATCGTCGCCTGCATGGGCACGGCCGCGCAGCTCTACGGCTTCGACACCGAGAAGGACGACCGGATCCACATCCTCGATCCGGGCGTGCGTATGCGGCCGACCTCGGGCCTGATGCGTCCAACCCATTCGATCTCGTGAGACGGATCTTCTATCACCTGGATCCTGCAGCATTGGCTGGCTGAGCAGACGCAAAAAGTCCCGCCGCAATTTGGGGCACCTTTGCGCTCCCCAGCTTGCGCGTGGGCCCAGCTCGCGCGTAGGCCCGGCGCGGCGCTTTCCAGGCGGCCGACGGACCCGATCGCCGGACAGCGCGAGCACGCGTCGCATCGCGTCGACCGCGTCGGCGTCGCCGTCGAATTTGATCCTCCGCAGGGCAGCCTTGCGTTCGCCGGCAGTCGCGCCCAGCCTTGCGGTGATCAGGTCGGCCGCCGTCGCGGTCACCGTAACGGCGGGCGGCCCCTGCGCGGCGGCCAACCCGGCGTGGTCGACGGCGAACTCGAAGCGGCGGTCGTCGATGTCGACGCGGTACGAGGCGTGCAGGTCGCCGGCGGTGCCGGGATCGAAGGCCAGCAGGATGCCTGCCAGGAACCCGTTCAGCGGCGTCAGCGCGCTTTCGTCCGGCTCGACCATGTCGAGCCCGAATGA
>CAVYPI010000059.1:0-18880 GCA_963770125.1 uncultured Actinomycetota bacterium | reverse complement strand
TTCGTCCTGATAGAGGAGCGGACCTTGCTAAGCCAGATTGCAAGGATGGCGATCACCAGTCCACGACGCGTCATCGTCGTGGCAGCCCTCCTGACATTGGCCCTGGCCATCTTTGGTGTCCCCGTCGCAAACAGCCTGTCGGCCAGCGGATTTCAAGATCCGACATCGGAATCGGCAAGGGCGAGTCAGCTCCTGACAGGCAAGTTCAGCCGGGGTGACACGCAGCTGCTTGTCACCGTCTCAACACCAGACGGCGTCGACAGCCCGGCCGTTCGGGCCGCGGGCACTGAAATCGTCGACCAACTGAGAAGCTCGCCACATGTGGTCGATGTGGCCTCGCCGTGGACAACACCGCCGCAGGCCGCCGCCGACCTCGTTAGCAAGGATCGGAACACCGGGTTAATCGTCGCGGGCATCAAGGGAAACGAAAGCGACCAGCAGAAATACGCGGAGGAGCTCTCCACACAGGTGACGCACGACAGTAACGGCGCCACCGTGCGGACAGGCGGCGCCGCAATGGTCAATGTTCAGATCACCAAGCAGTCGCAGCGCGACCTGCTGGTGATGGAATCGATCGCGATTCCACTCAGCTTCCTCGTGCTGGTCTGGGTATTTGGCGGTCTGATCGCAGCAGCGCTGCCCGTGGCCGTCGGCGGAATGGCGATTTTCGGCGCCCTTGCGGTGCTGCGCACGATCTCGTTCGCCACCGACGTTTCGATATTCGCACTCAACCTCACCACCGCCATGGGTTTGGCGCTGGCCATCGACTACACGCTGTTGATAATCAGCCGCTACCGCGATGAGTTGGCTGACGGCGTAGACCGCGAGGTTGCCGTCGTCCGCACCGTGGTCACGGCGGGTCGCACCGTGTTGTTCTCGGCCACAACGGTCGCCCTCTCTATGGCGGTCATGGTGTTGTTCCCGATGCATTTCCTGAAGTCCTTCGCTTACGCGGGTGTCGCCGTCGTTGCGTTCGCCGCCCTCGCAGCCGTGGTTGTCACGCCCGCCGCGCTGGTCCTGCTCGGCGACCGGCTGGATTCGTTCAACATCCGTCGACTCGTTCGCCGCCTGCTGGGCCGGCCCGAGCCCGTCCCGCAGCCCTTCCAGCAGCAGTTCTGGTACCGCTGGACGACGTTTGTCATCCGCCGTGCCGTGCCGGTCGGACTGGCAGGCGTCGCCTTCCTAGTGTTCCTTGGTTTGCCGTTCCTGAGCGTCAAATGGGGCTTCCCCGACGACCGCGTGCTGCCTACTTCGGCCTCCGCGCACCAGGTCGGCGACCAAATGCGCGACGACTTCGTCATCAACTCCGAGACCGCGGTGACCATCGTCATCCCCGATACCGACGACCTAACCCGCAGCGAGATTGAGCAATACGCCACTGACCTGTCGCGTGTGCCCGACGTCTCCGCGGTCTCCACCCCGACCGCAACCTATGTCGCAGGCGCCGCCGTCGGAAGACAGTCAGCACCGGCGGGCCAGACTCAAGGCAGCGCGTTCCTCACCGTCGACAGCACAGCTCCGCTGTTCTCCGACCGTTCCGAAACCCAGCTCGACCGCCTGCACGCGGTCCCGACCCCGGGTGCCAAGGAAGTTGATTTCACCGGCACCGCGCAGATCAATCGAGACAGTGTCGACGCCATCGCATCACGGTTGCCACTGGTGCTCGGGCTGATCGCCAGCATCATGTTCATCCTGCTCTTCCTGTTGACGGGCAGCGTCGTGATGCCTCTGAACGCGTTGGTGCTCAACGTCCTTTCGCTCACTGCCGCATTCGGCGCGATGGTGTGGATCTTCCAGGATGGGCACCTCGGCGCGTTCGGAACGACGCCCAGCGGGATCTTGGTCGCCAACATCCCGGTGCTGCTGTTCTGTATCGCTTTCGGCTTGTCGATGGACTACGAGGTGTTCCTGGTCTCCCGAATCCGCGAGTTCTGGCTGGCTTCCGGAGCCGCCGACAACGACGAGAGTGTGGCCCGGGGAATCGCCCGCACCGGTCGGGTCGTTACCGCTGCCGCATTGATCATGTCGATCTCCTTCGCCGCGCTGATTGCGTCCAACGTGTCGTTCATGCGGATGTTGGGGCTTGGCCTCACGCTGGCCGTCCTGGTCGACGCCACTCTGGTGCGGATGGTGTTGGTGCCGGCGTTCATGCACGTGTTGGGCCGGTGGAACTGGTGGGCGCCCAAGCCGCTGATCTGGCTGCATGAACGCGTCGGGTTCACCGATGGTGATGACGTTCCGAAGTCGGAGCCGCTGCGTGAACCGCAGCGACGTATCAGGCCAACGACGGCCTCTGCGACAGAAGTGTGATACGAGTAACAGGGAGCAAGTACGTGCGAATTGAACCATCTGGCTTGGGATTTCGTGTCCGTAGCGTGGCTAACGAAAACATCAGCGTCATCGCCGGTGTGCGTGGCGAACTACCACCGCACCGCTACACCCAGAGCGAGCTTACCGAGGCGCTTCTGGAGCTTCCGGGTTACGAAGATCTAGCCGAGCCGCTTCGGCGCCTGCACGCCAGCTCCAAGGTCAACAGTCGCCATCTCGCACTACCGCTCGAGGAATATCGGAACCTGACCGACTTCGGCCAGGCGAATGACCTTTTCATCGACCACGCGGTGGAACTCGGGTGTGCGGCGGTCGCGGGCGCGCTGGACGAGGCGGGGCTGCGACCGCAGGATGTCGACGTCATCGTGTCAACGACTGTCACCGGCGTGGCTGTGCCGTCGATAGAAGCCCGCATCGCCGGGCGGCTAGGGCTGCGCCCCGATGTGAAACGAGTTCCCCTGTTCGGCTTGGGCTGCATGGGTGGGGCAGCGGGGATGGCACGCATGCACGACTATTTACGTGGCGCCCCCGACGACGTGGCGGTGCTGGTGTCGGTGGAATTGTGCTCCCTCACCCGCAAGCACGACCCCTCCATAGCCACCCTGGTCGCGGGCGCGCTGTTCGGCGACGGCGCCGGGGCGGTGGTGGCGGTTGGCGAACGTCGCGCCGAACAGATCCGCGCGGATGGGCCGGACATCCTCGATTCGCGCAGTCGCCTCTACCCCGATTCGCTGCGCACGATGGGCTGGGACGTTGGCGCCTCCGGATTGGAGATCGTCCTCGGCCCGGAAGTACCGACGTTGGTCGAGCAGTATCTGGGCGACGACGTCACCGATTTCCTTGGCGCGCATGGCTTGAGCATCGCCGACGTCGGCGCATGGGTGAGCCACTCCGGCGGCCCCAAGATCATGGACGCGATCACCTCGGCGCTCGGCCTGCCCGACGACGCGCTCGAGCTCACGTGGCGGTCGTTGGGCGAGGTCGGCAACCTCTCATCGGCGACGGTAATCCATGTGTTGCGCGACACGATCGCCAAACGGCCGCCGACGGACAGCCCCGGGCTGCTGATGGCGATGGGTCCCGGTTTCAGTTCCGAACTTGTCTTGCTGCGGTGGCACTGAGGTGAAGGGTCGGTACGCGCTGCTGATCGGCGCCGTCGCTGGGGAGCGAGTGGCCGAACTGGTTGTCTCGCAACGCAACCTTTTCTGGAGCCGCGAGCGTGGCGGCGTCGAGTTCGGTGCGCGGCATTACCCGGTGATGGTGGCTCTGCACACCGGTCTGCTGGTGGGATCTCTGGTGGAGCCGATCACGTTGCGTCGCCGATTCATTGGCCGGCTGGGCTGGCCGATGCTGGCGGTCGTGCTGGCTGCTCAGGGCTTGCGCTGGTGGTGCATCGCGACGCTGGGCCGGCAGTGGAACACCCGCGTCGTCGTCGTCCCAGGTGCTGCGCGCGTCGCGAAGGGACCGTATCGCTTTCTGCCACACCCGAATTACGTTGCAGTCGTGGCGGAAGGGGTGGCGCTGCCGTTGGTGCACTCAGCGTGGGTGACGGCGTTGGTGTTCTCGGTGCTCAACGCGGCGCTGCTGCGCACGCGGATCAGGGTCGAGAACGCGGCGCTGGCGAGCCTGACGTGATCGACCTGCTCGTCGCTGGTGGTGGCCCCGCCGGGCTGGCCACCGCACTGCACGGCGCACGGGCAGGGCTCGAGGTGGTCGTCGTCGAACGGCGCAGCGGAGCCATCGACAAGGCCTGCGGCGAAGGCTTGATGCCGCATTCCATGGCGCATCTCAACCGCCTCGGAGTAGATCCCCCGGGTAAACCGTTCCACGGCATCAGCTATCACGACGGACGTCGGAGCGTCAGCGCGGCGTTTCGATCCGGTGTTGGGCGTGGAGTGCAGAGAACGGCATTGCACGGCGCACTCCTGGACGCGGTAGCAGCGGCCGGCGTGAAGGTCGTGCAGGGCGACGTCGGGGAGGTCAGTCAGGATGCGATGTCGGTGCAGTGCGGCGGCTTTCGCGCCCGCTACCTCGCCGCTGCAGACGGGCTGCACTCGCCGATCCGCACCGCGCTCGGGCTGGCTGTGCCAACAAATAGCCGGCGCCGGTGGGGAATTCGCCGCCACGTGCAGATCGCTCCCTGGAGCGAGAACGTCGAGGTGCACTGGTCCGACGACCAGGAGGCGTACGTCACCCCGGTGTCCGACGACTGCGTCGGGATCACGATCCTCACCTCCCGCCGCGGGCGGTTCGACCGGCACCTCGAATCGTTCCCGACGCTTGTCGATCGCGTAGAAGGCCGGCCGCACAGCCGCGACCTCGCCGCGGGCCCGCTGCGGCAGAAGGTGCGCAGTCGGGTTGCCGGCCGGGTGTTGTTGGTCGGTGACGCAGCGGGATACGTCGACGCACTGACCGGCGAGGGGCTGGGCATTGCGTTCGGCGGTGCCGAGTTGCTCGTCGGGTGCGTCGCCGCCGACCGGCCCGTCGACTATGACCGCCAATGGCGCCGCATGTCCCGCCAGTACCGCATGCTGACGGCGGCGGCGCTGCAGGCCAGCGCCTACCCGGCGGTGCGGTCACGGATCGTGCCGGCGGCAACGCGGCTGCCCACCGTCTTCACGGCTCTCGTCAACCGGCTCGCCGAGTAGCCCGTTGCTCGCGTCAGCCGAAGCGGCGGAGCGCGTGAACGCGTCGCCCCCACTCTGAACGCGCACCGAACCCGTTCTGCGTGAACGCTTCACAGTCAGTGGGACATCGACGAGTCCGGGCTGCGCCGACACGACGCGACGCTTCAGCATCCCCGGCTGGCGCATTCCTGCCAGGCCCGAACAACATCCCGCCACCCCGGAACTAAACCCTCTGATGGCATGAAGGAGCGGGGCCTCCGCTCCTCGTGTCCGTCCCGAGCGCCGCCGAGCATCACTCAGCGTGTCAGGCCGGAATCACCGTTAAATGCACAGCTCCCACGAATTCGGTTGTACTGTAAGCGTTTTCGTGAAGAATCGAGTATATTGTGAACCCTCCAAAGCCGGTTGAGCAGAAAAGGCTGACGGGTCGTAGAGCTACGCGCGATGCCGGTGGTCGTAAGTTGCCGGAGCCGGTGGTGGTGCTTGCGGCGAGTAGCACGGTGCCGAAGCCGCCAGGGTCGCTGGGTGATGCTGGGCGTGAGGTGTGGGGGCGCATGTGGGTTGCTGGTCAGGCGTGGTTGTCGGTTGACACTGATCGGGATGTGTTGACGCGGTTGTGTGAGGCGCATGACGAGCGGGATGCGATGCGTGAGCAGATCGCTGTGGATGGGTTTATGGTGCCGGGTTCTCGTGGCCAGTTGCGTCCGCATCCGTTGTTGACTCATTTGCGGGCGTTGGAGACGCAGATGACTCATTGGGAGTCGGTTTGCGGTTTCACCCCAAGTGCGCGTGCACAACTCGGTCACGCCGAAGTGGCGCGCGTTTCCAAGCTCGATGAGCTGATGGCTAAGCGCGCGCAACGGGGCGGCTCTGCGTGAGTCGGGTTGCGGGTTGGCCGCCGCGGTGGTTGATGCCGGCGCCGGCACCGCTTGACGGGCGGCTCGCGGTGTTGCGCGCGCGTGCCCGGCGCTGGGCACAGCGCGGGTGATGCCGCCGCCCCGGTCTGGCCGTTTACAGACGGTGCGTCGTTCATCCTCGATATCCCGCCCCATACCCGAGCAGTGTGGGGTGACGACACCTCCCCGGCCGAAGACGGTATGTACCGACCGAAGATTCCGCAGAGCAGCAATACCCACAGCCGTACTGCCATGCCCGGTACGGCGGCCACCGCCTCACCGCCGTCGCATTCGCGGCTGCGGCGTCGGCATTCGCGGTCTACGGCATGGTCGCCGCCGTGCAGCGTGCGACGACGTGAAGCCGCGGGACCCGGTCACAGGTGGAGACCGGTGACCGAGAAGAGCCACAGGGCGCTGGTCAGCCACGCCACCACGACCGCGGTGAGCAGCAGCGCTCCGGTCGCCGGGAGCGCCCACCTCGGGAGCCCCCGGGTGTGGACGAAGAGCACCTTGGCGGCGAAGGCGCCGTAGAACGCGCAACCGGCGATCGAGTGGACCAGGGTGCGAGCGGACAACGGCGCCGGGGCGAACCCGAAGCCGTACAGGCAGTACGCCGCCACCGGCAGCGACAGGCCGAACGCCACGAACCCGGTCGTCCGATGGACGCGGCCGAGCCATCGCGGCGCCCCGGTGACGCCCGGGAGCCGGCCGTACAGCCACAGTGCCGTCACTGCCTGCGTGGCCGCCAGTACCAGGACGACGCTGCCGACCCACGCCTTGAACGTGGCCGTGCTCGAGAACCCGAACGACGGCAGCCCCTCGTAGGTCGAGACATGCACTCGCCCGTACACGCCCAGAGCGACCGCGACCCCGGCGCCCAGCAGCAGCCCGATAGCCAGCGCTCCACGCCGCGCCGCACTAAAAATTTGGAACTGGTCGTCCCACAACGAATTTCGCCGATGGTCTAGATTATGACATTTCGGCAGTAATTAGCTTGTGCTCCAACATGACTCGCGCGCTGATAATTCGACTGTCCGGTCTTAGTACAGTTGGCATCTTTCGTAATCAATCTGGCACTCGACGGATTGGCCGCCAATTCTCAGTGCAGTTGGCATCTCCAGATGCTGACCCGTCGTGCCGGCCTGTGGACTTGCGGGGCCTCCCACGGGTCACGCATTGGCCTTCGTATTCCCCGCGCGTTCTCCGCGCACACGCAAGTGGGTCTTCGATAGGGTCCATCAAGAGCACTCAGATCGAGGCTCGGCGACCGATCGCTGGCACCTCCACCGATCGCCGTCCCGTATGATTTCAATACGTCACAGTGACGGTTCTCTGCGAGGGCTTTTGAAGCCCAATCATGCTGTCCCCCAGCGGGTTCAGTGCCAGTTCGTGGATAATCGATCTTATCCACCAAGCGTGCGTAACCCGATGCAGGACAGTGCCTTTGCCGATGCACGGCCCAGGGGAGAAGTGTCACGGTGACGAATTGGCCCTGCGTCGCCTACCGGGTGCAAGCCGGTGGGCATCCGGTGGCGGATAACAAGATTCGCCAGCGCGACCACCGCCTGTGGGCGCTGGTCGCCGAAGCGATCCTGCGATGCGACCAAGCCACGGTCTACGACAACAGCGGCCGCAAGGGCCCGCGGATCGTCGCCCAGATGAGCGAGGCTTTCATCGTCGGTCCAGCTCGGCGGCGTGGTCGGTTCCCCCAGTTGGCCGGACTGGACACCGCCTGTCTTGCAGTCGCGCTGGCCGACAGGGTGATTCGCCATGCTCATCCGCGAACCAACGGATTACCGGTCGGTCAGCTTGGCTGCGATCTGGCCGACGATGGCGACCGCGGCGGGGTCGGTCTGGTTGAAGCCACACGCTTGGACCTCGACGGCCACCTTGTTGGCCACAGTCAGCGCATGTTGGCAGGTCCAATGTCGGACGCCGTCCATGACCAGCGAGATGGCTAGCGTGCCGCTGGCATTGGAAACCTGCGCTGTGGTCCACACCCGGTCGGGGCCGGGCCGCGTATAGGTGAATCGCCGGTTGGAGCAGGCTCGCCAGGCATTCGACGACGCGGTGAAGAAGGCGGTGGCATCGGCATCGGACGGGAACGTGACGACTGATTGCAGGACGTAGTGCGTCCACGCATCGCCGGGCTCTTGAAGTACCTGTCCGCGCACCGCGGTCCATCCGCGCCCGGTGTAGATCTTGTCCTCCGCCGGGCCATCCACCGCGACGCAGTTCATATCCGCGACATTGGGACTGTCGTCCCACATGTCCTGGCGGCTTGTGTGGACGGTCATCCCGGTGGCGGCCATCACGGAGTTGATCTCGGCGGTGCTCAGGAGCAACCCGTCCAGCGCTTGCACCGCGACAGGCGGCGCTGGCAACGGACCCGCCTGCCCGACGAGGGTGGGCGAACCGTTGATCGTGACGGCACACCCGGTGGCCGCAAGTCCTATACCCACAGCTGCGAGTGCGGCTGCCAGCTGTCGCATTGTGCACATCTTGGAAATCACTCAGGACGGACCGAGGGCCGGTATCACTCGCCGACAGGCCGGTGCGCTCGAGCCATTCGAGCAACGGCAGAGGCATCGGATTGGTTGTGCACGTCGATCGCTGCGGGGTGGAAGCCGGCCGCGTCAGCCGGCTGGCTGTCATTGGTCTCGTTTGCGTGCATTCAGTTCCTCCACGTCCGTCCTCGGCGTCGAAGTCCATATTGGCCGCACGAGCACGCCGGAGCTACGGGCTTCTCGCTGAATGAAACTTCCCCATTCAGCCCTACCGTCCCCTCCTGGTGGCATGCGCGACTCCGCTCGCGCACTTGTCACCCCGTCGCCGGAGCCCAGCTCGCGACCTTTCCCGGCGGGTTCAGCGAGTCACTGACGCAGTCGATACAGCCGCTGACCAAGCTTCAGCGGCACTATCCTCGGGTATGCGTCGCGTAACGCGTTGTGAAACAAGTTAATTGGAAGATCAGCGAGAGTGCGTAACGGACGAACACGATCGAGCCGAATCGCTTACTGAGAACCCCGAGGCCACCTCGCCAAACGATCCCCGGTTGATTGGTCAACGAGCACGCTGTGGATGATGCTCCACTGGGTGCACCGCCCTGGTCCTCGTCTGCGCGAGCTGCCAGCCCGACGCCATCGACGACGACCAGCTGTCCGCGGAGCAGCTGCACAGGGCCGCCGAGCTGGCGCACGAGCGCAGCATGCGGGTCGCGTTCGAGGCCCTGGCCTGGTCGACCCACATCTGGGACTACCGCCGCGCGTGGAAGATCGTGCGGATGGCCGACCACCCGGCGCTGGGTACCTGTCAGGACACCTTCCATGTGCTCTCGCGTCGGCTCGACCCGTGGGCCATCCGCGACATCCCGGGCGAGAAGATCTTCTTCGTCCAGCTCTCGGACGCGCCCGAGATGGTTATGGACGCACGTTCGACAAATGCGCTCACTCCGCCCATAACATGCGGCGAAACTGTCTATACACCAACGCTTTCCAATCAATGCAGGATGTGATACCCCGTAAGCGGCGAGGCTGCGTCTTATCCCATTTGCCGATCAGCTGCTGCGCGGTAACCACGATGCGCTGCCATGTGTCTGTCCACTTTGACTCTGGGGAGGCTATGCGTTGTTCCGTTGACCGTTGCGTGCCCTGTCCACCGTCAGTGCGAGCATCACGCGTTTCCTCGAATACGTTCAGCGAGCGAGGATTTCGAACAGCTCTGTCAACTCGGCGGCGGCCAGGGCAGTTGCCAACGGGCATGCCAGCGCCGCCCCCACCAGTCTCAGCGAGATATCGGCCTCCCGGCCAGTGCCGCGGCCGAGACCAGCGCATCGATGCAGGTAGCGGCGGTGGGCGAGGTCGGCGTGGTGGCGGGCGAGGTCGACGTGGTGGCGGCGCAGCGGGTCGGCTTTGGCGGCGCGGGTTTGGAGCTCGGTCTGGACGGTGAGGGCGACCTCGACCGCGAGCGGGGTGAGGGTGTCGAGCAGCAGTTGGGTGATAACGGTGTCGACGGCGGAGCCGGGCGCGGTTTGGCAGCCTCGCCCACCGTCCTGGATGGCGTGGCGCAGGCATGTGTATTTCGGGGATTTCGATGCCGCGGCCGGGGGTGGTCGCGCATGCTCATCGGGTTCGGCAGCGTCCGCCAGACCAACCCCACGGCAGGAGGGCAGCGCTCTGCGCGCACAGGTAATACTCGCGTACAAGTAATACTATTGCCGGTTGAGGCATCCCGCCCCATGCCGCTGCGTCACCTCGTCGGTGGAGGTGATCACCATGGCTAATACCGCGATTGAGATTCATCGGCCCGACCGTTCGCATGTCGAGATTTCTGATCCCGCCGCCGCCGAAGAAATAGAAAGACTCCCCGGGAAAACTCGAATGTCGTCGCGCGTTCCCCCGGGGTAAAGAAACGGGGGTCCCGTCGTCCTCGTCGGTCTGAGTCTGGGACCCTCGTTTCCGCAACCTCCGCGAATAGCAACCCATGGGGCTGCATACGCCCTGATCGCCATGGGGCTGCATACGCCCTGGTCAAGGACCTTGCTAGCGCATCACCCTGGAGCTGGTGCGCACCGTGCTGGTGGTTTGTCAGGCGAATAACTATCTGCTTGTGGGCTAGTCTGCCTGAATGAGCGCAGCGCCCTGCCCGGCATTGGCGATGTCCGACGGTCAACGCGAGTCGTTGGAGGTTCTGGCTCGGGCGCAGTCGGCGCCGCATCGGCAGGTCCAGCGGGCGCGGGCGTTGTTGATGGCCGCCGATGGTGTGGCCAATGCGCGGATTGCGGCAAGCGTTGGCGTGACCGCGGTGACGGTGCGTGCCTGGCGGAAGCGGTTTAAAGAGGATGGGCTGGCCAAACTCGGCGAGGTCCGTGAGGGCCGCGGCCCGAAGCCGTCGATCCCGGCTGAGACGGTGGAGGCGATCGTGGAGGCGACGCTGCATTCCAGACCGACGGGCCAGACGCACTGGAGCACACGCACGATGGCCCAGCAGTTCGGGGTGAGCCGCTCGACGGTGCACGAGATTTGGCGCGCACGCGGACTCAAGCCGCACCTGGTGAAGACGTTCAAGGTCTTCACCGACGCGGCGTTCGAGGAGCAGCTCGTCGACGTGGTGGGGCTGTATCTGGCCCCCCAGAGCGGGCGGTGGTGCTGTGCATGGACGAGAAGTCACAGGTGCAGGCGCTGGACCGCACGCAGCCGTCGCTGCCGATGAAGAAGGGCCGCGCGGGCACCATGACCCATGACTACAAACGCAACGGCACCAAACGTTGTTCGCCGCGCTTGACGTGCTCACCGGGACGGTGATCGGGCAGTGTCTGCCTCGGCACCGACACGAGGAGTTCCTGAAGTTCCTCCGCACGATCGATCGCGAAGTGCCCAAACACCTTGCGGTACACCTGATCCTGGACAACTACGCCACCCACAACCATCCCGACGTGCAACGCTGGCTGGGCCGCCACAAGAGATTCGACCTACACTTCACCCCAACCTCGTCGTCGTGGCTGAACCTGGTCGAACGCTGGTTTCGCGAACTCACCGACAAAGCGCTGCGGCGCGGCAGCTTCAACTCCGTCCCCGGGCTCATCACCGCGATCGAGGAATACCTCGAGGCACACAACGACGACCCCAAGCCCTTCAAATGGACCGCCACCGCCGAGTCCATCCTTGAAAAGGTCCGCCGCGGACGCGTCGCGCTACAGCAAGTGGTTAATCAATGACCGGACACACCACTAGCTAGCCAGGCTCACATCTCACCCCCCGGGGCACTGTGCGCTGTGTGAGGCCGCGGTCAGGTGAGCGGAACGAAGTCGTATTCCCCGGGGCCATAGAACTGCAGGACGAGAAACACCGCAGATTCCGCGCCAATGTTCGTTACCAGATGAGGACGACGCGGCCGCACGGTATAAGTCTCACCTGGAGCGAGTCGTATCTCCTCCTTGGGCTCTTGGAGGAAGACCCTCAAGCGTCCCTGAAGGACGAAGAACGTGTCCTGTGCGCTCGTGTGGTAATGCCACGGCACGTTCTGGCTCGGACTGATCTGAAGCTCCGTGATCCGAAACCCTGGTCGCTCGGCATGGCGTGCTGAACGCTCGACTTCGTAGAGGCGCTTCGTATCGTTGCCACCCTCCATCCCGACCTCCTCGTTCGTCACGGTAGCCCCCTAGCGTTTTGGTCGTCACGCTGACATTCAGCAGGGCAAGTGCGAGAACGCTGGGGTCACTCCACACCATCCACGGGTGAACTTCCCCGATACGGCACCGTTTGGGCGTGTGCCGGGCCAGCACAGCCGCAGGTCAGCGAATTGCTCAGCCGAGCAATCGGCGTCGTCACGCACGGGGATCTCAGGCACCACGACCGGCCCTCAGTGGGCCAGTACCTGCACCCTCTCCAGCCGCTCTCCAGCCTGCTATCCGGGGGCCTCGCGCCGCGCCGCCTGCCGCACGGGTGCCAAGCCGCGCCCGTGCCGCACACGACCAGCCGCGAGCACGCGCCGACGACCAGCCGCGCCGCGACGACTGATGAGCAGTGGTCTCGAACCCGAGCCGAGTCGATCGGATGACCATGAATCGAACCCGCCCGAGTCTCTCGCGCGGTGCCACGCGATCCGACGCACGACGAGCACGCGGTGCCACGCGGTGCCGCCCCTAGGGTCGACAGCCCGCCCGGGTGCCCGACCGGGTAGTGGCGTCGCAAAGTAGAACCGCAGGCCAGAGCATCGAGAGAGGCCAGTAAACGTGCAGGTAGGAGTGGCAAAGAGCCGCACAACGAGAAGGAGTAGCAAATGATCACAGCGAGCAAGACCCCGCCAAGAGTCTCGCTGGTTAGTGTGCTCAGATCCGGCGGTGGTCGACTATCGCATTGACCACACGCACGGCCTGGTCGTTGAGTCCCTCTCCGGTGACACGCACATCGATGACGATGTCGCCATCGGCTCGCATCGCGTGCACAGTGCCCCAGCCTTTGTACGACTGCGATTGGCAGTCCGTGACCTCGTCCGCACCGACGGCGTGCGGCACGTCGATGGTGAACGTCCGCGGTGGTCGGCCGGCGGACGTGATGGTCAGCACCTCGTCGGAACAGCGCTGCCAGGTACCCGCGGTGGACGCGACGAAGTCACGGGCGTGTGCGGCGGTGTCGAAGGACACCACCGCCTCGTCGACCTCGGTGCCGGTCTTATCGTTGGTGAACAGCGTCCCGCGCATGTCGCCGCTGCGGGTGCCCTGGTACACCGACGCCATCGCGTTTCCGCTGACCGCCAGGCAGTCCGCGGGCGAGTAGGAATACCCGGCGGGCCATTGTTCGAGCGCGCGGTAGGTGTGGGTGGCCGTGAGCGGTGGCGGACCCATGATCGCGTTGACGGCGGACTCGTCGGCGAGCATGTGGTCGAGCCGAGAAACGACCGTGGCGTCATGTGCGGGTGTGGGTGCGCAAGCGCCCAGCAGCGCCACCCCGAGCAGCGCGACACCCATCCGCAGACTCATGCATCAACTGTCGCAGATTCAGCGGGTCTGCTTGGCTGACCTTTAGATTTGGCCATCTCGGGGGAGATTTCCCGGGGTCGACAACCCGCCGAGGCCGCGACCGCGCAAAAAATCGCGCAAAGTAAATCGACACGTGTG
The DNA here is from genome assembly GCA_963770125.1 of uncultured Actinomycetota bacterium. Lineage (GTDB taxonomy): Bacteria > Actinomycetota > Actinomycetes > Mycobacteriales > Mycobacteriaceae > Mycobacterium. The sequence goes on along the minus strand of CAVYPI010000059.1, from coordinate 5,411 downwards.
AGCGCCGAGAGAGACCATCAGCGTCGCCCCCTCCGGGACCAAACGCCAACATCTTTCAGCAAATCGCCTGGTCAGGGGCCTGGGACACGCGGGACACCGACGTGATGTGTTTGCTGACCTTCAGCAGCGACAATGACGGCATGGACGACGGTCACGAGGTGTTCGGGCTACGGGCTGAGGGGTACAGCATCCGGCAGATTGCGGACGCGCTGGGGTTGTCCAAGAGCACGGCGCACCGGATGCTGACGCCTGCCGAGGACGACGAGCTAGACCTCGATGAGGACGACGACGACCGCGAGCTTGCGCTGCTGACCGCGATGGACAGCGGCTATGAGGTGACACCGCCATGGCGGTATCTGGGCATGGAGACGGTGTTACCGAGATCCCCGGATGTGATGAGCCGCTGGTGTCCGAGGAGCCGCGTGTTCTCGACGCCCACGGGCGTGCGGTGTCGGCGCTTGACCGCTACCGCGCCCGGCAAAAGCTGGCCGAGGCCGAGCAGTACGACGAGGGCGACACCATCGAGGCGGACCTGGCACGTCAGATCGAGGTCGACGGGTATCGCTGGGAGCGGACCCCATCGCTCGGCGCTGGGTTGGGTACGGGTCGGGGAGTCGATAGAAGAGCGGGTTTGAATGGAGAGCAACCAGGCACACCTAAAGCGGCTGGGCGGTAACGAGGTTGAGCGGCACGCACTGTGGCTGTTCGAGCACGGCATGTCACTTGACCGGGTAGCGCGGCGGATGGGGTGGTCGGTCCCGCGCACACGGGCGCTGCTCGCGGACGTGTGCCGTCTGGTCATCGGTGGGTACTGGGTCGGGGCCGTTCCCGTTCCGCACGCGCGGGCGACGACGAAGCGCGCAACGGCTCCCCGCGGTCGAGCATGGCCAAAAACGTGCTGTGCAGCGACAGAGTTAGCGCCTTGGTGGTCTTCATGGTGTCGATGATCGGCGGTATGAGCGCCGCCATCTGCGGCGTGAGGGACGCCAGGTGGTCGGTGTCTGCTTGGAGCGCTTGAGTCTTGTCGGCCGTTTCATCGATGCGGTCGAGTGAATCGAAGATCGACCTCAACGACCAGCAAATGGGGACATCGAAGCAGTGCGGCTCCCAGTAGAAATAGTTTCGGATCGGCCCGAAGAAATCATCGAAATCCGCGATGTGGTCGCGCAATTGGTTAGTTGTGTTGACCAAGTCACGCGTCCTCGCCGCCATGTCTTGCGTGGTGTTGCTGAGGTCCAACGTGATGTTCTACATCTTCTGCATCGTGTCAATCACGAACTGCATTTGATCGGCCATCCTCTCTTTCAGGAACGGCAGGTTCTGATTGCTCGTCTGCCCCTGGATGCTCGTCTGGAAGGGTATCGAGCTGTGCTGGATCGGAATGCCCAGTGGCGTGGTGATGTTCTGGACCATCGCGATGCCCTCGGTGTGTAGGACATTTCGTGCGACCGTGTTCAGGACCAGCATGTAGGCGGGATTCCACATGTCGTAGTCGGCCTCGATCATTAGGATGTCGGGGTTCATCCGGGCCTGTGTGAAATGTCTCCCCGGGCCGGGTAGGGGCGAGTGACGCGATACGGCAGTGGCAGGGCCCCTTTCGTCACTGTGACGTAATTACCCCGATAAGGCCCTTTGGGGTACACGGCATTCCGTGCGGCTACACCAATGCCGGCTCGATCGGGACGCGGCGGTCCTTGCCGCCCTTGCCGCGGACGTGGACGACGGCGCCATCGTCGGTGCGGCGGAAGGTCACCGACGTTGGCGCGCAGCAGTTCATCGGCGCGCTCGAGCGCTATCTCGACAGCCGAGCTGCCCGTTTCCCGGCCATGGCCAAACGGCGCTCCTCCCCCGGCGGGGGATTGGCCGCCTGGCCGTCGGCGGCGCCGCTGTTCGTGGGCGCCGACGGCGAGCGCATCACCCGCGGCACCCTGCAATACCGGGTGCTGCGGGCGTTTCGCCGCGCCGGCATCGACGCCGACCGTGCCCGCGGCGCCCTGGTGCATGGGCTGCACCACACCTTCGCCACCGAGCTCGCCAACGCCGACGTCAGCGTCCACACCCTGATGAAGCTGCTCGGCCACGAGTCCATGGTGACCTCACAGCGCTACGTCACCGCGGCCGGCACCGAGACCCGCACCGCCGCAGCCCAAAACAAGCTCTACGGGCTATTAGACCGAAGTTCCCCCTGATGTGATGACAGATGGGTGCTGACCTGCGGTTTTGAGTTGTCCACTGACTACGTGTAGCCCGGGCCGTGGGTGACGCCGAGGAGTTCGAAGGCCCGTCGCTGCAGCGCGGTGGGGGTAGTGAGCTTGGTGAATGCTGGCATGTCGTCGGCGGGCTGAATGTAGTTGGCGCAGATGGTGGCCAGGTCGGCGAGCAGGCTGGTGAAGCTATGCACCGGGGTGTCATCGTCGGTGTGTTTGCGTGCGGCCTTGGCTAGTGCGGCATCGGAGCGTTGGGCCGCGGCAACGGGATTGGGGCGTTTAACGGCGGCGGCGGGTTTGTTGTGGTCGTGATACAGGATCGGGGCGAGGGCTTGTTTCATGTGCCAGCTGATGTAGTAGGACAGCATCCGCAAGAACATGTGGGCGCGGACCCGGTCGGCGAGCCGGTGGCGGATGGGGCGCACGTCGAGTTCGCTGTTGCACGTGCGGAAGAAGCGTTCGACGTCTTCGAGTCCCTTGTAGCGCAACACCACGTCGTCGTGGTTAAGGGTGTCGGCGGGCAGGCTGGTGCGCAGCACGTAGATGCCGTCGAGGGCGGCCTCGGCGGCGATGGTTTCCTGGTTGCGGGTGAAGGTGAACGCCTCGTCGGTGATCTCGGTGTGAAAGTGTTTGGCCATTTTGTAGTGGTTGATCACCTTGCCCACTTTCAGCGCGATCTTGTCTTGGCCGCGCAGCGGGCGGCGTGCTCGGGTGGTGGCGGCGGCGATGGGGGCCAGTTGTTTTTCGGTGGCGGCCAACAGGTCTTGGCGTTTGCGGGTGCGCTGCTCGGCCAGGGCCGGGTTGCGGCAGCAGACCAGCCGCTCCCCGGGAAAGTCTGGGGAGGTGATCTCGACGAGGTCTTGTTCGTCGAACAGGGTCAGCTGCAGTGCGTCGGTCTCGACGAGGGCCTTGATCTGCGGGGCGCGCAACGCGGTGATCCAATCCAGCTCGGCGGGGCGCAGCTCATCGCGAATGCGCGCGGAGGTGAGCATGCCGCGATCCCCGATCAAGCAGACCCGGGTGAGCCCGAAGCGTTTCTTGAGTTTGGTGATCTGGGCGGCCAGGGTTTTCGGGTCGGCGGTGTTGCCGTCGAACACCTCGATCGCTATCGGTATCCCGGCGGTGCTACACAGCAGCCCGTAGACGATCTGCAGCCGGCCTTTGACCCCATCTCTGGCGTGCCCGATCTTGCCCAGCGGCAGGTGCGGCCCTCGAACGCCGCCGAGGACACGTCCTTGAGCACCGATGTGCCGTCGGCCAAATGCCGTGCGGCCAGGCCGCTTTCGATAGCGTCCTTGCGGTCAAGCACCCAGTCCATCGCCGCATACAGATCATCCTCATCACAGCCGTCCACACCGAGCGCCGCACCGAGTGACCTGGTCGCGGTCTCGGTGCGCAGTCCCCGCGCGGTGGCCAATTTCGAGCCCGGGTCGATCACCTGGGCGACCAGCATCGCGGTCACCAGGTCGCGGCGCCGGGAGCCCACCGGGTCGATCAACTCCTCCACACCCAGTGCCCGCGCGGTGCCCAGCACCGCGGCCACGTGCCCGTGCGGCAGGCTGCGGGTGATCTCAAAGGCCTCGCCAAGATCGTTCGCCGCGGGCAGTCCTTTGAGCGCGCGCTGCAGCTTGTCCACCTTGTGCTCGGGCCAGCGTGACAGGTTGGCCAGGGTGCGGGTTTTCACCTTGCCGTCCTCGCGGTAGCTTTCCCGCAGCAGCACCGCCGGCGGTGACCGACGGTTCGGCACCCGTGTCACGTACATGATTACTTCCTACCACGGTGCAAGCGTGGGGATAACTGAATGGAAAGAAGACACGCCGAGACAATCCACACGCTACATGACTACGCATGTACGCCACATATGAACGCAGAACACCTGCCCACAAAGCACATCAGGGATTCAGACCCCACCTAACCGGGGGGAACTTCGGATTAGAGCAACAACGCTAACCGTGGCGACCTCAATCGCGGCAAGCACCGTCATGAACCGTTCCGGGTTTGATGCCGGCTTCATAGTTGAGACGTCGCCGGCTGGGACGCCTGGAGGTGAGCGTATTAGGTTCTCGCCAGTTCGCGCCGTACTCGTCGGTTCAAGAGGCTTAACCCGACCGGCGAGAGCAGGTTGAGCCACCAGGATGTCCCATTGATGTACTCATGGACTCGATCAAACTTTCCGTCTCGGATGTGGTAGGTGATGCAGAACCTGATATGTAGGCGGATCTGTCAAGTGGGTGGTGAAAGCCGCCCCGGTGGGAGCCGGGGCGGCTTTCGTTTGGCTGACCCGGTGATGGCGTCGGCGGTCGTTGCTCACGACGGTGGTGTCAGACTGAAATGCGCGGGTTGGGTACCGCATGACGATGATTCGGATGCGAACGGTACTGCTGTCTACAGACGAGCGTCACTCACGATTACCGTGCGAATCGCGTTGTGGCTCATAGGTTCTTTGCAGGTTTGTTCGCTCACCGCACCGACGTCTGGTCACCTGGATCAGCCAAGTTTGAGTGCTGGCCGGCTTATTGCATGGTCGCCAGAGACCAGCACCAGCCGGCGAGTTCGCGGGCGATGGCGACGTTGGCGACCAATGGGTTCTTGCCGCGTTCGGTGAAGCTGCGCCACCGCTTGTTGAGGGCGCCGGTTGCCGGCGTGCCCGCGAGCCCGAAGCGCCGGGTCGACCTTGGCCCAGCGGGCCCGCAGGGTGGGTCCGGAGGTGCTGTAGGACTTGCGGTGAGACCCAGGCCGATTCGATCAGCAGCCGACGCACATGGGTATTGCCGGCCTTGGTGATCGACCCCTGCACGCGGGAGTTGCCCGAGGAGTACTCACAGGGCACCAAGCCGACGCATAGCGCCGATCGAGGACCCGCAGAACCGGGACCAGTCACCGATCTCGACCGTCAACGCCAGACCGTTGAGTGCAGAGATGCCGCGCAGACAGCCCCAGCCGGTTGACCGGGTCGGCGAACCGCGGCGAGGCGGCCACCACCATGATCTGCTCGTCGAGGCGGTCGCGCGCCGCAGTGGCCGCCAGCACCGCATCGAAGCTGTGATCAAAGGCCGCCTTGAGATGGATGTCGTCGAAGCGGTGGCGACGTAACCACTCCTCGTGCACGCACGTCCAGGGTGTCCCACCGGAGTACACGATCCCCTGCCGCAGAAGCAGTTTCGATAACCGGTGCCGTACCCGCATCAGATCGGCGCGGGCATC
>CAVYPI010000058.1:0-17878 GCA_963770125.1 uncultured Actinomycetota bacterium | reverse complement strand
TGGTCCCCGCACAACGCGCAGCGCGCGCCCTGTTTGGAGAGCAGGCGCAATCGATACTCACCGAGCGGGGGTTTGACCTTGCGTCGCCGTTCAGCCCAGTAGTCGGCCAGGTCGGGGTCATCCGGGGATGCCCCGCCCTTGACCGGGATATGCCGGACGATGCCGGTCCAGGCGAACTTCGGCAGGTAGGCGCCGCTGTCGCGGTCACCGAACACCCACCGATCGTTCCTGAACCTGTTGAACTTGCCGAAGTACCGGTCGACGATCCAGGACGTCGGCTTGTTCGCGTGGCTGCGTTTGGCCCACTTGTAGGTGAGCTTGAACAGATAGTGATCCAGGCTGGCGAACAGTTTGGATGACACCACGCCCCGGTAGTAAGCGGCCCATCCCCGGGTGATGGGGGCGAGCCGGGCGATGACCGCCGCCGCATTCGAGCCGCGCAGGGCGCGGATCTCGGTTGCGAGCCGTTCCCGGAACCGCCTGACCGCTTTGGCGCTCGGCTTGATCAGTAGCTTGTTATCGCGATAGCGGCGGACGTTGAACCCGAGAAAGTCGAATCCGTGCGAGGCGTGGACGATCCGCGTCTTGTCCTCGTTGAACCTCAACCCTCTCGGCGCCAGCCACTCGCCAAGCTCAGCCTTGACCCGTTCGGCCTGGTCACGGGAGTGACACAGGGCGACCAGGTCGTCGGCTTATGTGGACCGGCGGATTATGCCGACCGTGGTGTGATGGTGCTGGTCGACGGGGTGATCGGGGTTGAGTGGTCGGCATAATCCCGGCCTTGTGATCGGGCTCAGAGGTTGTCGAGGAATGTGAGCAGGGTGTCTGGTGGTCGGTAGCGGCCGGGGCTGGTCGTGGGTGGTTGGACGCGGGCGAGGGCCTTCTCCTTGATCGTCATGTCGGCGTGCAGGTAAGCCTGGGTGGAGCCGGGGTCCTCGTGGCCGAGCCAGAGCGCGATCACTGAGGTGTCCACTCCGGCGCGCAGCAGTGCCATGGCCGCCGAGTGCCGCAGGGTGTGCGGCGTGACCTTCTTGGCGGCGATGCCCGGGCAGGTGGTTGCAGCGCTAGCGGCGTGCTTGCGGACAAGCTTGGCCACCGCGTCGCGTGACAACCGGCGGCCCCCGGTGGTGAACACAGGATCGGCGGGTCCGCCGTCGTGTTCGGCGAGCCAAACCCGCAGTGCGGCAACGGTTTGCCGGGTGAGCGGGGTCGCACGCTCCTTGCGTCCTTTGCCGTCACATCGGACGTGCGCGCCGTGGTGGTCGAGGTTGATGTCGCTGCGGGTCAACGCGATCAGCTCGGAGACCCGCAGCCCGGTTTGGCAGGCGAGCAGCAGCAGGGCGTGGTCGCGGCGGCCGAGCCGGGTGGCGAGGTCGGGCGCGGCCAGCAGGGCGTCGATCTCGGCGGTGGTGAGGAAACACACCACGGGCCGGTCGCATCGTTTCGGTGGGATCGCCAGTACCCGGCTGATGTGCTCGGCGTGTTCGGGTGAGTGCAGCGCCGCGTAGCGGAACAGGGAGTGGATCGCGGCCAGGCGTGCGTTGCGGGTCGCGGCGGTGTTGCCTCGGGCGGTTTCCAGGTGGGTCAGAAAGGCGGTGACCAGCCCGGCGTCCATCTCGGCGATGTCGAGGCTGCTCGGGGCGTGACCGGTGGTGCGGAAGGCGAATTCGAGCAGTAGTCGGCAGGTGTCGCGGTAGGCGGCGATGGTGTTCGGGCCGGCGCGGCGTTGGCGGATCAGCTTGTCGGTGAAGAACCCCTGCAGGATCGGCGCGAGCGCGGTCATGAGGGCTCCCCGAACGCGGTCTCGAGCCGGCTCGCGGCCAGGGTGAGCAGTTCCGGGACGGACTGCAGGTACCAGTAGGTCGACTTCGGGTCGACGTGTCCGAGCCAGGTCGACAGCACCGGCAACCGCGGTTGAACATCGCCGCCGTCGCGGTAGAAGTCGGCGAGGGTGGCGACGGCGAAGCCATGCCGCAGATCGTGCAACCGGGGCCGGCGCCGCGTCGGCGGGACGGTGATCCCGGCCAGATCGACCAGGCCGGCGAAGGTGCGAGAGAGGTTGTGGACGTCCAGGCGGGTGCCGCGGGTGCAGACGAAGAAACTCGGCGCGCTGCGGTGCGGACACCACCGGTCACGGCGTTGCCGATAGCTCCGCAGCGCCGCCACGGTCGAAGAGTGCAGGAACAGCCGCCGCGACTTGCCGAACTTCGAATCCAGAACAACCAGCGTCGCGGCATCGAGGTCGACGTGCTCGTCGTCGAGGCGGCAGGCTTCGCTCTTGCGCATGCCGGTGACGGTGAGCAGTCCGATCAGCGTCTGCCAGGTCGCCGCCCGCAGCGGTGGGCGCAACCGACCGGCGGCGTCGATGAGCGCGCTGATCTCGCCGGTCGAATACAGATGCGGCGCGATCCGGCACCGATGGTGCGGCAACGCGTCCTCGGGCGGGATCTCACTGTCGTGGTCCAGGGTCTGGTAGTGGCGGGCGAAGATCCGCACCGTCATCAGCCGCCGCGCCAGATAGCCGTCGTGGCTGCTGCCGCTGCGAGTCGTGGTCGCCCATTGCAGCGCCAGCTCGCTGGTGATCCGGTCGCTGCCGCGGGACTCGCAGTAGTCGACGAACGACATCAGTTGCGCTGCTTGGGTGGTCAGCTTGAACCCCAGCGCCCGCCGCATCGCCAGATAGTCCTCGGCGGCGCGCCGCAGCCCGGTCATGACCGCGCTCCCATCGGCCACGGGCGCGCCAGCGGACACAGCGCGTTCTCGTCGACCTTGGCGTAGACCGCAGTGGACAGGTCGCTGCGGTGTCGCAGCACCTGCCCCACCTCCGGCAGCGACGCCCCAGCACGCAGCATGTCGGTGGCCAGAGTGTGCCGCAGCCGATGCGCACCCACCCGTGGCAGACCCGCACGGCGGCAGGCCCACCCCATCACCTGCCGGATCGCCGCCGGGGTCAGCGGCCGGCAGGGTGCCCGGACGGTGCAGAACACCGACCGTGCCGCGCAGGCCGGTCGGCCGTCGGCCAGATACGCCACAATCGCCTCACCGACATCGACCGGAAGTGGTAGCCGATCGACCCGTTCAGCCTTGCCGCGAACAGTGACTTCGCCGCTGCGCCAATCGATGTCGCCGAGTTCGAGTCCGGCGACCTCGCCGCCGCGTAGTCCCAGCCGCGCCAACACGAGCAGAATCGCGTAGTCGCGGCGGCCCACCACGGTCGCGCGGTCACACGAGCCCAGCAGCCGCGCTACCACGGCCGCGTCCAGCCCGCGCGGCAGCGACGCCAACCGCCAGCCCGCCACGCCCGGAACCGCGCCGACCAACCCGGTCGGTGTGTGCCCGCACACGTGCAGATACCGCAGCAGCGCACGCAGCGAGGTCGCCATCGCCTTGGCCGACCACGTGTTGCGGCCCTGGCAGTGACCGACCATGAACGATGTCACTCGACCCGAATCCAGCTGCTGCACAGACGAATCCACCGGTTCCGGCAACGACGCCAGAAACGTGCTCACCTGATTGCAGTAACAGCGCACCGTCTCCGGCGACAACCCCCGCTCGGCAACCAGCCACGACCGGAACCCGGCCAGCAGCACCGCGGCTGGTGACGCATCGACGTCCATGATCTTCTCCCGTCTCCAGTGGTCTTCCTTCAACCACTCAGACGCGGAACCACCCCGATCACAAGGCCGGGATTATGCCGACCACTCAACCCCGATCACCCCGTCGACCAGCACCATCACACCACGGTCCGCATAATCCGCCGGTCCACATAAGCGGACTTATGTAGAAGTCCGCATAAGTCGGCGTACCTGATCACGACCGGGGAACCCGGTCGTGATCGCCCGGCACGTGCGCCGGACGAATAGCACGAGACTCCCGCGGCCTCCTCCAGCCCGTGCAGCGCCACATTCAACAGCAACGGGCTGATCACACCGCCCTGCGGAGTTCCCTCCTCGGTCGGGGCGAAGCCCTTGCCGGGTTCGAACACGCCCGCCTTCAACCAGTCGGCGATCATCCCCCGGGCGGGGAAGTCGCCGATCGCGGCGAGTAACCGGTCGTGGTCGATCCGATCGAATGCCGACGCCAGATCGGCGTCCACGATCCACACCCGTGTGGCGTTCCTGCGACACAGCGTCTGGAAGATGGCGGCGATGGCGTCGTGACAGCCGCGTCCCGGCCGAAACCCGTAACTGCGGGCCTCGAACCGGGCCTCCCATTCGGGTTCCAGAGCGTTGCGGACCCGGGCCTGATGGCACCGATCCATGAGCACCGGAATGCCGAGAGGACGCAGCTTGGTTCTGTCACCGGCCTTCGGTATGTACACGCGCTTGACCGCGCGGGGTTGCCAGGACCGAGCCGAACGATGCACTCGCACAGCCAGTTCCGTCCTCGCGCCAGGAGTCAATGCGACCTCCCCGTCGATCCCCGCCGTCTTGCGCCCAGCGTTGCGCTGCGCCACCTGCCGCACGCTAACCAGCGTGTTGGCCCGGCTGCGCAGCATCAACTTCTGCAGGTTCCTGACCTTCGGCCAGTCACCTTCCCGCGTCGCCTTGAAGATCCGCTGCCGTAGCCGCCGTACCTGCTCCTCACAGGACCGCCAGTTGATGGTCTCCCACTCATCGACGTCCTGCTCAAAGCGCTGGTCCTCCGGTCCGTTCACTCCGAGTCGCGCCATCGCAACCGCGAACGCGTGCGCCGTCATGTCTAACTTGTCCTTCGGTTCCGGTGGATCGGACTGCTCGTCGTCAAGGGCTCACCTGCCACACGTCAGCCTGCTTTCGCAGCCAGGCACCAGGCCTGGTATCCGGCCAGTTATACGCGGCGACCGGCGGAGGGGCCGGTCATCGAGCCGCGTTTTCCCGTCGCCTTTCGGCCACCGGCATTCGCTTCTTGGGCATCCTGTCCCGCCCGGGGCTTCCGCCCCCCTTACGGTCGGCCTACCGCGCCACCACCGGCAACACGGACCCGAACGGGGTTTCCACGTTCCGCACGCGCGAGACCCGGCTGGGATAGGGCGTCCTCTGTACCCCGAGGGCGACGGTGTCGACGCGACCGAAGTATGGTGCCCGGTCGCCGCTGCCGCTTCACAACGGCCCGCCCCTGTCACCCCGGCGCTGCATTCCGTCCCGGGATGCTTCTATCACGAGGCATCAACAAGGATTCACTCCATTCGCCCGTCCAGCCTTCCCCTCACCTGTGACCCCCAGACGGAGCGGGCGGCCCTTGGGCTTTCCCCCTGAGCTTCACACCCCCAGACACCAGGTGCCCGAGCGCATGTCAGGGCAGGGACAGGTCTTCGACACTGACCCGAGCTACGTCTCCGGCATCAGCCGACCTCCCACACGTAACCACTCACAACGCGCGACCTCGTGTCGCAACCAGAGATAGAAGTAGTAACAGGTCACCCGCCGCTGGGACACCGCGAAGGAGAACCACACCGTGTTGCCCCGTTGTTTTTTGGTGGCGGTGAACACCGGCGCGAACTCCTGCGCCACCCCGATCGCGGCCACCCCCGCCCGGCCGGTCGCCGCTTGCCGGGCCAGATACGGCCGCATCACATCGATCTTGCGGTCGTTCTTGCCGAAGCGCACCACCGGGATGTGGTTGGCCTCGGCGAACGACGCCACCGCGCGGCGAAACGCGGTGCCGATCTTCTCGAAGATGGCCGGCGACGGAATCTCATAATCCAGATGCGCGGTCAGGAACGAGACCACCGCCCCACCCGTCTGCAGAGTCGGCACATAGCCATTCAGGTAGATGCGATCCAGACACTCAATATCCAGCGCTACATGCCCATCGAGCACATCGTCACTGTCGCAGCCATCTCCACAGCCTGACCGCAACAAAACCGCATGACCAGACCACATCGCTCGGCGGTCAGAGGCGAAGCCTCACTGGTGGTGTGTCTCGTCATTGGTTGACCGCTTGAAGCGCGACGCGTCCGCGGGCGACCTTGGCGAGGATGTCCTCCGCGGTGGCGGTCCATACGAATGGTTTGGGATCGTTGTTGTGCGCGGCGAGGTAGTCCTCGATCGCGGTGATGAGCCCGGGGACGGAGTTGAAGCTGCCGCGCCGCAGCGCCTTGTCGGTCAGTTCCCGGAACCAGCGTTCGACCAGGTTCAGCCACGACGACGAGGTTGGGGTGAAGTGCAGGTCGAATCTCTTGTGGCGGCCCAGCCAGCGTTGCACGTCGGGATGCTTGTGGGTGGCGTAGTTGTCGCAGATGAGGTGCACCGCAAGTGCTTCGGGGACCTCGCGGTCGATGGTGCGCAGGAACTTCAGGAACTCGGTATGGCGGTGCCGGGGCAGGCATTGTCCGATAACTTTGCCGGTCAGCACGTCCAGCGCCGCGAACAACGTGGCGGTGCCGTTGCGCTGGTAATCGTGGGTCATCGTCTGCGCCCGCCCCTGCTTCATCGGCAGCGACGGCTGGGTCCGGTCCAGCGCCTGTATGGAGGACTTCTCGTCCATGCACAGCACGATCGCCTTCTCGGGAGGACTGAGGTACAGACCGGCCACGTCGATCAGTTTCTCCTCGAACTTCGGGTCGGTGGACAGCTTGAATGTCTCGACCAGGTGCGGTTTCAAACCGCGCGCGGCCCACACCCGCTGCACCGTCGCCGGGGACACCCCCGCCTTCGCCGCCATCGTTCGGCACGACCAGTGGGTCTGGCCGTCCGGCGTGGAATGCCTTGTCAGGTGCACGATCTTGTCGATCTTCTGCTGAGGGATTGTGGACTTCCGCCCACGCCCGGCCCGGACCTTCCCCAGCTTCGCCAAGCCCTCCTCGGCGAACCGGGCCCGCCACGCCCGAACCGTCGCCGGCTTCACCCCGACCTGCGCGGCGATCCTCACATTCGCCACACCATCGGCCGCCAGCAACAGCGCCTTGGCCCGCTGAACTTGCCGATGCGGCGCGGTCTGCGACCGCGACAAGGCCTGCAACGCTTCTCGTTGACCGTCCGACATGACCAAAGCAGCAGCTGGTGTCATCACGGACGAAGTCTATCGAACAACTAGCCTATTATTTTGGAGACACACCACTAGATCGGCCCGTCATCCTGCTTGGGTGGCGGACCGAACGCGTCGGGGTCAATCCGGAAAACTCACCGCTGCTCCGAGCAGGCAAAGGCGACCGAGGTTGCCGGGAAAAGGGTGGGGTTTCCCCTGGCTACCAAGGCCACCGGGAAAGACGCAACTGTGGGCCCACCCGATACAGCAATATCACCATAAATAGCCCATCGTTGGCAACGAACCTGTTGCGTATTCTTGCGAATACAAACATTGCTCAAAATCACCCAGCGAAAACGGTTACTAACACTTGCGTGGTGGTGAATTATTCATGTGCAGCTGTCACGGCTGGGGCCTGACTGCCAAGTCCGCGCCAGCCAGCCGGAGCCGTCAGGTCATCTATTGGAGGCGACGTAAACCTGCACGGCAGAGGCCCCCGCCGTGGCAGCCGACACAAGTTGATCGGTGAACCAAGCGAGCGCCGTAGCCGTCTGATACGCGCTCCCCGAGATCGGCCCGTCATCCTGGTTGGGTGGCGGGCCGATCGCTACGCGACCTACGTTCGTCCGCTTAGCGCGGTGCCTCGACGAGCCCCGAAGAATGTATGGCCGATACACCCTTAATCTGATTGCTCAAATCCACTTCGGCCTTTCATCCGCCTGGGTGACGTGCCCGACCCATTTCTTTCAGATTCCGCACCCAGGCCGTCGGTAACCCGCCAAACCCTCGCGTCCGCCAGCGTCGACAATCGAATCCCGGGTGAGCCAGGCCGCTTAGGCGACTTCGGGGAGAGATCCGGAGCTTAACGCCCCCGCACGGGCGAAGCGCAATCCCCGCGGACCGACGACAACCAATGACCCCGATCGGACGACACCTAACGGCCCCGGACCGGCGAAGCGCGCGATGCCCGCTGCCCGCAATACGAAACCGGCTTTGGCCTGGCGGTATCCGATACGCACCCCGGCCAGGGTAAGGATCACCAGCCCGCCGACGCCTGGCAGAGCGACAGCGGCCAGCGCCGCCACCGAAACGGCTACCGGGAGGTCGCTAACGGCATGCCGGAGAAACGACCGCACACCCATCGGAATGGCGCCATCGGGCGCTAGCGGTGCCATCCCGGGCACCGATGACGCTCGACCTACCTCACCCATCGCGCCGAAACCTTCCTCGCTCATCGCGCTGAAAATGGATGCCGCAATCCCCCCGAGCGTGGCAGCCCCGGTGTTGCCGGCCACCGGCCCGCCCGGGACACGGGCAGCTAGTAGCACCAGCCGCAATTGCGACGCCACCGACGCATCCGCGGCCGCCGACCACCTAGCCCTGTCGATGCCTCCCAATCCGTTCTCTACTGGCTCCACGCCCGCGAGGCCCGACAGGAAAGAGTAAAGGTCGGACTGCAGTTGCGTCAGCGGGACGGCAACCGAGGTGAGCATGTTCTGAACCCACACCATCACCTCAGAACCGAGAGCGACGACATCAGAAATCGGTGCCGGCGCAGACACCGGTGCCGAGCCAGACACCGACGCCGAGCCAGAAATCGGTGCCGGCGCAGACACCGGTGCCGGCGCAGACACCGGTGCCGAGCCAGACACCGGTGCCGAGCCAGAAATCGGTGCCGGCGCAGACACCGGTGCCGGCGCAGACACCGGTGCCGAGTCAGACACCGGTGCCGAGCCAGACACCGGTGCCGAGTTAGACACCGACGCCGAGTCAGACACCGGTGCCGAGTCAGACACCGGTGCCGAGTTAGACACCGACGCCGAGTCAGACACCGACGCCGAGTCAGACACCGACGCCGAGTCAGACACCGACGCCGAGTCAGACCGGTGCCGACCGGCACCGACGCCGAGCCAGGCACCGACGCCGAGTCAGACACCGACGCCGAGTCAGACACCGGTGCCGAGTCAGACACCGACGCCGAGCCAGGCACCGACGCCGAGTCAGACACCGACGCCGAGCCAGGCACCGACGCCGAGCCAGGCACCGACGCCGAGCCAGGCACCGACGCCGAGCCAGGCACCGACGCCGAGCCAGACACCGACGCCGAGCCAGACACCGATACGACATCAGACACCTGTGCCACATCAGAAATCGGTGCCACATCAGAAATCGGTGCCGGGTCAGACACAGGTGCCACCACGTTCGGAATCGCGGCGGCGGGGTCCGAGTCTTTCTTCGCGTCTTTGGTGTCCGTGCCGGCAGGCTGTTGCGTCGGCTTTTTCGCGCCGGGGAAGGGCCGCCGCCCTGGATGCCGGCCCGAGCCAAGCGTGCTCGTTACGCGCTGAATCTTGTTCCGCTGAGTGCCAGTAACGTCGCCGACCGGGCTGCTTGCCGTGCTACCGCTCTGTCTTGAAGCGTTGGCGCCGCCATGTCCGGACGCAGCAGAATTGCTGGAATCGGCTTCGGCAACGGCGGCCGCAGCACTACCCATCAGCAGGCCCGCTGCGAGCACGCCAACACCCGCCGCAAAGCGCAAATGCGACAGAACCACGATCTGCCCCCACCCGAGGAAGCGCTACTGGCCCAACGTTTGCCATATTCTGGCATAGTCCGACCATTGGGTGTAAGGCTTTGCAAGCTAAATCCGCGCGAACGGGCAAAAGCAAACCATTCCTACCATGCCTTGATGCCCAATCCGCAAGATCAGGCAGCGCTAACGATGGCTCCGCTCAGCGCGGCGAAGCCAGTCGGTGAACGACAGCCAGAAGCTGGGTGGGCTGGCGGTCCGGCCGAGACGACAGCAGCTGTGCACGAGCACCGGCCGGTTTGCCTCAGAAGATTGCGCAGCTTACTGCGGACATTGGATGTCCGCGCCGGCAAGCCCGCGTAAGCCTGATTATCAACATCAGCTAAGGTCTCGATCCGTGTCTCCGTTGCTGATCTGTACCTAGGTGAGAAGCCCTCAGCGAACTTGACCGTAGCATTCTGGCGTGACTCTGCGCAGCATAAGACGATAAAAATTGCCGTGACGATGGCCATTCGTTACTGGCGGAGAGGCCCACGGATTTCGTATGCCGGCACGAGAGCACGTGCAGAAGAAACAGAGCGAGTCAAAGGCTGGAGCCGTGTTGGGCGAGCTGGTGCAGACGACGGCCGGGAAGTGGATCACCCACCCGCCCTCACGCTGCCCCAGCGGCCATACCCTCGGCCCCGGCAAGGTCCTCGTCGGCCATCAAGCCTGCCTCGGCCACGAGGGCGGGCACACCACCTGGACGTGCCGCACATGCGACCAGACCGTCTACGGGCCACCGCTCAACACGCACTGCACGACACTCGGCGGGCCGGCGGTAGGCGAAACATGCCAGATGATGCTCTTGTTGCGGAGATGCTCGACCTCATTGTGAACGATAGCGAAAACCTTGAGCGCACAATGAATCTGTTAACCGACGATGCAGTCTGGGTTTTGGAGCCAGGCGGCATTGAGTATCACGGTGCGCGGGAGATACGGACATTTGTGCGCACTGCCATGGCTGGCAGGACCCATGACCCAAGTCACAGGATTGAGATCACCAATTGGTTCGCCAACGACGAGAACCTGTGTGTGGAGTATGGGCACGGTGAGGTGACGACGGGAAGTTACACCGCCGGCATCAGAGTAAGAATGAAAGCGGAGTCGAGTAGACGATATGGGGGCTAGCTGAGGCCGAAGGCCTCGTGCTGCAAAACGATTCGTGGGTTGCCGGCGTGGGTGAACACTCGCGCTGGTAGAGCCACATTTGCAGATTAGGAGGCCTCCGGTGATTGTTCAGGGTACGAGTGTCGGGTTGGATGTGCACGCGCTTTCGGTGGTGGCGCACGCCGTCGATGAGGAGACAGGCAAGGTCGCCCGGGCACGGTTGTGTCCGGATCACGGCGAGGTCCTGGGTTGGTTGCATCAGCGGCGCGCCCCGGTGCGGGTGACCTATGAGGCGGGTCCGACCGGGTTCGGGTTGGCGCGGGCGATCACCGAGGCCGGGATGGAATGCCTGGTTGCCGCACCCTCGAAGTTGCAGCGTCCGGCCGGGGATCGGGTCAAGACCGATGCCCGTGATGCCGCGCATCTGGCCAGGTTGCTACGCCTTGGTGAGATCACCGCGGTGCGGGTGCCCGAGCGGGAGATTGAGGCGGTGCGCGATCTGGTGCGGGCCCGTGAAGATGCCCGCGCCGATCTGATGCGGGTACGGCACCGGTTATCGAAACTGCTTCTGCGGCAGGGGATCGTGTACTCCGGTGGGACACCCTGGACGTGCGTGCACGAGGAGTGGTTACGTCGCCACCGCTTCGACGACATCCATCTCAAGGCGGCCTTTGATCACAGCTTCGATGCGGTGCTGGCGGCCACTGCGGCGCGGGATCGCCTCGATGAACAGATCATGGTGGTGGCCGCCTCGCCGCGGTTCGCCGACCCGGTCAACCGGCTGGGCTGTCTGCGCGGCATCTCTGCACTGACCGGTCTGGCGTTGACGGTCGAGATCGGTGACTGGTCCCGGTTCTCCGGGTCCTCGATCGGCGCTTACGTCGGCTTGGTGCCCTGTGAGTACTCCTCGGGCAACTCCCGCGTGCAGGGGTCGATCACCAAGGCCGGCAATACCCATGTGCGTCGGCTGCTGATCGAATCGGCCTGGCATCACCGCAAGTCCTACAGCACCTCCGGACCCACCCTGCGGGCCCGCTGGGCCAAGGTCGACCCGGCGCTTCGGGCTCGCGGGCACGCCGGCAACCGGCGCCTCAACAAGCGGTGGCGCAGCTTCACCGAACGCGGCAAGAACCCATTGGTCGCCAACGTCGCCATCGCCCGCGAACTCGCCGGCTGGTGCTGGTCTCTGGCGACCATGCAATAAGCCAGCCAGCACTCAAACTTGGCTGATCCAGGTGACCAGACGTCGGCGCGGTGAGCGAACAAACCTGCAAAGAACCTATGAGCCACAACGCGATTCGCACGGTAATCGTGAGTGACGCTCGTCTGTAGACAGCAGTACCGTTCGCATCCGAATCATCGTCATGCGGTACCCAACCCGCGCATTTCAGTCTGACACCACCGTCGTGAGCAACGACCGCCGACGCCATCACCGGGTCAGCCAAACGAAAGCCGCCCCGGCTCCCACCGGGGCGGCTTTCACCTACCCACTTGACAGATCCGCCTACATATCAGGTTCTGCATCACCTACCACATCCGAGACGGAAAGTTTGATCGAGTCCATGAGTACATCAATGGGACATCCTGGTGGCTCAACCTGCTCTCGCCGGTCGGGTTAAGCCTCTTGAACCGACGAGTACGGCGCGAACTGGCGAGAACCTAATACGCTCACCTCCAGGCGTCCCAGCCGGCGACGTCTCAACTATGAAGCCGGCATCAAACCCGGAACGGTTCATGACGGTGCTTGCCGCGATTGAGGTCGCCACGGTTAGCGTTGTTGCTCTAATCCGAAGTTCCCCCCGGTTAGGTGGGGTCTGAATCCCTGATGTGCTTTGTGGGCAGGTGTTCTGCGTTCATATGTGGCGTACATGCGTAGTCATGTAGCGTGTGGATTGTCTCGGCGTGTCTTCTTTCCATTCAGTTATCCCCACGCTTGCACCGTGGTAGAAAGTAATCATGTACGTGACGCGGGTGCCGAACCGTGGGTCACCGCCGGCGGTGCTGCTGCGGGAAAGCTACCGCGAGGACGGCAAGGTGAAAACCCGCACCCTGGCCAACCTGTCACGCTGGCCCGAGCACAAGGTGGACAAGCTGCAGCGCGCGCTCAAAGGACTGCCCGCGGCGAACGATCTTGGCGAGGCCTTTGAGATCACCCGCAGCCTGCCGCACGGGCACGTGGCCGCGGTGCTGGGCACCGCGCGGGCACTGGGTGTGGAGGAGTTGATCGACCCGGTGGGCTCCCGGCGCCGCGACCTGGTGACCGCGATGCTGGTCGCCCAGGTGATCGACCCGGGCTCGAAATTGGCCACCGCGCGGGGACTGCGCACCGAGACCGCGACCAGTTCACTCGGTGCGGCGCTCGGTGTGGACGGCTGTGATGAGGATGATCTGTATGCGGCGATGGACTGGGTGCTTGACCGCAAGGACGCTATCGAAAGCGGCCTGGCCGCACGGCATTTGGCCGACGGCACATTGGTGCTCTATGACGTGTCCTCGGCGGCGTTTGAGGGCCGCACCTGCCCGCTGGGCAAGATCGGGCACGCCAGAGATGGGGTCAAAGGCCGGCTGCAGATCGTCTACGGGCTGCTGTGTAGCACCGCCGGGATACCGATAGCGATCGAGGTGTTCGACGGCAACACCGCCGACCCGAAAACCCTGGCCGCCCAGATCACCAAACTCAAGAAACGCTTCGGGCTCACCCGGGTCTGCTTGATCGGGGATCGCGGCATGCTCACCTCCGCGCGCATTCGCGATGAGCTGCGCCCCGCCGAGCTGGATTGGATCACCGCGTTGCGCGCCCCGCAGATCAAGGCCCTCGTCGAGACCGACGCACTGCAGCTGACCCTGTTCGACGAACAAGACCTCGTCGAGATCACCTCCCCAGACTTTCCCGGGGAGCGGCTGGTCTGCTGCCGCAACCCGGCCCTGGCCGAGCAGCGCACCCGCAAACGCCAAGACCTGTTGGCCGCCACCGAAAAACAACTGGCCCCCATCGCCGCCGCCACCACCCGAGCACGCCGCCCGCTGCGCGGCCAAGACAAGATCGCGCTGAAAGTGGGCAAGGTGATCAACCACTACAAAATGGCCAAACACTTTCACACCGAGATCACCGACGAGGCGTTCACCTTCACCCGCAACCAGGAAACCATCGCCGCCGAGGCCGCCCTCGACGGCATCTACGTGCTGCGCACCAGCCTGCCCGCCGACACCCTTAACCACGACGACGTGGTGTTGCGCTACAAGGGACTCGAAGACGTCGAACGCTTCTTCCGCACGTGCAACAGCGAACTCGACGTGCGCCCCATCCGCCACCGGCTCGCCGACCGGGTCCGCGCCCACATGTTCTTGCGGATGCTGTCCTACTACATCAGCTGGCACATGAAACAAGCCCTCGCCCCGATCCTGTATCACGACCACAACAAACCCGCCGCCGCCGTTAAACGCCCCAATCCCGTTGCCGCGGCCCAACGCTCCGATGCCGCACTAGCCAAGGCCGCACGCAAACACACCGACGATGACACCCCGGTGCATAGCTTCACCAGCCTGCTCGCCGACCTGGCCACCATCTGCGCCAACTACATTCAGCCCGCCGACGACATGCCAGCATTCACCAAGCTCACTACCCCCACCGCGCTGCAGCGACGGGCCTTCGAACTCCTCGGCGTCACCCACGGCCCGGGCTACACGTAGTCAGTGGACAACTCAAAACCGCAGGTCAGCACCCATCTGTCATCACATCAGGGGGAACTTCGGTCTAATAGCCCGTAGAGCTTGTTTTGGGCTGCGGCGGTGCGGGTCTCGGTGCCGGCCGCGGTGACGTAGCGCTGTGAGGTCACCATGGACTCGTGGCCGAGCAGCTTCATCAGGGTGTGGACGCTGACGTCGGCGTTGGCGAGCTCGGTGGCGAAGGTGTGGCGCAGCCCATGCACCAGGGCGCCGCGGGCACGGTCGGCGTCGATGCCGGCGCGGCGAAACGCCCGCAGCACCCGGTATTGCAGGGTGCCGCGGGTGATGCGCTCGCCGTCGGCGCCCACGAACAGCGGCGCCGCCGACGGCCAGGCGGCCAATCCCCCGCCGGGGGAGGAGCGCCGTTTGGCCATGGCCGGGAAACGGGCAGCTCGGCTGTCGAGATAGCGCTCGAGCGCGCCGATGAACTGCTGCGCGCCAACGTCGGTGACCTTCCGCCGCACCGACGATGGCGCCGTCGTCCACGTCCGCGGCAAGGGCGGCAAGGACCGCCGCGTCCCGATCGAGCCGGCATTGGTGTAGCTGCACGGAATGCCGTGTACCCCAAAGGGCCTTATCGGGGTAATTACGTCACAGTGACGAAAGGGGCCCTGCCACTGCCGTATCGCGTCACTCGCCCCTACCCGGCCCGGGGAGACATTTCACACAGGCCCGGATGAACCCCGATATCCTAATGATCGAGGCCGACTACGACATGTGGAATCCCGCCTACATGCTGGTCCTGAACACGGTCGCACGAAATGTCCTACACACCGAGGGCATCGCGATGGTCCAGAACATCACCACGCCACTGGGCATTCCGATCCAGCACAGCTCGATACCCTTCCAGACGAGCATCCAGGGGCAGACGAGCAATCAGAACCTGCCGTTCCTGAAAGAGAGGATGGCCGATCAAATGCAGTTCGTGATTGACACGATGCAGAAGATGTAGAACATCACGTTGGACCTCAGCAACACCACGCAAGACATGGCGGCGAGGACGCGTGACTTGGTCAACACAACTAACCAATTGCGCGACCACATCGCGGATTTCGATGATTTCTTCGGGCCGATCCGAAACTATTTCTACTGGGAGCCGCACTGCTTCGATGTCCCCATTTGCTGGTCGTTGAGGTCGATCTTCGATTCACTCGACGGCATCGATGAAACGGCCGACAAGACTCAAGCGCTCCAAGCAGACACCGACCACCTGGCGTCCCTCACGCCGCAGATGGCGGCGCTCATACCGCCGATCATCGACACCATGAAGACCACCAAGGCGCTAACTCTGTCGCTGCACAGCACGTTTTTGGCCATGCTCGACCGCGGGGAGCCGTTGCGCGCTTCGTCGTCGCCCGCGCGTGCGGAACGGGAACGGCCCCGACCCAGTACCCACCGATGACCAGACGGCACACGTCCGCGAGCAGCGCCCGTGTGCGCGGGACCGACCACCCCATCCGCCGCGCTACCCGGTCAAGTGACATGCCGTGCTCGAACAGCCACAGTGCATGCCGCTCAACCTCGTTACCGCCCAGCCGCTTTAGGTGTGCCTGGTTGCTCTCCATTCAAACCCGCTCTTCTATCGACTCCCCGACCCGTACCCAACCCAGCGCCGAGCGATGGGGTCCGCTCCCAGCGATACCCGTCGACCTCGATCTGACGTGCCAGGTCCGCCTCGATGGTGTCGCCCTCGTCGTACTGCTCGGCCTCGGCCAGCTTTTGCCGGGCGCGGTAGCGGTCAAGCGCCGACACCGCACGCCCGTGGGCGTCGAGAACACGCGGCTCCTCGGACACCAGCGGCTCATCACATCCGGGGATCTCGGTAACACCGTCTCCATGCCCAGATACCGCCATGGCGGTGTCACCTCATAGCCGCTGTCCATCGCGGTCAGCAGCGCAAGCTCGCGGTCGTCGTCGTCCTCATCGAGGTCTAGCTCGTCGTCCTCGGCAGGCGTCAGCATCCGGTGCGCCGTGCTCTTGGACAACCCCAGCGCGTCCGCAATCTGCCGGATGCTGTACCCCTCAGCCCGTAGCCCGAACACCTCGTGACCGTCGTCCATGCCGTCATTGTCGCTGCTGAAGGTCAGCAAACACATCACGTCGGTGTCCCGCGTGTCCCAGGCCCCTGACCAGGCGATTTGCTGAAAGATGTTGGCGTTTGGTCCCGGAGGGGGCGACGCTGATGGTCTCTCGGCGCTCACACGTGTCGATTTACTTTGCGCGATTTTTTGCGCGGTCGCGGCCTCGGCGGGTTGTCGACCCCGGGAAATCTCCCCCGAGATGGCCAAATCTAAAGGTCAGCCAAGCAGACCCGCTGAATCTGCCGACAGTTGATGCATGAGTCTGCGGATGGGTGTCGCGCTGCTCGGGGTGGCGCTGCTGGGCGCTTGCGCACCCACACCCGCACATGACGCCACGGTCGTTTCTCGGCTCGACCACATGCTCGCCGACGAGTCCGCCGTCAACGCGATCATGGGTCCGCCACCGCTCACGGCCACCCACACCTACCGCGCGCTCGAACAATGGCCCGCCGGGTATTCCTACTCGCCCGCGGACTGCCTGGCGGTCAGCGGAAACGCGATGGCGTCGGTGTACCAGGGCACCCGCAGCGGCGACATGCGCGGGACGCTGTTCACCAACGATAAGACTGGCACCGAGGACGACGAGGCGGTGGTGTCCTTCCCAGACCGCCGCACACGCCCGCTTCGTCGTGTCGACCGCGGGTACCTGGCAGCGCTGTTCAGACCAGGCGCTGACCATCACGTCCGCCGGCCGACCACTGTGCATGTTCACCATCGACGTGCCGCACGCCGTCGGTGTGCACGAGGTCACGGACCGCCAATCGCAGTCGTACAAAGGCTGGGGCACTGTGCACGCTATGCCAGCCGATGGCGACATCGTCATCGATGTGCGTGTCACCGGAGAGGGACTCGAACGACCAGGCCCGCGCGCGCGGGCCGACGCCATAGTCGACGACCGCCGGATCTGAGCACACTAACCAGCGAGACTGGCGGTCTCTGCTTGGCTGTGATCATTGGCTACTCCTTCTCGTTGTGCGAGCCTTTGCCACTCCTACCTGCAACATGTTTACCGGCCTCTCTCTCGACGCTCCGGCCCTGCGGTCCGCCTCGCGATGCCGACCACCCGGTCGGGCACCTGGGCCGGCTGTCGACCTGAGGGGGATGGATCCGCGGTGGGACCGCGCGCCGCCCTGCGTCGGATCGCGTGGCACCGGGCGAGACGGGCGGGATCTCGATTCATGGTCATCTGATTGACTCGGCTCGGGTTTGAGAACGCTGCTCCATCAGTCGTCGCGGGCGCGGGTGGTCGTCGGCGCGCGCCGGCTGGTCGTGTGCGGCACGGGCGCGGGCTGGGCACCCGTGCGGCAGGCGGCGCGGCGCGAGGCCCCGGATAGCAGGGTCAGCTCGCCCTGCAGCAGCCAGCAGCGTCACTTGAGGGCGGTCGGGGCGCCGAAGATCCCTGTGCGCGACGACGCCGATCGCTCGGCTCAGCAATTCGCTGACCTGC
>CAVYPI010000057.1:0-34362 GCA_963770125.1 uncultured Actinomycetota bacterium | reverse complement strand
ACGTGGTCGTGCACTGTGTGACCGAACGCCAAGCCAGGACTCTGGTGGCCGCGATCGGGGACAGGATGGAACAGGTCGGGCTGCGACTGCATCCCGACAAGACGAAAGTGGTGTACTGCCAAGACGGAAACCGCCGACTGGCCCACGGGCTCACGGCGTTTACGTTCTTGGGGTTCACTTTTCGTGCCCGTGCCGCGCGCACGAAGCACGGAACAATGTTCGTCGCGTTCCAGCCGGCTATCAGCAAGGACGCCCAGAACAAGATCAGCGGTCAGATCCGCCGATGGCGACTGCACCGCTGGATCGGGCTCAACCTCGCCGAGATCGCCCGACAGATCAACCCTGTCGTGCGGGGCTGGATGCAGTACTACGGAGCTTTCTACCGCTCTGCACTGACTCCGCTCCTATCCCGCATCAACGCCTACGTGATGCGTCGGATCCGTAACAAGTACAAACGGCCGCGCACCATCAAGAAAGCCAAGGCATGCTGGCAGCGCATCACCCGCCAACATCCCAGGCTTTTCGCCCATTGGGCATGGGTGCACGGTTCCTGGTGGACAGGATGACAAGAGCCCGGTGACGAGAGATTGTCACGCCGGGATCTGTGGGAGCCGGAGGGTGAAACCCCCTCCGGCTACCCGACACAACTTGTTGCTGTAGATTCTCAAACTCGATCGACGACCTGGGTCGACGACCCCGCGAAGTGCTGCAGGCCTCGGCGCCGCCAGGTTTCACGGTAGCGCCGCCCGTTGAGTCGACTGATGATCTCTACGGATGACCGAACCGAGTCCGTACGAGAAGTGATACTGACGAGTCCCCGATACTGAGTCCATCCGGTTCTAGAGTCGGGTTGTTGTCGATTCGGATTTATTTTTTCGAAGGCTACGCTGCGTGAGACCTGCATTGGGCAGAGTACCCAGCCGGGGGTGACGTAGCAGAATCGAATGGCGGTGCCGTCGACGTTCGTCGATTGTGCAGCAGGCCGGAATTGGGGCCCCCGCCGGACAGGTTCAGCGTGCCGCGGCCGACAGGAAGTTTCGGTTAGAAGCGCCCGTTTCTGCTATGTGTCGATTCGTGGATGCTGTCGAGGAATCCGTTGATGAGCGGGCTCTGTCCGCGTCGCCATACGGCGGCTAGATCGATCGTCGTCGATCCGGGTAAGTGAATGGTTCTTGTCAGGCCACTTCGTTCGCTTCCTTGGGTCGCGCTTTCGGGGACCAGTGCGACGCCGAGTCCGCAGGCGACCATGGCGAGTTGGCTGGTGATTGATGAGGCCAGGTGTTGCGCGTGTGGAGTGAAGCCGGCGATGCGGCAACATGCTGCCACTTGATCGTGGTAGTCCGGTGAGATGTTGCGGGGCAACCAAATCCACGGCAGGTCCACGCTGAGGGCCAGCTCGCGTTCCAGTTTCGGCGGCAGGTCCCAATCGGCGGGAACGGCGAGGACGAAGGACTCTTGCTTGAGAATGACGCGTTCACAGTCGCGCGGAGCGGCGAGCTGACGGATGAGGGCGATGTCGAGTTCGCGGCGTTGGAGCAGTTCGACGGCGATGTGGGTGTCCACTTCGCGTACGCGTACGTCGACGTGAGGATGTGAGCGCGTGAAGGTGTGCAGCGCTTGTGGGAGTGGGTCGGTGAACGCCGTTGTCACAGCACCGATTCGGAGCTCACCAGCCTGTCCGTCTGCTGCCTGTCTGGCCGCGGAGTCAGCGCCCTGCGCGGCAGCTACCACCATGCGGCATTGATCGAGGAACACTGTGCCTGGCGGCGTCAGACGTACCTCACGGGTGGTGCGATGCAGCAGCAGGACGCCAAGTCGCTTTTCGAGAGCTTTGATCGCAGCCGACAGCGGGGGCTGCGACATGTGCAGTCGTTCGGCCGCGCGCCCGAAGTTCAGTTCTTCGGCCACGGCGACGAAGTAACGCGCCTCCCGCACCTCCACCATTGATACCCGCCGCCTATCACTGAATGAGTCAATTGATCCTTCACAATATAGATGCTCCACTGTGCAATAGTCGTATGACCGGAACCGACTCAGACCTCCTTGACCGATTGGCGCGGCTGGATTCCACCGTGGTCAGCGATGCACTCGACGAATGCGGGCTCCCGCCGGGCACCGGTGCACTGAGCGCCCAAGGAGGGCCGGCCCGCTTCGCGGGAATCGCCAGGACGGTGCAACTCGAACCCGACGTCGGCGCTGAGCCGGGACCGCACATCGCCAGCGATGTGATCGCCGAGTCGGTGCCCGGTGACGTGCTGGTAATCGCCAATGAGGGCCGCGACGACGTCAGCTGCTGGGGCGGCCTGCTGTCGCTGGGCAGTGTGCGACAAGGTGTTGCCGGAGTCGTCGCAGATGGCGCGTGCCGCGACGTCGCCGAGGCCCGCTCCTACGGGCTGGCGGTCTTCGCGCGGGCGGTCACACCGCGCACCGCCCGCGGCCGCCTGCGCCAGAAGAGCGTCGGCACATCGGTGTTAATCGACGGCATCACTGTCGCCCAGGGCGATCTCGTGATCGCCGACGACAGCGGTGTCGCCTTCATCCCGCGGCAACGCGCATCCGAGGTCATCAACCGCGCCGAACAGATCCTGGCACGAGAATCGGAGATCGCCACCGACATCCGCGCGGGCACTCCCATCAACAGGGCGATGCACGACGCGCGCCTGGCCGGTCAGACAACATCCCCGGCGGATGCGGATGGCGCAACCGACAGCAGAACCGTGATCGACCGACTTGCGGTGCTGCCGACCGCAGCGATCTCCGATGCTCTGGACAAGCTGGCATTGCCCGGTCCGGTGCCCAACATCGCGCCACTGTTGCCCGGACGCCGGGCGTGCGGGCCAGCCTTCACGGTGGCCTATGAACCTGTCGATGCCGGCCGCGGCACGGTCGGCGACTTCCTCGACGATGTCCCGACCGGCGCGGTCATCGTCATCGACAACCAGGGGCGGACCGACGCCACGGTGTGGGGCGGCATCATGACCCGCGCTGCCAACACCCACGGCATCGCGGCCACCGTGATCAACGGCGTGTGCCGCGACGTCGAGGAGATCGGAACCACGGGTTATCCGATGTGGAGTGTCGGACGCTTCATGCGAACCGGCAAGGACAGGGTGCGGCTCGCCGCCGTGCAGCAACCGCTGTCCATTGGCGGAGTCAGCGTTCGACCCGACGACGTGGTGTGCGGCGACGCTGACGGCATCGTCGTGGTGCCCGCTGAACGCGCCGCCGAGGTGGCCGCGGCGGCCGAACGGATCCACAACACCGAGGCCGCCATCGTCAGCGCGGTCGCGTCGGGCTCGACGCTGGCTGCCGCCCGCTTGCGCCACGGCTATCACGCGCTGCAAACTGCCGCCACATTCCCGAGAAAAGAGACCCCGTGACGTACGCCCAGTCCAATTCGGGTCCGACAACAGTTGACGGCACGGCGCATACGTCGGCGACCCTGTACGAGGCGGTTCAAACACTGTTCCGAAGAGAACATATGGCCGGCTTATCGTCGTCGTGTGCGCTCGACCCGAACATTGGCGCCGCGTGGCCGGGGGCACGGGTGGCTGGCCCTGCGTTCACCGTCCAAGGCGCGGGCGGTGACAATCTGGCGCTGCATCACGCGGTGCTGGCGGCACCGGCCGGCCACGTTCTCGTCGTCGACGCCGGCGGCGCGCCATTCGGCCACTGGGGCGAGGTCCTGACCGTCGCCGCCCAGCAGCGCGACATCGCCGGCCTAATCATCGACGGCGCAGTCCGCGACGTCAATGAACTTGCGACACTGGGATTCCCGGTCTTCTCACGGCACACCTCGATTCGCGGCACGCGCAAACTGTTCCGCGGGGCGCTCGGCATCAACATCAAGGTCGGCGGTGTGGCGGTCAACACCGGAGACCTAATCGTTGGCGACGCCGACGGGGTAATCGCCATCCCACGCGCCCGCACCGCCGCAGTGCTCAACGAGGCCGACCGCCGCGTCACCGACGAAAGTCGGATCCTCGAGGCGCTGCGATCCGGGGCGACGACTCTCGAGTTCTACGGGCTCGGAGACGCATCATGACCGCACCGTCGAACACGCCGGCACTATCCACCAACCCCATCTTCGCGATGGCCGAGCGCGCAGAAGCGTTGCGCGCCAGCGGTGTCGACGTCATCACCTTAGCGGCCGGCGAACCCGAGGCCGCCACCGCCGAACACGTCGTCGCCGCCGCAGTCGCCGCAGCACGCACCGCCTCGACACACCATTACGGCACCGCGGCCGGACATCCCGCACTGCGCGCCCTGATCGCGGCCAAAGCCTCCGACACCCACCACATCGACATCAACACCAACGACGTACAGGTGACCGTCGGCACCAAGCATGCACTGCACCTGGCGCTGCGGGCGGTCACTCGACCCGGCGACGAAGTCCTCACGGTGCGACCAGGCTGGCCGGGACACCGCGAAGGCATCGAATCCGTCGACGCCCGCGCCGTCATGGTCGACACCGACCACCGGTTCCTGATCGACACCGCGGCGCTAGAGGCGGCACGCACCAAACACACCCGCGCACTGATCCTGGCCAACCCAGCCAACCCAACAGGCGCGGTGCACGCACCCGATCGGCTGGCCGGCATCGCCGCGTGGTGCCTGGACAACGGCGTCTGGCTGATCTGCGACGAAATCTACGACGCCTTCGTCTACGACGCCACAGCCGTCCCCGCGTTGGTTGTGGCGCCGCAGGCAGCACGCCGCATCATCGTCGTCAACGGTGTCTCCAAGGCCCACGCCATGACCGGCTGGCGGGTCGGCTGGCTATTCGGACCCAACGAAGTAGTAAAAGGCGCCCGGGAACAGTTGGGGCGCACCATCACTCACGTATCGCAACTCACCCAGATCGCCGCGCTGGCCGCTCTCGGTGACGACGCCACCCCCTCCCGAGCTGTCGATACCTACCGGCGCAACCGCGACATGCTGGTCCACCACCTCAACGGCATCCCCGGAATCGGCTGCCGCTGCCCGGCGGTGGAATGTTCGCCTTCCCCAACGTCTCGGGCCTACTCAAGCGTGGGCACTGGAGCGATACCGCCGACCTGGCTGACTGGCTTCTCACCCACGCCCACGTCGCCGTGGTCGCCGGGCAGGCATTTGGGTCAGAGCACCACCTGCGCCTCAACTTCACACTGAGCCACGACCGCCTCCACGAAGCCGCGCACCGCCTGGTGTCGGCACTGACCTGACAGGGATTCCACGATGACACCACCCCGGAAACTGCAGCCCTTCACCCTGCCCCTCACCATCGGTGGGACGGGTGTCGAGATCGCCGGACTGCGCCGCGACGGCACCGGCGAACCTCTGGTGTTCCTCCACGGCTTCGGTTCCACCAAAGAGGACTACGCCGACGTCATCCACCAGTACGACCTCGCCGATCGACCCGTGGTGGCCTACGACGCACCCGGCTGCGGTGCCAGCACATCCTCCGACCTGTCGGCGCTGTCGATACCGTTCCTGGTGTCGGTTGCCACCGAAGTGCTTGACGCCCAACGGATCGAGCGCTACCACCTGATCGGGCACTCCATGGGCGGCCTCACCGCACTCATGCTCGCCGACCAAAACCCCACAGCGGTAGCGAGTGTCGTCAACATCGAAGGCAACCTCGCACCCGAGGACTGCTTCCTGAGCCGCCAAGTCATCAGCCACGCCCACGGCGACCACCGCGAGTTCCTCACCCGGTTCGCCGACCGGGTCGGCAACTCCCGCTACTACGCCAGCAGCCTCTACGCCGCGTCCCTGCCCCACAAAGTCAGGGCGGCCGCCGTACAGCCCATCTTCGAGTCCATGGTCGCGCTGTCCGACGACGGCGACCTCCTCGAACGCTTCATCGCCCTACCCGCGCCCAAGCTCTTCATGTTCGGCCACCAGAACAATTCGCTGTCCTACTTACAACACCTCGACCGCAATGGCGTCGGACTCGCCGAAATAAGCGACAGTGCCCACTTCCCCATGTACTCCAACCCGCCTGAGATGTGGCGCCGCATCACCCAATTCGTCAAGAGCGCATGCCAGTGAGATCGATGCCTGATTCCCCGGCTGTCGGGACCAGGACTGGCGAGTCCTCGACGACAAGCTGTCCGCTCGGCTATGGCGCCGGATTGTTGGCGATTCAGACCCCATTGATTTCAAAGGTCACAGGGTGGTGGGTATGTCGGCACTGGGCGGCATACTCGGCCGGGGTCAAGTAGCCCAGCGCCGAATGGCGGTGCCCGCGGTTGTGCTCGTCCTTGAAATCGCCGATCACCACCCGCGCTTCAAGCAGGGTGGTCCAGTGGTTGCGGTTGAGGCACTCCTTCCTAAGCCGGTGGTTGAATGACTCGATGTAACCGTTGTTCCACGGTGCGCCCGGCGGAATGTAGGACAACCCGACCCTTCCCGCGCAGAACTGTTGCAGTGCTTGGGAAACAAGCTCCGGACCGTTGGGCAATACCGTTCGACCCTGACGACGACACTAAAGCCGTGTTGGATGAGGCTGCGCGGCTGGGCGGGGCGATGGCGCGGGTCAACACCTACGCATCATCGGCTCCGGATGTCTATTTCTATCCAGACCGCAAGTGGCAGGGCGCGCTGGCGGGCGTGAGCTACACCTTCCTCAAAGATGGTGTCCCGCAGATCGATGCCCGCAACAACATCTACTACATGGCCGCCGGGAACTCCCCGGCGATGATGGAAAGAACGTGGGGCAAGGCTCGCAGTACCTATGGACCTACCGCGATGCTGATGGTGAATACCTCGACGGGGCCAAGAACTACCGGCTGCACGTCCCGCCCGACATCCCGATCAAGAACTTCTGGTCGGTGGTCGTCTACGACGCCCTGAGCCGCTCCGAACTGCAGAACGGGCAACCCTTCCCGTCGGTGAGCGGCTACACCGACCCCGCAATCAACGCCGACGGCTCGGTCGACATCGCCTTCGGCCCCCATCAGCCCACCGATGCGCAGAACTGGATCGCCACCGTGCCAGGGCGCGGCTGGTTTCCGATTTTCCGGTTCTACAGCCCGACCGAGGCCTACTTCGACAAGACCTGGAAGCTCGAAGACATCACCGCGACGTGATCGGAAACGCGGGCTAGAATTGAGCGGCACCGCGATGCCCACCAGCATCGTGGTCTCGAAATAGACGACATTCGAGGGTCTCAAAAGTTAGTCGCAGCTCGGCTACGCCAACCGATTGTTCTGAGTGTCCGGGAACGATCTCATCCTGGTTTGAACAGCACGGCAGCTCGACCCGACGAACGAGAGCGAACTGTGGGTCCGCGAGCCCCCGTTGGCACGGCTTACCGCGGCGGTGATGAGACTAACCGGATTGGACTCTGTCCGCGAGCTTCGACGCGATCGCTTCGGCTTGATCCGAAACGTTGTTGCGGCAGGCGCTCACTTCGAGAATGACGTTCGACACCGCCTGCAGGACATGCTGGTCGAGTTCTTCCGCCTGGACGAACGAGCGGCGGCCGATCTTCACGAGCGACAGTTCGCCTCGGTGGTGTTTGGAACACCCCGAGCCCCAGCGCGGGCATGTCGACGCCGTTGTTGAGGGTGATGGTTTCCATGGTGTTCAGCTCCGGTGGGTGCGGTGGCGAGAACAGGATGGGCCTCAGTCGTGCGGTGGTCAGCGGCGTAGAGTGAAGGGTCGCCGCTAGGCACTTCGCCTCCGACCCGCACCGCGAAGGTACCCCGCCCTAAGTCGGGCAGCGGTGAAGATGAACGAGGTGTGGCGTGACTGACGAAGGCGAGGCGAGGGCCATGGCCCAGGCTCGGGAGCGCGTGGCGGACGAGCGGGACCGAGTAGCCGACGACCGTGAGCACTTAGCAGACGAGCGGCAGCGCATCGCCAAGCTGCGAGACGATGCGGCCGACCGGCGGGCCAACGAGGTGGACAAAGCTGATCATGGCGCTGATGTCCGCCCGGTCAACGATCGGCTCGACCTCCTCGCCGCTGATCGAAGCGCTGCGCGTCGCAGACTGCAGGCGGAGCGTGCTCAACGAATCGCAGGCACGGCGGGCACTCGCACCGCTGAAGATCGACAGTGGGCGGCCGACCGGCGAGAGTTTGTCGCCGACGACCGCCAGGAACAGGCCGACGCTCGTGAGCTCCTTGCCGATGAGCGCGAATCGATTGCGAATCGCCGCGACGAGTACCTCAAGACGCTCGTCGGCTCAAGCGGCACCGACCGCACAGCGGAGGACGCTTACGCAGCGACAGTCGCCGACGCGCACGCGAGTCGCGAACAGGCAGTCGCGGCGAGGGCGGCGGCAGCGCTGGCCCGCCAAGTTGCCGATGGCGACCGTACGGCCATCGGCGGCGTCAATCCGCTGGCTGCCGAGTTCGTGAACATGACCAGGTCGCTGCTCCAGTCAGAAACCGTTGAGCTGGCGATGCAGGACGTGGTTCACGCCGCAGTCCGTTTCGTCAACGGCTGCGACGCAGCCAGCTTCTCCGCCTATGCAGACAACGTTGTCACGACGCTAGCCTCGACCGGTCCCATCGCCGACGAGGCGGACGCTGAGCAATATCGCGCGTTCGACGGTCCATGCCTCCAAGCGATCCAAACGATGCAGTTGGTGATTGCTGCCGACCTGACGAGTGACCAGCGATGGCCCAAGTTCGTTCGTGCCGCGACCAACGTCCGCAGTGTGATCTCCGCGCCGGTGTCGAACGAGCGGCCAACGGGGGCTGAGCCCGGCTCGCTCAACAACTACAGCATGCAGGCGAACGCCTTCACCAGCGAGGACGCGGACACCGCAATTTTGCTCACCGCACATCTGGGCGTCCTGCTTCGCCTCGCCGTGATGACGTTCGAGGCCAACACTCTGGTCAACCAGCTGACCGAAGCAGTCACCACCCGCGACGTTATCGGTCAGGCGAAAGGCATTCTGATGGAACGACAGCGGCTCACCGCCGGACAAGCGTTTGACGTGCTCCGTGCTGCGTCTCAGCGCCTGAACCGCAAGCTTCGTGACGTCGCCGACCAACTCGCGACGAGCGGCGAGATCGCGACCGATCCCCCCGGCCGAGACAGATAATCTGGCACCTTCGGCTGCCCGAGATTGAGCTCACCGACGTCGTGGGATCGGCGGGGCGAGCAGGTGCAACTGGACCGCGTACACCTGTAGCACCGTCCGTCGGTGCGGTCCTGGCCAACGTCATGTTCGATCGGCGAGTGTTCGAGATCGCCACCAAGCACCGCATCACCACCGGGCATCTCGTCGGCGAGGTCGTCGCCACCGCTGGACTGATCGCGGTGATCTTCGCCTTGGCCCGTACCGGGCGAGCCGCACTGTCCGCCGCAGCGGTCGGCGCGTACATCGGCGCGGCGTACTGGTTCACCAGCAGCACGTCGTACGCCAACCCCGCCGTCACCATCGGTCGGATGTTCTCCGACACCTTCGCCGGTATCGCGCCCGGTTCTGCGCCCGGTTTTATCGCCGCCCATATCGTCGGAGCACTCCTCGGACTGGCGCTCATCGCCGCCCTCTACCCGGATGGCGCCGCCGCTGCCGACGATGTCGTCATCCCTCACCCCGCCGACACCCATCACGCCGATCAACGGAGTTCGACATGACCGACAGTCCCGTCCCCCTGGCCGCGCACCCCCACCCCGATCTGTCCATCGACCAGCAACTCGCACTCCGGACCGCCGCGACCCGGCTGCACTCCGAGTTCGGCGAGCACTTCGGCGTCGAGACCATCGAACGGCTCTTGCACTCCTCCTACGACCAATTCGCCGGTAGGGCAACCGTTCCCAACTTCCTTCCGCTGCTGGCCGAACGCTGGGCGCGCCAACGACTGACCGCCCTGGCACGAGTCGAGGGCAAGATCACCGACGCCAAGCCCACCGTGCTGTTCTTGTGCACGCACAATGCTGGCCGCTCCCAGATGGCGCTGGGGTACTTCAACCACCTTGCCGGCGATAAGGGCGTTGCCTGGTCCGGCGGCTCCGAACCCGGCAACGAGATCAACCCGTCCGCCGTCGCCGCGATGGCCGAGGTCGGCATCGACATCACCGGTGAGTTTCCCAAGCCCTGGACGGATGAGATCGTCCAGGCCGCCGACGTCGTCGTCACGATGGGGTGCGGCGACGCCTGCCCGTTCTTCCCCGGAAAGCGGTACGAGAACTGGGAACTGCCCGATCCCGCTGGTCAATCAGTCGGCGCGGTCCGCCCGATCCGTCACGACATCGAAAGGCGGGTCCGCCGCCTCCTCGACGAACTCGGCATCACCCCCGTCGCCTGATGTCAGAATCCGACCCCACGCCGTCGGTGCTGTTCGTCTGCGTCAAAGAACGGCGGCAAGTCTCAGATGGCCGCTGGGCTGATGAGCAAGATCGCAGGCGACACCGTGCAGGTGTACTCGGCTGGCACCAAGCCCGGCACCGCCGTCAACGACCTGTCCGCTCAGGCATTGGCCGAGGTTGGTGTCGACATCACCGGAAACACACCCACACTCATCGATCCGCAGCTTGTTCGTGACGTCGACTTTGTCATCAAACTGGGTCGGGAAGCCCAAGTCGATCCCGTCCCTGGAACGCGGTTCGAGAACTGGGACACAGTCGAACCCTCCGAACGCGGCATCGACGGCATCGAACGCATGCGCCTAGTCCGCGACGACATTGCCGCCCGCGTCGCCGATCTCCTCGACCGAATGCAGACCGGGTCGTCCTGACTCACTGTCCTGAAATAGACGACATCCGAGCGTCTCAAAACTTCGTGTCGGAGATGGCACGGCGATATGACGGACATCGTTGACCAGCGGTGACACGATACTGACGTGGACCCCAGCCGGGATGGTGGCGGTGGACTGACCGTGACGGGGCTGTCGTGTGGGTCGTGCGGCACCGAGCTGCCGCCGGACTCACGGTTCTGCAACAAGTGCGGCGCGCCGGTCTGGCCAGCCAAGACAGCGGCGGAGTACAAGCAGGTGACGGTGCTGTTCGCCGATGTTGTTCATTCGATGGACATCGCCGCGGCCGTCGGGGCGGAGCGGCTGCGCGAGATCATGTCCGAACTGGTGGACCGTTCCACCGCGGTGGTGACGAGCTACAGCGGCACCGTTGGCAGTTTTACCGGTGACGGCATCATGGCCGTGTTCGGCGCGCCAACCGCGTTGGAGGATCACGCGATTCGGGCCTGCCTGGCCGCCCTGAGCATCCAGGACGAGGCCAGGCTGCTCGCCGACGACGTAAAACAGCGCGACGGTGTAGAGCTGCAACTGCGAGTCGGTTTGAACTCCGGCCAGGTGATCGCCGGTGAGATCGGTTCTGGGTCTTTCGGTTACACCGCCGTCGGTGAGCAGGTGGGTATGGCCCAGCGGATGGAGTCGGTGGCCCCGCCGGGTGGGGTGATGCTTAGCGCGTCCACCGCACGGCTGGTCGAACACAATGCAGTCCTCGGCGAGCCGGAAATAGTCCACATCAAAGGCAGCGATCAACCGGTCGCCGCTCAGCGGCTGCTGGGCGTGCCGGAACGGGATCGTCGTGTCGCAGGTGCTGAGTCGCGCCTGGTCGGTCGGCGCTGGGAGATGTCCGCCGTCGAGGGCTTGCTAGAGCGTGCCGTCGACGGACACGGCGCTGTGGTCACGGTGGTCGGCCCACCTGGCATCGGTAAGAGCCGTCTGGTGCGCGAGGTGGCGGCAATGGCGGGTCGCCGCGGCGTCGACGTGTTCACCGCCTTCTGCGAATCGCACACCAGCCAGATTCCCTTCCACGCCGTCGCTCGGCTCTTGCGCACGACCACAGGAGTTGAGGGTCTTGAGCGCGGGCCTCCCGCGATCAATTGCGCGACCGGGTTTCTGACGCAGACCCCGAGGACTTGGTTCTCTTCGATGACCTGCTGGGCATCGCCGACCCCGATGTGGAGCTGCCGAAGATCGATCCGGATGCGCGTCGGCGACGGTTGACGGCGCTGGTGAATGCCGCTTCCTTGGCTCGGGAAACGCCCGCGGTCTACGTCGTCGAGGACGTCCATTGGATCGATGAGGTCAGCGAGTCGATGCTGGCCGAGTTCGTCACGGTGATCCCGCAGACGCCCGTCGCTGGTGCTGGTCACCTACCGTCCCGAATATCGCGGCGCGCTGACCCGAGTGACGGGTGCTCACACCGTTGCCCTTGCGCCCCTGAGCGATTCAGAAACCGCGGCACTGGTCTCGCAACTGCTCGGCCCCGACCCGTCGAATGGCGCGCTGGGCCAGAAGATCGCCGAGAGGGCCGCCGGTAATCCATTTTTCGCCGAGGAGATCGTGCGTGAACTGGCCGAGCGCAGTGTGCTGCGCGGGGAGCACGGCGGCTACGTGTCGACAGCCGATGTTGGCGAGGTCAGCGTGCCCGCCACCTTGCAGGCAACCATCGCCGCGCGCATCGACCGCCTTGACCCGGCGGCAAAGCGCACCCTGAGTGCGGCGGCGGTCATCGGCACGAAGTTCAGCCGGGGCCTGCTGAAAACCTCGGCATTGAGCCCGTCCTAAAGGACTTGGTGGGCGGCGAATTCATCGACCAGATCACCTTCACCGGGAAACCCGAGTATGTGTTCCACCATCCGCTGATCCGCACAGTGGCCTACGAAGCACAGCTCAAATCGGATCGCGCCGAGCTGCACCGGCGCATCGCGGCCGCAATCGAATCACGTGACCCGGCAGCGGTCGAGGAGAACGCGGCGCTTATCGCCGAACATCTCGAGGCCGCCGGTGATCTGCACGCCGCCTTTGGCTGGCACATGCGCGCCGCAACGTGGGCGACCTACCGCGACATCGCCGCGGCGCGGCTGAGTTGGGAGCGCGCCACCAGGATCGCCGACGCATTGCCCGCCGAGGATCCCGACCGGGCGGCCATGCGCATTGCCCCGCGCACCATGTTGTGCGGGATCGCCTGGCGAGTCCATATCAACGTTGCCGGCGCCCGCTTTGATGAATTGCGGGAGTTGTGCACCGCCGCCGGGGACAAGGCGTCACTGGCCATCGCAACGGCGGGGCTAGTGATCGATCACGCGTTTCTGGGCCGGGTACGCGAGGCGTCGCAGCTGGCATCGGAAGCCATGGCCCTCATCGAGTCCATCGGCGATCCAACCTTGACGGTGGGGCTGTCCCTCGCGGCCATCTACGCCAAGCTTGGAGGCGCCGAGTTGTCTGACGTGCTGCGCTGGTCACAGCGGGTTATCGACCTGGCCGACGGTGACCCGTCGAAAGGCAACTTCCTCATCGGGTCTCCGCTAGCGCTCGCCTTTACGACGCGGGCCATTGCCCGGTTTTGCCTGGGTCGTCCCGGATGGCGAGACGACCTGCGCCACGGCCTGGCCATGGCCCGCAGCGCCGACCCTGCGTCTTACGCGACGGTCGTCACCTACGTCTACGACGGTGTAATACCGGCTGGCGTGCTCAGCCCCGAAGATTCCGCGATGCGCGAGATCGAGGATGCCCTGCGGATTGCCGAACGATCCGGTGAGGATCTCGCGTTGACCCTCGCCCGGATGACGCTGGGTATTGCGCTGGTGCACCGCCACACAGATGCAGAGCGTGACCGCGGACAAAAGCTACTGGCCGAGGTCAGCGACGTGTTCCTGCGCGGGGGATACGTCCTGGCCGAGTTACCGACCGTCAATGTGTACCTGGCGCGTGACTGGGCTCGGTGTGGAGATCGCGATGAGGCGATCCCGCTCATGCGCGAAACCGTCGATGATCTGTTCCGCGAGGGAAGACTGCTAGGGGCGGCCCTTGCTGCGACGGGTGTTCTGGTGGAGACACTGCTCGATCGCGGGGCCGAGAGTGACGTGGCCGAAGCCGAGGCCGCCATCGAGCGGTTAGCCACCGCGCCCGCCGACGACGGGCTGGTGATCCGTGAAATCTGGCTGCTACGGTCGCGGGCGCTGCTGGCGCGGGCGCAAGGTGACGAGGCCGCGTACCGCGACTATCGGGACCGCTACCGCGCAATGGCCACGGAGCTTGGCTTCGAAGGGCATATGAAGTGGGCCGAGGCTATGCCATGACGGAGGCTGCACCTTCTGGTGTGGTGACGTTTCTTTTCACCGATATTGAGGGTTGAACCGTCGGTGGGAAACGGACGCGGCTGCGATGCGGGCGGCACTGCTGGAGCACGACGAGGTGCTGCGCGACGCGATCGAATCGCACGGGGGCTTTCTGTTCAGCCACACCGGTGACGGTGTCGTCGCGGCGTTCGCGTCGCCGCGCTCGGCGGTCGATGCGGCGGTCGGCGCGTTGCTTGTGCCCATGGATACGACGATGATCGGCGCTACCGATGATCAGAGCCATAGGCGCAAGGTGTGAAGTTGCCGGTCAGTGCGCCGTCAGGGTGCTCGTCGCGACCGCAACACCAGCGCGACGGTTACTGCCAGGATGATCGTGCCGATGGACTCCACCACCAGCGTGGTGGGCACCAGCTTGAAGCTTAATACCTCGTGAATGCCAAACAGCCCCACGGTCAGCGCGAGCACCAGCGCAAGCAGCGTGCCCACCATGAACAGCAGGCTCAGCCCCGTTGCCAGCGAC
This sequence comes from uncultured Actinomycetota bacterium, assembly GCA_963770125.1. Classification (GTDB taxonomy): domain Bacteria; phylum Actinomycetota; class Actinomycetes; order Mycobacteriales; family Mycobacteriaceae; genus Mycobacterium. The sequence goes on along the minus strand of CAVYPI010000057.1, from coordinate 19,851 downwards.
AGGAGCCGCCCAGGCAGCACGATGATTGCGATTGCCAGCACGAGCGCGCCAACCGCGTTGAGCACGAACAGCACGCCAAGCGAGCCGCCTACGCCGTCGAACACGAGGTACAGATGGATCCCGCCCATCACCAGCAGCATGATCGCACTAAGTAGTCGCCAGGCCATCAGTGTGCGGTGGCTGACACCGACCCATCGGAGTGAACCGGTTGCCCGAGTATGTGATGACATGTCCTGACTGCCTTTAACGTGTGGCTCGGTACAAGCCGAGACCCTCTGCCATGTACACGCACAATGCGCCCGAACAGTTCAGCCTGGTGACACGAGCGGAACGCCGCTGGCCGTACCGCCGATACGTACATCCTCGCCTGGTGGGATTTCTACTTTGAACCGGTTTCTGTCCAGGTTGAGTAGGACGGCCACGGAGCCTGCCGGGTGTATGTGAGCGGATGGGGACAACCGCATATGGCTCTGTGCGACAACTGACCACGGGCAACTCGCCGCGATGCTAGCAAGGGTTGTGCCGCCGGATCGCGGCAGCTTCGTTCGAGGAGAATGGTTGAGGAGGAAGCGGTGGATCACCCGATTCCCGACGTTCCGGTGAGCGTCACCATTCCGCCCCCTGATAGCGAACTGTCAGCGTCCGTAGAACGCTACTGGTCGAGATATTCGACGACGAGTTAGGTTTTCCTCGATGTCTCGGCGCAAACAGATCTACAAGATCACCTACCCGAACGGGAAGATCTATGTGGGCATGGATCTGATCGGAATGCTGCTTAATGTGGGCAGTCCGAGCGCCCGGGACCGGATTGCCGCCGACCTCGACGCGCACCGGCTGGATGTGACGCTGCGTAAAGAGATTCTCTGGGAGTCCGAGACGGCCACGGACAATGAGGTTCGGGCGATGGAAGTCAAGCTGATCCGGGAGACCGGCGCGAACAACCCCGCGATCGGCTATAACATCTGGCCGCGCTGGTCGAGCACTTCACGGACCTGACGGTCAACTTCTGGTGTCTCGAAAGAGAACGCACAATCAGCCCAGTTAGCGAGCCAATGGTTGCGGTCTGCGCTCGTGGGCGCCTCAATGCCCCGAAACTTAGCCTGAATCCACCGATGGGCTAACGATGTTGTGGTGTGGGCGGGGTTTGATCTTGATTTTTGGTGTGAGCATGAAGTGACTGCTGGTCTGCCCAGCTTTTCCTGTGTGTTCCGGTCGGGCCTGTCGGCGGGGTGGTCAGGATGTCGTGATCAGTGGTGGGCTGTATCCGATTGTGTTGTGCCACAGCTGGAGCCAGTGTTTGGACCAGGGCCAGTGCGTGGGCAGGTGCAGGATCGGTCGGCGTTGCGGGCGGGCCAGTCGGGCGGGGACATTGATGATGCGCCGCCGCAGCGTCGATCCGCGTGCGCGGGTGTTCTGGTCACCGGCGAGCACGCCGGCCGCGCGCAGTAGGTTGTGGGCGATCGCGGCGCACAAGATCCAGGCGGAGTTGGCGCCGAAGCGTCCCGACGGCAGATGCGCCAGCGGTCCGTCGATCAGGTCGGCGAACACGGTTTCGATGATCGCGTGTTGGCGGTGGGTGATGTCGGCCTGGTCGACCGGCAGGTCGGTGTTGGTGAAGAACGGGTGATACCGCCAGACCGGGAACAGCGCATCGGGGTAGCGAGCGTCTTTGACGCGGCGCACCACAAGCCGGGCGGTGATCCGGTCACTGCTGGACCCGAAAGCGGTATAGGCGATTTCGGCGACCTCGGCATCGGAGATCCAGGCGCCGGTGTCGGGATCGCGCACGGCGCCGGGGTAACGCACTGGGGTCCAGGCGTCGGCGGGGATCGCGGCGATCGCCTTGTCGATCGCGCTGTTGCGGGTCATCCCCAGCGAGAACTGTGCGCCGTGTCGCACACACGCGCGCACCACCTTGCGCGAGCCGAAGGCCGAATCGCCGCGCACCAGGATCTGCCCGGCGGTGCGGGCGGTGCGGGCGGTGCCGATCGCCTGGGCGACCATCCGGCCGGCGCCCTTGGCCGAGCCGGTCTTGCCGGCGCGCAGCCGCAGCCCGGCGATCACCGGCGCCGAACGCGGAGTGCTGATCGTGGTACCCAGCGGCGACAGCCCCTTACGGAGGACCTGTTTACCGGCGATCTTGGTGTGCCCGTAGGAGGCGCCCTGCTTGGCGTGTCCGTACACCGGGCGCAGCAGCGAATCAATGTCAATGAAGACCCACTGATCGGCCCCGGGCAGCAGATCGACCCGCCCGCAAAGCGCCACCAGATGCGCCCGCAGTACCGACTCGAGCTGACGCGCATGCCCGAAGGTGAACTCCCGCAACAAGGTTCCGACCGTCGACGGGGCGTACACCCCGCCAAACAGCGTCTTCATCCCCCCGCTGCGGACCACGTCGATGTCATCGATACAGTCCGCCCCCACACACATCCCCGCCACCACGGTGGCCAGCTTGGGCGCCGGGTTGGCCGCCCCCGAGTTGATCCGCGGCGCCCTGATGCGCACCTTCTGGTCGAACAACCGGCTCAGACCGGTCTGCTCGGCCAACGTCATGACCGGCACCAGCCCGGCGCACGACACGAGATGATCGTCATCGAACACTGCAGAACCCGCGGCGAAACTATGCGAAACTTGCACCGACAGTGCCTTCCCGAACTGGACCGATTGATGCCTGAGGAACTTCAATCATCCCAGCTCAGAAGGCACTTTCCTCGTTTCGACACACACCCAGCGCCAATCTATCGGTCGGGTGGCCCGGGGGAATCGCACCCCCGGGCTCCCACAGATCCCGGCGTGACAGTCTCCCGTCACCGGGCTCTTGTCCTCCTGGTCACCAGACGCACGAAACCGAGGGAGTCCATATCCAGTGCGCGAACATGCGGGGATATCTTGCGGTAATCCCCCGCCAGCACTCGATGGCTTTTCTCTCGGCGCGCAGCCGTCGGTATTTCGTGCGGATCCAGCGCACCAGGTAGGCGTTGATGCGCGAGAGGAGTTGATACAGCGCCGGAGCGATAGAACGCCCCGTAGTACTGCATCCAGCCCCGAACGATCGGATTGATCCACCGTGCGAGGTCGGCGAAGGTGTGACCGGTGCGGTGGTGCAGTCGCCAGGACCGCACCTCGGCACTGATCCGTTTCAGGGCGTGCTTACTGATCGCGGGCAAGAACGCGTTGAACTTCTGCCCGTTCTTGTTCCGCGCCGCCCGCTGCCGGAACTCGTACCCCAGGAAGGTGAACGACGTGTGCTCGTGCGAGCCGCGCCGCTGCCCGTCCTGGCAGTACACGATCCGGGTCTTGTCGGGATGCAGCCGCAACCCGACCTGCTCCATGCGGTCGCCGATCGCGGCCAGCACCGTGCGTGCCTGCAACTCGCTGACACAGTGCACGACCGCGTCGTCGACGTAGCGTTCGAACGGGACGCTCGGAAACTCCCGAGCCATCCACGCGTCGAATGCATAGTGCAGGAACAGATTCGCGAGTACCGGCGAGACCGCAGATCCTTGCGGAGTGCCGCGATCCCGCGCGGTCAGCACCCCGTCGGCCTGCCGCAACGGCGCCTCTAGCCACCGCTTCACATACAGCAACACCCACGGTTGGTCCGTGTGCGCCTCCACCGCCTTGACGATGAGATCCCATGACACGCTGTCGAACGAGGTCCCGTCTTACTACCCGCTTCGAGGACCTTCCGGCGGCGGTGCGGATCACACGGCCGCGTCATCCGCTGCAGGACCGGTCGCTGCGGGTGTTGGGCGGGATGCGCCGACATGGGGTCATGGAGTTGCTGCTGGAACTGCCCGATGGCAGTAAATCGCTGATCCCGGCCGCCTGGACCGATGCCGAGCAGGTCGCTGGCGAGGGGGATGCCGGTGCTGCGACGTTGGGGTCGCTGGCGGATCTGTTGCGTGTCTGTCAGCTGATCGCCGACCTGCGGGGACAGGCTGCAGGGATGTCACCGTGCAAGGAGGACTCCCATGCAGCCTGTCCAGCTCAGTTTGATACCAGATCCGCTCCCGGCCACGACAGCGGATCCGCCGCCGGCGGCGATGGTCGAGCAATTGCCGGCCGACGCGGTCACGACCGCGATCATGTTGCTGGCCAATGTGATCGCCAAAGCGGCCACGACGAGCGGGATCGAGGTGGCCGGCGATGAGTGAGTCGAAGGTCACCACCGCGCATCGGGGGCGTGTCGCCGTGGTCTATGTCCGGCAGTCCACCGTGGCCCAGATCAGCCGCAACCGGGAATCCACCGCTCGCCAGTATGACCTGGCCGCACGGGCGGCCGAGTTGGGCTGGCCGCGCAGCGCGGTGCGGGTGATCGATGACGACCTCGGCGTGTCCGGCGCCAGCGCCACCGGGCGTTCCGGGTTCGCCGAGCTCGCCGCCCAGGTCGGCCTGGGTCAGGTGGGAATCGTTCTGGCGCTTGAGGTTTCACGACTGGCCCGCAATAACGCTGACTGGTACCGGCTGCTGGACCTGGCCGGGATGACCGACACGCTGATCGCCGACGCCGACGGCATCTACCATCCGGGCTTGTTCAACGACCGGATGCTGTTGGGCATGAAGGGCACCATGTCCGAGGCCGAACTACACATCCTGCGCGCCCGCCTCGACGGCGGGATCCGCAGCAAGGCCGCCCGCGGTGAGCTGCGCCGCGGGCTGCCGGTCGGGCTGGTCTGGGGTGAGGCCGACGGTGAGATCCGTTGGCATCCCGACCACGCCGTCACCGGCGTGATCGCCGCGGTCTTCGACCGGTTCGCGGTGTGCGGGTCGGTGCGCGGGGTGTGGCTGTGGCTGCGCGAGCAACAGCTGACGTTTCCGCTGCAACCGACCGCCTACCTGCGCGGCACCGACATCGTCTGGGTCGAGCCGACCTACCATGCGGTGCACAACGTGCTCACCCACCCCGCCTACGCCGGCGCCTACACCTTCGGCCGCACCCGCCAGCGCCGCAGCGTCGATGCCGACGGGGCGCTGCGGGTGCGCCGCAACAAGCTGCCACAAGGCGAATGGGAGGTGCTCATCAAAGACCATCACCGCGGATTCATCGACTGGGACACGTTCCAGGCCAATCAGATCCGCATCGCTGCCAACACCCGCCCCAAGGCCCACCAGCCGGGCACCGGGGCCCTGCGCGAGGGCTGCGCCCTGCTGCAGGGGCTGGCCACCTGCGCCACCTGCGGGCGCAAACTGGCCGTCTACTACGACGGCCCGGCCAAGACCACGCCTGGCTACTACTGCACCGGCACCGGCACGCTGGTCGAGGGCAAAGGTACCCGCCACCTGCGTGTCGGCGGAGCGACGATCGATGCCGTGGTCGCCGAGGCGTTTTTGGCCGCGCTGGCACCGGCGGCGCTGCAGGCCTGCCTGGCCGCCGCCCAGCAGCTCGAGGACGGCCATGACACCGCCCTCGCGCAGTGGCGCCGCCAGGTCGAGCAGGCCCGCTATGAGGCTGGTCGCGCCGAGCGCCGCTACCGCGCCGTCGACCCCGACAACCGGCTGGTCGCCCGCGGACTGGAAACCGAATGGAACACCGCGCTGCAGGCCCTCGCCGACGCCGAGGCCGAACTCGCCCGCCGCGAAACCGCCCGGCCGAAAACCCTGACCCCACAAGAGAAATTCGTGATCCTAGCGCTTGGTGACGATCTCGTCGAAGCATGGTCGGCGCCCACCACCACCGACAAGGACCGCAAACAACTGCTGCGCAGCCTACTCGACGAGATCAACATCAACGTGCACCGCGACCACACCGACGCCCACGCCGAACTGCTGCTGCGCTGGAAAGGCGGCGCCATCACCGACCTGTCCGTGCCGATCAAACGCAAACCCATCAACCGTCTGCGCACCGACGAAGACACCGTCGACCTGGTGCGCCGTCTGGCCGCCCACTACCCCGACTCGATCATCGCGCCAATCCTCAACCGGCAAGGTCGCCGCACCGCCCGCGGATTGTCGTTCACCGCCGGTAGGGTCCAATCGCTGCGCCACCACTACGAAATCCCCTGCCATACACCAACCGACGATCCAACCGAAGGAGAACCACTCACCGTGGCCGACGCCGCCGAACAACTCGGGCTCGCCGCCTCCACCCTGCACCGCTGGCTAGCCGACGGGTTCATCACCGGCGAACAACTCACCCCCGGCGCACCCTGGCGCATCCGGCTCACCGACGACATCCGCGCCCTGTTTGTCGACGACGCCCCCGAGGGCTGGCTGGCCATGCTGGAGGCCACCCTCGCCTACCGGGTGTCGCGCCAAACCATCATGCAACGTGTCAAGCGCGGCGAACTGCAAGCCGTCCACCTGCGCACCGGACGCCGAAAAGGCCTGCGTATCCAGCCCCCACCCACCCAGGAAGGACTGTTCGGATCATGACAATCAACGAGAACAGCAGTGTGACAAAGCATCCAAGAACTTCCGGATGTCCAAATCGATCACCCAGTCGTATTTCCAACACCGACGTCGGCACGCGCCCACTGCATCCAATGCCGACCGTGCGCGCCGGTAGCCGTAGGAATCGGAGTGGAAGATCGGCTCGACCTCCCGCTCCAACCGCGCGGCCACCACTGTTTGCGCGACCCGATCGGCCACAGTAGGCACACCCAGAACCCGGACTCCATCGCCGTGCGGCTTCGGTATCTCCACGGCCAGCACCGGCGGCGGAAAGTAACTCCCCGAGGACATTCGGTTCCAGACCTTGTACAGATTGTTCTTCAGGTCCTTCTCGAAATCCTCGATGCAGCATCCATCCACGCCGGCGGCACCCTTGTTCGCCTTCACCTTCTCCCAGGCGTCATGCACCTCCCACTTCGAAATATCGAACGACTTGCCTGACGATTTCAGCTCGCCCATCCAGACTCCTCCCGAACCGAGGTTCGGTTGATCGAACAAACACAGCCACGGATGACCTAACCCCTTGGCTCCACCCCCACCGCGTCAAGCAGGAGCTTCCCAGCTACTACGAGTCAGTCCGCCAGCGCGCCCCACCTCGGTACTCCGTCCCGCCCGGTGTCGCCCGTCCGGGAACCTCCCTCTCGCCACCTCATCCGGCGGCAGTATCGGGACACGCCTTCTCACGTTCCGCACAGGAGCCGCAGACCAGGCTCACGTCGCCTCCATGCCGGGCACCACCTGGCCGGTAAACGGGCACCCTCCAGGCTCGTCCCGGGACTATCCACCTGCCCCGGTTTCGATGCCAGCCAACCTGTTTCGACACGTCAACGGCTACAACGCTCGTCTTCCTGATCCCCGCCTGACCCGTGAACCGGGCCTTCTCCCACATCGCTCACCACGACGCCGAGTAGCCGGAGGGAGTCTCACCCTCCGGCCCTCACAGATCCGGACGTGAACCTCTCGATTCATCCGGCTCGTGCCGTCCAGTTACCAGGTCGTGTAGCGCAGCTCCCAGTGCGCAAACAGGCGGGGCACCCGTTCCCGGACCCCACACAGCCATTCTCGCGCACGTCTGTCACCGCGTTCCAGCCGTTTGTACTTCCTTCTCGCCCAGTGCATCAGGTGACGATCAACACGCCAGCACAACGGAATCACCATGCTTGGATAGAACACCGTGAAGTAGTTGAGCCAGCCCCGGAGAGCCGGGTTCACGCCACGCGCGAGGTCGTTAAGGGTTAGAGTTGTGCGCCGATGTATCTTCCACGAGGCCACCTTTCGGCTCATGTCCATCAACTTGCCAGGATCGACCGCAGGTAGAAACCTCGTGAATGCCCTTCCCTCGGCCTTGTTGAAGGCCCTCCGGGGACGAAACGCATAGCCGCAGAACGTAAACGACATCACCGGGTGATCCCGTTGCCGCCGACTGTCCTTGCAGTACACTATTTTCGTCTTCTCGGGATGCAGACTCAATCCGATATCGGCGAACCGACGCCCGATTGCCTCCCGCACCTCCCAGGCTTGACGTTCGGTCACACAGTGGATCACCGCATCGTCCGCGAAACGCTCGAACCGGACTCCCGGATATTCCCGAGAGATCCACAGATCAAAGCCGTAATGCAGGAACAGATTAGCGAGCAACGGTGAAATCGGTCCGCCTTGTGGCGTACCCCGAGTCCTTTCGATGACGGTGCCGTCCGGCATCTGCATCGGGGCTTTAAGCCAGCGCTCTACATAGAGCAGGACCCATTTCTGGTCCGTATGGCCCGTGACCGCCTTCATTGTCAGATCCCATGAGACCGTGTCGAAGAAGGCCTTCACGTCGAGGTCGACGACCCAGTCCTTCTCCCAGCACCGTTTGCGGCATGCCGCTATCGCGTCCAAGGGTGACCGTCCGGGACGATATCCGTAGGAGTCGTCGTGAAAGACCTTCTCCACTTCCGGCTCCAATGCCAGGACCGCCACCGTCTGCGCCACCCGATCGACCACGTTCGGGATGCCCAGGACTCTCGTTCCTCCTTTCTTCGGTATCTCCACCGCGCGGACCGGCCCGGGGAAGTACGACCCAGACGACATGCGATTCCACAGCCTGTAGAGGTTATCCTTCAGCCTCTCCTCGAACTGCTCGATCGTCACGCCATCGACCCCGGCCGCTCCTCCGTTCTCTTTGACCTTCAACCACGCACTCCACACCAGCTTTTTCGGGATGTCGTGCGACTTGCCCTGCAACTTTGGCTCACTCATGCGATTCCTTCCTCACGGTTGATCACACTCATCAGCCAGGACGACCCCACCCCTTGGCTCCGCCCCCACTGCGATACGCAGGGACTTCACAGCTACTACGGGTGAGTCCGCCGGCGCGTCCCGCGACGGTACTCGGCTCCTTGCGGATTCCGCCGCTTGGAGTTCTCCCTCTCGCCACCAACTGCTCGGTGACCGTGTCGAGACGCGCCTTCACATGTTCCGTACGAGAGCCCGGACCGGACTCATGCTGCCTGTACGCCGGACACCACCTGGGCAGTAGACGGGTAACCCCCAGGCTCATCCCAGAGCAAAGACCAAACCCTGGTTTCGATGTCATCTAATTAGCTTTCGACACTTCAGTCGGCAGAGGGCCTTTCGACCCATCGCTCATCTTTCCGGTCCACACCTGACACGATCACTGCCGCGCCTTTTCCTACACCGTTCAAGACCACGGTCTTCAGCCAAGGCCCCGGTAGGTGGTTTGAAGCCTCCTCCCGCAAGGCGACTCCGGAGGTCCAGAAAACTCCTCCATCTCCTCATACAGCACCAGAAGCCAGGCACACCAAGCCTGACCCCCACTCATGTTCACAAAGTCTTCAGCTAACGCAGCAGTGGGCGGCTTGAAGCCTCCCCCCGCAGGGCGACTCCGAAGGGCCAACAATCCTTCATCTCCTGCACAGCACCACCTCAAGAAGCTCGCCTATCACGCTCCCTTCAGCGTTCGTGACACACGTGGATCGAGGCTAAGGGAGGCTAAGGGGCCTTACCGTCCACCGCGCCCCGCCCTGGCGGCGATCGCGCCCGGACTTTTCAGTTCGAAAGACCGCTGGCGGATGGCGGGAGGGTCGCCAATGCAGCTTGAAACGATGCTGCCTTCAGGCCGTGTGTCTGATCAATCCGAGTTCGCGAGCACGGGCGACCGCATCGGCGCGATTGTGCACACCCAGCTTCTTGTAGGCCCGTTCGGCTCGTTCTTTGGCGGCGGAGCGAGAAATCCCAAGCTTGTCGGCCACCAGCGCGAAGGTCATCTTGGTCGGCAAGTAACGTAGGACTTCCAACTCGACCGCCGAAATGGAGGCTGCCACCGCCGCCTCGTCGGCTTTCTGGTGGGCGGCATCGATCGCCGCCGCAGACGCCCGCTCGGCCTCGGTTTGTGCGGCGTACGCTGCGTCGATCACCCGGGCGGTGTCCTCCAGGGCAGCGAGTTGCACGCTGACACGCTCCTCGGCCCGTTCTCCTATGAAGCCCTCGCTGAACACGACGCCGCCCAGATCCGCGATCGAATCGAACAGCGACCTGGCCCACCGATGTTCCACAAGGATCAGGGCGAGCCCCGAACCAGGGACAAGCGACTCCGCCAGCGCCTGGGCTCGTTCGCTCTGGAGCACATGGACACCACGGCCCTCGAACATGGCGAACACATCGGCGGGGTCGAGTTGGGCGTCGGCGATCAGCAGATCGCCGAAGTCCTCGTCCGCGATCTCCACGCGCGTGAGTGATCCATCCTCGTCCATCGTCAGCACAACCAGATCGACCAGGCGAAGCACACCATGTCCTTGTAGCCTGTCGATCTCCTCGATGATGGTGCCGACGAAACCGACACCGGGTTCGAACCCGACCGCGATCAACTGAATCGGCCCAATCGTGCTGGCGTCTGTTCCGGCGTCCACCACGTCCTCGTCTCTCTGTGGCCGTGGGTGAAGTTGGCATGACGATCGATTCCGGCCCGCTGCGCGTAATGGTCCAACAGGGTTGACCAAACGATAAGGGCAATAGGTCACCGGTTAGCTAAGCCGCACCTGGCGTCTCGTCCGGCCCGACCGCGCGGAGATCGGGCGGGGAGCCACACCCTCCAGCAGTACCTTCGACCTGGCCGCACTCCCTGCGGGTTGGATGTGCGAGGTCATTGGATGGGCCACTCCGACTGGTTCGAACGAGCCTCTATATGGCCGGACCTCGTCGCCCCAGTGACTCGTGGCGTTCACAGAAGTAGACGACCAGGCTGTCGGTTTGCACCTGCAAGGTCGCGCCAGACAGCTCCAGGTCGATGGTGACTGGCTCGCTGCATATCACGGTGGTCATGGCTGTCCTTCGTCGGCAGGGTCATCAGCGAGGTCATCAATGTGGGTCTCATCGATGTGGTAGTACCGGCGCGTCTGGGCCCTCATCTTGACCGCCCATGGATCGTCGCCGGTGATCTTGGCGATCTCGCGCTCATACAGCTCGCGAGCGGACTTCTGATGGGCTGGCGGTCTCCACTCATCCGGCAGTAGACGACCATCAGCCCCCATACGCCGGAAATGCTGTCCTGCGTCCACCGGATGGTCTTCAGCCCACCGTCGACGTGCCTCGGTGTAGTCGCCGATGGCGTTGATGGCGTCGAGGCAGAACGCCTCCTCCCTCTCCACCCTGTGTGGCCCGAAGTCAGTGGGGACCATGTCTTGGATGGCGGCACGCAGGTTAACCACCGCGGTCTTGCGCAGCTCAGCCAATTGCTCTGCGGTGGGGTGCTCGGGTACGTCGATCATCCTGCCTCCACGGTGATCGGGTACTGGATCAGCTCTTCGGGGACCATCATGGTCACCTCGGGATTGATTGGGTCGAAGGCCGCCGAGGGGATCTCAACGGTCACTCTGATGGCCACCTGGTCGCCGGTGAGTGTGCTCGGCCGGTTCTGAGTGACCTTGGCGATCTTACCGGTGGGCCGGACACAGCCGCCACATGGTATTCGGCTACATGGTCGTACAACGGCTACTTGTGCTCGTAAGGATTTTCAGCCGCCTGCCCGATCCAGTTAGCCGCGCCTACGCCAACACTCTCGACGCCGCAACCAATCCGTTCCACATCATCAACTACTACGGCTCCTGTGCTGCCGCCCTTGTCGACAACCGCCGCAGGATGGGCGCAAAACTCGAGGATGAGCAATGACCGACGGTCCCGCCCGACCGCGCAAAACGACTCTCTCCCGGCCAGCACCGTTATGGGAGGCAAGCACTTGGGGCCCTTATTTCGATGCGCTGTTTCCGCCCCTGGAGGTGTCGCCCTGGATTGCGTGGAAGATCCGCTCGACCGGCGTGGGCATTGCCAGGAGGCTGTGGGATCAGCGCGAACAACTGCGCGCCGAGTACGAGGACGTTCACGGCACCGACCGGGCGCGGTGGCCGGTTCAGCACCCGGGTGTTGTGCTTAACGCGGTGCCCTCTACTGCGCACGGGGCGTGCCTCGGCTGTCAGTGGTTCGATGTGGTTGGTCATTCCATGAGCCATTCCGACTGGTTCGAGCGCGCTTCTGTATGGCCGCACCGACACCAAATCTCGAACGGTGTATTCCTCGATGGTCCACGTCGCTGGCGCGGAGGGAGGTTCGAGCCGCCATGACGCCCGCGAAGCCGAGGGAGCCCTTCGCCGCCGTCTCGAAATAGAGCCGCTATTACACAGCCTTGGGCAATGCCCTCACCAAGCATGCGCTGCGGGAGCCGAAGCAAAAAGCTCCTGTGGCGTTGCCCGACGGGGCTTGTCCTTCTGACTGCTGCGTCGGTGTGAGCTTCTAGTCGATCTGCGGCGTGCGGGGTCACTTGGCGGTGCCAACCCGAAGTTCAACAGCAGGGAAACCGTGGCGTCGTTGGCGCGGGTCCATAAGGTGTCATGCATGACCGTCTACCGGCTGCTGGAAGGCCAGCGATGACCGACATCACCGAGCGGTACGACGACCTGACCACACCCGACGACCTGCTCGCCAAGCTGACGCCTGCCATCATCGATGACCTGAAGGCCAAGGGGCACACGCAATCCGACATCGCGCGGATGTATGGCGTCACACGCCAACACGTGAGCTGGGTGAAGCTGACCTATGGCGGATACCAGAGTCCGCGCGAGGCCATCCTGCGCGAGCACTGGCCGTGGTCGGTCTCAGCGGAGCAGAGCCAGTCGTCACCGTATCGACGGCTGCGCGACCACGCCGAGTGGTTCGCCACCGGCGGCACCGGTGAAGGCATGTCTGCGGACAAGCGCAAACGGGTTGGCCGCGTTCCACAACCGGCTGCGTGACGGACACCTGGTGGTGGAGTTCGACCCGGATATCCCCGCGGAGCCAGGTGTGTCCAACAAGGGGGGATTCGCCCTGCGGCCCCGGTTGCCGGCGGACGGTGACCTGATGATCAGGGTTAACGAGCACACGACATTGACCGACGAGGGGCGAGAGGTCTGGGCGTTGCCCGACGCATAACCGCCGCGCGGGTCAGCCACGGCGCCCGAGACAAGCTACTGGTGCGGGCTGAAAGCGTGTCGGCAGCTACGGCTGAACGGGGCCAGTGAAGTAGAGCCGCAGTGCGGTGATCTTGCCAGCGGCCACGTCGTAAATCACCGAGTAGGGCACCGAGATTCCATCCTTACGGACGAACTCGGCCTCAGCGACCGCGTGCGTCTCGCCCATGAACGTGTTGCGCACCTTGATCTCACCAACTGCGTGAATACCTTCGACCCAGTTCTTCGCGGCTTCACGGCCCCGATACCGCTGGTCTGTCCCACGGACTTCGACCACCACGTCGTCGCTGTAGTGCCGCGAGTAGTCGCCGCGATTGAGCAGGTCGCGAATATAGGCATCCATCGTCTGTTGCGTATCGGTGAGTGCCATGGCCCTCCTCCTCTCGCAGTGATCGTACGACCAGCGGTAGCTAGCCGCGCCTAATCTCGACGTCGCCGCCGGGCACATCGAGGTACAGGGCGACCAGGTCGCGGGCCATCGGCTTCAACGAGTCTTCAACGATTGTTGGCACGCACCGAATCGCTGAAAGAAGTAGCCCTGAGAAACTGCTCGCCAAGGGACTCCACTAAACACGGTTCCGCCACCAGCGCCCCCCGGCGGCTGCGGCGGCGCGGTGCAGTGATGGTGAGCCGTTGTCGAGCATGCATTGCATGCCGAGGCTTAGCAATCCGGCTGGGTGACCGATGAGGGGAATGCCGTACTGAATGTAGTGCCAGTAGGTTCCGTCCCGGTGTCTAGTCCCGTCGCAGTATCCCGCGTAGATCATGCTGCCGGGGGTCCAAGGGTGCGGCTGTGCCGAGCGGCCAAGGCTTCGTATGGGGACACCTACGGTTGCCGTGAATAACCTCGACCTGCTGAACCGGAGGGGCCACTGCAATCGCTTCATCTTGGGGACCGCCATCATCGTCACCATCGGTGACCCAAACCGCCGCTTCTGCTCTGCCGGTTGCGGATCGAACGACTGGCAAGCCCGCAACCGTGGCACTGTGGTTGATGGGAATAGCCGTCTCGAAACAGACGAGATACGAGAGTCTCAAATGACAGTCGCAGCTCCGTGCCAGCCCTCAGTGCCGCGAATGGCGGGGTGCTGCATCCCGATGTAGATAGCTGTCACGACTCGTACAGACTGTGGGGTGTTGCGCGTACATGGCCGTACCCGAGCGCGTTCTACCGGGTGTCGGGGAATCGGGCGTTGAGTGCGTCGAGCATCTTGACAGCCTCCTCCATGCGCCCACGCACCATCATTAGCCTCGATTTTTCGTGCAGCCTGGCTGGGTCGGGCGGAGGCGGTGCGGGCTGGCTTGTGGGGTTGATTGTGGTGGGCGGGTATGACAGGTCGCCCGGTGTCGCTCCGGTGGGGCGGGCTTTCCTAGGGCCGGTGGGGTCTTTCGTCTTGTCGGGTCAGGGCCAGGACCAGGTGTTAGGTGAAGGCGGTGCGGATCCGGGTCCAGGCGGTGGCGATCGCCGGCGCCCAGCGCCAGGTGGAGTCGATGCGCAGCCGAAGTTGTCGGGCGCTGCGGGTGATGCGGGCGGCAATGTGCAGGACCCGGTAGCGGAACGTTTCGATCTCGCAGCGCGCCAGGTCGGGGTTGTCGGTGAATCCGATGAGTTTGGTCCAGGCGATCAGATCGGTTGCGGCCATGATGATTTCGAGCCAGGCCGCGTTGGCGTCAAAAGAGTTGAACGGCAGGTTGGCTAGCCCGGTGGCCTTGGCTTGGCGGATCCGGTCCTCCACCCGGGCGTGTTGGCGATGGCGCAACTCCAGGCCGGCAAGCTGGCCCGCGATCACGCCGTTGGCGGTGTCGGTGAGAAACCCGGTGACCCGGTGCCCGTCGGCATCGGTGAACCGCAGCTGCGCGCCGGGATGCGGGCGCTCCTTGCGCAGGATCAGTCGGGTCCCGGCAGGCCATGTCGACAGGTCCACCAGATCGGTGGCCTCGGCCACCCAGGCGCCGTCGCGGATGCCGCCGTCGGCCTGCATCGCCGGATACCACCCATCGGCGGTGTTGAGGGTGTCGACCGCGTCGCGGATGGGCGCGTCGATCGCGCAGCCCAGCGAGAACCCCACCCTGGCGTGGCGGCACGCGGCGGCGAACCCATGGGTGGCGCCGGCGGAGTCGGAGCGGATCAGGATCTGCGGCGCGTGCGGGTTATCCGGGCCCGGGCGGTAGTGCGGTGGCAGCGAATCCAGTGCCTGGCCCAGCACGGCGATGTGATCGGCGGTGGTGTTACTGCCGGCGTTGCCCGCCCGCAGCAGCCCGGCCAGGGCCTCCCCGGCGGCGATGTCGGGGCGATCCAAAAACATCAGCAGCGAGTGAAAGCCGAAGCTGTGCTTCCAGGTCGCGGCCGCGTTCTCCGTGTTGTCGGAATGATCGACGGTGATGGTGGCATCGACATCGATGTGCAGCCAGCCATCGCGGGCCGGGGCAGCACCTGCGGCCCAGGCCCGCTCCCGAGCGTGCGCTCGCGCCGCCCGGATCCGCGGCAGCCGGGCGGCGCCGATGCGCTCATCGACGCACCGCCACAGTGTGGTCGTCGAGGCCACCGGCCCGAACGCGTGCTGGCGATCCCCCCACAACTGACCGACCCCATCGACGCAGTCCGCGCCGTCGGCCACCGCGGCGGCCAGATCGGCGAACACATCCCCGGGCGCATGCGTCCACGGCCCCCGGTAGGTGTCCGCCAACGCGGCTGTGACCTGCCCAGACAACCCGCTCAGATCGGCTACCTCGCGCAACATGCCCACCCCGGTGTGCGACACCACGCCATGGCCGTCCGCCGACACTTTCACCCGACAAACCGCTGCGCTACCCTTCACCTAGAAAGTGCCTTCCCGCTCGGAATCATGGACTCTCGATAAGCCTCATCATTCCCTGCAGGACAGGCACTTTCACCAACTCAAGCCCGTGTCACGCCGAGTTTCGCGAAAAATCTAGGTTAGCCGCTCCGGTGGATCGACATCACCTTCGACTTCACAGCGATGTCGCCACTGCGACTCGGCCTTGGTGACGCTCTTACTCATCTGCGCGACCTCTTGGCGCAGGATGTCGGCGAACAGTTGAGCCTGGGCACGCTCGCAGGACCGGATCATCGGAAGCACCAGCGCGGTTGCGTTCGCCCCTTCTGGCCGGTCGCCAGCATTGTGACCAGGTGGGTTGCTATTCCGGCGATCCGAAGGGATCGCTGACGGGCCATCCGACGGCAGCCAGGCGTCGCTTGACGCGCTCGGTGTCCTCCGGCGAGGGCAACTCGTCGGTCAGCTTGGTGATCGCCACCCTGACGTCAGTTCCCTGAACCGGCGCGCCGCCGGTCGAAATCAGCTCGGTGGCGACGGCGACGACCTCGTCGTCGGACAGGCGGCGACGAAGTAGCGCGACGAGCGGGATGTAGTCCCCGACGGGCACGCCCTCTGGATAGCCAGCCCGGAGGAATCCGACAATCCTGGCCAGCACATCCGGAAGCGCCATGATCCCCCTCAGCTCGAACCGCCCCAACCAATACCATCGTCGGTCTTGACCGCGCCTGACGGCGCCTTCATCGACCGGAAAAGATCCGTTCATGACTAGTTCAACTGCTGCGCTGCGCTGCAACATCGGGATTCTAAAGTTGTTGCCATGCGCACCGCGTTTCACGACCAACTCGCCGCGCTGACCGAGACTCTCAGCCAAATGTGTGGCCTTGCAGGGGCGGCGATGGAACGTGCCACGCAGGCACTACTGCAAGCGGACTTGGTGCTCGCCGAGCAGGTCATCACTAACCACGACGAACTCAGTCGCATGCAGACCGAGGCGGAAGAGGCCGCCTTTGTTCTGCTGGCATTGCAGGCACCGGTCGCCGGAGACTTGCGGCTGGTCGTCGGTTCGATGCAGAACGTCGCCGACGCCGAACGGATGGGCGGGCTGGCGCTACACGTCGCCAAAATCGCTCGTCGCCGACACCCCGAGCATGCTCTGCCCGAAGAGGTGCGTGGGTACTTCGCCGAGATGGGAACGATCGCGGTGGACCTCGGCAACAGTGCCCAGGAGGTTGTGCTCTCGCGTGACCCCGCGCAGGCGGCTCGGATCAGCCGGGACGACGACGCAATGGACGACTTGCACAAGCACCTGTTCACGGTCCTGATGGACAAGGAGTGGAAGCACGGTGTGGCAGCCGCCGTCGACGTGACATTGCTGGGCCGGTTCTATGAGCGTTTCGCCGACCATGCTGTCGAGATCGGACGCCGGGTCGTCTTTGAGGTCACCGGAGAAACACCAGACGACTAGAACAACCGACAGCAGGACCGGTCAGAGCCGTATCGAAATAGACGAGATACGAGAGTCTCAGATGTCAGTCTCAGCTCCATGCCACCAACCCGTGCCGTGAACAACAGCGGCGCTGCGAAGAAATAAGGACGCCCGATGATCGTCCCGGCCTAGCAGTGAACTCCGGTGGCAGAGTAGGCCTCGGCTAGGTGCAGCAGTTGGGGTCCAGCACCACACATAGTGCTCCGACTGCGTCGCGGTGTGGCCGGTGATAGACGTTCTCGGTTGGGATGAAGTTCAGGTGTTCGCGTCGTGGATTCCGGCGAGGCGCCGCACCGCCTGGAGGCCCTCGGTACTGCCTGGCCAATGTTTGTCCAACGCTTCGGAGCCAGTGCGTCGGATAACGGAGCGCAGTGCGAGCGCGACGACGATCGCGTCATCGGCATACCCGAGGACCGGAATGAAGTCGGGGATCAGATCGACGGGAAGAGCGAGGTAAACGAGCAGCAACAGCAGGCGAACACGAACGCCGCGCGGCAGACCTGGGTCGGCGGCCAACCGTCGCAACAGCACGACGGCATCGGGTAGCAGCCGCAGGATCTCTGTGACTTGCAGGTCGGCTGGCCGGGTGACGGCTAGCGCGATCAGCAGTGCAAACCAGAGCAGGACGAAGCCCGCCACGACGGCGATCAGAGCGGTCCAGATGTGTCCGATCATCGCTTCGCCCCGTCCACCCGTGCCGAGCGGCGGCGCAGGAGGGAAGTTACAGTCGCGACGCCGATGGCGGCGACCTGAACGATGACGACGGTGGTGACGAGTGCAGGTATCGACTTGTCATAGAGCCAGCCTGTGAGCGCCCCGCCAGCCGCCGTCGCGACGCCGAGTCCAGCCGCGAACAGGCCGTAGGCGGTGGCGCGTCGCGGCGGTGCGACTAGGTCTGCCACGACGGCCCGCAGGGTGGATTCCTGAATCCCGACCGCAGCACCCCACAACAGTGCCCCGGCTACGACCAGCCACACCTGGTTGCTGAACGCGACAACAGGCACCAGCGCGGATATAACAGGAAGCGCGGCGAGGGTTTTCGCTCCGATCTGGTCATAGGCCCAGCCGGACGCCAACGCTGCTATAGCGTCGACGGCCATCGCTGCGGCGTAGACGAGCGAGACGGCAGCTGCCGAGAGGATGCCTCGGGTGACCATATGGAACGACAGCACCCCGAAGGTTGCGAACCCGATCATGGTGGTCGCGGTGAACGCGCAGTACGCCCAGAACGTGGCGGGCAGTGACGCAGACCGCCGGTCCTCGGCGTCCGCGACAGCGGCCGTGGGCGGCAGGGGTTTTGTGTGGGTGGGGGTCTCGTATCGGGCGGGATTGGGGACCCGCAACAGCAACCAGACCAGCAAGGCGAGCGCAGCGACACCGGGGATGGCGAGGACGCCCAGCGCGGGACCGTAGTCGTTACCGGTGATCGCAAGCACGCCAGCGACAGCCAGCGGTCCGATGACAGCGCCGATCTGATCAAGTGCCTCATGCACCGCGAAGCCACGACCACGCCCGGTGACGGCGGCGGCATGAGACAGCAGGGTGTCCTTGGCGGGACTGCGGACCGCTTTCCCGATCCGCTCGGCGATCACCAGCGCGCAAGCAACCCACAAGGTTCCCGCGATCCCCAGGACCGGCACGGTGACGATCGTCAGCGTGTAACCCGCGATGGTCCACGCCCAGAACCGTTGCGTGCGGTCGGTCAGCGGACCCGACACAAGCCGTAAGCCGAGCGCGGCGGCCTCGCCGATGCCAGTGACTACCCCAACCACCAGGCCAGTCGCACCCAGTGAGGCCAACAGCGGCCCGGTGACGGAGCGGGCACCTTCGTAGACGAAGTCGGCCAGCAAGCTGATCGTGCCGAACACCGTGATGAACCGCCACGCGCTCAACATCGGCCCGGCGGAACGACCTGGTGAGTTCATCGGGTTGTCACATCTGGTGGAGCGCGGCGAATACACGCTCCGTGAAGTCGGCCAGTCGTTCGGTGCAGTGTTTGAGTTGCTGGTCCGCCTCGCCTGCGCTCGGGGCACCGAACACATCACGTGCGGTTAGATCGCGGTGCCAGCGGCGTAGCCGCTCCAACTTACTCACAACTACCCACGTGTCCCCGGTGAGAAGGTGGCAGACGTCGTCAACGACCGTTACGCACGCTTCGATGGACGACCAATCCGCGACTTCATCCCGCTCTTCGTGGAACGCGGTGCGCGCACTCAACTGGCCCAGATGAGCGGCTAGTCCCGCGCCGCCCACAACGCGGCGAACCTTCGGTCGAGCTTCGCAATGAGGCCGTCGAGGTAGCAATTCTGCTTCCAATGAGCGGACCTGCGACCGCAGGTGCGGAATGCCGGACATCGAGCTGACCTCCAGGCGTCGTCCCAGTTCGTCCCGATGCTTGGCGACGTGTCCTGCAATCTATTCACCCTCGTCTGCGAGAGTTCCACGGAAGTACGCCGCCTGCATGGCATCGGCTGCCATCACGGCCCCGTCGTCGGCCACGCTGGCAGCGGTCATCCGGATACCGTAACCCGCCCTTCGCGATCGAACATCTCGAAGCTGACGACGGCGTCGACCGCCATCGGAGAGCGGACGGCGCGCCATGGAGATCGCGATGACGCCATACCGCTCATGCGCGCCGCCGTCGACCATCTTGTTCCGCGAGGGACAACTG
>CAVYPI010000056.1:0-57699 GCA_963770125.1 uncultured Actinomycetota bacterium | reverse complement strand
AGTCCCCATTACCGTCACCGCCGTACCGGGTAAAGCAGCCCGGCAATGGGCGCACGGGCCTCGTCTGACATCGGGACGGAACGCAGGACGTGGGCCAGCGTGTCCTGCAGTGCGCATTCCACGAGCCGCGTCCTGGCCTGCCAGGCACTGCCACGTTGGAACGATTGTTGTTGACGGACTATTAGTCATGCGGCGTCCAGATCAATTGCAGCTCTCCGTAATAAAGTTCTCGCGGAGCCGCAGGTGCACTCAAGGTTTTTGCACGTCACGCACAAGTTCGTCTAGCCACCATCAACCGCCGTTCTCCAGGCCAGAAGCTCGTCCCCGGGGATGCGGCGCACCACGAATCTGGCGGACTTCTCGCTTCCGTCGATTGCGTCCAAAAACTGCTGCCAGGTCATGAGATCATTGGCACCGATCTCCTCGGCGGTGCGTGCCAGCACGATCACGTGATATAGCCTGTCTGCGCCTCCCTCGAGGAGCAGTTGCTTTATCGGTTCCCTAAACTGCATATCTTGTCCTCCTTTTGATGGGCGCCTCAGCAAACAAACTGGGGCGGTTTTCCTGCCGACCGCGGTGACGCCAGTTAGTCGTCCGTGCGGCTGTGCAAGGAGTCGTGCTTTTCGAGCCGGGCCCGCAGCGACGACACCGTGTTGCTTTGTTGCGCTTGGCGTCGAGGTCGACCACCAGGGCGTCCTGCACCTGGTCGTCCCCGGTTCTCGTCGGCCCGTTCGGCGGCTTTCCGTTGCGGCCTCCCGCTCGGCATGCGCCACCGCGTCGGCCAACATGTCGGCGAACTGCTTTGCACGGGTGCGCCGTGCACCGGCCAATCGGGTCGCGCAGTCAGCGCGTCGAGGCGTGCCGTAAGCAGGGCTGAGCGGCAGGATTGCAGCGCGTCCGGGTCGGTGGTGGCCATGGTGATGTCCGCGGTCTCAGACCGCCGCGTCTTCCTCCTCCACCCACTGGTCCGTTAGCGCCCGGCTGAAAAACCTGACCGCGAATTCAGCATGGCTACAGGCATTTTCAAGTGCGTCACGAAACTGGTCGAACGTCTGAATAGCTTCGTCGCCGATGAGCCCGGCGATGCGCTTTGGCAGCCGGACCTCATAAATGCCCCCCAAGCTATGGAGAAATAGCTCGGTTTTCTCCTGGTCGGCGCGCAGCTGGTGGAGCACCAGCTCTATGTCGTCGGGCGTGAATTGCCACCACGGCCTGTCGACCAGTTGTTCGTAAAAGTCCAGCGCTTCGTGCATCCACTCCACACCGGCGGCCGTTACCCCTGTTATCTGTTTAACCTGCTCGATGAATTCTCGCCGCTCGACAACGCCCTTAACGAATTCCCGTGCGTTGAATTTGCCGCTCATTCTTATTCCCTCTCCTCGTAGTTCTTCGACCGGATCAGCGTCGGCCGTCACGGTGTAATCACCGCGGCGGCCCTCCGCTTCGTCAGGCGGCATCGTCACCACCCGAGTTGTCACTTCGGCACTTTTTCGGTGACTTCATCGAAAGAGGCAGATCGTTCAGATCGTTCAGACGACGGCGGCTGGTGGATGTCAGACCCAAGCGGTTGTCATTAGGCGACGATTGACTGCTGTTGCGGCACTGTTCGAGCGCGTACTTGATGTCTTCCTCAGTCATCCGCCAGTGGCCGCAGATCCAGTGCGCATTGAAATGGCGGCCCCGGATCTTCTCGGCCAACCAGCGCTTGCTGCACGGAAAGCGCAGCGCAGCCTCAGCTAGTGAGTAGGTCAGTGGTTCGACGCCGAACGACGTCGAAGGACCATCGGTTACCAATTCTCCACTTCCGTGTCCCTCATTGATCGACAAATGACTTCAGCCAAAGAAGCTACGCACCCTAATGCCCTAACAGCAACGTGTAGAAAAAGTAAAATGATCCGTCACCTGCGGTGATGCAGGATCCAGCAACTATAATTCTGCCATAGGATTCGTGCGAAAAACATGGTCACGACAGGCGCACAAAACTGCAATGCGGGTGCCAGCGAATAAATCGCGCAATCGGGTTTCAGATAGAGCGTCAGGGATTTCCACCGGGGCCCGCACGGGCCATTGACCCGCCCAGGTAGCCGTAGACGTCGGCGGTGGTCTGCACGCGCTCGTGGCCGACGTGCCGAGAGACGACAGGACGAAGAATCCGGCCTTGTTCGGCCTTCTGTACGAATGCCTCAGATCATCAATCCGGGGACCCCATGGCAGCTTTGGTCGCTCCCCTCCGGCGCCCGCACGCACCGGTGGAATCTGTGACTGCGGCATCGGGGTGCCGTCGTTTTCACAGCGGGCTTAACCGCCCCGACGATTGGCGAAGCTGAAGGCCTATAGCAAAACTGTTACCGCCTTGAGTGGGCATCGACGATCTCGGCGCGCGCAGCTATTCGTTTCGGCCCCCGATTATAGGTCTCCACCTGCCACTACAGATTCGTACCAGTTATCAGACATGCCACCCGTCGATCAGCGGTCTTCACCCGTCACCACAGTTTTCGCACCGTCACTAGCGCCAGCGCCCTGCCTTTTGCGCCACCAGCGCCCGGAAACAGTAGATGGAGCGAATCGGCTCCATCCGGCGCGACGGGCCTAGCCATCCCAGGCCCACGGAGGTCGGACGAATGGACGCCGACAACGAACTGGTACCCCGCACGAACCTGCTTGACGAGTTCGGCATCTCGGACAGCTGCGAACGCCGGCGGCGCAAAGAAGGCGCTGACTGGCCGCCACACCTGCTCATCGGCAGGAAGGTCTACTACCGCCGGGAAAGCCTGTCCGGGTGGCTCCGCCAGCGTGAGTCGGCCACTCAGGCTGTGCACCAAGGACTTGACGGCACCGACGACGCCGAGGCAATGACGGTGATCCTTCGCCTGGCCAAGGCTGCGCCGCCGCTGAGCCCGGAGCAGGCACGGCTGCTGCTGCGCCACCTGATGCGGGACACGGCGGAGGTGGCCGGGAATGACTGAGATAGTAACCCGCCCCGCTGCCAACGGGACGGATCACCAGACGGTCTGCGGAACCGATGACGAGCCTACGGCACGGGCGTGCATCAGGTGCGGAGAAGCCAAGCCGCTCAACGAGTTCGCCAAGGATCGGGGGAAGCGCCAGGGGCGGCGCGCGGTGTGTGCGGTGTGCAGGACGAACTACGACCGCGAGCGGGACTACATCAGGCGCACCCGCATGTACGGCCACCGTCCCGTCGTCGAGTCCTTCACCACCCAGCAGCTCATCGAACGCCACGGCGACAGGTGTTTCCACTGCGGGACCGGCGACTTCGAGTGCATGGACCACCTCGTGTGCGTGCGAGTCGGTGGCCACCACACCCTCGACAACGCCGTCCCGTCCTGCCACGAATGCAACCGGCTCAAGCGAGTGGCCATCGATGCGCCACGCATCAGGGCCTACCTGAAACGCCTTACCGGCGAGGCGGCGGCATGATGGGCGGCTTGCGCGCGGGTCCGGGCCCGACCATCGGCCCAATCGCGCGCTGCCGGAGTGGGCCATCGACAAGCTGGTGTTCGGGTTGCGCGAAGACCTGGGCGGCAGCGATCCCCGAAAGGTCTGGGGGGAGTGCGTCAGGATCGCGATGAGTGCCTACCGGCGGGGCTGGACCCGCAACGAGTTCGTCGACGAGGTAACCAAGTACGAGAAGAAGAAGGACGCACGCGGCAGGAAGCGATGGACGGAACACCGCCTGTGGGTGCAACTCCGCAGCTACAACAGCTCGCCCAAGGCTGCCTTCAACGCTTGGACAAGGCGTGGGAAGCCGCCGTCGCGAACCTCAACGGTGGGGATGCGCACGAAGGAAGAGATCCGCGACGATGCCGTCGAGCGGGCATTTCTGTGGGCCGACCGCATCACCGATGGTGTCGATGGCTTGACCGAAACCGAGGCTGCGGTCATCGGCTACGTCATGTCGGAGACCGAACGCAGGGGGATGATGCGGGTTACCTGCCCATCCCGTGCAGTTGGTGAGTACGCCAAGGTGTCCGCTATGACGGCGTCCCGCACGCTGGCCGCTCTCACCGGGAGGAGCCTGCTGGTCCGGTACTCCCCAGGACGGCCAGGCAAGGTCGGCAACCGGCGAGCAGCCATCTACGGACTGCTCGACCCCGACACCTGCCAACACCGTCGCAACTGCTCACCGATGTCTCCACCGTCACCTGTCTCCACCGTCACCGTTCGCCCCCAGACCGGTGTGTGCGCCCTCGCCCAGACTTTTACAAACAGAGAATGCCCAGGTAGCGGCGTTATGGGCCGCACAGACCATGCACCACAGTGACATGGTGTTGGCAGGATATGCACGCACCACCCCGGGTCTGCCGTCGCCCCTAGAATCAGGGGCATGAGGCTGTGCTGTGAGAGGGCCCGAGACGCCCTGGAGGACCTCGGCCTACCCACCGACGACCCCGCCCCCACCGTCAGAGGGCCCAGTGCTGTCCGCCACCTAAGGGGCTCGGCGTGGCGTCTACAGCATGCCGAGTGTCGTCGTTAGGGTGCCGCCATGTCGTGGTTGTCATCGGTGCTCACGCCGGGCGTCGTCGCTGCGGGGGTGACGCTCGCGACGAACTGGTGGCTACTCCGCCCACGCGCCGATCTGCGGATGGCGGTGGGGACGCAGACGGTCGAGGATGCCGACCGGCTTCTGCGTGCCAACGACGGAAGCGCCAGCTGGGGCGACCACTTGAATTGGCTGCCGACGGCTTTCGTTCGGCTGACCAACTACGGCGACGGCACGGCCTACGACGTACGCCTGTCGGGCACCAATTGCCGACCTCGGGTGTGGGTCGGTGATGAAGGGGTGACCAACTAAGGAAACCGCCCGAGCCTCGGTATCCGTTGTGGAGTGACACCGTCAGCGCGCTAGAGCCAGGCCAATGGGTGAACGTGCTCGTGATGGTCAGCCGTGATGGGTCGCGCCCACAGCCCCTTGGTTCTCCGCGTCGAGCAGTTCTTTTGCACGTAGTCGAAGCCTCATGGCCCCGATTGCCAGGGCGGGGCATTGGCCACAAGACAATCGGCTACGACATAGCCAACACCCGGAGTCTCGAACGGGGATGGCCGGGCGATCCGCTAACTTAGCCAACGCCTGGAGATCGAACGGGGATGACCGGGCGAACAGGAGTAAGGGAATCGCCCTGGGAGAGAACAGAACTAATCGAGACCGTTCTCGGCACCCCCGTTGATCCGCAGGCGACTCTGCTCGGCGTCGCGGAACAAGTCGGCGGCGATCACCTCGGAGGCTTCCACGACGCGCACGGCTAGACGGTAGAACGACGAGCGGTAAAACGGGCGAGTTCTGGCCCGACAACTGTCCGCACGGCTGATGCCAGCACACTGCATATACGCAGGTGAGCATGGTTAATAGCATGGCAGCTACGTATCGTTGTCACGGTGAACCCCGCGGCCTCAGATGGCGGTAATCGCTTTCTCAGCTGATCTGAGGCAAGTCGGGCCTTCGCTTGGCTGAAGGCAATAGTGTGCGACGAAACTGGGAGAGTCGATGGAGCTGTTGTCGGCACAACGGGAGTTCTCGGCGTACGGCCCATCGCACTGGGTGGTGCTCGGGTTGTTCGTGATCGGGGCCGCCGCGTTGGTCTGGATCGGACACCGGCAGACCGAATCGCAGGCCCGGCTCTTGGGCCGTGTCATGGCGGCTCTGATCGTGGCGGTATTCGTTGTGGCGCTGGTTTACAAACTGATCCGGCCCACCCTCGACAGCTCGGTGCCGCTGCAGCTGTGCGATGTTGCGGAACTCATGGCGGCCTACGCGTTGTGGTCGCAGCGGCATTGGGCCTTTGCGCTCACCTACTATTGGGGCCTCGTCCTGAGCTCACAGGCGTTGATCACACCGGACGTAGGCACGCCAGAGGAAGGCGCGCCAGATTTCCCCCACCATCTTTTCGTCACGTTCTTTGCGCTTCACGTGCTTGTGGTATGGGCGGCCATCTATCTCACGTGGGGGCGTGGGATGCGGCCGCGGTGGAGCAGCTACCGCTTCGCGATCGTCGCGACCCTCGTATGGGCGGCATTCACCTTCACCTTCAACGTGATCGCGGGAACCAACTACGGCTACCTCAACAGGAAACCCCCGACGGCGTCACTGCTGGACGTCTTGGGTCCGTGGCCGGTGTACCTGCTGACCGAGACCACGATCGTCCTCATCGTGTGGGCCCTGATGACCTGGCCGTGGGAGCGGACACGGCGACATTCCAACGAAAGTCCGCAGGTGGTCTGATCTTGGCGTGAGCAGCCACTGACGCGGGGCACTGCGATTGCGCACCTCGCTTATTTGGCTTTGGCGCATCAGGAAAAACTGAGGTGGCGCCATGGTTGAACCAGATCGTCGACCAGACCGTTGAACTCGACAGCGACGCCGCACAACTGAATCGCCCGACCCGGACACAACGACAGACTAGCCGGACAGCAAGCCCAGCGCCGCAATCGCGTTGGGGCGTTGGTCAACCACATAATCACCGATCCCGAGCCGACGGTCTCTTCGGCTTGACTCTTGCGCGCTTGGAGACAACCAAATCCGCGGGAGGTCTCTGTAACGACGGACAGACGAACGCAGTAGCAAATGTCCGTCATCAGTCGGACACACGAAAGGCACCACCATGAAGAGCATCCTGTTCACCTCCCTCGCAACCGGCGCGTTGGCATCGGCCGCGCTCGCACTGGCCGGAACCGCGTCCGCCGCCCCGTCGGGCCCATCGCCCGTCGATGCCACCATCAGCCAACTGCAGGCGCAGGGCTTCAACGTCATCGTGAGCCGCGTCGACAGCGCTGCGGTGAACCAGTGCACGCTCAACGCGGTTCGCCCCGGCCAGACGTTCTCGCACACCGACTCCGGTGTGCCTGGAGCCCAGGACGACCTGGTCACCACGGTGACCAACAAGACGGTCTACGTCGACGTCACCTGCTGACGCCCGATCCGCACGCACGCCGGCCAGCATCCTATCCCTCGAATTCTTGGTTCACGCTTGGGATTTCGCTCGGGCCACTGGCCGCGAGGTGGTGGTGTCCGAGCCGCTATCGAAGTACGTTTTGGGACAACCGAATACGCGCAGGGCACGCCGAAGTGGCTCGACCGACAGACCACCGATCATCGGCCGCTCGAACCGCACTTAGGTCGTGGTCAACGTGATGGTGTGCCGACCCACGGGGACCGCGACCGTCGGACTGGTCGGCTGGCCGTCGAGCAGCACCGTCGTGTCGGGTGGCAGCGCGGCGAGCTTGATCTGCGCGAGCGTGTCAGTCACAACGTTGATGGTCGACGCCGACAACGACGCAAGCCCGGCCCTGGTGACATCCACGGTGAGGCTCGCGACGCGGCTGAGATGCAGCGCCAGGAAGGGCATCGGGTCGACAGCCGGCCCGATCCGCCAGATGAGCTCGGTGTACAGCCCGGGTGAGAGGTCGAGGCCCGGTTCGAAGCCGCGACGACGCCACGTCGTGCGCGTGGGATCCGGCCTCGCATAAGACCTCGCGTCGACTGAGGCGGTCGCCCCCCGCGTGGCGGCGCTGTCCGGGTCGGCCGTCAGGTCCGATAACCACCAGACGCGGTGCGGCCCAATGCCCAGATCGTGTCGCACCAGTTGCGGATACCACGTGAAGGTGATGTGTCCGGGGTCGCCCTGGCGAAGACCGGTGCCCATGTGCGAAATCGGATCGTCGAACTCGTCCTCCAGCGCCCATGCGATGTGGTCCTCAAACGGATAGACGGTGAACCGGTAGCGGTAGCCGAGCCGGTCGAGCTCGAGCACCTGATGCAAGACCGAGGGCAGCGGCACCAACTCGTCGAGCACGCCGTGGGCGATAACGAACGGCAACCACCGTGCGTTGACGAGCAGCCGGAAGGTGTCTCCCTCGCGGGCGCAATGCGAGTCGGGGTCGAGGTCGGCCGGGATGTCGACGTCGGGCAGCAGCTGCACGCCGCACGTCGGTGGGCCGGCCAGCACGACCGCTTGGGCGAACACCTCCGGATAGGTCAGCCCCAGTTTGTAGGCGGCATAGCCGCCCATCGAGTAGCCGGAGACCACAGTGCGGTTGGGGTCGGTGCCGAGCTGTTCGGCCACTCGCGCCCAGACCTCCCACACGTCGAGCTCGCCCTCGTCGAAATACCAGCACGACGGACCGCGCGCCAGCGGCGTCACCACCACCGAGTCCCGATCATCGCAGACCTGGTGCAGCAGACGCGGGTCGATGGCAGCAAATTGGTTCTGGCCCAACGCAAGTGAATGCAACAGCAGGGTCAGCGGCAGCTTGCGGCCGGGCGCGTAGGCCGCGGGCAGGCACACAGAATAAGGCTGCACCCGGCCGAGGAACTGCGGCTTGGTGCTCAGCACGCCGGTGTCGGCGACTCCCTGGCCCAGCTCGACCGACGACACGTACCACCGGGTCGAGGCGCCCCTGACGACGGGCTCATCGGTGGTGACGCGATCGGCAAGTTGATCCCACGGGACGGCCAGCGAAAACTGGGACACGTCGCCGTCTGTGAGGGCTTCGGCCTGCGCCTTGTCCGACCAGAAATTCAGGTGTGCCTGTTCCTGCTCGGGGGTGCGGAACGCGACGTTGTAGACGTTGGGCTGGCCGGGCAGCGCGCCGCGGATGGCCGGGACGTCAGCGAACCCGTCGCCTTCGTCATTGGCCAGCCCGGCGGCCAGCCGGACCGTCCAGGTTCCGGTGGGCTCCACCGATGAGCGCGGAACCCGGGCGAGAAAGGAGCGAGACGCCATGTCGACGGTGTGCTCGACTGGGGTCGACGCGTGGGTCGTGAGGTCGATCAGCCTTGCGCCCGAAGCCGAGATCAGTAGCGCCACGTCGATGCCGGCGGAGCGGACGCCGGCACCCGCGGGCCATTGGTCGGTGGTGGCCTGGCCGCGGTCGGTGTCGAACGTGAACAGCGCGATGGGGACGGACGGGTCCAGCAGCGTGTTCCAGTCGACCCGCCACCACGTGTCGGTCTCGGTGAGCCCTACGGCGACGCGAAAGATGTCGGCACCATTGTGCGCCGCAGGGCCGGCCGGGTAGACGTAGGTTCCGCGCGGCGGCACCAGCCCTCCGGTCGGGATGTCGACGAGAACGCCGGTCGCCCCGTGATCGTCGTAGAGGAAGTCGGTCCAGAACACGGCCCCGCCGGCGAACCGGCTGGTGCCGCAGGTGCGGGGGAACTCCTCGCCGAACGGCCATCCGGCCGGTGCCGGAAGCTCGGGCTCGGGCCGCAGCGCCGCGGCCGGCACCCCTTCGGGCATCCCGTCGATGACCAACAGCTCCGAGGGCGGCGCAGGCGACTCCGGTGTGACCGCGTGCAACACCGCGTCGGCGATGCCGAGCCCGACGCGGATGGGCAGAAGCGCTATGTCGACCAATGACATGTCTCCAACCTATGCGGCTGGCGGCCTGATCGGCGGCGGATTGTCGGTTTATCGCGTTTCGGGTGACCTACATGTGAGTGAACTCTTCGTCGCCGACGCAAATCTGCGTCTAAATACAATGGCAGAGGCAGCATTTCACGCCGTTGGCGGTCTTGTCATTCGGCGCTGCATGCGATCTGAGCGGATTAGCGACCGCTAGTTGTCTTCCTTCCAGGTAGCGCAAGTTGTCGGCACGCCGGCATTCCCGGGTGCTTACGACGGTCGCGCTACCCGGTGCGGCGCCGCGCTTGTCCTGCGGTCAGACCATCTCGGGCACACGCAGGTGGGCGACTGCCAACTCGAAGTCGCACTGGTCGAGTACCTCTGCGCGTGCTTCCTGGCTGCCGGTGGCTCTGAGCCTGTCCAACTGGTCCTTGTTCCGCTCAATCGCTTCGGCGTTGTCGAAGGTCGCCGCGGCCACACCACGACCGGACGCTCGGTCGACGAGCAGGCTGGCACTGCAGAATCCCTCCAGCTCCTCGAGGGCGGGCAGGATAGTCGTCTTGTAGAAGTCGATGCCTCCGTCGATTTGATCCGGATCGACCTTGACCCAGGTGGCTCGCACACAGGCGCCCTCACTCGCGCGGTGCTCGCGGTGCATGGCAGCGATCTCCCATTCCTCGACCTGCCTGCTACCACCCAAAAGCTCCGCGGCCCGGTCACGAATCGGCCGAATGGACTCCTCGCTCGCGCGCATCGCCTCCTCGGACTCCCAGGAGCTGGTAACAATGCAGCGGCCGGACGTTCGGTCGACCAACAGGGACAAGCCGACGCACCCGTCGATGCCCTCGAGCGCGGGCATCACGCTGTCGCGCGTATGCGCGATACCGGCGTCGATGGAGGAGGGCTGCCCCTGGATGGTGGTGCTTCGTGCATACATGATCTGCCTCCGTTGTATGTGGGGCAGCGTCTCGACGGCGCCGCCGGACCACTTCATCGTCCCCCCACGGGCAAGGCATGGCAATGGGTGGCGGGTGTCAGCCTGATGGCAATTCGGATTCGCTGAAACCCGCTGCGCGCCCGAACAATACGTGCTTCACAATCAAGCGCAACTAATGAGTTCTGCGGACAGGTGGTGGTGACGTCCGCTCCCGGACTTTCGACGCTTACACGAGCGGCGACACCAAAGACGTCGTCAACGACATGATGGACACCGGGGACATGGGCTACCTCGACGGAACGGGACGGCTGTTCATCGTCGGCCGTGAAGACGACATGATCGTCTCCGGGGGCGAAAACGTCTACCCGCGTGCGGTCGAAAATGCCCTCGCCGAACATCCGGAAGTCGCCGACAACGCTGTGATCGGCGTGCCGGACGAGGACTACGGGCAACGGCTGGTGGCGTTGGTCGTACCGCACCCGGATGCCAACATCGACGAAGTGTCAGTCCGAGAGTTCCTGAAAGACAGGGTATCTCGCTCCGAACAACCCCGGGACATCAAGATCGTGGAGAAGATTCCTCGCAATCCGGCGGGCAAGATCGTTCGGAACGAGCTGAAGACGTGACAAGGTGTCTCGCCGTGGCCTCCGCTGTATGGCGGCGCTATCTCCTTCAGCAATGGGTTTCGATTCGGAAGGGCACCGTTCTCGACTTGCCAGGGTTCTCCGGATCAGAACCTTCCGCAGCGCCTGTGACGACGTAAGCGTCGCTGGCAAGGGAAACGTCCGCACTGCCGGTACCTTCGTCCGCGATGCCGCTGAAGCCGTCGAAATCGTGAATATTGACTGTCTTGGCGATGGGCTTCTCACCCCCGATCTGCAGCATGCTGTGGGTTCGAGTCGGCCCCGACTTTGTCTCGATGATCATCGACCACTCCGATTGCGTGCATCTCCTGAGTCGTCCGCGTCTTCTTGCCTACAGTGCATCCGGGCGTACTTTGCCCGCTGTGGCTTCGCCTCCTCGCCGCATCCGGCCGTACTGGCAACGACGATCAAAGCGGCTAACAGGACGATCGACCTTGGTTCCGCATTAACGGCCTCCCCGACCTCAACACAACCGTCTGCAGTGGCGAAATCGGTGTCCGAGATTGGAATGGCTCAACGCACATGCGGAGGCCGTGAATGTGAGACGGCGCTTCAGAGAAGCTTGTCGATCACCGTCGGCAGCCGCGGCTTGCGCTTGCCGGGGCTCTCCGGATCGGAGCCTTCGGCGGTGCCCTGCCGATTCTCACTATCTGCCGGATATTCATCGAGTTTCTCAGCGGAGCCGCCGAATACCGAGTCGGTCGACTCGCTCCGGGCTCGCTGCTCGGGAAAGGGCCACTTCTCGTCATGGTACGGATGATCGAGATTCAATTCCCACGGAAAGGCCATTCGCTCCCCTCATGTCCGCGTCGGCAATTAGCGGAAAACACTACCGCAATGTTTCGCGATGTTGTGTAACCATTCGATATAAGGTGAATTGCGAATAATGCACGAAAAATCCGGTGGCGTCGTCCAAAACTCGCGCTTTGCAGGTCGTGTTCCAGCGGGCGCAGTAACACTCGCACAGCCCAATCGGCCTCACTGGTCACCGCGCTCGAAGTGCTGATAGTCCTTCGGAGTCCGCCAGTAGCCACCCCAGCGCCAGCCGTGATCGGTGAAGACGCGAACGGCCGGGTCGCCGTCGTGCAGCACCCCCGGGTCAGTGAGGTTGCGATCCAGGTACGGCGCGGCGTTCTTGGGTTGGAATGCGCCCGTGTGATCAATAGAGGGGTTGAGAAGCGGGTTGAGATCGATAGCTCTGCCGTAGGCGTGCAGCGACCATCGGCCGGTTCCTGGGATGTCTCTGCAGTTGAAGGCCGAGGTGTTGTTGTCCTCCATGGACAACTCGTCGTCGGCGCGCGGATAGTGGTCCACCGTGCGCATCTTCTCGATGGGATAGCGCAGTTGGCGAAGCTGCTCGAAGATCTCGATGACCTCAGCCACCAGGTCTTCGTGCACGATCAGCTCGCCGCGGCGGGTCTGGCCGTCCAAACCGATGTAGTTGATCTCGACCCGCCGCAGGCGCGCCGGCTCAACGGGGCAACCGGGGCGCCAGCTCTCACCGAGTTCGGCGGCGGTGACCGGCTGAACCCTGGCAGGTGCTGGCGGCGCGGTGATCGACGGCGACGTGGGAGGCGGCGGTGGCGGCGTCGTCGGTGAAGGACTGCCCGCGACCGGTGGTGAGGTAGCCGCAGGCGGTGGTGGCGCGGCGGTGCATTGCACTAGCACGGCGCCGACTGCTGTCACTGCCGCCAGCGTGGCGGCAATAGTCTGGCCGCGCCGCAGTTGCGAACGCAGTGGCGGCCGGGCCCAGGGCGTGAGTGCGCAGCCCGGTTACTGAGCTCCTATTCGTCGCCGCACGTCCGTGTCGACGGCGGTGGCGATGTCATGGACGAGCCTCGAGTGCCATTGCTTGTGCGCCTCCAGGTCTGCGGCTAGCGCATGACAGTCTGGGCACTCCTGATGGGCGGAGGTCTCGTGCTGGGTCTGCTCCACGGTGCTGCACCTCCTCGAAGAAAAGGGGTCTGCCTCTCCACCGTGGCACGAACCAGACCCCTCGTCCACTATGCGGCGCCCAATCTTCTTCCAGTCGTCGCGCACGATGCTCTCCCGGCAGCATCATGCGCGTAGCAGTGTGGCGGCACTCGCCTAAACCGATACGGTCGGGCGGTGACTGCCACTGCGTGGACGCTAGATGCGTCGGATGGCCAGCTGCTCGTGGAAACGGACGTGACGGGGAGGGCGGCCAGAATGGGTCACCGGCTGACGATCGCGATGACCAGGTGGCGGGCCGGTGTCCGGTGGAGCGATGGTGAACCCGCCGAGGCGGACCTCACGGTTGAGGTGGATTCGCTTGAGGTGCTGCGGGGCCAGGGTGGGCTGACGCCACTGTCAGGGCCGGAGAAGACGCTGGCGCGGTCCAACGCGGTGAGGCTCCTCGACGCCGACCGGTTCCCGCAGATTTGCTTTCAGGCGAGCGACATCGAGAAGAGCGGCGACGGCTATCGCCTCCTAGGCACGCTGGACATCCACGGCGTGACGCGTGAGTGCGCCATCGACCTGCACGTGGAGGACCTTGGTGATGCTTGGCGGATGTCGTGCCGAGCCGACGTCGGTCAATCCGAGTTCGGCATCAAGCCGTACTCGATGCTGATGGGCTCGATGAAGGTCGTCGACACCGTGGCCGTGTCTTTCAGCGCGGACCGGGCCAAGGACCGATAACACGTAGACGCGTCGGCTGGCGTCACCATGATCGTGTGCTCGCCCCCGGGGGCTCGACGCCCGCTGGCCCGCGCGGTGGCTGCCGCGTTGTCCCTGCTCGTCGCGGTGGGCATCTACTTTCTCGGCAATGCGACCTCGGCGCGTGCTGCGTGAGGCGTTGGTGCGCCGGGGCGGCTTCACTATGTCGATTGTGGCGTGGGTCACGCTCACGGTGCGGGTGTGTCTCGCGACGACTCGACTTGTTGCACCTTGCCGCTGGCCTTGTTCAAACCGTCTGTCGTCGATTCCCGTTGGAGCAGAGGGACTCTCAGGAGAGGAAGCTGCGCGGGGTTGATGGTGTCACACCGCCACCGGCACGGGAACCCGGGCGGTGCCTCGGTGTTTCGGGTAGAGGATCCGGGCGAAATCGAGTACCCGACTACTCTCGTGCGCGGCCGCTCTGGTGATGAACATAGCCCCATGTTCGGAGTGTCCTTGACCCATAGTGCCGCGCGGGCGGGTTCACGCGCTGAGGAGTGGCAGACCTCGCGCCCAGGGAGGTTGGCTCAAAGGATTGTGCCTGGTCCGCGAGGGCGGGCCATCCGACCGCCGTCATGCCGCGGTGAAGCAGCGTACGACCCACAGACTGCGGGGCACCGAAGATGAGCGATAACGTTCTGCAGCTCGCCTCACGAGCATTTCCACGGCGACTGGCCGCGGCGGGCATTTTGCGACCAAGCATGTTGCGCCGCGGCGTGTCTCGCCTCGATTCCCATGAGACCATTTGCGGCCCGTCAGCGACGAGCGCGTCCGGTTTCCCCAATCCATCCGTGTGATCGACGCGCTTCTTGGTCCGCTGAGACTGCCGTCGCCGCTCCCGTCGTTCACGCTGCCCGAAGTCGCCCCCGTTGGCCGCCTTCCGCACGGCCGCGTGGTGGAGCTTTCCAATCGTGGCAGCACTTATGTTGTGGATTCCGGCCCAACTGCCGGCGGTCCGACGTTTGTGTTGCTCCACTCGCTAGCGTGCACGGGCCTTTTGACGTGGTATCCGTCATTGGAGATGATGCGTCGCTTCGGGCGTGTGGTGGTGTTCGACCAGCGCTGCCACGGCTCGGGTATCGCCTCGCCACGTTTCCAGCTGGAGGACTGCGCCGACGACGTCGCCGCGTTGGCCGACGAGCTCGGCATAGAAACATTCATCCCGGTCGGTTTTTCGATGGGATCACTGGTGGCGCAGCAGGTGTGGCGGCGCCACCGAGACAGGGTCGATGCGTTGGTGCTCTGCGCCGCGGCGGCGACCTTCGGCCGTGCCACTCATGAGCGGCTCGCGACCGGTGTCTTCGCCGCGCTGCTGGAGGCTTTCGGCCCGCAGGCCGGGCGGCCCGACCCGGCGCGGCTGTCCGTCGTCGACGACATCGTGACGAATGATCGGCTGTGGGCGCTTGGGCAATTCCGGGCGACCAGCTC
Organism: uncultured Actinomycetota bacterium; assembly: GCA_963770125.1. GTDB lineage: Bacteria > Actinomycetota > Actinomycetes > Mycobacteriales > Mycobacteriaceae > Mycobacterium. The sequence goes on along the minus strand of CAVYPI010000056.1, from coordinate 42,652 downwards.
TGGGGCGATGATGCGGGCGCTGGCCGAAATCGCCCGGTTTGATTCCACGCGCTGGATCGCTGACATCGATGTACCGACCTCGGTGCTGATACCGCTGCGTGACCGGGTCATCCCGCCGCGGCACCAGCGGTGGGTAGCCGAACAGATTCCCGACGCGCATACCGTGACCGTCGATGCCGGACATGCCGGCTGCACGATGCAGTGGAAGGCGTTCGTGCCCGGCCTGCGATCCGCTGTGGACTCGGTGGTCAGCCGAATCACGCCCTCGCGCCATGTAACTGCTGGAGTGCCCGCGTAGTCGTAGCAGATATCAGGTGCGGGTTTCGGGCACGAAGCGCTACCTTTATCCCCGCCTCGGCGTCTCCGGCGTACCAGCGCGTGCGCGTCGTCGTTTTACGCAGCCGCGGATCACACCGTGATCGCGTGATGCGATCGCCAGCGCCACCTTCGGAGCCTACGCCGGGCGACGACGACTTCGCGAAAACTGTCACGGTGACGAAATATGGTCCGCAGCAACCACCCCCAGCCACGAGCGACTCGCCAGCTTCGGGCGGATACTCAGTCGTCCCAGGCCCTTTGGCAAGACGTCACCGGCACAACCGATCGGGTCCCCCTTCCCCACTCATCAGTGAACATGCCACCAACACAGCATCCGGTCCGGTCCCCGTTGTAAGGCATTGATCGCCAACACATTTGCAGCTCGCTGTCGCGCTTTCAGCAGAAGACAGTCGACCGGTGAGGAACGCCGGCGTCTCATGCATTACACCGCTGGCGGCGGATCTCCGAGACGCTCGTCGCCGCCCACGGCAATCCGCCGCGCTTCACCAACGCGCCGCACCGATCGCAGGAACCGCTCAGAGCTGTGCTCGACCCACTAATCGTTATCAAGAAACACCGTTCATCGTTATCAGGAAACACCGTTCAACCTCACGTAGGCGTCGACGGAATTACTGCACCATTTCTTCACGCGCCGCGCTATGGGGGGATATCGCGCCACGCTGAACGGTTGGGCACGGCTGGAATGGGAGGAACACATGCGCCAACCAAGCGCCGCACTTGCGGTTGCAGTCATCTGCGTTCTCGTCGCCGGGTGCGGAAGCACAATAGGCAACGCCGAGTCGACTACGACCACCCGAGCGATGATTCCGCGTCCCCTTGTTGAGCGTGAGCTGGCCGAGTTGCTGCTGAGCCCCGAAGAGGTGAACGTCGCCATGGGAGCGACCGGAATGACGGTCACGAATACCCAGACCTCGATGTCTGACAACAGCGCCATCATGGCGCCTCAGGAGTGCCTCGCCATCGACGATGCGGCGGAGGCACCGGTCTATGCCAGCAGCGGTTTCCGGGCCGAGCGCGATCAGAGCCTCAACGACGGCGATAACTTCACGCACTATCTCAAGCAGGCAGTCGTATTATTTCCTATCGTGGAAAAAGCCGGCGCCTTCTTCGATGCCTCCGCCCAGCAGTGGCCGGGCTGCCGCCAGTACACCCACACGCAGAGCGAGTCGCAGTGGTCCGTCGGGCAGATCTCAAACGCTAACGGCACACTGAGTACCACCGCGACTCAACAGAATGCCAGTGCCCCCGGCTGGGGCTGTGGACGCGCGCTGGCGCTCAGAAACAATGTCATTATCGACGTCAACACCTGCAGCGCTAACCCCGCTGACTCGGCAGTTGAAGATTGCCGACCAGATCGCTGGCAAAGTAACTGCGCAGTGGTAAGGCTGTCGAATTAGCCTACAGACCTTGACGAGATACGGCGCCTGCTGGACAACGAGTAATTTGGCGCGGTGAGCTAGCCCCGTCGAGCAGGAAGATGGGGTTGATCGAGCTCATCTCGGCGTAGACCGGGATTGGCTCGGGGCGGGCGGCCGAGGCGGCGACGAGTGCTGTTCCGCCGGAACGGGATCTGGCCGGTGGTGGGATCGAAAGCATGGATGGGCTTGCCGGTCCCGCGGACGGGTTCGCCGGCGATGAGCATCTGTCCCGTCAGGCGAGTGTCGGGCATCGTTGCTGTCATGGGGGTGTCCTCGGCCTCGACGCCGGAGTGGGGCACCATTCTGTTGCTGCCCCAGACGTAGGGTGTCGACGTGGACGTGTTGGTCGGCATTGATATGGGGACGGGGAGCACGAAAGGCGTACTCGTGGACGCCTCCGGCTCGGTCTTGGCTTCTGAGACGGTCGCCCACTCGATGGACCTGCCGCGGCCGGGGTGGGCCGAGGCGGACGCCGAGGGAATGTGGTGGCGCGAGGTCTGCGACATCAGCTCCAAACTGATGGCCGCGGTTCCGCCACGGGCGAACGTCGCGGGTATTTGCGTCAGCGGGGTTGGACCGTGTCTTGTGTTGTGCGACGACGACCTGCGACCGTTGCGTCCAGCCATCCTGTACGGCATTGACACCCGCGCAACGGCCGAAATCGACTTGCTGGCCGAAGAATTGGGCGCACAGGAGATACTCGACCGGGCTGGCACGTCGCTGTCGAGCCAGGCCGTCGGGCCGAAACTGGAGTGGGTCTACCGTCACGAGCCTCAGGTGTTCGAGCGCGCGACCGGTTTTTACGGGTCCAACTCGTACATCGCGGCGAAGCTCACCGGCGAATACATTCAGGACCACCACACCGCAAGCCAGAGCGACCCGCTATACCTCACGCGGGAGCTCGGCTGGAATAAGCAATGGGCACAACGGATCTGCCGCCATCTGGCACTGCCGCGGCTGGTCTGGCCGGGCGAGGTGGTCGGCACGGTGCACGCCGACGCCGCCGAAGCCACACGTATTCCACAGGGCACGCACGTGGTGGCGGGCACCGTCGACGCGTATTCGGAGGCGTTCTCGGTGGGAGTCCGCCATCCGGGCGATCTCATGCTGATGTACGGCTCCACGATGTTTCTCGTCCAAATCATCGATGAGTACTACAGCGACCCGGCCCTGTGGACGACGACCGGCGTCGAACCTCACACGCTGGCACTGGCCGCGGGGACCTCGACCGCGGGCAGCCTGATCAACTGGCTGCAGGCGACCACCGGCGGCGCATCGTTCGAGGCCCTCATGGAGGAGGCACAATCCGTGCCACCGGGCAGCGACGGACTGCTGATGTTGCCCTACCTTGCAGGCGAGCGAACTCCCGTGTTCGACCCGCACGCACGGGGCATTTACGCCGGACTCACTTTGCGGCACGGCCGCGGGCCACCTGATCCGCGCCGCCTACGAGGGAATCGCCTTCGGTATCCGCCAGATCCTTGAGCGATTCGACGACGCCCACACCGCACAGCGCACGGTGGCAGTCGGTGGCGGACTGCGCAGTCCGATCTGGGCGCAGACGGTCAGCGACGTCACCGGGCGACACCAGCTCGTGCCGGAGCAGGCCATCGGCGCCAGTTACGGCGACGCTCTGCTGGCCGCCATCGGCGTGGGTCTGATGCCCCCGACAACCGACTGGGCGAAGATCGCCCGTGAGATCAAGCCCGAGCCGGGCAACCACGAGCGCTACAACGACCTGTACGCGACCTGGCGCGAGCTGTACCCGACGACCAAAGAGCTCATGCATCGCTTGTCGTCGGACGACTCGGCCCCGGATCAGCCCATCGTGTAGCCGCCGTCGACCGGGATGTCCACACCGGAGATCATGCTGGCCGCGTCGGAGGCCAGCCACAGCACGGTGTCGGAGACCTCACGGGGAACGGCGAAGCGCCCCAAGGGTATTCGCGCCAACATGGGGGCTGCCTTCGACTCTTCGCCCCACACTCGCTGACCCATCTCGGTCAGCACCACCGTCGGGCATACCGAGTTGGCGCGGATCCCATACTGGCCGAGTTCGCGGGCCAGCACCTTGGTCGCCATCACCAGGCCTGCCTTGGATGCGCAGTACGCGTAGTGGTCGGGCAGCGGAGCCAGCGCCGCGGCGGATGCCACGGTGATGATGGATCCGCCGGTGCCCTGGGTGACCATCGCCTTGCCGACCGCCGCGGCGAGCAAGGCGGGCGCGCGGAGGTTGATCGCGATCGTCTCGTCGAACTTGTCGGGATCGGTGTCGATGGCCGGCTCGGGATAGGAGATTCCGGCGTTGTTGACGAGGATGTCCAATCCGCCGAACGCGTCCGCCGCCTGCTGGGCCAACCTTAGTGGTGCGTCATGCTCTGCGAGATCGATTGCAGCGGTGGCTATTTGCGATCCAAACTCGTCGGCTAGGGTCGATTCGGCTGAGCGCAAATCCGCGCGGTCACGTCCGCTCAGTATGAGTTTCGCACCGGCGGCGGCGAATGTCCGGGCGATGTCGGCGCCGATGCCCTTGGTGGCGCCCGTGATCAGAGCCCGCTTGCCGTCGAGGCGCAGACCGACCGCAGAATGAAATTCAGCGTGTGACATCGGGCAGACCCGGGCTGTCGAGGATGGCGGCGGCGGTCCCGGGATCGGTGACGAGCTGGTTGAAATACCCACCAAGGGCGCCGCCGATGATCGAGTCGATCTTGTCCTCTGCCCACCGCAACGCCGATCGTGACCGGGATGTGGCGCAGCGTATCGAGTTCGACGGCGATCAGTCGTTCGCGGCCTTCGAAGTCGACCGGTTGGCCTGCCCGGTCGTAGAACCGCGAGCAGACGTCGCCGACCGAAGACCGCAGCGAATCCGAGGCGACCGGAACGAATCTCGGGATGTCCGACCGCATCAGCGGCGGCGCCCCCACTCCCATGAGCGCGCAACGAGCACGCGGCCACAGATGCAGCACGCGCTGAATGGTGGGGTCGTTGAGCAGCGACGGGTACAGGTCCGGTCCTGGCAGTGCGGGCGCGAAGAGATAGCTCGCTCGGCCACCGATCCGATTGGCGACCAGTCGGGTGATCTCGTTGGTTTGGTACCACTCCTCGGGCTGATCGTTCCCACCCACAGTGGGTGCCACGACGACACCGGGCAGCGGGGTCAGCTCGAACTTGGCGACCTCATAGACCGTGCGGCCGGAGGACACCAGCAGGACGTCGCCCGCCAGCAGGCCGGCCCCGGCGAGCGCCCGGCCAACGGCGGGTGCGAGCGTGCCGCCCATCACGTCGACGAGGGTGCGGCCGGCGCCCGGGTTGGGCAGGGGAAGGCTCAAGTAGACGGTGGTCAGGCCGAGGGCCCGGGTCAGCCGATCGGCCAGGTCGCCGGATGCCGCCTCTTGAGGCGGCACCACCTCGATGCGGACGATGCCCAGGCGCTTCGCCTCCGCCAGCAGGCGGCTGACGGTCGCTCTACTGGTCCCCAGTTGGGCGGCGACCTCGGCCTGCGTGGCGTCTTCGGTGTAGTACATCTTTGCCGCCGCGTAGAGCACAGATGGCGAGAAGTGCCCCGCGTCGGCGTCTGACGCGCCATCACGGCCGGTCAGGCCGGTGTTCTGGGCAGCCGGTGCCATGTCATAAGTATGCCACGTGAACATTTGTACGTGAATAGAATTTCGCTGAACATTCGTTCTGGACATTTGTTCAGGACGACGTTAGTGTGTTTGAGACCACACAGGACAGTCAAATGTGCTCTACGACTGCTCGACCGCGAGATCGACATCGGGAGGAAACGCTGATGACCGAACAAATTCCCGAAAAGATGCAGGCCGTCGTTTGTCATGGGCCGCACGACTACCGACTCGAGGAGGTCGCGGTCCCGGAGCGAAAGCCTGGCGAAGCCCTGATCCGGGTGGAGGCGGTCGGGATCTGCGCCAGCGATTTGAAGTGTTACCACGGCGCGGCGAAGTTCTGGGGCGACGAGAACCGCCCGGCCTGGGCCGAGACGATGGTCATCCCCGGGCACGAATTCGCCGGGCGCGTCGTCGAACTCGATGACGAGGCCGCCGAACGGTGGAACATCGCCGTAGGCGATCGCGTCGTGTCCGAGCAGATCGTGCCGTGCTGGGAATGCCGCTACTGCAAGCGCGGTCAGTACCACATGTGCCAGCCCCATGATCTGTACGGCTTCAAGCGCCGCACACCGGGCGCGATGGCGAGTTACATGGTGTACCCGGCGGAAGCCTTGGTGTACAAGATCTCTGGCGACATGCCCGCCCATCACGCGGCGTTCACCGAGCCGCTGTCGTGCTCGCTGCACGCGGTCGAGCGGGGCCAGATCACCTTCGAGGACACCGTCGTGGTCGCCGGCTGCGGCCCGATCGGGCTCGGAATGGTGGCGGGCGCCCGCGCGAAGAACCCCGCGCACGTGATTGCCCTCGACATGGCCCCCGACAAACTGGAGCTGGCCGCTGCCTGCGGCGCGGACATCACCATCAACATCGCAGAGCAAGACGCCGCGTCGATCATCAGTGATCTGACCGACGGCTACGGCGCCGACGTGTACCTCGAAGGCACCGGCCATCCGTCGGCGGTTCCCCAGGGCCTCAACCTGTTACGCAAGCTCGGCCGCTACGTCGAGTACGGCGTCTTCGGCAGCGACGTCTCCGTCGACTGGAGCATCATCAGCGACGACAAGGAACTCGATGTGCTCGGCGCCCACCTGGGCCCGTACTGCTGGCCGCCGGCCATCAGGATGCTCGAGTCCGGGGTGCTGCCGATGGACCGGATCTGCTCGCACCAGCTGCCGCTGACCGAGTTCCAGAAGGGCCTCGACCTGGTCGCCAGCGGCAAAGAGTCGGTGAAGGTGTCGTTGATCCCGGCCTGACGTCCGGCCAGAGCGAAAGCTGAATGACATGAGTGCAGAGCGGTTCTCCGGCCGGCAGATGTCGCGACGGAACATGTTGATGGCGTTGGGTCTTGGTGGCGTCGCCGCGGCCACCGTGCCAGTCCTGGGCGCATGCGGAGTGGGCGGTCGGACGAACGCCCCGAACGGGGCGGATGACGTCAGCGGCGGGTTCGACTGGAAGAAGGCCTCCGGCACCACAATCAACATCCTGCAGACGCCGCACCCATACCAGAAGTCCTATCAACCGTTGTTCAAGGAATTCACCGAGCTCACCGGGATCAACGTGAACGCCGACCTGGTGCCCGAGGCCGATTACTTCACCAAGCTCAACACCGAGTTGGCGGGCGGCACCGGCAAGCACGACGCGTTCATGCTGGGTGCCTACTTCATCTGGCAGTATGGTCCGGCCGGCTGGATCGAAGACCTCCACCCGTGGCTGCAGAACTCCTCGGCCACCGCGGCGGATTACGACTTCGAGGACATCTTCGACGGACTGCGCACGTCTACCCGATGGGACTTCACGACCGGCAACCCGCTGGGCACGGGCGGGCAATGGGCGATTCCATGGGGCTTTGAGAACAACGTCGTCGCCTACAACAAAAAGTATTTCGACCAGCGCGGGATCAAGAAGCTGCCCGACAGGTTCGACGATTTCATCCAGCTGGCAGTCGATCTGACCGACCGCTCGGTGAACCGGTACGGCATCGCCACCCGCGGTTCGAAGTCCTGGGCCACCATCCATCCCGGCTTCATGACTCAGTACACGCGCGAAGGCGCCATCGACTACAGCTTCAATGGCTCGGAGTTGATCGCCGAGATGGACAGCGACAAGGCGATCGAATTCACCAAGAAGTGGATTGAGATGCAGCACAAGGCGGGCCCGACGTCCTGGACGGCTTATGAGTATCCCAATGCCACAGGCGATCTCGGTGACGGCAAGGCGATGATGGTGTACGACGCCGACAGCGCCACGTACCCGAAGAACAAACCCGGCGCGAGCGCAGAGGCCGGTAACCTCGCCTGGTACGCCGGCCCCGCCGGTCCGGACGGCAACTACAAGACCAACCTTTGGACGTGGAGTTGGGCGATGAACGCCAACTCGCGGAACAAGCTCGCATCGTGGTTGTTCATCCAGTGGGCGACCGGCAAGGACTCGTTGAACAAGGCCGTCGAAGCCGGAAGCTACGCGGACCCGGTCCGAAAGTCGGTGTTCGACAACACATTCAAGCGCGTCGCGGCCAGCCAGCCCGGCTATCTGGAAGCGTTCGAAACGGTGATCGGGTCGTCGAAGATCCAATTCACTCCACAGAAGAAGTTCTTCGACACCACCAAGGACTGGGCGGTGGCGCTGCAAGACATCTACGGCGGGGACGACGCCGCGTCACGCCTGCGCAGCCTCGCCAAGACAAACACGTCCAAGATCAACCTCTAGGAGGCCGGTCCATGACAACGAAGACAACCAAGGCGCCGCCGGCCACCCCGGAGCGATCCGCGCCCACAACCCACCAGCAGCATCCCGAGATCCCGAGTTGGCGGCGCAAGCTGCGGCCCTACCTGCTGTCGCTCCCGGCGCTGATCGTCGTCATCGGCATCCTGTACCCGTTCGTGCTGGGCGCCTACTACGCGTTCCTGAACTACGCAGCGGTCAACCCCAACCCACACTTCGTCTGGTTCAAGAACTTCCAATCGGTGCTTGGCGATCAGATCTTCTGGCAGAGCGTCGAGGTCACGTTGATCTTCGCCGTGGTGGCCACGGTCGTGGAGACAGTGCTCGGAGTCGGACTGGCGTTGCTGCTCAACCGCTCCAGCATCATCGGCAGGCTCTTCGAGAAGGTGCTGATCGTGCCGCTGATGATCGCGCCGGTGATCGCTGGCGTGATTTGGAAGCTGATGTTCAACCCGCAGTTCGGGATTCTCAACCATGTCCTGGGGCTGGGCAGCACGTTCGACTGGTTGTCCGGCACCACGGCGCTGTGGTCGGTGATCCTCGTCGACGTCTGGATATTCACGCCGTTCGTGGCGATCCTGGTGCTCGCCGGGATCCGGTCGCTGCCGAGAGAACCGTTCGAGGCGTCCGAAGTGGACGGCGCGAATTGGTTCTACATGTTCCGCAAGCTCATGCTGCCGATGCTCTGGCCATACATCCTGGTGGCGGTCATCTTCCGGTTCATGGACAACCTGAAGGTGTTCGATCACATCTACGTCCTCACCGCCGGCGGACCGGGTGTGGCCACCCGCTCGCTGCAGATCGGCGCCTTCGAGGACTCGATCATCAACCTCGACTACTCCCGCGGCAGCACTTACATGCTGCTGCTCTGGATCATCGTGTTCATCGCCGCACGCTACCTGGTGAGCGTGCTCGGAAAGGCGCAGCGCCGAGCTGCCGGAGCGGAGGCCTGATCATGGCGAAAGCAGCTGCCCGCGAACTACTCCCGGGTCAGAAGCGGTTCGGCGCCGGCCCGTTGGCCGCCGACATCACGCTGATCGCGTGGTTCGTGTTCTCCCTGTTCCCGATCGTCTGGATGATCCTGCTGGCGCTGAAGAACGACGCGCAGCAGACCACGACCTACTTCCAGTTCAGCCCCTCGTGGTCGAACTTCGCGACGGTGCTCTCCGACAAGGGCAAGGATCTGACCAGTGTCGACTTCAAGACGTCGCTGCTGACCAGTCTGATCAACTGCGGTGGCGCGGTGATCGTCTCGCTCGTGGTCGGCATCCCCGCGGCGTATGCGGCGGGCCGATGGAAGTACCGCGGCAGTGAGGACCTGATGTTCCAGATGCTGTCGTTCCGGTTCGCGCCGGAGCTGATGGTGATCGTGCCACTGTTCGTGATCTACAACCAGATCGGGTTGTTCGACACCAAGGTCGGCATGATCTGGGTGCTGCAGCTGGTCACGATGCCGTTGGTGGTGTGGATCCTGCGCTCGTACTTCCAAGACCTCCCAGAGGATCTGGAGCAGGCGGCCCTGCTGGACGGCTACACCCGCAAGCGAGCTTTCCTGATGGTGGCGCTGCCGATGGTGCGTCCCGGCATTGCCGCGGCGGCGCTGCTGGCGTTCATCTTCGCGTGGAACAATTACGTGTTCCCCCTGATCCTCGCGGACACAAACGCCGGCACGGTCACGGTCGCGATCACCAAGTTCCTCGGCGGTGGCGGGCAGGCGTACTACAACCTGACTGCCGCGGCCGCGATCATTGCAGCTCTGCCACCGCTCATCCTGGCGCTGACGATTCAGCGATACCTCGTGCGGGGCCTATCATTTGGGGCGGTGAAAGCCTGATGGCTACCTTGTCTATCGCGAACCTGCGCAAGACGTACGGAAAGACAGTCGCAGTCGACGACCTGACTGTCGACATCAGGGACGGCGAGTTCTTCGTCATCCTCGGTCCCAGTGGCGCCGGTAAGACCACGACGCTGAAGTCGATCGCCGGGCTGGTGGACATCGACCAGGGATCCGTGCACATCGACGGGGTCGACCTGACCCGGGTCGAGCCGTACCAGCGCAACGTGGCGATGGCGTTCGAAAGCTACGCGCTGTACCCGCAGAAGACGGTGAGCGAGAACCTGGCGTCGCCGCTGAAGTCGGGCCGTACGGGCAAGTACACCGAGCAGGACCGGACCACGCGCATCGATCAGGTGACCTCGACGCTCGGGATCAACCACCTGCTCAAGCGCTTTCCGCGTGAGCTGTCCAACGGACAGCGCCAGCGCGTCGCGCTGGGCCGGGTGCTGGTCCGACCGGCGGACGTCTATCTGCTCGACGAACCACTGTCCCATCTGGACGCCAAGCTGCGCGCCGCGATGAGGGCCGAGCTCAAACAGCTTGGCGCAATGTCGAACACCACCACGGTCTACGTCACCCACGACTATCAGGAGGCGCTGGCTCTCGGCGATCGGATCGCGGTCCTGCGAGAAGGCTCGTTGGTGCAGATCGGGACACCGGAACAGATTTGGCGCCAGCCGGCGGACACGTTTGTGGCGCGCGCGTTGGGCCAGCCAGAGATCAACCTTCTCGACGGAATCGTCGACGATGGACGGATACGGCTGGGCAGCGGCTCCTTCGACGTGCCGGTGCCCGCCGACGCGAACGTTGAGCGCGGCGATCGGGTGCAGGTGGGTCTGCGACCGTGCGATCTGCACGTCGATGACAAAGCGGCGGACGATGACATCCACGGGCGCGTGAAGTTGGTCGAAAGATTGGGCCGCAACGTCGAATTGACGGTCGACGTGGGCGGTGCGGAATTGATCGTGCTGGCTTCCGGACGGGAAGGCCACGACGAGGGCATGGAGGTCAACCTCAACGTCGCCGACTCGGATGTCCATGTGTTCGCTTCCGGCGGCGGGCACCAGCCACGGCTGACGACCGCGGACCGTGATTCAACTTTGGAGGCGGCACAGTGAGTGTAGTTACGAATAAATCGCGTACGGGCGCTGCCGGCAGCGCGTCGGCGACTGCCCAAAGCCTGACCCTCGCCGACCTGGTCAAGACCTACGCCTCGCGGGGCCGGGAAAGCGTCACGGCAGTCAAGGGCATCAACCTGGCGATCGAGCCGGGCGAACTCGTGGCGTTGCTGGGCCCCTCGGGCTGCGGCAAGACAACGACGCTGCGGATGATCGCCGGACTTGAAACCGTGACAAGCGGTTCCATTCGCATCGGTGACCGCGAGGTCTCGCAGCTGCCGGCATCCAAACGGGGCATCGGCGTGGGTTTCGAGAGCTATGCGCTGTATCCGCCGCTATCGGTGCGGGAGAACCTGCTCTACGGCCTCAAGGCGCGCAAGGTGAAAGGCGCCGAGAAGATGGTCGATTCGATTAGCAGCAGGCTCGAGATGGACAACATGCTCAAACTTCGACCCGCCGGGCTGTCCAGCGGCCAGAAGCAGCGAGTGGCACTGGCTCGCGCGCTGGTGCGCAACCCTCCGGTGCTGCTGCTCGACGAGCCACTGAGCCACCTCGATGCGTCGGCCCGGCAGAGGGTGCGGCGCGAGTTGAAGGTGCTGCAGCGCGAATTCGGCTACACGACCATTGTGGTCACGCACGACCAGGTCGAGGCGTTGTCGCTGGCCGATCGCCTCGCGGTGATGGATGCGGGTGTCGTGCAGCAATTCGGCACGCCGGACGAGGTTTTCGACGATCCGGCGAACCTGTTCGTCGCGACGTTCGTCGGCGAACCCCAGATCAACGTGGTGCCCGGGATTGCCAGAGTGCAGAACGGCCGCGTGCGCGTCGAGATCGGATCGGAATCGGGATACCTCGACACCGTCGTGTCCGATGTGGCCGACGGCGCGAAGGTCACCGTCGGCATTCGTCCGCAGGACGCCACGATGTCGGTCGGCCAGGGCGGGAGCGGTATCACCGCGACGGTGGCCTACTTCGAGCATCTGCTCGAATTCGGCCTTGCCACAAGCACCGTCGCGGGCCGTGAGGAGGGCATCGTCGTGCAGACACCGGCGCAGGACAGCTACGAGCCCGAGCAGGCCGTGACGATCAGCGCGCCACCCGAGCGGGTCTACCTGTTCGACCCTGAGAGCGGGGAGAGGCTGCGATGACCAAGCTGTTCAATGATCCGGCGCGGTTCACCGAGGACATGACGGCCGGGTTCCTGGATGCGAACTCGCGGTATGTGGTTGGGGTGCCGGGAGGTGTGGTGCGGGCCCATAAGACCGCGCCGGGCAAGGTCGCGGTGGTAGTGGGGGGCGGATCCGGTCACTATCCGGCGTTCTGTGGGGTGGTCGGCCCGGGGTTCGCCGATGGTGCGGTGGTCGGCAACATCTTCACGTCGCCGTCCGCGGACGAGGCCGCGTCTGTTGCGCGGGCCGCGAACGGGGACGCCGGGGTTCTGCTGACGACAGGCAACTACGCCGGCGACGTGATGAACTTCAACCTTGCCGTCACCCAGTTGCGCAGCGAAGGCATCGATGCCCATTACTTCGCAGTCACCGACGACATCGCCAGCGCACCGAAGGGCGAAGAATCGAAAAGGCGTGGCATCGCAGGTGATTTCACGGTCTTCAAGTGTGCGAGCGCGGCGGCCGAGGACGGCCTGGACCTGCCGGGAGTGATCCGGGTGGCGGAGGCGGCGAACGCGGCGACGCGGACGTTCGGGGTGGCGTTTGACGGCTGCACGCTGCCCGGCGCGGATGAGCCGCTGTTCACCGTGCCGGAGGGCATGATGGGTATTGGCCTGGGTATCCACGGCGAGCCCGGTGTGGCCGACGAGGACATGCCTACAGCGGCTGAACTTGCCGGGACGCTTGTCGACGGGTTGGTGGACGAGAAGCCAGCGTCCGCATCACAGCGAATTGCGGTGATTCTCAACGGACTTGGCCGCACAAAATACGAAGAGCTGTTCGTGGTGTGGGGCACGGTGGCGCGTCTGCTGCGGGACCGCGGGTACGAGATTGTGGAGCCCGAAGTCGGAGAACTCGTCACCAGTCTCGACATGGCCGGGTGTTCACTGACGATCATGTGGCTCGACGACGAGCTCGAAAAGTACTGGGCCGCACCGGCGGACACGCCGGCATACCGCAAGGGGTCGACGTCTGCTGCGCAACCGGCGGGTGAGGTGCGGACCGATGCGGCCGCGGAGGCCGCGGTGGCTGCGGTGGCGCTCTCCGAGCTATCGGATGAGGACGGCCGGGCGGGCGCGCAGGTGGTGGCGCGGGCCATCGACGCGATGGCCGCGATGCTCGCGGACGCGGAGGAGGAGCTGGGTCGTATCGACGCGATCGCGGGCGACGGCGACCACGGGCGCGGCATGGTCAAGGGCTCGTCCGCGGCACGCGAGGCTGCGGCGCGGGCGGTCGCTGACGGGGCCGGAGCTGGCTCGGTGCTGACCGCCGCCGGCAAGGAATGGGCGGCGAAGGCAGGCGGCACGTCGGGTGTGCTGTGGGGGGCGATGCTCAGCGCACTGGGTGCCCGGCTGGGTGATCGCGGCCGACCGGATTCGGCGGCGGTGGCGGCGGGCATGCGCGACGGATATGACGCACTGGTGCAGTTGGGCGGTGCCGCCCCCGGGGACAAGACGATGCTCGACGCGCTGCTGCCGTTTGTCGAGGAACTGCGGCGACGGGTCGACGACGGGGAACCGTGGCAGGACGCGTGGCGGGCGGCGGCAGAGGTGGCGACGGATGCCGCGCGCGCGACCGCCGACATGCGGCCGAAGGTTGGCCGGGCGCGTCCGCTGGCCGAACGCAGTGTCGGCACGCCCGACGCGGGCGCGACCTCGCTGGCGATGTGCGCGCGCACGGTCGCGGACTGCTTCACGCTGACTGCAAAGGGAGATAGCTGATGCCGGAAGGGCTGCGGGTCGTCGTTGGTTCCGACGATGCCGGATACGAATACAAGGAAGCGCTGAAAGGTGATCTGCGCGCGGATGATCGAGTCGTCGAAGTCACCGACGTCGGGGTCGGCTCGGACGAAAACACGGCTTATCCGCACGTCGCCGTGGCGGCGGCTCGACTGGTCGCGGAGGGCAAGGCAGACCGCGCGCTGCTGGTGTGCGGGACGGGATTGGGCGTGGCGATAAGCGCCAATAAGGTTCCGGGCATTCGTGCGGTCACCGCGCATGACAGCTTCTCGGTGGAGCGCTCGGTGCTGTCCAACAACGCCCAGGTGTTGTGTTTCGGACAGCGGGTGATCGGGCTTGAACTGGCCCGCCGCCTGGCCCGCGAATGGTTGAGCTACGAGTTCGATCCCGAAAGTCCCTCGGCGAGCAAAGTGGAAGCGATCGATCAATACGAACCTGCCGCGCCGTGATTTGATACCGCGGGCTGGTGGAGTTGACCCCTGGTGAACCGCACTTGTATTTTGGCGCTAGTGGCGCCAAAATGGCGCCATGCCTAGTGTGCAGATCAAAGACGTGCCGGAGGACACTCATCGGGTCTTGCGGGAGCGCGCTGCACGCGCACACCAGTCGCTACAGGAATACCTTCGGAGCCGCCTCATCGCCGATGCGAGTCAACCAACTTTGGAGGAGGTCTTCGAGCGCACCGCGGCGCGTAGCGGTGGCAGAGTGTCGTTTGGCGCAGCTGTGAATCACCTTCGGGCAGAACGTGATCGTCGTTGACGCAAGCGTATTGGCGGTAGCGCTGGGCGACGACGGCACAGACGGACGCCGTGCCCGGGAGCGCTTGACGGACGAAACATTGGCTGCCCCTGAACTCATCGATCTCGAGGTCGCGTCGGTGTGGCGCCGTCATGTCGCGGCCAGGCTGATGACTGCTCGGCGAGCCGACGCGGCGGTATCGGATCTTGGGGACCTGCCGCTTCGCCGGTCGTCGCACCGGCCACTGTTGGGCCGCATTTGGGCGCTGCGCCATGTTGTGACTCCCTACGACGCCGCGTACGTCGCGCTGGCCGAAGCCTTGGACGTCGTCTTGGTCACCGCTGATGCACGATTCGCGCGGGCGCCGGGCGTCAAGTGCGACGTCGAGACGATCGCGGGAGCGGGCAGTGACTAGGTGTCAAGCATCGCGGCACCATCGCGCCAGCTGCTCAGGACGTCCTCAACCGATCGCGCACCTGGTCTCGAGCCGTTTCGCGGTCGACGCCCGACATGAGCAACTCGTCGTATCGGGTGTCGATGTGCCGGACTGACGCTGCGACGGCGAGGCGTACGGCGTCGGGGTCCAGGGCCTGCCCGGCCGCGCTGCGTCCGATCCGGCCACTGCCGCGTGCCGCTGCGTGACGGGCGATCGCCTCGGCCCGGCTGGCCGGGCAACCCGGATACAGCTCGCGGATCGCGGCGGCAAGCCTTCCTCGAAACGCACGTCCTCGTCGGCCCGTCGAACCTGGTCACGCTGCCTGCGGCGGGCGCGCACTTCGGCGTCGGACAGGCACTCTTGCTCGGCCCGTTCGATCGCCTCCGCCTCGGCCAGGATGCCCTGGCGCTCATAGCGTTTGCGCGATCGGCTCCACCGCACGACGATGGCCGACAGTCGGCTGGCTTTCTTTGCGCGCCGGGTGAGCGCCGCATCTCCGGCGGCTAGGAAGATGAGATGGCCGAGGTCGGCGCAGTCCAGGCAGAGCGGGCCGGCGTCCTCCATGAACAGCAGATCGCCGGTGTCACCGCAGGATGCGCATGTCCATTCCTTGACGGGCGAAATGACGACAAGCTCCGGCGGACGGCTCTGCCGCTCGACCGCACGCTCAGGCAGCTCCGGCGACACCCAGTGCGTGCGGTACGCGCGGTCAGTGGCGGCGTCCCCGCTGGCGCTGAATCGGAGCTGCCGGCGGTCGCGAGTGCGGGCGACGTAGTTGGTTTCCGATGGTTTGAGCCCCTGGTCTTTGGCCCAGCGCTCGAATGCCGCCATCGCCGACGTGAGCTTGTCCGGATTGATCTGCATGACCCGCTCCAGCGAGTCAACGCGGCCCTGCCGCCAACGATCGACATGCGACGGCGCCAGCCAGCCCAGACCGATGAATACATCGATTGCGCTGACGAACCGCTGTTCGGCCAGCACCGCTTCAGCCACGCGTGTGACCCGCAGTTCCAGATCCTGACGTGCCATAGACGGCCCGAGCGTACCTCGGCGGATCGACAGTTGTGGGGCGTCCGTCGCAGCATCAGCGACAGTCGCTCATAGGTGGACAAACTGCACCCCTCCGAGTTCGTCGTCGTCGAAGATCGTCTTCCGGCACCTCCCGAGCCGCGTGGACCTTTGGTCGCTTTCCGATCACTCCAGCGTGCGCATGCCGATAATGTCGCCGGTGTGGACTTCGAGCTCGACGACGCCCAGCGCGCGTGGGTCGCCGAAGTACGGCAGTTTCTTGCGGAGAACGTCACCCCTGCGCTGAAGTGCCGAGATGGCCGAGCACGGGCTCGAGTATCAAGGCGGGGAACTGACGGCGTTTCGTCGCAAGATCGGCGCGAAGGGCTGGTTCGGGCTGAATTGGCCGAAGGAGTACGGCGGCCTCGGCCTCACGGCCATGCACCAGCACCTGCTGATGAGCGAGTTCGAGTACGCCGGCGTGCCCGGCCCCGACCTCACCGTGACCTCGGTGGCGCCGATGATCATGCGGCACGGCACCGAGCAGAACAAGAAGGAGTTCCTGCCGGGAATCGCCAGAGGCGAAATCGTCTGCGCGGTCGGCTACTCCGAGCCCAACGCCGGCACCGACCTGGCCAGCCTGCGCACCCGCGCGGTGCGCGACGGCGACGAGTGGGTGATCAACGGGTCGAAGATCTGGAACAGCGGGGCCCAGCGCTCCACCCACGAATGGCTGTGCGTGCGCACCGACCCCGACGCGCCGCGGCATCGCGGGATATCGGTGATCATGGTCCCCGTCGACAGTCCCGGCGTCGAGATACGCCCGCTGTACGCCTGGTCGGGATACCGCACCAATGAGACCTTCTTCCGCGACGTGCGCGTGCCGGCGAGCAATCTGATCGGTGAGGTCAACGCGGGGTGGACGTACATCACCGGCGCCCTGGACCTGGAGCGCGGCGCGTTGACCAACGCGGGCGACCTGCGTCGCGCGCTCGACGATCTCGTCGCGTTGGCGGGTCTGCCGCTGCGTGACGGATCGGTACCCGGACAGGACCCGGCGTTTCGCCGTCGCCTGGCACAGGCAGAGGCCGACGTCGAAGTCGCAACACTGATGGGCTACGAGGCCGCGTCAATGCTCGACAGCGGTCGCATCCCGACCGTGGAGGTGAGCGTCGAGAAGATCTTCACCAGCGAGTTACGCCAACGGATCGCCGACCTTGCGCTCGACCTGCTCGGGCCCGACGGGTTGATGGCTCACCGCAGTGCCGGCGCGCCGCTCGGCGGCTTCTTTGAGCGGCTCTATCGGGTGTCGCCCCTGATGCGCTTCGGCGGCGGCACCAACGAGGTCCTGCGCGACGTGATCGCCCAGCGCGGTCACAAGATGCCTTCGTACGGGCGGTGACGGCATGCGAGTGACTCTGGATCAGGACGAACGCGATCTGGCCGCAATGTGTCGCAGCTTGCTCACGGCCGAGTGTCCGACCACGCTGGCGCGAGGGAGCGCCGGAGAGCGCATGCCGGCCGGACTGTGGAAGGCGCTGGCCGAAGCGGGTGTGCTCGGGCTGGTCATCGACGAACAACACGGCGGCTCCGGCGGCAGCCTCAGCGACCTCGGCATCTTCAGCGTCGAAGCCGGACGTGCGTTGTGCCCCACAGTCGTTCACAGCACGGTGCATGCGGCATTGGCCGTGGACTGGTTCGGCGGACCTGAGGCGCGGGCTGCCTGGCTGCCGGGCCTGGCGTCCGGCGCGACGCGGGGAACGCTCGCGGTATTCAGTGCGCGCGACGCGGGTGTCGTCACCCCGTCGCTGAAGGCGCGACACGACCGAGCGCGTGCTGGTGGCTGAGCGGCGTCGCGGACTTCGTCGCCGACGCGGACCTGGCTGACCTGATCGTAGTGACGGCGGAGGCGGACGGAAACGCTCTCGCGTGTGTCGTCGAAACTGCCTCACAGGGGATCAGTGTCGAGCCGGTTGCGATGATGGGGAGGCACCCCGCGTTCACGGTCCGGTTCGACGACGTGCTCGTCGACGGTGGTGTCCCGGTGAGCGAGCAAGAGCTGCGTCGCCTCGCCAATGCCGTTGTGGCGCTGCACTGTTTGGATCTGGTCGGCGTCGGTCGAGGCGGTGATCGACCGCACGGTCGACTACACCAAGATGCGCGAGCAGTTCGGCAGACCGATCGCCTCGTTCCAGGCGGCCCAGCATCTGGTCGCCGACATGCACATCGCGCTGGCGGCGGCCCGGCTCGCTGCGCAGTCGGCGGTGTTCTGGATCGGGCGCGGCCGCACGGCCACGCGGCAGACGGCGATCGCCCGGATGCGCGCCGCCGAGGTCAAGAAGATCACCCTCGACGCGCACCAACTGCACGGCGGCATGGGCTATGTCGTCGACACCGACCTGCATCTGTTCTCCGAACGCGCCCGCGTACTTTCGACGCTCGGTGGTGGAGCCGACATCGCCGCGAAATGGCTTGAGGACGAGATGAACTGGGACGGCAGGCCGATGACGGCGGACAGCCTCGTCGACCCGGAGTCGGCCGCGAGGATCGGTACGGTCGTCGCCATCGCTACCGGCGAGGTGTACCGGCCGAGACTGGCAGCGCTGGGCAGCCGCGGTCGGCGACCACAACCCACTCTGGTTCGACGCCGAGTACGCCCGACAGCATGGGTACCGCGACATCATCTGTCCGCCTTTGTATCTGCAATACGCGATCCTCGGGGTGGCGGCGCTCGGCGACCTGAGACCGGACGGGTCCTCCGGCGCTGTGACGGGCAGCATGGCGTTCCCGCGTGCACCGCGACGGATGGCCGGCGGCGAAAGCACCACGTTTCACCTGCCCGCCTATCACCGCGACGAGATCGAGATGGTGCGCACCGTCGACTCGATCGTCGAAAAGGAAGGCAGGTCGGGCAAATTCGTGTTGGTGACGTGGCGCAGCGAATACCGCAATCAGCACCGCGAACTCGTCGCCGAAGCGACCACGTCGATGATTGCCAGGCCCGCATGAGCGAAGCTTGCGAGCGAATCATGGGTACCGAATGCGGCGGCCACGTCCTCGGGGGCGCCGCATGACCGAGCAGGTGTACTACGAGGACGTCGACACTGGCGACCCGATCCCGGTGCTGACCGTCACCGTGGACGAAACGCAGATGTTCTTCTTCAGCGCCGCCACCTACAACGGCCACCGCATCCACTACGACAAGGAATGGGCGCGCGACACCGAAGGCTATGACAACGTGCTTGTCCAAGGCCCGTTGCAGGCGGCGCTGCTGTCACGAGCGTTGACCGACTGGATCGGCGGTGACGGGCGGCTGGTGGCGTTCTCGGTGCAGAACCGTGCGATCGCGTACCCGGGCCAGGCTTTGACATTCGGGGCCGTGGTCACCGGCAAGCGCGACATGGGCCTTGTCGATCTCGACATCTTCTGCAAGCGCGGCGACGACGTGCTGATGCCCGGCACCGCGACCGTCGCCTTGCCGCTGCGGGAAACGCCATGACTGGTCTGCGTGGTGAAGCGGCCATCATCGGTATCGCGGAATTGCCTGCAGAACGTCGGCAGAGCGGCCCGCCGTCGTTCACCTTGGACCAGTACGCGCGGCTGGCGAAGATGGTGATCGAGGACGCCGGTGTGGATTCCGCTGTGGTGAACGGACTCTCGTGCCACGGGATCGCCGAGTCGGACATGTTCGCACCGGCCACGCTGTCGGAGTATCTGGGACTTCCGCTGGATTTCGGTGACCGGGTGGACCTGGGCGGCGCGACCGCGGCGGGCATGGTGTGGCGCGCCGCGGCGGCGGTGGAGCTCGGACTGTGTGACGCGGTGCTCGCCGTTGTGCCCGGCTCGACCGAGATACCAAGGTCGGAGTTGCGGCCCGGACGGACCCTCGGGTGGTACGGAGCGTCGAGCAACAACTACGGCTCCCCGCAGGCCGAGTTCGAGATCCCGTACGGCAACGTCGGGCAGAACGGCCCGTACGCGCAGATCGCGCAGCGGTACGCCGCCGAGTTCGGTTACGATGCCGCGGCGTTGGCGCGGATCGCGGTGCAGCAGCGCGACCAACGCGTGCGCCCACCCCGGCGCGGTGTTCCACGGCAAGCCGATCACCGTCGACGACGTGCTGAACAGCCCGGTGATCGCCGACCCGATCCACATGCTCGAAACGGTGATGCGGGTACAGGGCGGCGCGGGCGTGCTGATCGCGAACGCCGACGTGGCGCGCCGGGCTCGTCACCGCCCGGTGTGGATCAAGGGGTTCGGCGAGCACATCCGGTTCAAGACACCGACCTACGCCGACGATCTCATCCGCACACCGATCGCCCGCGCGGCCGAACGGGCGTTCGCGATGGCGGGGTTGCAGCGGTCCGACATCGACATGGCGTCGATCTACGACTGCTACACGATCACCGTGCTGATGACGTTGGAGGACGCGGGATTCTGCGGCAAGGGCGAGGGCATGACGTGGCTGACGCAGCACGACCTGACTTTCCGCGGTGACTTTCCGGTCAACACGGCGGGCGGGCAATTGTCGTTCGGACAGGCCGGCATGGCCGGGGGTATGCACCATGTGGTCGACGGCGCCCGCCAGGTCATGGGCCGTTCCGGCGAGGCGCAGGTTCGCGACTGCAATACGGCCTTTGTCACCGGAAACGGCGGCATCATGAGCGAGCAGGTCGCGCTGATCCTGGGCGGTGACTGACGTGACCACACCGTTGCCCGAGCCGACGCCGGTTTCTCAGCCGTTCTGGGATGCGTTGCGTGAGCATCGGATTCTGATCCAGTACTCGCCGTCGACGGGGCGGTTCGTGTTCTACCCGCGGACGCTGGCGCCGGGGACGCTGGCCGACGACCTGGAGTGGCGCGAGATCGACGGCGCGGGAACGCTGTACACGTACACCGTGGCGCGCCGACCGACCGGGCCGCCGTGGGCCGACAAGCTGCCGCAACTTCCGGCGGTCGTCGAGTGGGACGTGGGTCCGCGGGTGAGCACCGAACTGGTCGACGTCGAGCCCGACGACATCAGCATCGGGATGCGCGTCTCTCCGGTGTTCTGCGATGTGCCCGAGGCGGGAATCACGCTGCTACGGTATCGGCCTGCCGATGTTTGAGACGGTGCAGCAGCTGTTGCGATCACGCATGGCCGACGACACCGTCGCGATGATGCATGGGGACCGGACGTGGACATGGCGCGAGCACCTGGCCGAAGCGGCGGCAGAGGCGTCGGCACTGATCGCGCTCGCCGATCCGTCGCGTCCCATGCATGTCGGCGCGTTGCTCGGCAATTCGCCGTCGATGCTGCGGTCGATGGCGGCGGCAGCGCTCGGTGGGTACGTGCTGTGCGGGATCAACACGACGCGCCGCGGCGACGGCCTGGCGGCCGACATCAGGCGGTCCGATTGCCAACTGGTGCTCACCGACGCCGAGCACATGCCGCTGCTCGATGGTCTCGATCTGGGCGGTGCCAGGGTGCTCGACCTGGACGGCCCTGCGTATCGGGAGGCCGTCGCTGCGGCGGGACCGCTTGTGCCGCATCGGGAGGTCGGCGGCGCCGACACCGTGCTGATGATCTTCACGTCGGGCACGAGCGGCGATCCGAAGGCGGTGAGGTTCGCCCACGCGATGGCGGTGCTGTGCGGTGCCAGCCTGGTCGACAGGTTCGAACTCACTGCCGACGACGTGTGCTATCTGTCGATGCCGCTGTTCCACTCGAACGGCGTGGCGGCGGGCTGGGCGGTAGCGATCGCGTGCGGAGCCACGATGGTGCCCGCGAAGTTCTCACCGTCGCGGTTCGTGTCCGACATCCGCCGGTACCGCGCCACGTACATGAACTACGTCGGCAAGCCACTGGCGCTGGTGCTCTCGACGCCTGAGCAGCCCGACGATGCCGACAACACGCTGCGCGCGGCGTTCGGGAACGAGGCTACGGAGCGCGACATCGACGAGTTCGCGCGCCGTTTCGGGTGCCGGGTGGTGGACAGCTTCGGGTCGAGCGAGTTCGCGCTGGTCGTGATGCGGGAAGACGGATGCCCGCCGGGGTCGATCGGCAAGGGGTATGCAGGGGTGAGCGTCTACCACGCCGACACCGTGACGGAATGTGCGCCAGCGGCTTTCGACGACCACGGCGCGCTGGCCAACTTCGACGAGGCCGTCGGTGAGCTGGTCAACACCTACGGTGTGGGCGGTTTCACCGGCTACTACAACGACCCCGCGGCGACCGACGAGCGGATGCGGCACGGCATGTACTGGTCGGGTGACCTGGCGTACCGCGATGCCGACGGGTGGATCTACTTGGCCGGGCGCACCGCCGACTGGATGC
Organism: uncultured Actinomycetota bacterium; assembly: GCA_963770125.1. Taxonomy (GTDB): domain Bacteria; phylum Actinomycetota; class Actinomycetes; order Mycobacteriales; family Mycobacteriaceae; genus Mycobacterium. The sequence goes on along the minus strand of CAVYPI010000056.1, from coordinate 20,187 downwards.
GGGTGGACGGGGAGAACCTCGCTGCGGGTCCGATCGAACGGATTCTGCAGCGCCTGCCCGAGATCAACCTCGTTGCCGTGTACGCCGTGCCCGACGAGCTCGTCGGCGACCAGGTGATGGCGGCCATCGTGCTCAACGGCGGAGCATCGTTGACGCCCAAGCGTTTTGAGGAGTTCCTGGCGTCACCGCCCGATCTGTCGGCCAAAGCGTGGCCGAAGTATCTACGGATCAACACCGCGCTGCCACAAACGGCGACCAACAAAATTCTCAAACGTGCATTGATCCAGGAAGGCGCAAGTGCGGGTGACGGCGTGCTGTGGGAGCGTGAGGCCCGCGGGCGAGAGTACTTCGTGTCGGACGTGACTTCCGACCCAGGAGTCCGGGGATAGAGCTGCGATGAGTGCACCACTGCAACCACAGGGCTGGTATCCGGAGCTCAGCGGCGCGCGCCCGCGAGCACTGGTACCGCAGCCGAAGGATGATCCGTTCTATACGTATGCCGGCAGCACACCGCTGGCAGATATTGCGCCGGGAACGGTGTTGGCGACTCGCAGCATCGCCTACCACATCTTGGGCGTTCCGACGTCGCTGAAGACCACCCAGCTGCTGTACCGGTCGACCAGCCAGACCGGCAACCCGACTGTGAACGTCACCTCCGTCATCCAGCCGCTGGGCCAGCGCGACAAGACGAAAGTGCTTTCGTACCAGTCCGCGTACGACTCGCTCAATCGCAACGACCAGCCTTCGTATGCGATCGCGGGCGGATTGACTCTCGGCGGGATCGTTCCGAACGTCGAGCTGGTGGTCTTCGGTCTGTTCCTGGCGCAGGGATACACGGTGATCGTGCCCGACACCGAAGGCCAGCGGGCCGACTTCGCCGCAGGCCCTGAGTACGGAATGAACACGCTCGACTCGATCCGCGCCGCATTCAACTCGTCGACTGTCGGGCTAGGAAGCAACGCAAAGGTTGCGCTGCTCGGGTACTCCGGTGGTGCGATCGCAAGCGAGTGGGCCGCCGAACTGGCCCCGACATATGCGGCGGACGTCAACGGGCGCATGATCGGCGCGGCAATCGGCGGCGTGCTCGTCCACCCGGCACACAACCTGCACTACGTCGAGGGCACCTTCTTCTGGGCGGGGGTGATGCCGATGGCGCTCATCGGCATCGCCCGAGCGTTCGAGGTCGACTTCACGCCGTATCTCAGCGCGCGCGGCCTGAGGCTGTACCACGACATGCAGACCGCGTCGATCGCGAACGTCCTTGGCCACTACCCGTATTGGCGTTTGACGTGGGCCGAGCTCGTCAGCCCCGCGTACCCGACCCCCGAGAGCCTGCCGCTGTTCGTGACGATGGCCAACAAGCTCATCATGGGCACCGGCGGCACGCCGACAATCCCCCTGTTCATAGGCCAGGGTGCCAACGGTGATCTCGAATGGACGCCGGGCAACAAGCCCGGCATCGGCGCAGGCGACGGCGTGATGATCGCCGGCGATGTGCGCACCCTCGCGCGCACCTACTGCGAGAAAGGCACCGTTGTCCACTACGAGCAATACGACGTGCTCAGTCACATCACGAGCGTGGGGATCTGGCTGCCGAACGCGATCAACTGGATCCAAGATCGCTTCGCCGGAAAGCCCGCGCCGCAGAACTGTTCGTCGATTCCGTCCGGTAACCCGCTCGACCCGATTCCGGTTCCGTAGCCTGTGATGCATGCTTAACGGGGCGATGCTCCTATGGTGGATCCTCGCCGTTCCGTCTTTTCTGTTCGTCGTCATCGACATCTGGCGAACCACTCCCGAGTCACCGGTCCTCAAGTGGGCCTTCGTGATCCTTACCGCGTTCACCGGACCGCTTGGGGCGTTCTTCTACGTGCTCGGGTGCCGGGAACCACTTCGGGGAACCCACGAGCAGTACATCGCGACGCGTTGGCGCCAAGTGCTCGGGTCGACCATGCATTGCGTCGCGGGCGACGGGATCGGCATCGTGGTGGGGGCCGCCATCGGGGCCGTGCTGACGCTGTCCTTTTGGCCGGATTTCCTGCTCGAGTATCTGCTGGGTTTCGGGTTTGGCTGGGCGTTCTTCCAGGCGTTCGCCATGCGCGATATGGCGGGCGGCTCGTATGTGCGGTCGCTGAGAATGACGTTTCTGCCCGAGCTGCTGTCGATGAACCTGTTGATGACGGGAATGGTGCTCACATCGCACTTCGCCATGAGAAGCGTTGACGGGGGCGGCGATCCGACTCGCCCGCAGTTCTGGTTCATCATGTCGATGGCCCTGATCGTCGGATTCGTATGCGCGTATCCGATCAACTGGTGGCTTGTCGCCAATCACATGAAGCACGGCATGATCACGGTTCGCCGCGAACCCGGGCCGTCGCCCATGGGCGGAATGGAGATGGGCGCGATGTCCGGCGACATGCCAGAAGAATCGAGCCCTGCGGATAGCCAGCCCACCGTGGTCGTGAAGGCGGCGATGACGGTGCTGACTTTCGCCGTCCTCGCCGCGGCACTCGCCATCGTCGTCCGATTCGCCCAATGAGCGAGCGCCAGCCCAGCAGAGCGAGACGGCTACTGCAGTCGATCCGCAAGGAGCTACCGCAGGCGCTGTCCGACGGGCAAGTCAATGACGACGCGGAGGTGGCCGCGATGCTGCGCGAGTTGGGGATCGCGCTGATCGAGTGTGAACAGCCGACACAACTCGTCGCGGCGCGGCTGCTCGCGATCGCCAGCCAGTACACCCGCGAGACCGTCCGCGTCGTGGTGCTGCCGACTGCGCTGGTGGTCCAGGTCGGCACCGTCGCCTATGAGGTCGAGACGATCGTCAAGCCGACGACACAGTTGAACCTCGCGGGTCGGATCGATGCGATCGCCGAGCTCGCCGAGGTCGGCGCCATCACTGCGGCCGACGCGGCCCGGGAGGCCGCCGCGGCGCGCACCATGCCGCCACGGTTCGGACCGGTTACCACGGTGATCGGCTACACCATCACCACGTTCGGGTTCGGCATGGTCATCAACCCGACCTGGGCGTCGCTGTGGGGCTATGTATTTCTCGGGGCAGTGGTCGGCGCCATCCTCAATCTGGGCAGACCCTTTCCACAACTGAACGCGGTACTGCCCACGCTGGCCGCGATGGTTGTCACCGTGCTGGCCACCTGGTTCGTCGCCGATGCAGCCAACGATGGGCTGCTGCGGGTGATCAGTCCGCCGCTGGTGGCGATCCTGCCGGGGCTGGCGTTGACGATTGCCGCCATGGAATTGGCCAGCGCGCAGGTGATCAGTGGCGCCAGCCGACTGATCTACGGCGTGGCTCAACTGGGGCTGCTCGTCTTCGGTGTCGGATTGGGGATGCATATCGCTGGTCGGGTCGCCCCACAACAGCCGTCGCCGCAGATGGGCGGGTGGTCGCTGTATGTCGCTGTCGTCGTGATCGCTATCGGCCTCTACATCTATCTCTCGGCACCCAAAGGATCGCTGCTGTGGCTGATTCTGGCGATCGGCGTGGCGCTGGTCGGGCAGAAGGTCGGTGGTCTCTTCCTGTCGCCCACCCACTCCGGCGCTGTCGGCGCGTTCCTGGTCGTGCCGTTCGCGATGCTCGGGGCACGGATCAAGACGTCCCCGCCGGCGATCGTGATGATGCTTGCGGCGTTCTGGGCATTGGTCCCCGGTGCGTTGAGCTTCCAATCGCTCGGCGAGGCCGCCGCAGGCGAGGGCGATATCGCAACCCTGGGAGTAACTGTCGCCGCGATCTTCTCGATCGCCCTCGGCACACTGGTCGGCTGGAGCGTCTTCACAACGATCAACGCAAGGCTCGGGCACTGAACCGCCTTCACGCACTACGCCATCGTGACGTTCGAACCGCGGTTTCGCGGGTGAGAGCCGCAGTGCCCGTCTCCGAGCGGCAGCACAGCCGGCAGGTCATGTATTACGTTCGGGCCAGAAAGGGGTGCGCATGGACGACGGAGTGCAGGCCTTCATGCGGTCCATGAACGACGGATTTCCCGCGATCGAGACGATGAGCCCGGCGGAGGCGCGGGCGGTAATCGTCGGCCGTCGCCTTCCCGTCGACAACCACGATGACGTGGCCAGCGCAGATAACCGCTTGATTCCTGGGCCCGGTGGCGACATTCCGGTGCGAATTTATCGCCCGCACGGCCAGAGCGAGGCGCGGCCCGCGGTGGTGTTCTGTCACGGCGGCGGCTTCGCGCTGTGCGACCTGGAATCGCACGACGGGTTCTGCCGGGCGATGGCGCGTCACACCGAGTCGGTGGTGGTCTCGGTGGACTACCGGCTCGCACCGGAGCACCGGGCGCCGGCAGCTGCTCAGGATGTGTTCGCCGCATTGTGCTGGTCCGTCTCGCATGCGTCCGAGCTCGGCGTGGACCCTGCGCGGGTGCTGATCGCGGGGGACAGCGCGGGTGGGAACCTCGCTGCGGTCACCGCGTTGCAGTGCCGCGAGGAGGGCGGGCCAACGCTCGTCGGGCAAGTGCTGATCTATCCCGTCATCGACCCGACATTCGACACGCCCAGCTACCAGGAGTACGCCGCCGGATACGTGAACACCCGTGCGGCGATGCAGTGGTACTGGGAGCAGTATCTCGGTGGGTCGGCGCTGCCCTCACCCGCGCATCTGGTGGCGCCGAGGCGCGCTTCCTCGCATGAGGGCTTGCCGCCCGCGGTCGTGGTGACCGCGGGATTGGATGTGTTGCACAGCGAGGGTGTTGCGTATGCGGAGCAGCTGCGTGCAGCGAAAGTGCCTGTGGTGCATCGGGATTATCCCGGCCTGTTCCATGGCTTCGTGACGATCATGCCGTTCGCGGCGGGGGCGTCGGCTCGGGAGTTGCTGTGGGCCGACATGCGCGACTTGTTGGCGGCGGCGTGACTCTCGACGTGATCGTGATCGGCGCCGGCTTCGCCGGGCTGTATGCCGTGCACCGTTGTGTGTCGGAGGGTCTGACGGTGCTGGGCATCGAGGCCGCCCCGAGCGTCGGCGGCACGTGGTACTGGAACCGGTACCCCGGCGCCCGCTGCGATGTCGAAAGTGTGGACTACTCCTACTCTTTCGACGAGGGCTTGCAGGACGACTGGACATGGTCGGAACGGTTCGCGGCGCAGCACGAGATCCTCGGCGTATCTCGATCACGTGGCGGATCGTTTCGATCTGCGGCGTCACTACCGGTTCGAGACCGAGGTGGTCGGTGCGCGCTTCGAGGCCGGGGAGTGGGTGGTCGACACGTCGAGCGGCGAGAGCCACCGTGGGCGGTTTCCGTTGTGTGCGACGGGATGTCTGTCGGCGGTGAACCGGCCCGACATTCCGGGGCTCAACGATTTCGCCGGTGAGGTGTACTACACTGCGGCGTGGCCGAGAGTAGATCCGGATCTGCGCGGCAAGAAGATTGGCGTGATCGGGACGGGGTCGTCGGGCATCCAGGCGGTGCCGATCCTGGCCGAGCAGGCAGAGTCGTTGGTGGTGTTTCAGCGGTCGCCGAATTACACGATTCCGATGCCCAACCACCCGTGGTCGGACGAGGATCTGCAGCGGATTCGGGAGGAGTATCCGGAGCGGCGCAGGCGTTCGGAGTACGCGCCCGCCGGCACGCCGCACGGCACGTATCACAAGAACGCGCTCGACACCGATCCCGAGGAGCGGCAGGAGGCGCTGTGGCAGCGCTGGCGTGACGGTGGGGTGCTGTTCAGCAAGACCTTCCCCGATCAGACGTCGGTGCTCGAGGCGAACGACATCGCGCGGTGGTTCGCCGAGGACCGCATCCGGGAGATCGTGACCGACCCCGCGGTCGCGGCGGATCTGATTCCGACCGACCATCCGATCGGGACGAAGCGCATCTGCACCGACGCGGGCTATTACGCGACGTTCAACCGCGACAACGTGCGACTGGTGAACCTGCGGCGTGAGCCGATCGAGGCGGTCACGACGGATGGTGTACGTACGGCTATGGCGACTTACCCGTGCGATGTGTTGGTGTTCGCAACGGGTTTCGACGCGCTGACGGGTGCGATGACGAGGATCGACCCGATCGGGCCTGGCGGGCAGCGGCTTTCGCAGATCTGGGCCGACGGGCCGGTCACCTTTCTGGGGATGATGGTGCCGCGAATGCCGAATTTGTTCAGCTTCAGCGGACCGGGCAGCCCGTCGGTGCTGGCGAACATGGTGCTGCACGCGGAGGTTCAGGTCGACTGGGCGGTAGGCCTCGATGCTGCGCTATGCGCCGCCGCGGCATCACCGAGGCCGAGCCGCGTCGCGATGCCGCGCGGGCATGGACCGATCACGTGGCAGAAGCCGCGGAGCGGACGTTGTTCCCGAAGGCGCAGTCATCCTGGTATCTGGGCGCCAACATCGAGGGCAAGAAGCGGGTGTTCATGCCCTATGCAGGAGGGTTCGGAAACTACCGCAAGTATTTGGATGATATTGCGGAGCAAGGCTATTCGGGGTTGGTACTGACGACGCGATGAGGGTGCCGTAAGCGTCCACCATCGTCTGCTGTAGAGTGAGGGTTGCACCGTCTCTATCAGCGGTAATCGCGAATGCGGTCGCAGTCAGACCGCCAATGTCTAAAGGACACCCCATGGAGAATTCCAGCTTGTTTTCCCATCCCGAGCTCCCCCAGAAGCCGAAATCTTCAGGCGAAACCTCCACAGAACCGGTGGAGCACCCCACGTTCTCTGACCGGCCGCCCACTAACGCTTCAACGACGGGCGACGTTTCCGCGAGGAGCTAGACACGGTGGGCGGCTTTTGCGCCCTCGTAACGTGAGGCGCAACGCGCCGTGAAGTTGGGCGACGAAGCGTGGACGACGGCCCTCGCTGCCCGCAACCGCCTCCTAGGCACGCTGGCCATCCACGGCGTGACGCGTGAGTGCGCCATCGACCTGCACGTGGAGGACCTTGGTGATGCGTGGCGGATGTCGTGTCGAGCCGACGTCCGTCAATCCGAGTTCGGCATCAAGCCGTACTCGATGCTGATGGGCTCGATGAAGGTCGTCGACACCGTGGCCGTGTCCTTCAGCGCGGACCGGGCCACGGACCGATAACACGGCGGCCCGGCGTGCCGGCGCCCGAGTCCAACGCCTCACCCCGGAGACCTACCTGCGCGTCGCCGCGGTCAGCCGACGGGCCCACGTCGCCGCTCCCGCGGCCGCACTCATGGCCGTAGCCCGCCAATACAGCATGCGGGCATAGCAGTCATCGACTGCGAGGTACTAACACGGGCGAAGGCCCAAACTCCACGCGCCTGCGTTACGCCCCGTCCAGCTGTAAAGCTGGGGCCGCTGAGAGAGCGGAGTGTCAGGACTAGGAGAGGACTAGGAGGGGGTTTCCGGCCGCCGGTGAACTTCAGGGCCGTGGTGAGCTCAGGGCCGTGGCCAAGTCTCGGGCAGACCATGGCCGCCGTCGGCGACCACACCGTCCCGGTGATGAACGAGGCCGACTCGTGGGCGAGAAAGAGCACGCACGCGGCGATCTCCGCCGGCGTGCCACTGCGCCCGATCGGTCCGGCCGCCGCGGCGGCGGCTTCGAACGGTAACTGTGAATCGGTGCAGATGTAGCCTGGCGCAACGACGTTCACGGTGACGCCGTCTCCGACGACCTCCAGGGCCAGTGCCCGCGACAAGCCCACCAGGCCCGCTTTCGCGGCGGTGTAGGTTGACTGACCCGGCATCGCGTTCACCGTGCCGGTGGTCGACCCGATGGAGACGATTCGCCCGTATCCGGCCGCTGTCATCAGGGGAACCACCGACCGGCACATGAGAAATGCCGTCGTGAGGTTGCGGGCCAGCGCCGCATCCCACGCTGCCAGCGACATCTGCGCGACATCGTCGTCGGTGTCCCAACCCGATGCCACCGACGTCATGCCGGCGTTGTTCACCAGAATGTCGACCCGGTCCCACCGGTCCAGCGCGGCGCGCACCAGACTGTCGGCCGCGCCGTCGACGGTCAGGTCGGCGATCACGCCGACGGCCGCGTCGCCGAGTTCTGCGGCCCGCTGATGCACGCGCTCGGAGGTGGCGCCCAGCACCACCCGGCCGCCCTCGGCGACGAGTTCGCGTGCGACCGCCGCACCGATGCCGCCCGGCGCTCCGGCGCCGGTCACGATCGCCACCCGGTCCCGAAAGCGCGCCACGGGTCTAAATCTATCCGGGGTCGGTTGGTCGGGTGCCGTGTTGACCGACCCGCAGGGTGTGGCTTTCAGTGTGTTGGCACCCGGCTCACAGCGATAGACACCAAAGATGCTCAGGCGTCATCACTTTCAACGTGGCGGTCATCGATCGCTCCCAGATTGCCTACCGGCTAGCAGGGGGCACCAAATGGGTGTCAGCGGTGACGTCGCCGGCCCGATGGCGCGCGAACCTGGAAGGGCAAGTACATAGACAATCGAAGGAAACTCCATTATGCGAATTGGATTGAAGTGCATCACACCGATGTTGGCGGCGGGTGCTGCCGCGGTCGCGATCGGCGCCGCACCGATAGCCGCGGCCGCTCCCGCTCCGGCACAGTCGGCGACGATCGCCGCGGCTCCCACCGTGGAGGCGGCCGGTTGGGGCGGCGGCGGTTGGTACGGCGGCGGTCGGCACGGCGGCGGCTTCCGCGGTGGTTACGGGCACTTCCGCGGTGGTTACGGGCACTTCCGCGGTGGTTACGGGCCTTTCTTCCATCCCTGGGGCTGGCGCTGGTAAGCGGCCGATAACGCGCTAGGTCGAGGTCGTGTTGTCGCGGCCTCGACCGCGCCGACCGCGCTCCGCCGGCAGTCGTCAGGGTTGGGGCGCGAAGCGGTAGCCCTGGTCGGTCGAGAGGATGCGGCCGGCGGCGGTGCCGGTGAAATGGGTGCCGAGCACGAGCGCATTCGTCGTCGCCGCCGCTGCCAGCAGTGCGCGCCTTGTCGCTCGGGCCGCCTTGGGATCGGCGTCCCTGGCGCGCCGTTCACTCCGGATGACGGCATTGGATCGGGTGGTGCAGGACGTCACCGGTGATCACATAGCGCTCGCCGATCCACACGCTCATATGCCCAGGGGTGTGCCCCGGCGTTCTCCTGAGTAGGACCTCGCCGGTCAGAGCCACATCGGTTTCCACAGGGTCGACGAGCCCGGCGTCGATCACGGGCCGAACGGAATCGGCGAACGAGGGTGCGTGCAGCGGATCGCTTGAGTGCGACCAGCGTTCGATATCAGCGGCCCCGAACAGGTAGCGCGCGTGGGGGAAGATCAGTACCCCCATTCTCCGTCGACAAGACGCGTGTTCCAGCCGACATGATCGACGTGCAGGTGGGTGCAGACGACGAGAGCGATTGTGTCAGGAGGGAATCCGGACGCCGCCAGGTGCGTGAGGAAGGGGCGGTGTTGTTGATTGAACTCTGGGATCAGCGGACGGTCCTTCGAGTTGGCGGTGCATGTGTCGACGACGATATTGGGGCGATGTCTCTGCAGTTGAACGCCGCGGTGTTGTTGTCTTCCATGGATAACTCATCGTCGGCGGCCGGATAGCGGTCGACCGTGCGGATCTTCTCGATGGGATAGCGCAGGCTGTGAAGTTGCTCGAAGATCGCGATGACCTCCACGAGCAGGCGGCCATCACAATCACACCCGCCATAGATATGTCAGCGATCACATGAACCCAACCGGCGTACGTCCACGTGTCCCATAGGGTGGCTAAAGAAAACGTAGGTGTGATCGCCGGCGTGCACGGCGAACTACCACCCCACCGCTACACCCAGGCTGAGGTGACTCAGGCGCTTCTCGAGCTTCCGGGTTACGACGGTCTGGCGCAGGCAGTTTCGCGCCTGCATGCAAGCGCCAAGGTCAAGAGTCGCCGCCTCGTGTTGCCGATCGAGGAATATCAGAACCTGACCGACTTCGGCCAGGCGAATGACCTCTTTATCGAACATGCGGTGGAACTCGGGTGTGCGGCGGTATCGGGCGCGCTGGAGGAGGCGGGGCTAGTGTCGCGTGTTGTTGATTGATTTACGTTTGATTTTGGCGAGCACTTCGTCGGGGGTCTTGGTCCAGGAAAATGGTTTGGCGCGTGTGTTGTAGCTGTCGATGTAGGTGCGGATCGCGGTCTGCAGGTCGGTGACGTCGGTGAAGGTGCCGCGGCGGATGGCTTGGCGGGTGATGATGCCGAAGAAGATCTCGACCATGTTCAGCCAAGAGCAGCTGGTCGGCGTGAAATGCAGTGTGATTCTGGGGTTCTTGTCCAGCCAGGCTCGCACGGCCGGGTGTTTGTGGGTGGCGTAATTGTCGCAGATGACGCACAGCCGCACGCGCGGATGGGTCTTGGCGATGAGTTTGAGGAAGGCGAGGAACTCGACGTTGGTGTGGCGCGGGTAGCAGGCGTCGGCGGTGATCTTGCCGGTGGCGACTTCCAGCGCGGCGAACAGGCTGGTGGTGCCGTGGCGGATGTAGTCGTGGGTCTGCTGCTCGGGGATGCCTTGGCGCAGCGGCAGAATCGGCTGGGTGCGATCCAGAGCTTGGATTTGGGACTTCTCGTCGACGCTGACCACCACCGCGCCCGCGGGAGGATCCAGGTACAGGCCGACCACGTCGCGCAGCTTGGCCTCCAACTTGGGGTCGGTGGAGAACTTGAACGTCTCCACCCGGTGCGGCTGGATGCCCCACTTGCGCCAGATCCGCGCGACCGAGGCGAACGAGATCCCCAGCCGCTGCGCCATCAGCCGCGTCGACCAGTGCGTCACACCCAGATGGGCGGGCGGTTTTCCCTTGTCTGCCAACGTCTCCGCCGGCACCGCGACCTCGTCGATCACCGCGGCGCGTCCCGGACGCGGATCATCCTTAAGCCCAATACCGTTCAGTTAAGGAGTCGGATGGTGATCTGTGGGCTGCGGGCCGGTTGCGGCCATCGCGTGTGCTGGGCGCGTTTGGCTGCCCATTTGAGGACCTTGCGTTTGACCACCCGCGGGTTGGCCCGGGCGCGGCGTACTGGATTGAGGCGTTGGGCGAGTTTCCCGATGGCGCACTGCCAGAGGGCGCCGATAGCGTCACGGTTGTGAGGGGGAAAAAGAGCTGTGGGATAACGCTCTTCGGGTGATACGTAGCGCCGCAACGAAGGATATTCGATCGGGGTCGTGCCCGGCGTGTGTGGCGGCGTCGAGCATGAGCGTGCGGATGGCGTAGTGGCAGCACAGGTGCCCCCAGATCTCCTGCTGCACCAGTTCGGGGGATTTCGAGCGCAGCACCGCCCGGGGGCCGCGTTGATGGGATTTGAGTTCGTCGAAGACGCTCTCGATTTCCCAACGCTGCGCGTAAGCACTGGCGAGTTCGGTCGCACTGGCCTGGTCGGGGTCCAGAATCGTCGTCAGCAGCCGATATTGCTCGGGATTGTCGCGGCCGTCGTCGATCGTGTAGTCGACGACTCGGACATTGAGCGGCGGTGTGCTCGCGCGGTTGAGGCCCGAGGTCGCGACGATGCGGGCCAGCCACGACCCGTCGGGCAGCGTCTGGACATGGCGCGGCCGTAGCGTCGTTTTCACACGCCACAGCAGGTCAGCACCGGTCCCGGCGGCCTGACTCCAGAGCTTGAATCCGTAGAGGCCGCGGTCGGCGAGCACTAGCATTCCCGGTTCCAGCCGCGCTGCGAGCTCTCGGGCCATCTCGATCTCCGAGGTGCGACACGGCCCGACCACGGCATCGAACATCGCGTGGGTGCCGCATTCGGCCACCGCGAACAGTCGCGCTTGCGGGAACGCTGACTGCTCGCCGCGGCTCGATGGTGGGCGTCCGAAGAAGTCCGCGTTCTCGGGCGTGTCGGGCACGTCGACACAGGTTCCGTCGATGGCGACCAGCCGTCGACCGGCAAGCCAGGAACCGGGCGTGTCCTCCCGGGCAACAGGGCGAGCGACGCGGGCGAACAAATCGCGCAAGGGTTCGTACCCCAATCGTGAACGTGCTTGAAAGATCGCCGATTTCGTCGGTGGAGACCACGACTGCTCCCAACCCGTCGTCCACGACAAACCATCGGTGAGTTGCGCGAACACGTCCTCGTAGGAACCTTCCGAATACAGCGCCATCCCGATCGCGAAATAGGCCACCACCCGCGCCGGCAACGCCCGCTGCCGTTGCTCCGTGCGCCCAGCTGCCGCAACTACCGCATCGACAACATCGGCTGGGAAAACCCTGGTCAGCAACCCCACCGACACCAAATCCGACAGACGACGATCCGACTCTGGCTTGACCCAACCACTCCGCGGCACCCTCGAACTGTACCGCTCACTTCCTTAACTGAACGGTATTGTCCTTAAGCCCGCCGACTCCCGACTGCTCATAGCGGCCACGCCACTTGAGCACCGTCGGCCGCGACGTCCCCGTTCGATCGGCGATATCGGTATTGGCCACCCCGTCAGCGGCCAACAACACAATCCGAGCCCTCGTCGCCAACCCGGCCGGCGCGGTCGAGGCCCGCGTCAACCCTTCCAACTTCGAACGATCACCTGCACGCAACTGCAATGGCCGGGCCACATACACCCGATAATTGTCCCAGCAACCAGACATAAATGTTTCAACGACACGCAACACTAGAACCTCGGGACGTCGACCTCATCATGTCGACGACTGTCACCGGCGTCGCCGTGCCGTCGCTGGATGCCCGCATCGCCGGCCGGTTGGGGCTGCGCCCGGATGTACGGCGGGTTCCGCTTTTCGGTTTGGGCTGCGTGGCTGGGGCAGCGGGGGTGGCTCGAATGAACGACTACTTGCGTGGCGCACCCGACGACATCGCGGTCCTGGTTTCGGTCGAACTCTGCTCGCTCACGCGCAAGCACAATCCGAGCATGGCCACCCTCGTCGCAGGGGCGCTGTTCGGCGACGGAGCCTCCGCGGTGGTGGCGGTCGGCGAACGCCGTGCCGAAAAGGTCGACCCCGCCGGCCCAGATATATCCTCGATTCGCGCAGCCACCTTTACCCTGACTCATTGCGCACGATGGGCTGGGACATCGGCACCCACGGATTCGAGATCGTGCTGGGGCCCGAAGTAGCGACTGTTGTCGAACAGTACCTGGGCGACGACGTCACCAATTTCCTTGCCGCGCACGACCTGAACATCAGCGACGTCGGCGCCTGGGTGAGTCATCCCGGGGGTCCGACGGTGATCGAGGCGATCACCGCGACGCTCGGTCTGCCCGACGACGCGCTCGAGCTGACCTGGCGCTCGCTGGGCGAGGTCGGCAACTTGTCATCGTCATCGGTATTGCACGTGTTGCGCGACACGATCGCCAAACGGCCGCCGAGTGGAAGCCCGGGGGTGCTGATGGCGATGGGTCCCGGTTTCTGTTCGGAACTCGTGTTGCTGCGCTGGCACTGAGGTGAATGGTCGGTACGCACTGCTGATCGGCGCCGTCGCGGTGGAGCGGGTCGCCGAACTGGTTGTATCGCAACGCAACCTGGACTGGAGCCGACAGCGCGGCGGCGTCGAGGTCGGTGCGCGGCACTACCCGGTGATGGTGGTTCTGCATACCGGTCTGCTCGCGGGGTGTCTGGTGGAGGCGATCACGATGCTGCTCGCTCAGGGCCTGCGGTGGTGGTGCATCGCCACGCTGGGGCGACAGTGGAACACCCGGGTGGTCGTCGTGCCGGGCGCGGGTCGCGTTTCGGGGGGACCGTATCGTATTGTGCCGCACCCGAATTACGTCGCCGTCGTCACGGAAGGCGCACGATGACCACCGCCGGCCGGACCGTGCTGCGTCGCATTGGGCGCTTAGCCCGCACCGGCCGGGTGGTCACGGCGGCCGCGTTGCTGATGGCGGTGACGTTCGCCGCACTGCTGGCCGCCGACGTGTCGGTCATGCGAATTTTCGGCGTCGGGGTGCCGCTGGCCGTGCTGGTGGACGCCACGCTGGTTCGGATGTTGTTGATGCCGGCCTTCATACGTGTGCTTGGCCGGGTGAACTGGTGGGCGCCTGCACCGCTGGCGCGGCTGCACCAGCGGTTCGGCATCAGCGAATCGTCTGCCTTGGCCGTGGCTTCACGGCCAGAACTCCGCGCAAACGATCGGGCTGTCACCGATGCGGAGAGCCCTGCCGGGGGTTCGCTGCAAGATGGCATGCGTCCTGAAGCTGGAGCGCTTTCCTGATGATCCTCCTGTCGCCGCAGAACCTATGAGCGACGCCTGTGGACGGGGTATGCCGAAGTTGGAGCGCCCGAGTGATGGCACCGGCGCCGAATCCCGCCAGGACTTCCGCTGGCTGATGAGCTCCGACGTGTGTAAGCACTGCACGCACGCGGGCTGTCTGGATGTGTGCCCGACGGGCGCGTTGTTCCGAACGGAGTTCGGCACTGTTGTTGTGCTGCCAGGGGCCGAGATTCGAGGCCGTCGACAGCAACCCCGCCAAGGGCACTACATCAGCAGCGTCCTCGGCCGGCGTGGACGGTCAAAGTCGGTCAACTCGGCGCACTCGAGCGAGCACTCGTGGTTCACCGGCGACTTTGTACCCGCATAAGGGGGCGAGACGTAGCGGCGATGCGATGGTCCAGCGAGCCAAACGCATAGCGCGGATCAGCACTAATCTTGATCACCGGATGACGCGGTGCACGTCGTGCTCCGCGGCGCCGCCTTCCTGAGCGATCCACGGTCCTTCGATCGACGGGTCGAGGATGCCTTCCTCTAGCCACGTGTAGCGACCCTCGAGCACACCACGAGCCAGCGTTTGGTCGGAGTCGTCGCAGTTGTGCCAGAGCTGGTCGAACAGCTGCTCGGACCGAACCCTGGCCTGGCGGCAGAACGCGTCGGCGAGCTCGACCGCGGTAGCGTCCGCCCGGTCACGCTGCGCCCGGACGCAGGCCGCAGTCATCGCGAACAGTTCCGCGCCGATATCTACGGTCCGTCCCAGGAACCGCTGCTTGTGCTCCAATTTGCCCTGCCACCGCGACATCGCGTAGAAGGTGCTGCGCGCCAGTCGGCGGCCGGCCCGCTCGACATAGCGCAAATGCTCGGCCAGCGGTCCGAATTCGGTGAACGACGTGGGCAGCTGGCCTTTGCCGGTGACCAAGGTGGGCAGCCAGCGGGCGTAGAACTTGCCCGCCTTCGCGGCCGCTCGCGCCTTGCTGCGCGGGTCGGCCTCGGGGTCGATGATGGCGCCGGCCACCGCCAGGTGTGTATCCACCGCCTCGCGGGCGATCAACAGGTGCATGATCTCGGTGGAGCCTTCGAAGATCCGGTTGATACGCAAGTCGCGCAATATCTGCTCGGCCGGCACGCCGCGCTCGCCGCGCGCGGCCAGCGACTCGGCGGTCTCATAGCCGCGCCCGCCGCGAATCTGCACCAACTCATCGGCGATCAGCCAGGCCATCTCCGAGCCGTAGAGCTTGGCCAGCGCCGCCTCGATCCGAATGTCGGTTCGGCCCGCGTCGGCCAGCTCAGTGGCCAGGTCGAGCATCGCCTCCAGGCCGTAGGCGGTGGCCGCGATGAACGCCACCTTGCCGGCCACTGCTTCGTGCTCACCGACCGGCCGGCCCCACTGCACCCGCACCCGGGACCACTCCCTGGCGATCTTCAGACACCATTTCGCCGACCCGGTACACAGCGCCGGCAGCGAAAGCCGCCCGACGTTGAGCGTGGACAGCGCGATCTTCAGCCCTTCGCCTTCGCGGCCGATGCGGTTCGCGGCCGGTACCCGCACGTTGGTCAGCCGGGTGAGGCCGTTTTCGATACCGCGCAACCCCATGAACGCGTTGCGATTCGCCACCATGATGCCCGGTGCATCCGCCTCCATCACGAACGCGGTGATCCCACCGCGGTGTCCCTCGCTCTTGGGCACTTGAGCCATCACCACCAGCAGGTCAGCGATCACGCCGTTGGTGGTCCACAACTTGACCCCGTTCAGCACATAGTCATCGCCGTCCGGGGTGGCGGTGGCGTGCACCCGGGCCGGGTCGCTGCCCACGTCGGGCTCGGTGAGCAGGAACGCGCTGATCTCCTGGGTACACCGGGGCAGCCACGTTCGCTTCTGCTCCTCGGTGCCGAACATCGAAATGGGCTGCGGCACACCGATCGACTGGTGCGCGGACAGCAACGCGGCCAGCGAGGGATGCACCGAGCCGACCAGCGCGAGCGCCTTGTTGTAGTACAGCTGTGACAGGCCGACCCCGCCGTACTTGGTCCCGATCTTCATGCCGAACGCGCCGAGTTCCTTCAAACCCCGAACGACCTTGTCGGGGATCTGCCCGTCCCGCTCGATCACCGCGGCATCGATCTGTGATTCGCAGAAATCCCGCAGTTTGGCCAGGAACGCCTCACCTCGCTCCGCGGCCTCCGGCGGACCGCTGGGGTGGGGATGGACCAGGTCCAACCGCAACCGGCCGAGGAACAACTCCTTCGCAAAACTGGGCTGGCGCCACTGCGTCTCCCGCGCCTGCTCGGCGACCTCGCGGGCCTGCCGCTCGCTGACATGTTCGGTAACGGTCATCGCGGACCTCCACTCAGCCGGTGCTACTCGACAGTAACCCGATACCCAGTACCGAGGCGCAATTGGGTGAAGAGGTATCGACGGAACGTCACGCGGTGGCGTTGCCTGCGAACCAGGCGCCGACGTAAGCACCGACATTCGGCGCAAACCCTCTCCGCGTACGGGCCCGGTGCGGGACTGGCCGGGGTCGCGGAGCTGATACCAAAACGTGTGCGGGGCCCGAGTTCACGGCACGGAGTAGCGGCCGCAGGGCCTACGCAAAGCGGCGGCAGGCCCGCCACTCGCGGGACACCATGTCGGGCACCTCTATTACGTTGTCCTCCTTACAGGTAGCGCAAGTTATCGGCAGGCCGGCATTCCCGGGTGCTTACGACGGTCGCGCCACCTGGAGTCGCGCCGCGCTTGTCCTGCGGTCAGACCATCTCGGGCACACGCAGGTGTGCGACGGCCAACTCGAAGTCGCACTGGTCGAGTACCTCTGCGCGTGCTTCCTGGCTGCCGGTGGCTCTGAGCCTGTCCAACTGGTCCTTGTTCCGCTCAATCGCTTCGGCGTTGTCGAAGGTCGCCGCGGCCACACCACGACCGGACGCTCGGTCGACGAGCAGGCTGGCACTGCAGAATCCCTCCAGCTCCTCGAGGGCGGGCAGGATAGTCGTCTTGTAGAAGTCGATGCCTCCGTCGATTTGATCCGGATCGACCTTGACCCAGGTGGCTCGCACACAGGCGCCCTCACCCGCGCGGTGCTCGCGGTGCATGGCAGCGATCTCCCATTCCTCGACCTGCCTGCTACCACCCAAAAGCTCCGCGGCCCGGTCACGAATCGGCCGAATGGACTCCTCGCTCGCGCGCATCGCCTCCTCGGACTCCCAGGAGCTGGTAACAATGCAGCGGCCGGACGTTCGGTCGACCAACAGGGACAAGCCGACGCACCCGTCGATGCCCTCGAGCGCGGGCATCACGCTGTCGCGCGTATGCGCGATACCGGCGTCAATGGAGGAGGGCTGCCCCTGGATGGTGGTGCTTCGTGCATACATGATCTGCCTCCGTTGTATGTGGGGCAGCGTCTCGACGGCGCCGCCGGACCACTTCATCGTCCTCCCCTGGGCAAGGCATGGCAATGGGTGGCGGGTGTCAGCCTGATGGCAATTCGGATTCGCTGAAACCCGCTGCGCGCCCGAACAATACGTGCTTTACAATCAAGCGCAACTAATCAGTCTGCGGCAGCATCTGCACGGGTGCAGGCTCGGCCATACGCCGGAGTGGACGCCTCGGAGGGTGAACAGGCGTGGCCGCCGTCGCGGCAAGATCGGCGGCTGAGCCGCGACATCCCCGCTTGAGAGTGCATGAAATGGCCGGCTCCATCAAAAGGGAGAACTACTCTGTAAGCATGTCGGAGGGACGGCCGACGGGGGTAACCGTCATCAAGCTGGCATTGTGCTGTCTGCTGGCCGGGATGGTGGCGGCGGGCCTGATGTTCCCGCTGGCGGGGGGTTTCGGGCTGTTGTCCAACCGCGCCTCCGATGTCGTTGCGAACGGCTCGGCGCAGCTTCTCGCGGGTGACGTCCCGCAGGTGACCACGATGGTCGACGCGGCAGGGAATCCGATCGCATGGTTGTATTCGCAGCGCCGGTTCGAAGTGCCCACCGATCAGATCGCCAACACGATGAAGCTGGCGATCGTGTCGATCGAGGACAAGCGGTTCGCCGAGCACAACGGCGTGGACCTGGCAGGGCTCGCTGACTGGTCTGTCCGGCTACCTCTACGGCGACCGCGCCACCCGCGGCGGCTCGACGATCGAGCAGCAGTACGTCAAGAACTATCAATTGCTGGTGACAGCGCAGAGCGACGCCGAGCGGCGGGCGGCCGTCGAAATCACCCCGGCGCGCAAACTGCGCGAGATCCGGATGGCGCTCACGCTCGACAAGACGTTCACCAAGGCCGAGATCCTGACCCGCTACCTGAACTTGTTGTCGTTCGGCAACAACGCCTTCGGCGTCCAGGACGCCGCTAGGACCTACTTCGGTATCGACGCGTCGCAGCTCAACTGGCAGCAGGCCGCCCTGTTGGCCGGGTTGGTGCGGTCGGAGAGCTCGCTGAACCCGTACACCAACCCCGAGGGCGCGCTGGCACGCCGAAACGTGGTGTTGGACACCATGATCGAGAACCTGCCGCAGCAAGCCGGCGAGCTTCGGGCCGCCATCGCGACACCGCTCGGCATCCTGCCGCAGCCCAACGAGTTGCCGGGTGGCTGCATCGCCGCCGGCGATCGCGCGTTCTTCTGTGACTATGTGCTGGACTTCCTCGCGCGGGCGGGCATCAACAAGGAGCAAGTTGCACGCAGCGGTTATCTGATCCGCACGACGCTGGACCCGAAGGTGCAGGCTTCGGTCAAGCAGGCGATCGACAAGGTCGCCAGCCCGACCTTGGACGGGGTCGCCAGCGTGATGAGCGTGATCGCGCCCGGCAAGGACGCGCATCGGGTGATGGCGATGGCCAGCAACCGCACGTATGGGTTCAACAGCGACGCCAACGAGACGGTGCAGCCGCAACCGTTCTCGCTCGTCGGTGACGGGGCCGGCTCCATCTTCAAAATCTTCACCACCACTGCAGCGCTGGAGATGGGCATGGGTATCAACGCTCAACTGGTTGTACCGGGCTCGTTCCAAGCCAAGGGCCTGGGCAGCAGCGATACGCCAGGCTGTCCCAAGGAAACCTGGTGCGTGAAGAACGCGGGCAATTACCGCGGCTCGATGAACGTGACGGACGCACTGGCCACCTCACCAAACACGGCATTCGCCAAGTTGATTCAACAGGTTGGCGTTCCCCGCGCGGTCGACATGGCGGTCCGGCTGGGGATGCGCTCCTACGCGACTCCGGCGACGGCGCGGGCCTATGACCCGCAAAGCAACGAAAGCCTGGCCGACTTCATCAAGCGACAGAACATCGGCTCGTTCACTCTGGGCCCGTTCCAGCTCAACGCGCTCGAGCTGTCCAATGTGGCGGCGACGCTGGCCTCCGGTGGGACGTGGTGTCCGCCGACCCCGATCGACAAGATCTTCGACCGCCACGGCCACGAGGTGTCGTACACCATCGAGCCGTGCGACCAGGCGGTGCCGGAGGGACTGGCGAACACCTTCGCGAACGCGCTGAGCAAGGACGATCAGAGCGGCGGCACCGCATCGGGCTCGGCCGGCTCGGTGGGGTGGACCCTGCCCATGTCCGGCAAGACCGGCACCACTGAGGCGCATCGGTCGTCGGGCTTCGTGGGCTTCACCAACCGCTACGCCGCGGCGAGCTACATCTTCGCCGACTCCAGCACGCCGTCCGGCATCTGCTCCTTCCCACTGCGTGCGTGCGGCAGCGGTGACCTATACGGCGGCAACGAGCCTGCACGTACGTCATTTCCAAGGCGATGAAGCCGATTGCCACCGATTTCGGCGACGTGCATCTGCCGCCAACCGATCCGCTTTACGTCGAGGGCGCGCCGGGCGGCCAGGTGCCCAGGTGTCCGGCCTGGACGTGGATACGGCGCGTCAGCGCCTAAGTGAGGCCGGTTTCCAGGTCGCCGACCAGCCGACATCGGTGAACAGCTCAGCCTCTTATGGCACCGTGGTGGGGACCTCGCCAGAGCGGTCAAACCTTCCCAGGATCGATCATCACGATCAACACCAGCAACGGGATCGCGCCGGCTCCGCCGCCACCTCCGGTCGAGCGCCCACCGGACATCCCGGGCCTTCCCCGGAGGTGGGTACGACGGTCGTGGAGAT
>CAVYPI010000055.1:0-13703 GCA_963770125.1 uncultured Actinomycetota bacterium | reverse complement strand
GGGCGGCGAAGCACTCAGTCTGCTGCTGGATTCTGACGCTGTCCCCAAAGCTCTTGTTCCCGGCGTAGGTGATCGAATCTATGAGCGCGGGCCAGCCAGTAGTCCGCCTTCTTGTTGCGCTGGGGGTGCCGCTCGATGTCGGCCTCGTCGGTGGTGGCGGGCATGAACCCCAACTCCGCCGTCAGCTGCCGCCTATTCAACGTGACCACACCGGTTCGACCTGGACAGAAACCGGTTCAAAGTGGAAATCCCACCAGGCGAGGATGTACGTACTTTGCTCCCGGAAATTGCGCCATGGCGAATACGACGGAATCGAATAGGCGGCTTACCGGTAAAACCAGTCGTTTTCAGCAGATGAATCAACGTCCCCTTCTCTCGTCTCGATACGTGTCCGGTTACTCCGAGTTACCATTTGACACTCCGAGTTACGTTGCGCCACAATATGTTTAAGTACGCCGTTTGCAGCAACCGCTAACGCCCCCGTGGGATTGGCGCCCCGACGGGCACGGATGGCTAGGCGGAAATCTTGTCGCTAAGCCAGTTGGTCGTCGTGTCCGATCTCGAGTAGGCGTTGTCGAAGCTGGTTGGCTTGGGCTTCACCGATAACGGAGGCGTACCGGTCTTGAGCCTTCTGCCAGAGCGTGAAGGCGTATGCGTATCGTTCCCGGCCTTGATCTGTGAGTGCCACCAGGGTGCTGCGCCGGTCGCGGCTGCTTTTTTCAAGCCGGATTAGACCCTCGCGCTCAAGCGGGCGAAGCGAATGCCCCAGTCCCGAGCGGTCCAGTACGAGGTCGTCGGCGAGCTGATTGAGCGTCGGCGGACCCTCGTCGCGATCGACAATCTCGGCGAGGATGGCGAACTGCGTTGAGCGCAGGCCACTTGGTGCGAGGGTTTCGTCGTAGAGCGCAGTAACGCGTCGGGATGCCTTTCGCAGCGCGGTGCCATAGCACTCACTCCTCGCCGACAGTCTGGCGTCGTTCATTGTTCCTCGCCTCCTTTGGGCCGCTGTCGGCCGCGATCCCGCCGATTAGGGCCCTGCCTCTTGCGCTCACCATCTTACGGGCATATGCTCGTATTAGAAACCGGGCATATACCCTCAATTCGCTCCGTTGCCGGGTTCCGGTTCAGCGGACGGCGCCGACGAGTTCGACACCGGGGTTGCTACGCCCTCGGCGACGCGCGGCTGGGCGCCGCCTAACACCCACTAACCGAATCGACCCACGAACAAGGAGACAACTGCCATGACCACATCGAACGAGATCACCCGCAAGCTCGACAACCAGGCGCCACACCTGGACTACTACCCACATTGGCTGGACAACCTCGCCGACGATGTCATCCTCCAGGGCGCCGTGTTCAACGGCGAAGTGCGTGGTGCAGAACAGGTCGGGAAGATGCTGAGCTTCGCGCGGAGCCTCTACGCGTTCCAGGACTTCCGCTTCTACGGCATGCGCGGCGACCTCTTTTTGGAGGACTACCGCTCCCGCATCCGCGGCAGCGAGGCCTACCATCCGGCCGGAGTCGAGATCTACAACTTCGTCGTCGTGTACTTCAACGACGCGGGCGAGACCAGTCAACTCGTCATGAACCACCGGCCGCAGTCGGCCGCCCTGCTGTTCTCGTCGTTGCTGACCGAGCACTTCGGCGATGCTTTCGACCCGAACCTCTTCTACGATGGCGATGTCAGCGCTCATTTGCTCGATCGCGACCTGTCCCGCGGTCTGTGGCCGCCCTCGTCCCGCTGACCTGCGGCGGTATCCGAGTCGCACTCGAGCGACCTGTAGGTGGCGACATCGCACGCACGGTTACCGATCCGTTCCCCCACGCGCAATGCAGATCGGTGTAGAGGGCGTCGATCGTCGCCGACACCCTGGCGAGATCATTGCCTGCTCACGGGTCAGGCACTTGTCGGCGTTCCAGATCTTTTCCCGCAGGCGCACAATATCCTCACCTGGTGGTACTGCATCGCTTCCTCCCCGCCGCGTACCGGGCAGCCACCCGGAGGAACCCGCCGCTCCGACGGGGCGCGCTGGGAACCAGGTGGTCCGGGTTGGTCGAGGGCATCAGGACCTTCCGGTACTCGTAGCGGCCACACCGCTGCCACCTCCACGTCCATCCCTTACTGGCCATCACGGCGGCCTCCAAGTGTCGATGCGGGGTCCGACTAACACCCGGTGCAAGCATGACCCACGCAGACGCGGACAGGGGCGGGGCCATGCCGCGCATATCGTGTGGAAGTGACCGCAAAGAGGCAGCCGTGACGATCCGGCCAATACCCGTCAAACCCCGTCGCGGGGAGGGGTCATGAGCAGTACGGCCGCGGCTCGGTGACGGCCACAGGCAAGGGGCTGCGGTCGGGATCTATCGGTCTGACCGGGAGCGTCGTGATCGCGGTGTCGTCGGTCGCGCCGGCCTACAGTCTGGCCGCGGTGCTGGCGGGCATGGTGGCGGTGGTGGGCGCCAAGACGCCCGCGCTGTTCGTCATCGGGTTTGTCCCGATGATGCTCACCGCGTTCGCGTTTCGTGAACTCGCCAGGCAGACGCCGGACTGTGGATCCACCTTCACCTGGGCCACGCGCGCCTTCGGCCCCTGGGTCGGCTGGCTGGCAGGCTGGGCGGCATTTATCGCCGCGGCCGTGGCCGTCGGCAACGGCGCGCAGATCGCGGCCATCTACTTGCTGAAGGCGCTGCACCTGAACGCGCTGGCGGATTCGATGGCCGCGCAGGTTGCGGTGGGCGCGCTGAGCGTCGTCGTCTTGCTGCTGCTGTGTGTGCGGGGCATCGACGTCACCGAGCGGACTCAGGCTGTGCTGGTGGCGGTGCAGTTCGCGATGCTGGCGCTGGTCAGCGTTGTCGCGTTGGTGAAGGTGTTCGGCCATCACGCCGGTCCACAGGCCGTAGTGCCGCAATGGAGTTGGCTGTCCCCGACGGGACTGTCCGCCTCGGCGGTTGCCCGAGGAAGCATCCTGTGCGTCTTCGCGTACTGGGGGTGGGACGCCTGCCTGCCGATATCGGAGGAGACCAAGGACCCGCACAAGAACCCGGGCAAGGCCGCCGTGCTCGCCACCATCCTGGTGCTGGGCACCTATGTGCTGGTGAGCTACGCGATTCAGGCGTTCGCCGGGTTCGGTACGAGCGGGATCGGCCTGAACAATCCGCACAACGCCAACGACACCCTCAGCATCCTGGGAGACCCGGTGGTCGGCAGCGGCCTGGCCGTGCTGCTGCTGCTGGCGATCAGCTCGTCGTCGTTGGCGTCGGTGCTGACGTGTCTGGCGCCGACCGCGCGGAGCATGCTGGCCATGGCGGTCTACCGGGCCCTGCCGCAGCGCTTCGCGCGGGTGCACCGCCGATATCAGACCCCGTGGTTCGGCACCCTCGTGGTCGGTGTGGGTGGGTGCACGATATATCTCGTGATGGCGCTGGTCAGCCAGAACTCATTGGCGGACATGGTGGCCTCGCTCGCGCTGGCCACCGCCTTCTACTACGCCATCACCGCGTATGCGTGTGTGTGGACCTACCGGCGCACGCTGCTGGGGTCGGCGCGCGACTTCTGGCTGCGCGGTGCCCTTCCGTTTGTCGGCGCGGTTGCGATGACCTGGGTGTTCGTGCAGAGCGCCATCGACATGTACGCGCCGGAGTACGGCAAGACCCACTTCGGCCCGGTCGGTGGCGTGTTTGTCATGGGGATGGGCCTGCTGGTGCTCGGCATCCCGGTCGCGGCGCTGAGCACCATCGGCGGCGGCCGGGAGTTCTTCCGCGGCAACACCCTCAACGCAGGGACCGAGATCACCGTGCTCGATGCCGATCCGGCGCGGTCGCGGTGATGGCCGCGCAGGTTGACCGCGCCACCGTCAACGGCGAGCAGGTCATCCCGCAACCCGGCGGCTCCTACGGCGGCTCGATAATCAGCTGGGTCGTCGGCCCATGAGGCGGCCTCGTTGGGGTCCACCCGCCCTCGCTAAGGTCAGCTTCCCGACCACAGTGCGCGCCGGACGTGGGGCCAGAACGGAAGTCCGGCAAAGAACGTCCCGCCCGCGGCGATGATGCCGATCGCCGCGTCCACGCTCTCGCGGCCCTGGTGAGACCAGTACACGTCTTCCAAGTCCAGCAGCAGGGCCAGTTCGTCGACCACCAATGCGTTCGCCGCGCCGTAGGCGACGGCCACGGCTGGGTGGCGCCGCCGCTTCTCTGCCCCACGCAGGCCTACCGCTCCGATCGCGGAGAGCAGTGCGATGCCGATGTTGTAGTGGTGAAAGTGTCGGCCACCGATGCTGATGCCTCCGCCTTTGGGGCCGTGCCCGGCACGGATCCAGTGGGTGAGCACCCGGAGTCCGGCGAAGGTCACCGTAAACGTCGCCCATGACATCACCGCCGATTGCTCGACCGGATCGAGCCGGTGGTGCCATTCATGACGCAGGCGCGCCCATCGTCCGGTGGGCGGCGAACCGCTGCCTTGCGGCGAGGCGGCGCCGGGAATATCCGCGTGCTGCGACGAACCCGGGGTGGTCTCAGACATATCGCCCACAGTAGTTACCGCCACTGCGGTGATCCACGACGCGCATGCCGACGATTCGATGTAGCCGTTGTTCCACGGTTATCCGGTGGTATGTAGGAGGCCCGACCTTGCCGCTACAAAACTGTTGCAGCGCTTGAGAGATCAACTCCGGGCCGTTGTCCATCCGCAGCACCGTCGGCGGGCCCACCGGCCCGGTTGAACACCCGCTCGAGCTCGCCGACAAGCCGCTCATCGCCAACCTCCGCGCCTATTTGGGTCGGCGCTGAACCCGCTGGCCCAACGCGATCCCGTTCTGCACCTGGGTCATCGATCCCAGGAACTACGCGGCTTCCGGTGGATCCGGGGTGACGTCTGTCTGTGACTCGATGACCGTTTCGGTCGGGGCTGTGCGTTCCCACAGGACCGCGCCCACGCACGCTGTCACGACCCATCCGATGCCGATCACCCCGCACCACGTCATCAATGCCATCGCGACACCGATCGGGCCCAACCCGCTCCAACCGCTGAGCAACGGCGGGAAGAGGATCCGGGCGGCGAGCGGGAGAATGGTTCCGTCGATCACCACCCCGGCGAGTCCGGCGAGCGCGAGGTATCTCAGGCCCCGCCCGCCCTCGCGGACCAGGAGAACCGGTGTGAGCGACCAGAAGATCCAGACCGGCACCAGGGCAGCCACGAACAGCAGCGCTCGGATCGCACCGGTGTGATCGCCGCCGAGGGCGATCCGTTCACGAAGGGCGATCATCGTCAGGTACAGGACGAACCACGTGGCGCCCCGCAGCAGCCGTTGGCCCCGCCCGAACTGCTCACGGCGCCAGGCCTTGGCGAAGATTCCGGCGATGGTGATCGACATCGGGATTCCCCACACGAGGAATCCGGCGACTCCGATGAAAGTCCAACTCGACCGAAATGCCGAGGAATCGCCGAACGCGGCGCGGACCCGTTCAGTCAGCGGGTAAACGAGGCCGACCTCCCGGATGAAAAGTGTGCCCGGACTGGCGTTCTCAGCGAAGCCGGAAAAGTAGTCGAATCCGATGATGATCAGGGGGATGACCGTCGTGAACAGCTCGATCGAGACGAGTGCGCCCAGCGTGGCGCCGTCGATCTCGGTGAAGCGGGCGGCGACTGCGGCGGCCGGCCGCTTCTTGCGGGCATCCGCCAGCCGCCGGTAGCGCTCCTCAAGCCGGCGACGGGCGTCCTCCCGTTTCCCGCCTGCGCTCATAGGTCGGCGAACTCCTCGAACGTCCCGCGCACAACTCACGCCCAGACGTGGTAGTACCAGTTGTGGTGCGGTGACGTTAGCACTCAGGGACAACCCGCCGGGAATCTCGTTCGTGGACGACCCGGGCTAAACTTGGGCTAAACTAAACGGTCCACGCAGACAACTCATGGGGTCCCCCGATCGTCCCGCGCTGAGCCTGGATGGAACGAACGACCCGGAGACGACTCATGCTGTCGCCGTCGCGCGCTGGCCCGTGCTCTGTTGCGGCGCATAATGTTCGCGCCGCTTGCGCCAAACATGGTGCCGCGCAACAACTTGATCGAGGTCCGCCGCGACGCTGCCAACGGCATGCGCGGAGTAATACTTGGTCGCGACCCGACACGCTCCGCACCAACAACCCGCGCCAAAGTGGGGGGTAGGCCTGCGCAAAGTTGCTCGCGACACGGCGGCGCATCGGCGGAGCCGCTCGGCGCTCTCCCTGGATACGCGGGGGTGGTCAACACAGTCCCCGGCAAACGATCACCCCAAAACCCGCTTGTCAGGACGTTACGGCGGTAGATATACGCGGCGGAATACGAGCAATACGCCGTTTGCTGGACACTAAAGACAGTGTGGCGCAATGACTTTCGAAAAGGACCCGAAATGACCGCCGTCGACTGGACCCCGAAGCCATGCGGGAGCGCGACGCCCAGGTGGCACGGCTGCGCCGGTCGGGAGGTGCCGGGGATAACTGTCGGCGAGGTGGGGGCCGGGCGTGGTACTCACAAACCGCACACATGCCTGGATTCGATGGGGTTGCCGTGCTCAAGTTGTTGGTCACGCTTCGTCCAGCGCGGGGAAGAGCAGTTCCTGTGCCAGCAACTGCAGCGCCGCGGCGACCGGGATCGCTACGAGCGCGCCGACAATCCCCAGCAGCGCCGCCCCGATCAGGACGGCGACCACGGTGACGCCGCCGGGCACTTTTACGGCGCGTCCAATGACCTTGGGCACCAATAGGTAGTCCTCGAACCATCGGAACACGACGTAGAAGGCGTCCGCCCTTTCCGCCGGGCCGACGTCACCGCGATGCAGCTGTACTGCCTGCAGATGACCCGGCTCGCCGAGCAGGGCCGGCTCGGCGACACCCTCGCCGGGCTTGGCAAGTTCCACAACACGACCCGAGCGCGAGCGGTGCTTGCCGAAGCGCGAGACTTGTTGGGAGGCAACGGAATACTGCTCGACTGCCAGTTGATCAAAACACATAGTCGATCTCGAGGTCATCCACACGTTCGAGGGCACGAGACCATCCAGGCGCTGATCGTCGGGCGCGACATCACCGGCATCAGCGCAGTCGCCTAACAGCAGCGACCGCGCGCGACCGCAACGGCCTCGCCAGAACGCGGGATGTCCCGGATACCGACTTGCAGGACTCACTGCGCTAGCGGCCACGCACGCGCGGAAAGCGTTATCCTTTAGAGCGGTTGGCGCGCCGAAGAGTGCCATGATGCCGTCGACGGTGCCGCTGGAGCGTTGCACGACCCCGGCGGAGTGGTCGGCCAGCACAGTTATGATCTCGCGCCGTCATCCTCGTCTCCGACTGAGCTTCGATGTGCTTTAACTGGTGCGCCCACAGGTGGGTCCGCATGCCAGCCATGAGAACTGCGTCGGTCGACGAAATCCGCGAGCATACCGGTGCACCGAAACGATGAATAGCGAGGCATGCGGGTTGTCGGCTACTTCACATGGTGGTGATCAACCCGCCGTCGATCCTCAGGTCGGACCCGGCGATGTTGCCAGACCGGTCGCTGGCCAGAAACACGACTAAGTCGGCGACCTGTTGCGGAGTTGTGAACCGGCCGGTCGCCGCGGCGCTGGCCGTGCCCGCCCTGACCTCTTCGGCGGTCTGACCGCTGGCCCCGGCGATCGTGTCGGCGACTCCGCCCTCGTCCAGCCACATCCCGGTAGTCACCGGTCCGGGGCTGACGGATTGACGCGAATGTTCTTCGGGCCCAATTCCTTTGACAAAGCCTTGGCGAAGTTGGTGACGGCGGCCGTGGTGGCACAGAAGTCGTAGATCCCGGGGTCGGGGAACTACGCGTTGAAGGATCCGACGATGACGATCGATCCGCCGCCACGACGGTGCATCTGTGGCAGAGCGGCCCGGGTCGGCCGCACGGTCCCCATCACGTTGAGGCCCCAAGACGCCTGCCACTCGTCGTCGGTAACGGTCGCGAATCCACCCGGATGGACAGTGAGCGCGCCGACATTGTTCACCAGTACATCGATTCGCCGCGGTCCGCCGCTGCGGCGACCAGGTCATCGGCGCCGTCGGATTGCGACAGATCGGCCTACACGAACGCACTCGCGTCCATCAGCGCGTTGGTGATAGCGAGCCCGCTGCCCTTGCTCGCGCCGGTTACGACAGCGGTCTTCTCCGATAGATGTGGATCCATGCTGTTGCTCCTGCCGCCGGATCGGTTTGTCGCGCTGATGACGCTACGCCGGCCGACTTGCCAAGAAGCCGTCGGCCAACTCGGATACGCGCCTCACTCCGACAGCCAGGTCAACTCCCATACGCGCCAGCTGGATCACGTCGACTTTCCCTTCGCACCAACGGATTCGGAGCGGACTACTACGGCAACGGCGCACACGTCAGCGCTCGCGCGGCAGCACGGTGAGAACGCGGGTGATGAAGATGGCGAAGGCCTCAATGAAGTCACGGAGGAATTGCTCGGTCGACTTTTCGGTGACCTCACCGTCGTCGGCGATCAGTCCTGGAGTGAATTGGATGTAGGCCTCGGGCGCACTCATCTGCGGCGAGTTGCAGAAGCTCAGCGCGCCGCGCAGATGCTGTTGGGCGAGTGCGGTGCCGATTTTGCCGGGTGAGGCGCCGATCACCGCCGACGGCTTGCGGGTCAACGAGTTGGTTCCGTATGGGCGGCTTGCCCAGTCGATCGCGTTTTTCAGGCTGCCGGGGATGCCGCGGTTGTACTCGGGGGTCACGAACAGCACCGCGTCGACCGAGGCGATGGCGTCCTTGAGGGCTTGGCCCGCCGGCGGGTAGTCGGCGTCGAAATCGCGGTTGTATAACGGGAGATCTCGAATAGAAATCTCTTGGAACGCAAGGCTGTCCGGGGCCAACCGGATCAGCGCCTTGGACAACATCCGATTGATCGAGTCAGCCGACAGGCTACCCACGATGTAGCCAACCGTGTAGTTGCTCATGTCAACTGGCGCCTTCTTTCCCGCCGGAATGATCAGGTCCTATCGGTCTGCGATCAACCATCGTCCACTCCTCCACGGGAAGCAAGGCCTCCCGGATGTACCGCCGACAACCATCCCTGCCGCGGCGAGGAACCCGGAAGGCGGGGTAGGCCGGGGGCTCGATGACGAGACGCTCTGCTGGATGGCGTTGAGCTTGAAGTCCGTCGTGATGAACAGCAGCGCACCGGAGATCACCCCGGTGTCGTAGCCGAACAAGACGCCCAGCGAGGACTATGACACCGGTCCGTCGCCGGCCCTTGCGGAGGCCCGCTTCAAGAACTCTTCCAACGGGTCTACGCCACCGGTGCCACTGAGAATCCCTGCCTCACATAGCCCTTCGGTCAGGGAATCGACACCCGATGCGGATCTATACCTTTCAGTACGGCGTGGTTGGTCGCCGGCTTCTCGGTCCACCCGATGGTGTCGGGATCCATGCCCGCCCAGCTGGTGGGACGCACGGCCATCGACGGCGTATGACTGAATTCGACCCGGTGAAAACCGCGTGCACCTAGCCCAAGGGTCACCTGGCCGACTCGTTGGTCAATAACGTCCTGCGCACTGTGACCGGGGGATATTGCCGGGCGTAACGCGGTTCGACGATGTTGACGGCGATCGTTGAACACCGACTCAGGTACGCGCCGGTGGCGGAACGCTCGGATCTCGTCGACTCGCTACTGCGTCACCGGGTGCACCGAATCAAGCTGGAGATGTACGCGTTCAGGTATTCCCCGACCGTCTCCCGATTAGGTGAGGCCTTAAGCGTGTCCCCGATGCCGGATGCCTCCAAGGCCCGCTTAGGCCCGACCGCGTCGAACGGTGCGCGGAACTTCTCCGCTTCGGCCATCGTCGCCCAGGTGACTGTGGACTGCCGGTCCTCAATATTAAAAGATTCAGTCCCAGAACTGTCGTCAGCGCTTGTCTCCGGGTAGCTCTCTGGCGATCGCACCGAGGGCCTCCACCGCCCCCTGAAGCCGGGCGACCGCCGGTGAAGGTCTGATGGCAGGAGCTACAGTGCGCAGCCCCCAGTCCGGTCCACCAGTTACGGCAGCCGTTGCAGGTGATCGCCCCACGGGGAGGGCGATTCCCACTGACGGTGGCGCGATTTGAGGCCCGTTGCGGCCCTGGGGAGGTGAGATGGGACCTGAGCGGTCATGATGCTCTCTTGACGGCGTCAAGAGCCGTCATCAAGTTCACCGCGCTTGCTCCATCCACTTTTCAATATCGGCCCGGCGATACATCACCCGTCGCCCCAGCTTGATCGACGGCGGGCCGCCCGCTCCCACGGACCGCCACCACCGCAAGGTGCCCACCGACAGCCGCGTCATCTCGGACACCTCAGCGACGGTCAGGAGTTCGCGATGCCTCTGCCCTGCGGGTCGCGCTGGTTCCGGACCTGGCTCCCTCGGCTGCTGCTGTGGGAAAAGGCTTTCGGCGATCGACAACAGCGCGTAGGTGTTCGCGACCTCCTCGGCTCCCTGGTCAGAGGGCCGAAACTGGCTTCACCAGCCAAAACGCATCACGGCAGATCACTGGAGCTATCTGTGACTGTGGGCAGATTGTGGGCACGGTGTGGGCACGGCCATAGGAATTGTTCACCGCCGTTAGACCCTTGCTACAGGCTCTGACCGCAGCAGGCCTCCGACCCGGCCGGGGTGCGCGACTTTACGGTGGGATTTGTCGGCGGCAACTGAATACTGACCACTGCGCGAACCCACGGCGGAAAACTGGTTGACATTCAGTTGCCGTTGACAGGACTGTCCTACAGGGTTTTACCGTTCACGGGAGCACCTTCCGGTGGTCACGTGGGGTGGCCGAGAACCGAGGCGAAAGACAGCCACCCCGCGGGAGTCTGGGTTCGCCGGATCTGGTGTGGCAGCAGGCGGCTAACGCTTCATGCTCGCTTTGGTCACAAATATTGGCCAGCAATGCTGGTCCGGCGAAAACGGTGCTTGGATCGGTAAAGCGGCCTACGAGACGACGGCCCGGAGGTTGCAATATGGGGTCGCTCGGACCGACACATCTGATTGCTCTGCTCCTTGGGGTCGCCATCATCGCCGCGATATGCGGATTCGTCGCATCTGCTGTTGCGCGGAGGAACAGGCGACGCGCACGCGGGTTCTTCCTTCTGGGCTTCTTTTGTGGATTGATGGCGGGCGCGATCCTGCGCGAAGGCGTCGCGCCTCAACGCGCTGGGAGCCGTCGCCCGGTGCGCTGACATCCGCCCACTGAGGGCCGGGATACGTCGTGGCACTGGTGGTTTTGCTGCTCGCGCGCTCACTTTTGCGGCATCAAATGTTCGACTTGGATTGTCGCTGCCGCAGTGGCACCGCCCAGCTCCGGATGTAGTGCAGCGACGCCCGCGCCTGGAACCGCCGCCGACGGGTGCGGGACCTCGACACGAGCCTGATCTGCGGCCCTTCTGGTCGAGCTGCCGGTCCGGCGGACACACCCGGCTGCGTCATCCATCTCGTAAGCGGGCCGGACGACGACCCTCGCCGCGACGACAAAGCCGTTGCGCTCACGGGTCGAGCTGACGGCCGGTAAAGGTCGGTTACACCGTCTGCGCGAGCGCCCGCTTGCGTGCCTGTTGAAAGTGTGGGAACGACGGTTTCCCGGAAATAAGACTGATTGGTCGTGCTCCAAGCCCGTCGCTCTGTCGGGTAGGCGCGGCAGCGCCGCTGCATCTCCTCCACCGCGCTCGCCGTCGGGCCTCGCTGCGTTTCATTAAGTGAAAGGCACGCAGACGTCGGAGGATCGGAACAAGCCCGAGGGAGCGCTGGCGAAGCGCCGCGATCCATAACCGTCGGCGGAAACGCCGATAATGAGTACGTGAAAGCACGTGAAACGACTTGC
This sequence comes from uncultured Actinomycetota bacterium, assembly GCA_963770125.1. Taxonomy (GTDB): domain Bacteria; phylum Actinomycetota; class Actinomycetes; order Mycobacteriales; family Mycobacteriaceae; genus Mycobacterium. Next base: position 1,869 of record CAVYPI010000055.1, on the reverse strand, counting down.
GGAGACACGAAAGGTGTTGATGCCATCAACATCTCGCAGCCGCCTCTCGGCCCGGACAGTGTCTGGCTTAGTTGACAGAAGCAGTGGCGGCAGGGATGTGCCGGGCCAGTTCCCAGAAGCTTGGGTAGATAGGCGCACACCGGGGTCGGATTACCGTGCACGCCGATGTTTCGCCCAGAGAGAGCGCGAAGGCTGATATCTCAGCGTCGCGCGGCAGACCAACGTTCCCGACAATCGCACCGGCGGGCAAGGGATAGACACCCCCACATTCGCGGCGAAGGATCAAGAGAGCCGACCTGACCGCCACATCGACTGACCAAGTACCAGATGGTGGTCCGGCGAAAACGCGCGAGCCGAGGAGGAGTCATGCCCACGATTGATCCGACGTTTTACCGCAGCCCGGGCCACGCAGTCGCGGCTGCCCCCGAGCAACTCGCCTATGTGGTCGCGTTCGACCCCACGAGCCAGCAGAAAGACGCGCTTGCCGTGGTCGACTGCGACCCCGAGTCCACAACGTTCGGCGGCGTGGTCGGCTGGACGGAGCTACCAACGTCCGGTAACGAACTCCACCATTTCGGCTGGAACGCGTGCTCGAGCGCGCTCTGCCACGAGGGGCATGGCCAGCATGAGGCGCTTGAGCGGCGATATCTGCTCGTTCCGGGTCTTCGCTCGTCGAGGACCTACGTCCTCGACACCAAGCCCGACCCTCGCCATCCGGTGGTGACCCACACGATCGAGGCCAGTGAGCTTGCGGCCAAGGCTGGATACTCTCGCCCGCACACGGTGCACTGCGGACCCGGCGGCATCTTCATGTCGGCGTTGGGTGGGACCGACGGCGCCGAAGGTCCCGGCGGCGTAGCTCTGATCGACCACGACACGTTCGAGGTCATCGAAACGTGGGAGCTGGACCGGGGACCGCAACTCTTGGCGTACGACGTCTGGTGGCATCTGAAGTACGACACCGTGATCACATCGGAGTGGGCGACACCGTCGATGATCGAGAATGGGCTGAATCCCGAGGACTTGCTCGGACGCAAGTTTGGACACCATGTGAACTTCTGGAGCATGTCCGAACGGAAGCTGACCCAGCGCGTCGACCTTGGCGACGCCCACCAGATGGTCCTGGAGCTGCGCCCGGCCCACGACCCGTCCAAAGCGTGGGGATTCGTCGACACAGTAATCAGCGCCGAGGACCTGTCGGCGTCGGTGTGGCTGTGGCACAAGAACGGTGACCGGTGGTCGGTCGATGAGGTGATCACGATCCCGGCCGAGCCCGCCGACGCCGACGACCTGCCACCGCTGTTTAAGCCCTTTGGTGCGGCGCCCCCGCTGGTCACCGACATCGATCTGTCGGTCGACGATCGCTGGCTGTACGTATCATGCTGGGGCACAGGAGAACTCAAGCAGTACGACGTCAGCGACCCGTTCCATCCGCGCGAGACGGCGTCGGTTCGCCTCGGCGGGATCGTGCGACGCGAGCCGCACCCGGCGGCTCCCGATCTGCCGCTGGCCGGTGGACCGCAGATGGTGGAGATCAGCCGCGACGGTCGACGGGTGTACCTCACTAACTCGCTGTACTCGGCGTGGGACGACACGGTCTACCCCGACGGCGTCGGGGCGTGGATGGCCAAACTCGACGCCGACGTGTCCGCCGGAGGTCTTGTCCCCGACAGCCGATTCTTCCCGCACGGCAACGACTTCCGTGGCCTGCGGGTGCACCAGACCCGGCTCCAGGGCGGCGACGCGTCGAGCGACTCGTACTGCTACACCAGCTGAACGTCCGCCAGCCGAGGTCGATGCCAGTCCGGGATGCGGACAGCTAGTGTGACAACGAGCTTTGTGCTGTGAACGTCACACCCCTGCGATGGG
>CAVYPI010000054.1:0-41212 GCA_963770125.1 uncultured Actinomycetota bacterium | reverse complement strand
CAAATTGCTGCGCATGGTCGAATCGAAAGACACCAGCACACATTTCGTGGCGTCTGCCAGGGGCGTATGTTGCGTAAGCACTCGGTCGAGGATCGGCTTTCCGTACTTGGTTTCACCGGTCTGAAGAAAGGCGCGTTGTCTCCTGCTTCGATGAAATTGCCTTCGGCATAGGTCCGGAACAGCCGTATCGGCTCGCCGACGATCTGCCCACCGACCAGGAACCAGGCATTGAAGCGGATGTTGTTCTCTTCCAGATACCCGGCGTCGCGTTTCTCGATATCGCGCGTCGCGTCGGAGACCAGCTTTACGACGTCGAACATCGTCCGGGCACCCAAGAGACTGGTGGCCGCGGCGCCGTCGACACAACGCTGCGTCAATACGCTGATGACGGCCTGGGTTCCGGCCAGGTTTCCCGAACTCAGCAGAACGACAACGCGGTTGCCGCGACGCTCGATACCGTCATCTTGCAGAACTTGGCGAAGTTATCCACACCGGCATTCGTACGGGAAATCCGGAGGCGAAAATCATGCCCTTATCGAGCATTACGCCAATACAGTAAGTCACGCGATGCACCTTTCGGACAATCGACCCCCGTTCAGAATGCCACCAGCTTCAGGCTGGTGGCAGACGAAGGTGAGCGATTCCCAATCCGGATGTGATCCTGCCCCGATGCCTTCGCGAACACCCAGCCTTCGACGCCGCTCAACGTGCGGCAACGGCTAGACATCTGGGGTGTTGTAACGGGGCGGATCGAGCCAGAAAACTCTGCGAACAGGCATGGTGATCCCGACGTGCAGACGATCACCGGCATGTAGGGGCCTTGGAGCCGACGCTCCTGGAGTTCTGCAGCGGACAGCCGAACTCATCCCCAACCAGCTGAGATTCTCAGTACCCCCGACGTTACACCCCTGGGTGCCGTCGAATCCGATTCGGGCGAACCCAATTCCACCGCGTGCCCTGCGCCCGTGCCCAAGTGTGAACGGCCCGGCCCTTGGATCCTGGCTTGGTCCGAGGTCGCGTACCTGCGACTGCAGTGACCGGCACGGGCCGCAGAACTTCAGCGGCGGTATTCTTGGCGTGACAAACCACCTCGTGGCTGTTGGGCTGCAAGGGTATGTGGTCGGGCTCTGGCCAGGGATGCCGAGCCCCGGGCGAGACTACGTGAGCGCAGGTGGCAACGGATGACCGAGTTCTCCAACGGCGCCGACCGCACCCCGGCAGGGCCACTGGCCGCCGAACAGGCGCGCGCGGACATCTCCGATTTGCAGGCCGCCATCGGCGATTTGGCGGGTTTGGTGGCGGGCAGTCTGGGATTGCCGGAGTTGCTGACCGAAGTGGCGCTATTCGCAGTGCACGCGATCCCGGGCGCCGAGGGGGCCGGGGTGACCCTATTGCGGGTCGACCGGATCGACAACATGGTTGAAGCGCTGGCGGCCAGTGCACCGTTTGTCGCCGAAATCGACGACATCCAGTACGTCACGCTGCAGGAGGGCCCCTGCATCACCGCAGCGCTGGAGCGCCGCACGGTGCGGTCGGGGTCGCTGGGCGGCGAGAAGATGTGGCCGCGGTTCGGCCCCCGCGTGGGCAGGTTGGGCGTGCACAGTGCACTGTCACTGCCGCTGCTGCTGCCCGATCAGGTGGTCGGGGCGATCAACGTCTACTCCCACGACAAGGACGTCTTCGATGAGCACGCCGCCGAACTCGGGGAACTGTTCGCCAAACCCGCAGCGGTCGCCGTGCACAACGCTCACGTCCTCGCCCAGGCGATGGCGCTGACGGTGCAGTTGCAGACCGCCCTGTCGACGCGACCGGTGATCGATCAAGCGATCGGCCTGCTCCGCGGACGCAGCGGGCGCAGCGCCGAGGACGCATTCGCCCAGCTGCGGGCGATCAGCCAAGCCGAACACCGCAAATTGGCTGACGTGGCGCAGCGCATCGTCGATGAAGCCGTCCGCCGCGCCCGCGCCCGCCACAACCCGGCCTGAGTCCCGATCGCCACGCCGGGTTGTCGGTGCGCGGCGGGTCCCGCGTAGGGTTGAGGGTGGAGGCTCAGTCCCAGGGAACGGTCCTGACCTACTTCCTGGATCCTCCACCGTGCACGGCGACTCGCCCTGTTCGGCCTTGGCAGGCTCGATCGGCGCTCGGGAGCGCCCAGCGGAGCATTCACCTCGTGAGGATCACCGCAGCGACGGCCGCCGCTTTGGCTATCCTGACCGAAGCGCTGGATGAACCCGGCACCGACATCGCGCAGAGCCTGCACCGGTTGACCCTCGACGCCGCCGCCGCCGTAACAAGCTACCTCGGTCTGAGCGTGGTTGTGTCCCACAGCGATCCCCCGTTCACCCTCACCGCTCTGGCCGAGGGGGCCCTCGCCGGCGACATCCGCACCTCCCTGCACCTGAGTCTGCCGGGCCCCAGTGATCCTCAGAACTCGCCGGCGGTGGCGATCATTCTGTACGCGGGATCACCGGGAGCGTTCGTCGACCTCGCCGCGGACCTGGCGTGGCTCACTGCACGCTCACTGAGCGACTTCATCCTCGATCAGCACCTTAGCGTCGCCGCCGGGTCGCTGCCCGGGGGACAACTGCGCGCGGCATCAGCGATCAACCAAGCCATCGGGGTTCTCATCGGGCGCGGCTACACCCCACAGCAAGCCCACTGGGAACTCGACACCCAGGCTGCCCACACCGGAACCGACCGACACACCGCCGCCTACCACATCCTCGCCAAGATCAACACCGGCGACGATGACCAGCATTGTGCATCTACTAGGGGCTGTCCGATTAACGGTGGATCCGACCTTGGCATTGGTTAGTTGCCGGTCGGGGTGATCCGGCCGTTGAAGGTGATCACGAACGCGTTGAGCACTGGCTTCCACCTCATGGCCCATCGTGCCCTAATCGCCCGGCCGGATCCAACGATCGGGTGGCGAGGTAGAGACACCCCCGGGGGGCTTGTTCGGTTGGAAAGTGCCGCGGGCACCGACGCCGGCCGGTTTACTGACCGATAACCTACGGAACCGTAGGTTACGGGTATCGTCGACTAGGGGCGTGGGAGTGATTGCTATGACGAGGTGCCATCAACCCGGAACACCATTGGATGGAGACCGGTTCACGTGAGCGAGAAGATGAAATATCTCGACCTGCACGGCGAGCGTGTTGCCTATAGGGACGCGGGAGCCGGCGAGCCGCTACTGCTGATTCATGGCATGGCGGGAAGTTCCGCGACCTGGCGAGCGGTGCTGCCCCAGCTGTCAAAGAAATACCGGGTGGTGGCGCCGGACCTGCTTGGGCATGGTGAATCCGCCAAGCCGCGCGGTGATTATTCGCTGGGTGCGTTCGCGGTCTGGCTGCGTGATCTGCTCGACGAGCTCGGCATCACCCGGGCGACGGTGGTCGGTCAGTCGCTTGGTGGCGGTGTAGCCATGCAGTTCACCTACCAGCATCGCGACTACTGCGAACGGCTGGTTCTCATCAGCAGCGGTGGTCTCGGCCCCGACCTGAGCTGGATATTGCGGATCCTCTCGGCGCCCGGAGCCGAGCTGGTGCTGCCGGCGGTCGCACCCCAGCCAGTGCTGAACGTCGGCAACAAGCTGAGGTCCTGGCTCACTTCGGCCGGAATCCACTCGCCACGCGCCGGCGAGATATGGAACGCTTACTCGTCGCTGTCAGACGGCCAGACACGGCAGGCGTTCCTTCGTACGTTGCGTTCGGTAGTTGACTACCGCGGCCAGGCCGTCAGCGCGGTCAACAAGTTCCATCTGAGTTCTGGGCTACCCACCTTATTGATTTGGGGTGACCAGGACCGGATCATTCCTGTCGCCCATGGCTACGCCGCTCACGACGCACTACCAGATAGCCGACTTGAAGTACTCCGCGGTGTCGGACACTTCCCCCACGTCGAGTCCCCAACCGCGGTGGCGGACATCCTCGACGACTTCATCTTCACTACAGGACGCAATGCCGACCTGGCGAATCGAAAAACCTGACCAGGACCGTGGCGCAGCGAGCGGTGACCTCTAACTCTCTGTCCCCTAACCGTCCCGACAGGTGCCGCTCTGAACCGCCAAGACCTCAGTACACTATGCGCGGCCGCGCACAATTCCGTCCCTTAAACAGGGGCGCGGGCAATCTCGTCGACCGCCTCGTGCTCGCAGCATCCCGTAGTCCGACCAGGACACCGATCGCCACATATTCGTCTATCTCTTCTGCCAACAATCCACCTACCGCCCCATCCGTCCCACTGCCTGTTACACATGTGCATCACGGCGGGGCCTCTGCGTGCACGCGTGCCTCATGCGTACGACGTCGTGAGGTGTGCCAACAAGGCGATGACGCACCGCTGTCACACCTAAGCTGTCGGCCTTTTCGACGCGTTGGTCGCGGCGCCATTGCCGCACCGTTGCGGTCGCGGTCTTCAACCCGCGACGCCGTCCGCTCCCGGGATCGGTGCCGGCGAAGCCGGGCTGCAGCTGTGTGAACATCGCCTCGCTGCGGGTTTCGGGCGCGTCGTCGGCGGTGTCGCGCAGGTAGCGGTCGGGCAGCGACAGTTTGGCGATGGTCCGCCACGTCTTGCCGTACTGCAGCAGGAATGAGCCTGTGGTGTACGGCAGATCATACCTATCGCAGACTTTCCTGACCCGGAACGAGATCTCGTGCAGCCGGTTGCTGGGCAGGTCCGGGTAAAGGTGGTGCTCGATCTGGTGGCACAGGTTGCCACTCATGAACCGCAGCAGCGGACCGGCGTCGAAGTTGGCGCTGCCCAACATCTCCCGCAGGTACCACTGCCCCTTGGTCTCGCCGACCATGTCGGTCTTCGTGAATTTCTCGGCGCCGTCAGGAAAGTGGCCGCAGAAGATGACGGCGTTCGACCACACGTTGCGGATCACGTTGGCCACCGCGTTGGCCTTCAACGTGGACTTGAACGTGGCACCCGGCGACAACGACGTCAGCGCCGGGAACGCGACGTAGTCCTTGACCAACTGCCGGCCGGCCTTGATCGAGAACTCGCGGACCTGCACGAGGGTGGCTTTGCGGTCCGACTGGCCCTTGAAGAACTTTTCGAGCTCCAAGGGCTGCAGGCCGATTCCCCACTCGAAACCGATGGCGAGGATGGTGTTGTACAGCAGGTTGCCGAGGTTGAACGGTGTCCAGCGCTGGTCGCGGGTGACCCGCAGCACGCCGTAACCCACATCGTGGTCCATGCCGAGGATGTTGGTGTACTTGTGATGCCGGACGTTGTGGGTCAAGCGCCAGTGCTTGGATACTCCGCTCATGTCCCACTCCCACGTCGAGGAGTGAATCTCGGGATCGTTCATCCAATCCCACTGGCCGTGCATGACGTTGTGGCCGATCTCCATGTTCTCGATGATCTTGGCCACGCCCAGGGTCACCGTGCCCGCCCACCACGCCGAGCGCTGGGAGCTTGCGGCCAGGATGACCCGGCCGGCCACCTCGAGGGTGCGCTGAGCGGCGATGGTGCGGCGGATATAGCGCGCATCGCGCTCACCACGGGAGTCTTCAATGTCCAGGCGGATCGCGTCCAGCTCGAAAGCCAAGCTCTCGATGTCGGCATCGGTCAGATGCGCGAACGCCGGGACGTCAGTAATCGCCATCATCTCCTCGCTTTCCACCGAACCATCGCACCCGTACGACCAGTCACCCGCAGCCGCGTCATCGACAGGCCAGGCCGCGAAGTCGATGGCGTGTTGGGATGAATGCCGGCTGCGGGCTTGAGCGCAGACGGTTAAAGGTTCTGCGGTTCTTTGTGCGTGGAGCGCGGTGTTCATTTGTCGGGGCGGCCGGATCCAGTTTTTCTGCCCGGTTCCACTGTTCGTTGAGGTGGTCGCGGGAGGTGGCTGCCTCGCTGCGGTGGGCGGCGGCTTGCTGTTGCAGACCCGTGGCTTGGGCCGCTTTGACGTCGGCTTCGGCTTGGGCGGCGCGAGCTTTGGCGGCGGTCTCGTCGGCGAGTGCTTCGCGCTTCCTGACCCTCAGTGTTTCTTCTGCGGCCTCGCCGCGGATGTTCTCGGCTTTGTTGTGGCGCTGATACTTGCGCGCCCTCTGCGCCAGCAATGCGAGCGCGGCGGCGAGCAGAAGAACCCCGACCGCGGCGACGACGATTACAACAATGGTGGTGCTCATGTTGTCTCCTTGGATTGGTTGTGCATGGTCAGTGGTTCGATCGACTGTTCAGTGGCCGTTGGCTGGCCGCTGGTGCGTCCATGAGCTGCAACAGGGGTGATCAACTGGGTTGGGGCACACGGCAGTTCGTGACCTTGGGGTTGGCACCGAAATAGTTGAGTGGTCTGGCGATCACGATTAGCGCGATCGTTCCTGCGCTGGCACAGTTTTGCGTCGCGTGGGTGAAATACCCGCGCTGGCCGGCCGCGACCGCGCCCACGATCGCCAGTAGCCCGATCAAACGCATGATGAATCTCCGTGTCTCGACGGCGGTCGAGGTGCGCCCGGTCGCGTGAGGTGTTTGGTGGTGTGGCACATCATGTGCCGCCGCGCCGGGCCAGCCGCGTGTCGTGTGTGTGGCGGGTTAGTAGTAGTGGCGGCGCCCGCCGACGGCGTGTCCCATCCGTCCCATCAGCATCATCAGCAGACCGACGACGAGGAGGATGACGCCGATGACCACGCAAATATGGGCGAAGGCGAAGGTAGGGACGAGGCTAGGGAGGAGCAGCCCGAGGACGATAAGGATGATGCCGAGAACGATCATGATGATTACCTGGTTTCTGTGCAGATGTTTTGGAAGCAGGATTGCCGGGTCAGTGCCTGAAGGCGCCCTTCAGCTTGGCCCCTGCCTGTTTGCCCTTGCCTGGACGGCGCGTGAGTCCTTGAGCGGCCGGGTATTCCCGGAGCCACCGGCACGGTTCTTTGTCGCCTGAATCGCCTGTCAAGTGGGCGACATCCGACGAGCGCGGGCTAGGCGACCTCGGAGTTCGCGGGTGCCCGAATTCCGAGCTAACGGGGGGAATGAGCAAGGTATGCATGCTGTCTCGACCGCGACGGTTGGACATCGGCATGTACGGCGCGAGCTGACGCTCATCGAGTTCAGCGGCGGACGACCGGACTCGTTCCGAACTGGCTGAAAGACCCAGCAACCAGAACATTACACCTGGCGGGAACCCCCCGCCAGGTCGGCGAGGCGAGGTTGCAGACAGGAGCCTGGATGGCAGCAAGGATTCAGGTCCCACTGCCCGCCTGAGTGATGTTTCGTGCAGTCCCATGCGATCTGCCTGGTGACGTTGTTCGATCTCAGTTTGGTTGCGCGTCAATGCTTTCCCGGATCAACTGCGACATGGCAACATCCACACCGGTCGGTCATAATGCGCCCGCGGTCGTGACAGTACTTTGTTCGTTCCTCCGTTAACGCTGAGTTCGAAAGCTGCGCGAGCTGCAGAAGATCGCCGGGGTCGCGTGCCGCGAGATCAGTGGCGTTCACGCGATGGGCAGCACCACCGGGCGCACGTTCGGCGTCATCTGTGAGGCCATCCTCGGCTCCCTGGGAGTCCCGAACGTCGCCCAGGGCGTCCGCGTCCAGGTCGGCGACACGCAGGCCGCGATCGCAAGGCACTGTCCTACTGGCTGTTTCGGGGTTGGCGGCACACCGTCGTAAAGCTGAATCACCTTGGCGCACCAGTGCTTCAGTTCCTTTGTCGCCGTCACAATCGGGTCCCCGCAGACCTGGCGAGCCGATCGCTGGCGTCCAACTCGACAGTCCTCACCGACCCCCAGCGGTCCGTTGTCGCAGTGGGCGACATGCATCAAGCCCGACTGCATCGCCGCCACCATTGGCCGGCGGCGGCGTCGCGACTTCCAGACGCCCAGCGGGGCGGTGCCCGGAATCGATATCCAACGAGTGCGCTGGACCTCTCAGAACCACCCGGCGGCTCGCTTCCGGGGGTGTAACGTCAGCCAAGTTGGGACTAACAACCAGTCCGGATGAGGCCAGCTGTCCGCTGCTGTCCTCGCAGAGCAGTAGCTCGCGCCGAACAGGTCGGTGACAACCGCATGTCGGGGATCACCATGAATGCTCCATCCGCCCACCTCACCGCAATAGTTCGACAGCCCTGTGTCGCCCAGGCTGGAGTCGTTGACTGTGTCATGCACCGGCCACCAACCCGCGCACGGTGACTCATGACGACTTCTGCATCCGTGCTGCCGGACGGCGGCTTTTTTTCCAGCCATTCAAGGGTCACACCGCGGTTAGCCAGTCGTCGGCTGAGGTCGTCGGTAGCAGTCATCAGCGCCCACGGCGACATCGACGCATCCAACGCTGACACTCTGACCGAGTACACGCTGGGGCATCTGATGCGTTGCCGCGGGCTGATCCTTGATCTGCGCAGCCTGGATTTCTTTGGAACCGAGGGCTTCTCGGCACTACACAGGGTCTCAGTCTGCTGCGCGGGCGCCGGCATAGGTTGGGCACTAGTGCCCGGTGAGGCGGTCCGCCGGGTACTGCGGATCTCCGACCCAGAGGGCTTGCTACCGGCCGCGGACACCGTCGAGGCAGCGATGACCACCTTCGGCGACCAACCTCACCATCCACCACAGCCCGTCGCGAGCCGCAGCAACCCGGGGCAATCCTGGACATGCGAACAAACGGTGTGCTTGGTCTGCGGCGGTACACAACAGGTCTGGCAGGAACAGCCGATGTTGACCGAAACAATCGCCACGCTCGATGGTCATGCCGGATCGGCGGTGGTTCACGCTGTCCAGCGTGATGTCGTGGACGCCGCAGTGCCCGTGACGGATGCCGAGCTGAGGGCGCGCTTCGAGCACGACGCGATTCCGCTGCTCGATCAGCTTTATGGTGGCGCGCTGCGGATGACGCGCAATCGCGCCGACGCTGAGGACCTGCTGCAGGAAACGATGCTGAAGGCCTACGCCGGGTTCCAGTCGTTTAGGGCCGGGACGAACCTGAAGGCATGGCTGTACCGGATTCTCGCCAACACTCACATCAACACCTACCGCACGAAAAAGCGGCGACCGGAAGAGTATCTGACCGACGAGATCACCGACTGGCAACAAACGGCCAACGCCGAGCACACCTCGACCGGTCTGCGCTCCGCCGAGGTCGAAGCGCTCGAATCCCTACCGGACACCAAGATCAAGGCCGCAATGCAGGCGTTGCCCAAGGATTTCCGGATGGCGGTGTTCTACGCAGACGTCGAGGGTTTCTCCTATAGGGAGATCGCCGCGATCATGGACACGCCCATCGGGACAGTGATGTCACGGCTGCACCGCGGACGACGAAAGCTGCGCGACGTAGTTGCCGACATGGCCAGAGAACGCGGCTACGCCAGAGCGCCCCGAGCGTCGGCGCGGCGTTGATCGATATCGCGCGGATCCCCGTCGCGCACCGCACGTGCCATAGCATCCGGCCGCGTGTCCAGCGCGGCGGCGTCATGCGCATAGAGCCTGCCCAAATCGAGCGAACCCCGCTGGCGTCGCCGGCCGGGTACTCATCCACACCGCCCGCGTGAGGCCGTCTCGATATCGGTGAACAAAGATCTCACGCACCCGCTGATGCTGTTCTCCTTGCGATGAAGGTGAGCTGCGCTAGATTTCGATCCCGCAATCGATTCTCTGTTCACTCGCCCGGCTGGCGTGATACGCGCGGGCGTGCGCCATGCCACGGACGAAGGCTCGCCACTTTGAGCCTGGCCGAGCAGAGGTATCAGGCCGTGTTAGCCGTCATTAGTGACGGTTTGTCGATTTCGCAGGTGGCGTCGAAGGTTGGGGTGTTGCTTCAGACCCTGCACGCATGGTTGGCCCGCTATGAGGCCGAGGGCCTCGAGGGGTTAGTGGATCGGTCGCAACGGCCGGCGTCGTGTCCACATCAGATGCCGGCTGCGGTGTTGGAGCTGCGGCGCTCGCGGCCCTACTGGGGGCCGCGGCGGTTGGTGTTCGAACTGGCCAAACGGCGAGTGTCGCCGGTGCCCTCGGCGTCGGCGGTGTATCGGGCGCTGCTGCGGGCGGGCATGATCGATCCCAGTGTGCGGGATCGGCGCTCGCGCAAGTGGAAACGCTGGGAACGCGGCGCCCCGATGGAGTTGTGGCAGATGGATGTCGTGGGCGGATTCCCACTGGCCGACGACGCCAGCGCCAACGCATTGACCGGAATCGATGACCACTCCCGGATGTGCGTGTGCGCCCGGTTGATGGCCGCCGAGCGCACCCGCGCGGTCTGTGATGCGTTTCGCGCCGCGCTAGCGCTGTACGGGTGTCCCAAGATCCTGACCGACAAACGGCAAGGTGTTCACCGGCCGGTTCAACCATCCTCCGGTGGAGGTGCTCTTCGATGCGATCTGCCGCGAACACGGCATCGAGCATCTGCTGACCCACACGCGCTGTCCGACCACGACGGGTAAGATCGAGCGGTTTCACCGCAGCCTGCGCGCTGAATTCCTCTGCGACCGCGCACCTTTCGCCAGCCTCACGGCGGCTCAGCGCGCCCTCGATCAGTGGGTCGCCGACTACAACACCGCCCGCCCGCACCGATCAATGATTTCATACCTTTTCCTGCTGTTTTCTGGACCACGCTGATCGCGGCGACTGGTGTTCAGCCATCGCCGTTCCGTACGGCCCGCTGACGCCGCAACCGGTACTTGTGCTGGCCCGACAGCACGAGTTACCCGCGCTGGTTGTGGACGGTGACCGCTGTGACCACGATGCCGTCGTCGCCCTTCGGCTCCAGGCCGGTGATCGTGAGCGCCGGGTACAAGGTGTCCCCTGAGTGCACCTCGGCCAGGAAGGTGCAGGACAGCTCAAGGAAGCTGATGAACACCTCGCCGATGAAGTGCGGGAACAGGGTGGCTCCCGGTGCGGTGAAAGCCAGCACCTGGAGGCCGTGGACAACCGGCGCGACATGTCCGTGCGTGCGCGCCCACTCGGCGTCGTAGTGCACCGGGTGATTGTCCATAGAGACCGTCTGGAAGGCCGCGGCGTGGGCGTCCGTCAGGGTGCGGCTGGGGGCCCGGAAGACCTCGCCGATGCGCAGGTCCTCGAACGTCCTGGCCGGGACGACCAGGAACGCGTCGGGGTCGAAGTCGGTAATAGCAGTCATCGCACTCTTTCTGCTCTGGAGATGATTCTGGACAACTTCATCGTCGAGCGAGTCATCGGCCTGGTCGATGTTGCTGAGCACAACGCGGCGTTCGTATCAGTGTCTGTTCTGACTACGGCGCCCGCCATTTCGCAAGACAGCTCGATCGCGCTGCATCGGTCTCCGGGAACTTTGCCCACGCGGTGCACGCTCACCAGGCTGTGGCGCGCCACACCCCGCTGTTGCGACGTTATCCCCGCACACAACAGCTTTGAGCGCCTGCCAGGCCACAATCGGGTCCTGCGAGATGCCCACCGCGTTCATAGGAGAAGCCGCGATGAACGAACTGCAGTTCATATCGATGGTGGCCCGGTGATCGTCACCGTCAACAACCAACGTGTGTAGGTGGATGAGGACGCCACCGTTGCAGCCCTGCTGAACTCGCTCGGCTACCCCAACCGGGGCGTGGCGCGGTCGCACTGAACTCGACTGTGCTTCCCAGATCATCTTGGCAAATACCGTTTGTCGATGGCGCGCGGCTTCGTGTAGTGATGGCGGTGCGGGCTGGCTGATTCGAAACTGACGATCGCCGGCCGGCAGTTCGGCTCGCGGTTGACCCTCGGCACCGGCTGCGCGGCCAACCTGGCGGTTCTCGATGAGGCGCTGGTCGCGTCGGGCACCGAGCTCACCACGGTGGCGATGCGCCGCGTCGACGCCGAGGGCGGCACAGGCGGTTTGGATCTGCCGAACCGGCTGGGCATCACCCGCTGCCCAACACCGCCGAGGGCGTGCTGACCGCGCGGGGCGCTGGGCACCGCGCGGGTCAAACTCGACGTCATCGCCGACAGGCACGCCTTGCCGCGCGACGCGATCGAATTAGCCAGGGCCGCAGTCCGATTGGTGGACGACCGCTTCGTCGTGCTGCCCTACACCAACCAGCATCCGATGCTCACGCGACGGCTGGCGGACATCGGCTGTGCGGCGGTGATTGGCTGCGACGCCGTGCCGCCTGGCAGCCCGTCACCCGGGCCGCGCAAGCCTCCGGCCCTCCTGTGAACCGTTACGTCGCCAAATGCGTGCCGTCGGCAGCGTATCCAACCGGACAAACAGCGTTGTGGCAACGGTAAACTCGTGACACGAGATTTACCGACACCATCTCGGTTGGGAGTCTGCCGCGACACCCTTGCGGGCAAGCTCCACGCCAGTCCGATACCCGCGGGCGCCCCTTGAATCACCAGGCCCGTCGTGCCTGGCGCACGATGCACCATGCGGCGTCGCCAGCGGTGCCCGCCGACGCGCATAGCTCTCGGTACGGGTTGTTGGGTACCGATGGAGCGTCGTTGAGCTGAACGTTGCCGGGTGATTCGCACTTGAATTGGGAGGCGCCCACCTGTACGCAGGACTGCTCAGGCGGCGGTGGCTGCTGCGCGTCCGACGGTCCTTCGCCGGCCGCTAGCGGTGCTGTGCCGATCGCGGCCACGGCCGCCAGCGCCCCGAACATGGGCGCGATGTGTTTCCGTCCGATTCCCATCATTGATCCTTCCTTGGTACAAGCCGGTTTCGGCGCGCTCGCGGTCAGCCAGCCGTAGGGGGCGGCGACCCGTACGGATAGAAGGTCCGAGGCGGAGGCGCATCGGTGATCTCAACATCGCCTGGCGATTGGCATATGGTCGACGACGCTTCCGGGTTCGTGCACGACTCCTTAGTCTGGTCGGGATCGGCACCGGCAACTGGGGCGCCCGCGATTGCCGCCGAGACAGCTACAGCGCCGAACATTGGTGCGATGTGTTTCAGTCCGATTCGCAAAGTGATACTCATTTCGATGTATGGCCAAGGCGGAATCTCCGCCCTGCCTCCACCGTCGGCGACAATCGGGAACCCGTCATTGTCGCACGAGACACGATGCGCGAATGCAGACTAGTAACGGCGACAACGCTGAATGGCCAGCCGTACACCGGCTCATGAACTGGACTTCGTTCCTACAGCGACCAGGCATGGATCAAACTTGAGTGGATCGCCGCCGGTCTCGCGTCGCGACCGGATCGAATTAGTCTATCCTGCAAGATAATTAGCTGATATCCAGACGCTTGTTCTCGAATGGTCAATGTCCTTACCGCCGGCGCCGTCAAGCCGTGGGAGGTGACAGCGGCCGGGCGCAGCGGACACAATGACGTCGCCGCCGATGCGCTGCGCCGGTTGGCCGAGACGACCACGCCCAGTGGCACCGATTGGGCGCTTGGCGTCGAGGTTCGTTCGCGCGCTGCTAAGTGAGGGTGATGCCGCCGAACGTCTCTACCGCGAGTCGATTGAGAGACTTGGCAATACCCGCATCCGCACAGAACTCGCCCGGGCTCACCTGCTCTACGGCGAATGGCTGCGGCGAGAGCGCCGCCGCATCGACGCGCGCGCAGCTTCGTATCGCTCATGAGATGTTGGACGCGGTGGGCATGGCCGCTTTCGCCGAGCGGGCTACGCGTGAGTTGCAGGCCACTGGTGAGACGGCCCGCAAGCGCAGCAGCGCCGCCGATGTTACGCAGCTCACGGCGCAGAGGGCTCAGGTCGCGCGGAGGGCTCGCGATGGTCTGTCCAATTCGGAGATCGGCGTCCGCCTGTTCATCAGCCGGCGCACCCTCCAGTACCACCTGCGCAAGGTGTTCACCAAGTTGGTATCGAGTCGCGCAGCCAGCTTGATCGTGTCGTGCCCGACTGACCAGCCGACAGCCGTTAATCGCACTGTGCAGTGGCGGATGCGAACGCATCCCCCTCGACCGACGATGACCCCTGACATCACAACGCCGTGCCGCCGGATCACCCCAGTATCGGATTGCGAGCGAGCCATGGACGAACTACTAGCCACCGACGAACCTGCGGTCGGGCAACTCGATGAGTTTTCCGGCGATGCCGCGCCGTACGCCGCGTATCAGCAGCTCGCCGCCGAGCAGGCGGCGTTGCGCCGACTCGCCACGCTGGCCGCCCGCGGGGTCGAACCCTCGGAGATATTCGACGCGGTGACCAGGGAAATGTCTCAGTGCGTGCCCGCGGAGGCCGCCGGACTGTGGCGCTATGAGACCACAGGCGAAATTACGCTGGTCGCGGGCGGGGGCGCACCTGTTATCGACGTTGTTGTTAGCTGTCGTCGGCCGTCAACGTCATCAGGTAGTGGTCGACCGGTGTGCGGGCCGTGAGACTGCTCTGCAATAAGGACGGCAGGTCGGCCACCAACTTGGCGGCGAGGTCGTGAACTTTGACGTTGAATGTTGGGATAGCCTCGTCATAATGCCGAACGCGGACTCGGCGTCGAGTTCGTAGATCGCCATCAGCATGCCTTTGGCCTGTTCAATTACTGCCCGGTGAGCGACGATCACCTGCAATTCGTCACCGACCTCTTGTTGCAGATCGGCGCGGAATGCTTCGGTGACATCGACGTAGAAGCCCCGGGTGGCGACTATCCGTCCCTCTGGATCGGTGACGGCGCCGCCGACTACGACGACTTTGCGGGTTTCCCCGGTGGCGGTTCGTATGCGATGCCGACTACTGAACGGTGCGGATGACTGTTTGAGCAGTGCTTTCACACGCGCGAGATCGTCGGGATGCTCGTGGCTCAAGACCAGTTCAGTGGTCGGTTGTACCTCCCCTGGTTCGTAGCCATGCATCCGTGCGACCGTGTCCGACCACGTCCAGGTGTCGGTGCCGTAGCGGTACGCGAAGGTGCCGACACGCTGAGACGGCCCGCCCAGGAGCGCACTATCCAAAGCCCCTGGCGGCAGGCCATCGGCGCCGGTTTCGAAACCCGGTACGAACACTGCGCCGCCGTCCTCCCTGCTGTCGTTCGAAGTGTGTGACCACCGCTTGGCCCCCTGTTGCGAGCGGCGGGTGTTACCTGCAATAATAGGAAATAGATAGCAATCATGTCAATGATAAAGGCGTAATATCTGGCAAATGATATGCTTTACAGTGCTGACTGACGGCAATAAGGCGCGCGGATCTCCGCAGGTTGCCTGCAACAGCGTTTCAATTGTGTGGGTGCCGCGGTGCCAGGAGGATTCCCCGCGCTGCGGCGGCAAGTCTGTTTTGAGGAGGCCAAGAGTGGGAGGACAGTAAACTACTCCTGGCCAGTGAGGACGTAAAGCCCATCCCAAGGCCTCCGATAGTGGTCGGCGCCCGCTGAAGATAGGACAAACAGCGGACTACCGCGTCCCGTGAATGCCGTCACGCCGATGCGGCGTGTCTCCCCGCTGCACAGTTGGAATAAAGCGGGGGAAGTCTATGGAAACAGGCCCGGCGACCCGCGAGCGCTTCAATTCTGCTTCTCGCCCGGTCCTGTTTCGTCTCCGGTAGTGGCGACCGGAAGGTTTGTTAGCGCTGTTGCAACCGCTTGAACTGCAAGCGGAGCGCGACAGCCTTACCCTCGGCGGCATCGTCAGTGAAGAGGATGGCATCCAGACGGCTTCTGAAATCGTCCATCGTCGTCGGTGCTTGGAGGCAGGACGCGCGCTGTCGGATTGCTCGGCACATCGACGAACGCTCCACCCACTAGCTCATTGACGGGTGCACCGTCGTGGCCCTTGCGGCGTAGAAATCTACGGACACAGAACGCAGGTGCCCGGGTTTACTGAGCCGCGGTCAGGGGGACGAGAATAGGCATGTCGAAGGGGATGGGGCGGCGGGCTATCGAGCGCCATCTGTCAGCTGCCGACGAGGGCTTCGGGCTGCGGCTCGGCGCTGGCTTGGTCGGCACCCTCGTCGCGGCGGTCACGTTCGCGCTGCTCCTGTTGCTCGTCCGCGCCGGCTGGGCGCCGCTGCGCAATCTCGACGCCGGCACCGCAGAGGCGTTCAACCGAATCGACGTCGCTCATCCCGAACTGGTGAAAGCGGCCGAGGTCGTCAGCGTCGTCCTCGACCCGAATGTGTTCCGCGTCGTGCTGACGGTGATCGCGTTGGTGTACCTGATCCGTGGCGAACGGCACCACGCGACCTGGCTTGTCGTCACGGTCTTCGGTGGGGCCGCGCTCGGCTTCGCGCTGAAGGCGATCGTCGGCCGGGCCCGCCCGGTGCTGCCGGATCCTGTCGCGACGGCGCCTGGGCTGTCGTTTCCGTCCGGCCATGCGCTTGGGGCGTCGATCGGCTGCTGCCTGCTCCTCTTGATCACCCTCCGCTTCCTGCCGCGCGGCGGCCGCACAGCCGCCGTCATCGTGGCCTCCTTGATCGTCGGCACCGTCGCACTCGCGCGGGTCGTGCTCGGCGTCCATTTCGTCAGCGATGTCCTCGCCGGCATCACGCTCGGTATCGGCTGGGTGGCCGTGACGACATGGGCTTACGTCGGATGGCGTCGCGAGGCCGGGCAGCCGGTCGAGGGGCCGGTTGATGTCGGCACCCCCGAGCAGCGCGCAGCGCAGAGCTGACCTGCCGGTTTCCGGATCTGATCACAAGAGAGTTAATTAACGGCGGCGTGGGTATTCCACCATATGACCTCAGAGGGTTTCGGTGGCATCGCCCGTGACGTCCGGTGGCTACTGGTTCCGGCCGCTTGCCTTCTCGCGTTGATGGTGGCGTTGGGCTTCCTCCTTACCCATGTTCTCCCCTCCACGGCGCTCGGAAAGTGGGATGCCGAGGTGCCCAGATGGCTCGTGGAATACCGGCAGCAAGAGGGCATCTCCGCGAGCAAGCTCATCACGACGCTGTCCGAGACGCTGACCATAGTCACCCTCACGGCGCTCGCCACGGCGGTGTTCCGCTGGAAGTTCGGCCGCTGGCGCGAGTCCCTGGTCGTTATATACGCGGTGGTCGGCGAGACGGCCATCTTCGTGGCGACGACGCTGTTCATCGACCGCCCGCGCCCGCTCGTCCCACACCTCGACGAAGCGCCGCCGACCTCGTCATTCCCCTCGGGCCACACCGCTGCTGCCGTGTGCTTCTACGGCTCGATTGCCGCAATCGTCCTCTGGCGCAGCCGGCATCGGTGGATCAAAGTGGCCACCGTCGTCATCTGCGCGGCGGTGCCGCTTCTGATCGCCAGCAGCCGCGTGTACCGCGGCATGCACTACCCGACCGACGTGCTCGCCGGGATGCTGCTCGGCGCGATCTGGCTGACCGTCGTCATCTTCTACGTGCGCACCCATGATGCCCACGGCCGGCGCGACGCGGCCGTCGACGCCGACCGGCGCCTGGTGAGCGGGTAACCAGTCGTTGGCGACGTCCGCGTAACTGAGTGAGGAGCCTGAGATGAGCACCGCGACACGGGTGCCGGAGACGATCACCATATCCGGCGACGAGCTCTCCGCAGACGACGCTCTTACGACCCTGCGGCGATACGGGCGCTGGAAACTCGTCAAGAACTCGTTCATCCGCTTCAGGTACGCCGATGGCTTCACCAACGCGCGTGCCCTCGCGCTGCAGTTCTGCCTGTCTTTCATCCCGCTCATCATCGCGATCGTCGGCTTGTCGAGCGCCCTGCATCACGAGAAGTTCGGGCAGGTCGTCACCCGGACCCTGACCGAGGTGCTGCCTGGCAGCGACGATGGCGACATGATGCAGGAAGCCGCGCAGCACAGCAGAGACCAAGGCGCGACCGGCGGCCAGCTCGCGTTGTGGCTCGGCCTGCTCGCCGCGATCGTCGCGCTGACCACCGCGATGGGTCAGATCGAGCGGGGCGCCAACCGTATTTACGGCATCGAACGCGATCGGCCCGCCGTCCGAAAGTACGGTCGGGCGCTGCTGATGGCGTTGACCGCCGGCCTGCTCTCGCTGCTCGGATTCCTCGTTATCACCGCCGGCGACGCGCTCGGCGAGTCGCTGGCCACGGTGTACGGCTGGAGCTACACGTCCGAGACGTTGTGGAGGATCGGCCGCTGGCCGGTCGGAGTCATCCTCGCCTGGGCGTCCTTCACCGTCGTCCTGGAGCGCGGGCCGCGGCGCCGGCAGCCCGGGTACTCGTGGCTGGCGTTCGGATCGGGTGTGTCGCTTGCGCTGTGGCTGCTGCTCACCGGCCTGCTCGCGCTCTACGTGTCCAAGGGCGCGTCGTTCGGCACCACCTACGGCCCGTTGACCGGGATCTTCGCCCTGCTGCTCTGGGCCAACCTGTCTTCGGTGGCGCTGTTCCTCGGTATCGCGTTCGCCGCCCAGCTCGAGGCTGTCCGCGCGGGCGTCCCGGCTCCGGCATCGGCCGATCCGCTGATGACGGAGGGACGCTCCGATGCAGCAACGGCGGGAGGCGCGCTGTCGCCGAACCTCGGGCCGGGCCAGGCCGCCGCTTGGTCCGGTGCTGAAGCTGAGCTGTGCGCTGCCGCCCCTGTTGCTGCTGCGCAGCAGCCTCGGCAGACGCGAAGGGATTGAAACCGGTGATCCAAAGAAAAATGAACCGAGCTCCACCTGACCTTTCCTCTGCCCTGGCCGTCGACGCCCGTCTGACGGAGATCGAGCGCAAGCTGAACCTGTTGCTCAATGTCACACCGACGAACGGCGCCGAGGCGTGGACGGATTTCCAACGCTCGGGGTTCGAGTCGGTCCCCACCCTGCAGTCGAGGCCGCTCGGCTTCGATCCGGACCTGGTAAAGCGCGACCTCTACAACGTCGAGATCGAGCGGGTGGAGGATCCGGCGCTCAACTCGCTCTTCCGAGCTAAGCGCGACGAGATCGCCCGGCAGATCACGCTGCTCGAGGATCGGGGCACGTCGCGCTTCAGGTACGGCGCGCTCCAGCTCTACGGAGAACCCGGGGAATCGCTGATCGCGACGGCTCGCTTGCTGCTCGAGCTCATCGATCCGCAACCGATCACGTCGAGCAGCGTCACCGCGACGGCATTCGCCGAGGCGGCACGAACGGAGCTCGAGTCGTATCGATCGAGCTATCCGGGGTTCCCCGTAGCTCTCGAGGTGCGCGACGACGTAGCCGATCTGATGGTGTCGTTTGGCAAGCTCTTGATCCCTGCCACCGCCGGCTTCCGCGAGGACCGCGTGGAGTCACTGATCCAGCACGAGGTCGGGACCCACGTGCTCACCTATCGCAACGGCGACTCGCAACCCTTCAAGCTCCTGGCCGTCGGGCTCCCGTCTTACGAGGAGACCCAGGAAGGCCTGGCGGTCCTGGCCGAGTACGTCGTAGGGGGGCTCGATCCCCGACGCATGCGCGTCCTCGCCGCCAGGGTCGTGGCCGCATCAATGATGTTGGCCGACGCGGACTTCATCGAGATCTTCATACACCTAACCGACGATCATGGCTTCGCGCCCCGCACCGCCTGGTCGGTGACGAGCCGCGCGACGTACGGCGGAGGCTCGACGAAGGACATCATCTATCTGCGCGGGATCGAGCGAGTCCTCAGATACTTCGCCGAAGGACGCGGCATCGATCCCCTCCTCGCCGGCAAGCTCTCGCTCGACCATGTGCCGCTTGTGGAGGACCTGATCCAGCAAGGGGTGCTCGAACCTCCGTGGGCGCGTCCCCGCTGGCTGTCCGCGCCTGGGGCCGAGAAGCGGCTCAAACGCGTGCGTGACGGCATGAGCGCCGCCGACCTAATAGGGATGGACGTGGCTGCATGAGGATGGCATTTCTGGTCAATCGCGTGCAGACCGAGGTCGACGAGTACGCGACCACCCGGCTCGCGAAGGCTGCGGCCCTGATGGGCCACGAGGTCTGGTACATCGGCCTGGGCGACGTAAGGATCGGCGAGCCCGACGGCGAGATCGGCGCGCACGCACGCCCCGGCATGGCCCGAGACGACGACACCCTGACGGCGTTCGTCGATCGCATGAAGGAGACCTCGGCCGAGCGCATACGCCTGGACAAGCTCGATGCCCTGTTCCTGCGGAACGACTCGATCGAGGATCTGCAGGATCGACCGTGGGCCAGCAGCCTAGGTGCGGTGTTCGGTCAGCTGCTGGTGGCGCACGGTGTCACCGTGGTCAACGACCCAACGGTGCTCCTGCGTGCCGCGGCGAAGGTGTACCTCGACGACTTCCCGGCGGAGATCAGGCCCCGATCCCTGGTGACGCGCAACCAGGAGGACGTCCGGAACTTCATCTCGTCCGTGGGACGCTCCATCATCAAACCCCTGTACGGCGCGAAGGGCCGCAACGTGTTCATGGTCGACGGAGAGGACGAACCCAACCTGAACCAGATGATGGAGGCGGTACTAGAGGACGGCTACATCTACGCGCAGGGATACGTCGACGGCGCCGAGGAAGGCGACATGCGGATCTTCCTGCTCGACGGCGAGCTCATCGAGGTCGACGGACACGTCGCCGCGTTCCGGCGGGTGCCGGACGGGAACGACCCGCGGGCCAACATCTGCGCGGGCGGCAGAATGCAACCCGGAGACATCACCGAGACGACTCGCGCGGTGGTCGAGGCGATGCGCGACAAGCTCGTGCAGGACGGGATGTTCTTCGTCGGCATCGACGTGATCGGCGACAAAGTCGTCGAGATCAACGCCGAGAGCCCAGGCGGTCTGCAGGCGATAGAGCGTCTGTACGAGGTCGACATCTGCCCGGTTGTGATCGACGCGCTGGAGCGCCGGACTCGTAATGGCCCGGGCACGCCACAGCTTCGACACGCCGACCACCACCGCGCCGGGGTTCAGCCCGCAGCGGCCACGCCAACAGCCGACGGGTAGGTCACTTCGCATGGACGCCGCTGTTTCAGCACCAGCACGACGGGTCGCCGTCATCGCCCACCGGAAGAAGTCCATCGGTGGCGGTCTCGACGAACTCCGGAAGTTGATCGCCGACGAAGGGTTCGACGACCCCATCTGGCACGAGGTGTCCAAGAGCCGCAAGGCGCGCAAGCGGGCCCGGCGCACGCTCAAGGACGGTGTCGATCTGGTACTCGTGTGGGGCGGCGACGGCATGGTTCAGCGGTGTGTGGACGCGCTCGCCGGCTCGGACGCCGCCGTCGCGGTCATCCCGGCCGGCACCGCCAACCAACTCGCCGGCAACCTCGGTATCCCGACCGACCTGCCGGCGGCCGTGCGGATAGCATTCCACGGTTCGCAACGACGGCTCGACCTCGGCAAGCTGAACGGCGAACACTTCGCTGTGATGGCCGGGGCCGGATTCGACGCCCAGATGATCAATGACGCCGATCGCGGGTTTAAGGACCGGGCCGGGCGGCTCGCGTACGTGTTGACCGGGCTGCGCCACGTGCGGGACGAGCCGGTGCCGACGAAGATTCGCGTCGACGGGCGGAAATGGTTCGACGGGCCGGCAACCTGCGTCCTATTCGGCAACGTCGGCACCATCACCGGCGGCATCCGCGCTTTCGACGACGCCCGGCCCGACGACGGCTACCTCGACGTCGGGGTCGTTACCGCCCGGGGCGCCCTGCAGTGGGCCCGTACCCTCGGGCGCGCGGCCGCGGGCCGCTCGGAGCGCTCGCCGTTCGTCGAGATGACGCAGGGTCAGGTGATCGACGTCAAGTTCGCCGAGCCGCTCGCGTACGAGCTCGACGGTGGGGAGCGGGGTTCCAGCAAGCGGTTGCAGGCGACTGTAGTGCCCGCGGCGCTCACCATTTGTGTGCCCGAGGAGTAACCGGCGCCGTCGAGGCCTCGGCGGTCCCTGTCCACGGCCACACGCTCGCCAGTACGCGTGGCCGGTGGCCCTCGGGGCAGGAACACCGCTTCTGTCGTCCCCGGACGGCGGCTCAGTACACGCCGGTGAACCGGCGCGCTGTGCGCAGTCTCGGCATCAGGACGGTCGACTGAGCGGCACGCGGCAAACTTCGTCCAGCGCAACCGGGCCACGGGGCTGCTCGAAAAGCACCTCGGCGCTGCGGCCGTCCACTTGCAGGGTGGCGATGGTGTTTCCGAACAGCGGACCGCCGGTGTTCGCCCAGGACAGCGGAAGTGCGGGTACGCCGTGTCGGTGTGCCCACCATCGGGCGAGCGCGGCCGCGGGACGCGACCAACTTAGCGTGAACGCCGGTTTGAGGAACAGCGGCACATAATTGTTCACCGGCGAGCACACCAGTTGATGCACCGTCGCGCCCAACGGCTGGGCCGAATCGCACGCCCACTCGGCGCGCGCGGCGTAGCTATGGTGCACGTCCCCGGAGAGCACGCTGACAGTCCTGGGACCGTTGGGATGGCTTGCGACGCGGGCGATCATCTCGGCCAGGCGTAGGAATGACTTGTAGAAAGCCCATGCCTATCTCGATCCGGCCAGTGTTCGAAATCGACTGCCCTGCGGGTCTTTTCGGCAAGTCTCCCGCGTAGCCCGGGCCGGTCGGCGTTTCGCTCATTGACTGCCTCCAGGTCCCCGATGGCGGGCGGCATCAGCCACGGCACCGACGAGGCCAGCATCAGGTGGTCCAACTCGTCGAGGCCGTCGGTGGCCTGGGTCTCCAACCATGCGAACTCGCGTTCGCCGATCATCATGCGTTCGCCGGAATCGAGGATTCGGCCATTACGCGAGTCGATCATGATGAGCCGACTGCGGCCGAGGTCCCATCGATAGCTGAATCTGATGCCCTTGTTGCAGTCCACCTCTTGATCGGCCCGGTCGGCCAGATCGACGAGATGCGGCCACGTGTCGCCGTCTGTCGCCACCAGGCGCTGATAATCCTCGTCGTCGGCCAACTCGGCCGGGCTCATATTGCCCAGGTGCTGATACACCCAGTAGGACGCCAGCCCGGCTCGGATCCGGTCACGCCACCACGGCTTCTCCGTCATGTCGGCGCGCCAGGACGCCGACGTGTTCCAGTCATCCCTGATGTCGTGGTCGTCGAAGATCATCGCGGTCGGAACCGTGGACATGAGCCATCTGATCTCAGGGTCGCCCCACGAGTGGCGGTACAGCCGTTCGTATTCGGCGAAACTCACCACCTCGTCCGGCGGCCGCAGGCCGCGCTTTTTCATCCGGGGGCGGCCACCCGCCAGGCGTTGTCTCGTCTCCGGTGTGAGTTCGTCGGCGTACAACTGGTCGCCGAGCAAGATCAACGCCTCCGGCCAGTCGTCGATGGGCTGCGTGGCCATCCGGGTGGCGTAGACGTCCAGCGCGTCGAGCCCGAGTTTGGCATCGACCTTCTGGTCGCCTTTCTTCGGGTACCGGCACGATCCGAAGATCGCCTGTAGCCGGTGAGTCGACGCAGGGCCGCGGGTGCGGATGACGCTCGGCGGGAAGCGCGAGTCCGCGAGCGGCCAGACCAGTTCCCCGTCGACCTTGACGTCATATTCGATCACGGTGTCCGGGGTTAGCCCGGTCACCGTGACGAGGGCGTAGTGGCGACCCTGCACAGCGAACGTCCGCGCTGAGCAGCCGAGGACCTCCACTGTTCCCGCGCAATCGGTTTGCACCCACACGAGCGCCGTGGTGTCTGAAATGTGCCGCAGGACAGGACCGAGCAAGAGCGTCACCGCACCACCTTACGAGCAGGCGCTGAGCTGACGCGGCTACTTTCACGCCTGAGCTTGGGTGGCAGGTGCAGCGCCACCTGGCAACGTCATATCGCGGCCGTCGGGGTAGACGACCTTGCACCAGGTCGCGCGTCTGGTCGCCCGAAGGCCGCCCACAAACTCGCGGGTACCAGTTGGCCTTGCCTCCGGAGCAGTGGCCATCGGCATCGAGGGATGCCTGCAACTTTACGTAGACAACCGACCAGCGGCTGATGGCACGGTCGACGCGGGTCAGGTTGTCGTGGACCCAGTCGAAGTGGTTGCTGCAGTCCTGGATTGGGAACAGGTTGAAAACCGGCCCGTCATGTTCGGCGCGGATTCAAGCAATCCAGAACCAGTGCCGATGAGCGCAATTCCTGTCATGGTGCAGAGGCGACCATGAACGTCGGCGCTGCCGTTACCGGCTTGTTGACAGATGTTGACGTCGTAACGCCGGAGACAAATAGGGGCCGCATCGCTGGGGCCCCTTCTCAGTGGAGCAGCCGGGAATCGACTCGGCACGGATATCAGCTTGACCTGCAAGGCGCGGCAGCGCCGCTGCATCTCCTCCACCGCGCTCGCCGTCGGGCCTCGCTGCGTTTCATTGAGTGAAAGGCACGCAGACGTCGGAGGATCGGAACAAGCCCGAGGGAGCGCTGGCGAAGCGCCGCGATCCATAACCGTCGGCGGAAACGCCGATAATGAGTACGCGAAAGCACGCGAAACGACTTGCGGAGACGCGAAAGGTGTTGATGCCATCAACATCTCGCAGCCGCCTCTCGGTTCGGACAGTGTCTGGCTAGAAGCAGTGGCGGCAGGGATGTGCCGGGCCAATTCCCAGAAGCTTGGGTAGATAGGCGCACACCGGGTCGGATTACCGTGCACGCCGATGTTTCGCCCAGAGTGAGCGCGAAGGCTGATATCTCGACGTCGCGCGGCAGACCAACGTCCCCGACAATCACCGGCGGACAAGGGATAGACACCCCCACATTCGCGGCGAAGGATCAAGAGAGGCGACCTGACCGCCACATCGGCTGACCAGGTACCAGATGGCGATCCGGCGAAAACGCGCGAGCCGAGGAGGAGTCATGCCCACGATTGATCCGACGTTTTACCGCAGCCCGGGCCACGCAGTCGCGGCTGCCCCCGAGCAACTCGCCTATGTGGCCGGGTTCGACCCCACGAGCCAGCAGAAAGACGCGCTTGCCGTGGTCGACTGCGACCCCGAGTCCACAACGTTCGGCGGCGTGGTCGGCTGGACCGAGCTACCAACGTCCGGTAACGAACTACACCATTTCGGCTGGAACGCGTGCTCGAGCGCGCTCTGCCACGAGGGACATGGCCGGCATGAGGCACTTGAGCGGCGATATCTGCTCGTTCCGGGTCTTCGCTCGTCGACGACCTACGTCCTCGACACCAAGCCCGACCCTCGCCATCCGGTGGTGACCCACACGATCGAGGCCAATGAGCTCGCGGCCAAGGCCGGATACTCACGCCCGCACACGGTGCACTGCGGACCCGACGGCATCTTCATGTCGGCGCTTGGAGGCGTCAACGGCGCTGAAGGTCCGGGCGGCATAGCTCTGATCGACCACGACACGTTCGAGGTCATCGGAACGTGGGAGCTCGACCGCGGACCGCAATTCTTGGCGTACGACGTCTGGTGGCACCTGAACTACGACACCGTGATCACATCGGAGTGGGCGACGCCGTCGATGATCGAGAACGGGCTCAATCCCGAGGACTTGCTCGGACGCAAGTTCGGACACCACGTGAACTTCTGGAGCATGTCCGAACGGAAGCTGACCCAGCGCGTCGACCTTGGCGACCAGCACCAGATGGTGCTCGAGCTGCGCCCGGCCCACGACCCGTCCAAAGCGTGGGGATTCGTCGACACAGTAATCAGCGCCGAGGACCTGTCGGCGTCGGTGTGGCTGTGGCACAAGAACGGTGATCAGTGGTCGGTCGACGAGGTGATCACGATCCCGGCCGAGCCCGCCGACGCCGACGACCTGCCACCGCTGTTTAAGCCCTTTGGTGCGGCGCCCCCGCTGGTCACCGACATCGATCTGTCGGTCGACGATCGCTGGCTGTACGTATCATGCTGGGGCACAGGAGAACTCAAGCAGTACGACGTCAGCGACCCGTTCCATCCGCGCGAGACGGCCTCGGTTCGCCTCGGCGGGATTGTGCGACGCGAGCCGCACCCGGCGGCTCCCGATCTGCCGCTGGCCGGTGGACCCCAGATGGTGGAGATCAGCCGCGACGGTCGACGGGTGTACCTCACTAACTCGCTGTACTCGGCGTGGGACGACGCGGTCTACCCCGACGGCGTCGGGGCGTGGATGGCGAAGCTCGACGCCGACGTCTCCGCAGGAGGTCTTGTCCCCGACAGTCGATTCTTCCCGCACGGCAACGACTTCCGTGGCCTGCGGGTGCACCAGACCCGGCTCCAGGGCGGCGACGCGTCGAGCGACTCGTACTGCTACACCAGCTGAACGTCCGCCAGCCGCGGTCGATGCCAGTCCGGGATGCGGACAGCTAGTGTGACAACGAGCTTTGTGCTGTGAACGTCACACCCCTGCGATGGGGCGTGATCGACGTCGGCGTTGTTCGTTACGCCATTCCCCGGCTGAGCAGGCGTCCTCTTGGATCCTCGTCCAGATCTATCCGCTTGCCGGCCAGCCAGGTGCTGCGCACGACTCCGGCGAGCGGTCGCCCGTCGTAGGCGGAGACGGGATTCTTGTGTTGGAGTTTTGCCACATCGACGATGAACGCGTCGTCCGGTGCGAAGACCGCCAAGTCTGCGGCATACCCGAGGGCGATGTGGCCCTTGGTGTTCAATCCGACCTGCCGGGCCGGGTTCTCCGCCATCCACCGGACCACGTCGTTCAGGCTGTAGCCGCGTCGCTTCGCCTCCGACCACACTGCGGACAGCGAAATCTGCAGCGAAGCGATGCCGCCCCAGGCGACTCCAAAATCGCCGATGTCGAATCTCTTGAGGTCGACGGTGCACGGCGAGTGATCGGTCACGACACAGTCGATGACACCGTCGGCCAGGCCCTGCCACAGCAGTTCCCGGTTGGCCGCCTCGCGGATCGGTGGACAGCACTTGAACTGAGTCGCGCCCGCCTGAATCTCTTCCGACACGAACGACAGATAGTGCGGGCACGTCTCCACCGTGAGTTTGACGCCGTCCCGGCGCGCGGACGCGATCATCGGGAGTGCGTCGGAGCTGGATAGATGCAGGATATGCACCCGGCAACCCGTCCACCTCGCCAGTTCGATGACCTCGGCGATGGCGAGGTTCTCGGCGCCGCGAGGTCGCGACGACAGGAAGTCGGTGTAGTTGTCGCCCCCGGGCGAGGCCGCACGGTCGATTGCGTTGGCGTCTTCGGCGTGCACGATCATCATCGCGCCGAACGACGCGATTTCTTTGAGGGCCAGTTCGAGTCCCTCCGGATCGAGCGGTGGAAACTCGTCCACGCCGGAGTGCAGCAGGAAGCACTTGAAGCCGAACACTCCCGCATCGTGGAGCCCACGCAGGTCCGGAACATTGCCCGGCACCGCACCACCCCAGAATCCGACGTCGACATACGCCTGGTCGGCCGCCACCCGCCGCTTGACCGCCAATGCCTCGACGTCGACGGTCGGAGGGATGCTGTTGAGTGGCATGTCGACGATCGTGGTCGCACCGCCGGCCGCGGCCGCGCGCGTCGCGCTGGCGAACCCTTCCCACTCGGTTCGTCCCGGTTCGTTGACGTGCACGTGGGTGTCGACCAGACCGGGGATCAGGACCTCGTCGTCGCCGAGTTCGACCACCTCTTCGGCGTCCAGTTCGGCGTCGATGGGCTCGATGACAGCGATTCGACCGTCCCGCACCCCGATACAGCGCGCCACCTCGCCGGCCACCGTGATCACCCGCGGTGCGCGAAACAGCAGCTCCAACTTGTCAGACATCGGACTCACCACCCTTACCGGCAACCTCACAAACCGCTGGGGCGACCGCCGGTGCGACCGCCGCGTCGAACACGACCGACGCCACCGCCCCGGCCAGGGCAGCGGTAGTGCCGGCACCGGCCGGCGCGGTCACGCGGACCGTGATCGAGTATCCGGGGCTGGGGTTCGACATTTAGTGCTCCTTGTTGGTTCGTGATCTGACTAGCGGGCGACTTCCGGGGTTTCGATCTAGCCCAGCGGCCAGCCGGTGAGCTTCTTGGGCCTTGGGGCCGCGAAGGTGCGCACCTTGGACGTGCTAAGGCCCAGACGCACCAGGGACTCGGCGATGGTCACCGCGGCCGCGACGCCGTCCACGACCGGGACGCCGGTCCGTTTGCGGATCTGCTCGTCCAGCCCCGCCATGCCGCCGCAGCCGAGCACGATCACCTCCGCCTTCTCCTCGGCAACCGCCCGCGCTGCCTGCTCCACGATCGTTGCCACCGCACGGGCGGGGTCCTCCTCGAGCTCGAGCACGCCCAGCCCGCTGGCTCGTACCGAGGCGCAGCGCGCGTCGAGTCCGGCCAGTTTCAGCCTGTCCTCGATCAGCGGCACCGTCCGGTCCAGCGTGGTTATCACCGAGTACTTGTGCCCCAGGAACATCGCGGTACTCGCGGCCGCCTCGGTGATGTCCACCACCGGCTCGTCCAGCAGCTCCTGCAGCCCCTCACGGCCGTGTTCGCCGTAGCCGGCCTGGATGACGGCGTCGAACGGGTCCGGATAGGAGAGCACACGGTCCATTACACCGATGGCGGCCAGGTAGCTGTCGAAGTTCCCCTCGCAGGACTCGGCGCCGAAGCGGGGCGTGAGTTCGATTATCTCGGTGCCGGGTGCCGCGACGGTCCGGGCCTGGGCGGCAATGGAGTCGGTCATGGACTGGGTGGTGTTCACATTGACGACGAGGATGCGCATCGGTTTGGTCTTTCGCGTCGGCGGGCGGCGTGCCGTGGGTCAGTGCACGCTGGGGATGGCGATCGGCTCGCCCGAGACGTCGCGGTAGTCGCGGTGACGGTCGGCCAAGACGTAGCAGCTCAGCGCCGCGATGCCAGCTCCGAAGAACCAGGAGAACGGGGACACCGGCTTGAACAACGGGACGAAGGCGATCACAAGCGCGACGATGGCGGCGGGGACGAACGCGGCGATGGCACGCGGGTTGACGCCTCCGCGGTAGAAGTAGGTTGCGGTGGGTGCTTCCGTGTAGAGCTCAGGCACGTTGATCTTGGTCCGGCGGATCAGCCAGTAGTCGGCGATGATGACGCCGAACAGTGGGCCGAGCAGGCCACCCAGGCCACCCAGGAAGTAGTTGATCACTGCCGGGTTGTTGTAGAGGTTCCAGGGCAGGATGACTAGGCCGATGACGGCGCTGAGCAGGCCGGCGCGGAAGAAGTTGAGTTTCCTGGGGAACAGGTTGGTCAGCGCGTAGATAGGGGCGACGAAGTTGGCGATCAGGTTGACCGCGATAGTCAGCACGAGCAACGCCAGCGCTGCGATCACCAGCAGGAAGGTATTCGGGATGGTCTGCACGATGTCCGCGGGGCTGGCGATGAAGACGCCGCTGATCTTGAACTGGGCTCCGGCCAGCACGACGGCGATCAGACCAAAGAGCAGCACGTTGAGCGGAATCCCCCAGAAGTTGCCCTTGACGATGGACCGACGGCTCTTGGAGTTGCGGGTGAAGTCGCAGAAGTTCAGCAGGAAGGTCGCGTAGATGGAAACCCAGAGCGCGCCGCCGACGAAAATCTCCCGCCACATGGCACCGCCGGTGAGGCTGTCCGGGGTGGCCCAGGCGATCGACCCAGCGTTGGTGAACATCCACACCGCGAGGGTGGCCAGGGTGACAAGAATGATGGGGCCGGAGTACGCCTCGTACTTGCGGATCATGTCCATGCCGTACCGGACAATGATGACTTGCACGATCCACAGGAATACGAAGGTCAGCCAGCCAAGCGTGGACAGGCCCAGGATCGAGTTGTGGTCCATGTCCTTGAGCCCGGGGCTCAGGGCGATCAGTAACACGCGCAGCACCAGGGAGGCCAGGTAGGTTTGGATGCCGAACCAGACGACGGCGACGGCGCCGCGGATCAGGGCCGGGATTTGGGCGCCGTGGATGCCGAAGGCGATGCGGCTCATCACCGGGAACGGGACGCCGGTCTTGATTCCCATGAAGCCGGACAAGCTCAGCAGGAAGAACAACAGAACGGCGCCGATGCCGAGAGATAACAGGATCTGCCAGCCACCCAGGCCGAGCGCGAACAGACCGAGGGCGAAGCCGTAGTTACCCAGGCTGTGCACGTCGTTAGCCCACAGCGCGAAGATGTTGTAGGCGCTCCACCTGCGGCCCTCCACCTTGGTGGGAGCGAGGTCCTGGTTGTAGAGCCGCTCGCTGACGGCGGGCAACCCCGGTGTGGCCAGCGCCGAGGCAGGTGGTTGATGCATGATCGGGTCAGGGTGTTCATGCAGCAGGTGAGGCAGGTGGGGTAGGTGGGGGTGGGCCGGGGTTTGCTGCGAGCGAGTTGTGGTAGGCGAGGGGGTGGCATCCGGTTCGGAATTCATGAACGACCTCTTCCATGCTGTTCTGCAGTGGGGTGATGGGATTGCGGTGGTGCAGGCGCCGCGTCGACGACGAATGCGTCGTCCGGGGCGAATACGGCGAAGTCGGCGTGGTAGCCCCGCTCGATCTGGCCCTTGTGCTGCAGCCCGGCGATCAGGGCCGGCCGCTCGGCCATCCAACGTACGAAGTCGACGAGGGTGTGCCCGCGCTGCCGCGCCTCGGTCCGTACTGCCGGCAGGCCGAGCTGCAGCGAGGAGATCCCGCCCCAGGCGACACTCAAGTCGCTGCTGTCGAGTCGCTTGAGCTCAATGGTGCACGGCGAGTGGTCGGAGACGATGCAGTCGATGTCGCCGCGGGCCAGCGCGCTCCACAATGCCTCGTCCAGTGGGGGAACTTGTCGACCCCGGACGGCGTCATGAAGCACTTGAAGCCGAAGACCCCCGCGTCGTGCAACGCAAGTCCTTGAGGTCACCCCAGAAACCCACGTCGACGTGGGTCTTGTCCTGATCGGCCTGTCGCTTGACCTCGAGCGCCTCGGCTGTGCATGTGGGTGGGATGCTGTTGAGCGCCATGTCCAGGATCGTCGTGACGCCGCCTGCCGCGGCCGCGCGGGTGGCGGTCTCGAAGCCCTCCCACTCCGTGGGGCCGGGCTTCGTTGACGTGCACGTGGTTGTCGACCACGCCGGGCAGCAGGACCTCGTCGCCGGCGAAGCTCGACGGTGTCCCGCCCCTCAAACCTCGCCTCCAGCGGTTCGATGGCCACCACCACGCCGTCGCGCACCGCGACGCAGCGCGGCACCTCCCCTGCCCTGGTAATGATTCTCGATCCGCGGATTACCAGATCGTACTCGGCCATGACGTCACCCCTCGACTCAACCGGTGCGCCTGCGGTAGGCCCGCCAGCTGCCATGCTGAGAGATGTCGGTGAGGCCCTCGCCCGACTCGTATACCGATTTCCGCAGCAGCACGACCAGCGCGCTGCCGCTGTCCTCCAGCTCGAGCACGCCGAGCTCCAGCTCGGGCGGCTCGGCCGGGATGAACCGGTCGCGGATCACTGCCAGCTGCACCTCGTACAGCTCGCCCTCGATGCTGGCGCCGTCCTCGTTGACCGGCCGCAGCGCCAGGAACTCATCGCGAACCGAGAAGAACCGGCACCGCGGGGCGGTGCGCGCCTTCCCGAGAAACGGGTTCCCCTCGATGCTGTAGTGCACCTTTCCTCCGCTCATTCCTTCGCCGTTCACGAATAACGGAACTGTGGTCATCGGTCAACCTACAACTCGGTGGGCAGGCCACCCAGGTCGAGCAGGTCCAGATCGGCGAGAGCGGCCCCACCACGGGGCGGCTCGTTGCCGGCGGCGTCGGCAGCCGGGCACCCAGGGCCCGGAGCATCCCGGCGCCGCCGTCGGTGCTTGCGCTGCCACCGATACCGAGCACGACGGTGTGACAGCCCTGCTCGATGGCCGCCCGTACGACCTCGCCGGTGCCGTAGGAGCTGGCGTCGCGGGCCGCGAGCTGATCGGGCGGCAGCAGCCGCAGCCCGGAGACATCGGCCATCTCGACGACCGCGACCCCGTCGCGCACCGCGAACGCGGTGTCCCGCCCTCACCGACGCCCTGCGCGGCAGTTTCCGAGTCTCCCATCACGGGCTGCTCGTTCGTCAGATCCTGGCCCATATCGATTTCCTGGATCACCAGTTGGCCGAACTCGACGAAGACTATGAACCGATCATCGAACGCCTGGAAACGATCCCGCGGGTGGCACGCAACTGCGCGGTCGGCATGATCGCCGAGATCGGCGTCGACATGAGCGTCTTCGCCACCCCCGCGCACCTGGCGTCCTGGGCCGGAATATGCCCGGGCAACAACGCCTCCGGAGGCAAAGCCCGATCAGGGCGCACCCGCCACGGCCCGGTCGCGCTCAAGACAGTGCTCACCGAGGCGGCACAAGCCGCTGGATGCACCAAGAACACCTATCTGGGTGCGCGCTATCACGCGATCCGAGGACGGCGCGGCACCTTCAAAGCCGTCGGCGCGATCCGCCACGACATCCTGATCGCCTACTGGCACATCGTCGGCGCAGAAATCCAGTACGAGGACCTCGGCGCTGACTGGATCGCACGACGCCACAGCCGCGAGTATCAGATCGCGCGGCTGGCCAAACAGATCGAGAAACTCGGCGCCGCCGTGGAGATCACCATGCCCGCAGCCTGAACCGTCACATCCGGTCTGAGGTGGCCGGGTCGCCGGGTCGGGTCACCACCTATTCACACTTCAGCGGCTCGGAGTTAGGCTTTCTGCGCGGCCGTTCCGGCCGTGAAGGGGCCATCGCTCGGCGCGGTGTGCGCAGGCGCAAGGCGGTGCGGCCCGCTGAACACCCGCACGGGCCGGCCGCGAGATGAGGTCAGATGACCGACACGACGTACTACGCACCGACCGGAGGGCTGCCTCCGCAGACCCAGCTGCTTACCGACCGGGCGATGTTCCGGGAGGCCTACGCGGTGATCCCACGGGGCACCAACTCGGACATCGTGACCAGCTACCTGCCGTTCTGGGAGGGTACCCGGCTCTGGGTGCTGGCCCGGCCGCTGTCCGGCTTCGCCGAGACCTTCTCCCAGTACATGGTGGAGGTCTCGCCCGGCGGTGGCAGCGAGCGTCCCGAGCTCGACCCGGAGGCCGAGGGGGTCATCTTCCTCACCACGGGCACGCTGCGGATCACCCTGGATGGCACCACGCACCAGCTCGACCCTGGCGGGTACGCGTACATCCCACCGGGCGCCGATTGGTCGGTCCGCAACGATGGCGGCGAGCTAGCCCACTTCCACTGGATCCGCAAGGCCTACGAGCGGGTCGAGGGCCTCGATGCGCCGGACGCGCTCGTGACCAACGAGCGCGACGTCGAACCCACGCCGATGCCCGACACCGACGGGCGCTGGCGGACCAGCCGATTCGTCGACCCGGCCGACCTGCGGCACGACATGCACGTCACCATCGTGACGTTCGAGCCCGGCGCGGTGATCCCGTTCGCCGAGACCCATGTCATGGAGCACGGGCTGTACGTGCTGGAGGGCAAGGCCGTCTACCGCCTCAACGAGGACTGGGTCGAAGTGCAGGAGGGTGACTTCATGTGGCTGCGGGCCTTCTGCCCGCAGGCCTGCTATGCGGGCGGTCCCGGCCGCTTCCGGTACCTGCTCTACAAGGACGTCAACCGGCACATGAAGCTCAACCGCCGCTTCGGCTGAGCCGCCGCCGAGCGCGGCGACCTCCAATAAGAACGTCCGGCAAATGAGGCTTGTCGGTGGCCGCAGCGTAACCGCCAAATTCCTGCCACCGCCGGATGTTCTTGGCGTGTACGTTTTTCTGCCCGAAACGGCCACCCGATGAGCGCGCTCTCGGCCTTCCGCTCGGTGCGAATCGTCGGCACCGGGCTGCCCAGCGAGGCCATCCCCCGCGCCAGCGACCTGCGTATGCGCGGACAAAGGCCACCGACTACCAGTTGCCGCCCGGGACGAGCGTCAACGCCGCCATCGCACGGGCCACGCGATGCTCGCAGCCCACCACGAGTGGCACAACGCACTGAGCCGGCTTGCCGACTGCGACCCAGCAATCAAAATGACCCGCGAAAAGTGGCTGCTGCCACTCGTTTACGAACTGGGCTGGGGCCATCTCGAAGCGATCACCGGGGGCTCTGCTTTCCCCTGGGCTCGACAGGCGACCGCAGCGCACTTCGCCATCTCCCACGCGGTCTCCTGGCCGGACAAGCCCGACCCGACCGCTTGGATGCCCCTGCACCTGGTTGGCGCGAGCGTCCCTTTGGACACCAAGACCCCTCGGTCGGCCGCCCGCGCGCCACAGTCGATGCTCAGGTCGGCGAGTTCGCTGACTCCGGTGGACCCGCCGGCGCTCGCCATGATCTCGAGAATGTCGAATGCCCGCTCCACCGACTGCACTGCGCCCGCCGTTGCCTTCTGTGCATCCATCATGGGTTCCGCTCCCATCACGCAGTCGAAAGGAACTGCGCCACAGTGTGATTCAGCGTCAATACGTCACCGTGACGAAACTTCGGGGTACGGCGGGTTACCGCTGGCACGGTGTGGTGTCTTCCTGTAAGGCCCCGCCCCTTCATCGCATCAAGCGGCGCGTCGGAATCCGGGTTGGAAGCTGGTGTTGTCTCGCTGCATAGCCCACAGGACATTGAGGCGCCGCCGTGCCAGACACAGGACCGCCTGCGAATGGCGTTTACCCTCAGATCGCTTGCGGTCGTAATAGTTCCGCGATTCTGGACAAGTCTTGATGCTGTTGTTGGCAGCTAAGTAGAAGACGCGAAGCAGGCGGCGGTCGTATCTGCGTGGCCGTTCGAGGTTGCCGCTGATCCGTCCGGAGTCTCGCGGAACGGGCGCCAGGCCGGCGATGCCAGCGAGCCTGTCGGCGGTGTTGAAACTGGTCAGGTCACCGTTGGCCGCCGCCAGCAGCTCGGCTCCCAGCAAATGCCCGAACCCAGGCATACTGGCGATAATGCCAGCATGTCGGTGCTGCTGAAACTCTGCTTCGATCATGGCGTCGACATCGACGAGCTCAGCACCGATGTCAAGAACAGTCTGCGCCAGCCGGGCCACCACCGACGCAGCGACGTCTTGTCCGATAACGGTCGTGCGCTGAGCGGTGGCCGCCTCGATCGCGCGGGTCGCGATGTCGTCGGCGATATAGGCGTGGCGGTCACGCAACCATCTCTCAAGGCGCGCTGCACCCATCCGGCGCAACCCGTCAGGAGTCTGGTAGCCGGTCAGCAGAATGAGTGCGCCCTTGCGGTGCGCGAAGTCGAAAGCCCTTTCCAAGGCTGGGAAATACTCCAGCAGCTGAGCGCGCAGACGGTTGATCGCCCGGTTCCGATCCGATGTGAGGTCATTGCGGCGTGCGCATAGTATCCGGAGATCCACGGCAGTTTTGTCACGGTGACGGAACTGGTGGAGATCTTTGCGCATCCGTGCTTGGTCGGCGATGATCGCTGCATCCTTGGTATCTTGCGGTCGCCGCGGTAGGCGCCAGACGCGTGGTGCACGGTACGTCCGGGGATGTAGAGCAGGTCCTGGCCGTCCTCGAGCAGCAGGGTGATTAACAGCGCCGCGCCGCCGGAGTTCAAATCGATTGCCCATCGAACTGAGCCGCCGCCAGCTAACTCTTTGACTGCTCGGATCAGATCGATCAACGCAGCTTCGTCGTTGACGACCCGTCTGGACAGCACCCGCTGACCGTCGGCGTTGATGGCTACGCAGTGATGTGCGGCTTTGCCCGCATCGATGCCGGCCCACAGGATCGGCTGTGCCACATCTTCCTCCGTTGTAGTTCTGATGTGGCCCTACCGACGACCGCGCCGTCACGTCCATACCTAGCGGCCAACTTGCCACGGCGAGTCCGAATTTCTTCAGAGAGGTGGCGGGGCTCAACCGTGACCCTCACCCCGAGGAACCGAGTAACCTAGATTCGTCACCCTGACGAAACTCGCCCATCCCGTTTCGCAATCAACCCCGTTGCGTCTCAGTATGTTTGGCGCTACGAACATTATCCGACGCTACAAAAGGGGCGTGATCGACGTCGGCGTTGTTCGTTACGCCATTCCCCGGCTGAGCAGGCGTCCTCTTGGATCCTCGTCCAGATCTATCCGCTTGCCGGCCAGCCAGGTGCTGCGCACGACTCCGGCGACCGGTCGCCCGTCGTAGGCGGAGACGGGATTCTTGTGTTGGAGTTTTGCCACATCGACGATGAACGCGTCGTCCGGTGCGAAGACCGCCAAGTCTGCGGCATACCCGAGGGCGATGTGGCCCTTGGTGTTCAATCCGACCTGCCGGGCCGGGTTCTCCGCCATCCACCGGACCACGTCGTTCAGGCTGTAGCCGCGTCGCTTCGCCTCCGACCACACTGCGGACAGCGAAATCTGCAGCGAAGCGATGCCGCCCCAGGCGACTCCAAAATCGCCGATGTCGAATCTCTTGAGGTCGACGGTGCACGGCGAGTGATCGGTCACGACACAGTCGATGACACCGTCGGCCAGGCCCTGCCACAGCAGTTCCCGGTTGGCCGGCCTCGCGGATCGGTGGACAGCACTTGAACTGAGTCGCGCCCGCCTGAATCTCTTCCGACACGAACGACAGATAGTGCGGGCACGTCTCCACCGTGAGTTTGACGCCGTCCCGGCGCGCGGACGCGATCATCGGGAGTGCGTCGGAGCTGGATAGATGCAGGATATGCACCCGGCAACCCGTCCACCTCGCCAGTTCGATGACCTCGGCGATGGCGAGGTTCTCGGCGCCGCGAGGTCGCGACGACAGGAAGTCGGTGTAGTTGTCGCCCCCGGGCGAGGCCGCACGGTCGATTGCGTTGGCGTCTTCGGCGTGCACGATCATCATCGCGCCGAACGACGCGATTTCTTTGAGGGCCAGTTCGAGTCCCTCCGGATCGAGCGGTGGAAACTCGTCCACGCCGGAGTGCAGCAGGAAGCACTTGAAGCCGAACACTCCCGCATCGTGGAGCCCACGCAGGTCCGGAACATTGCCCGGCACCGCACCACCCCAGAATCCGACGTCGACGTACGCCTGGTCGGCCGCCACCCGCCGCTTGACCGCCAATGCCTCGACGTCGACGGTCGGAGGGATGCTGTTGAGTGGCATGTCGACGATCGTGGTCACACCGCCGGCCGCGGCCGCGCGCGTCGCGCTGGCGAACCCTTCCCACGCGGTTCGTCCCGGCTCGTTGACGTGCACGTGAGTGTCGACCAGACCGGGGATCAGGACCTCGTCGTCGCCGAGTTCGACGACCTCTTCGGCATCCAGTTCGGCGTCGATGGGCTCGATGACGGCGATGCGACCGTCCCGCACCCCGATACAGCGCGCCACCTCGCCGGCCACCGTGATCACCCGCGGTGCGCGAAACAGCAGGTCCAACCTGTCAGACATCGGACTCACCACCCTTACCCGCAACCTCACGAACCGCTGCGGCGACCGCCGGTGCAACCGTCGCGTCGAACACGCTCGGCACGATGTAGGTGGAGTTGAGTTCGGAGGGAGATACCGAATCGGAAATCGCGCGCGCGGCCGCGATGAGCATGTCGTCGGTGATGTCCACGGCGTGTGCGTCGAGCAGGCCGCGGAAGACACCCGGGAACGCGAGCACATTGTTGATCTGGTTCGGGAAATCGGATCGGCCGGTGGCCACGACGGCGGCATGCTGTCCGGCGACTAACGGATCGATCTCGGGGATCGGGTTCGCGAGAGCGAAGACGATCGAGTTCGCGGCCATCGCGGCAATATCGTTGCCGGTGAGGATGTTTGGCGCCGAAACACCGATGAACACATCGGCACCTACCAGTGCGTCGCTGAGTGAACCGGACCGCGCATCGGGATTGGTGTTCTCCGCGATCCACGAACGGAAGGTATCCGCAGTGTCGCTCGGGGAAAGGATCCCTTTCCGGCCACACGCCACGATGTGCGACGCACCCTGTGCGACGAGCAGGCGAATGATCGCGTGCCCCGCCGCGCCGACACCCGACACGACGATCCGCGCGGTCTCGAGATCCTTCTCGACCACGCGAAGCGCGTTGGTCAGGGCCGCGAGAACCACGATCGCCGTGCCGTGCTGGTCGTCGTGGAACACCGGAATGTCGAGCATCTCACGCAGCCGCGCCTCGATCTCAAAGCATCTCGGGGCAGAGATGTCCTCAAGGTTGATACCGCCGTACACCGGTGCCATCGCCCGCACGATCTCGACGATCGTGTCGGTGTCCTGGGTGTCCAGGCACACCGGCCACGCATCGACGCCTGCGAACTGCTTGAACAGCGCGGCCTTGCCCTCCATCACCGGCAGTGATGCGGCAGCACCGATGTTTCCCAAGCCCAGCACCGCTGACCCATCGGTGACGACTGCGACGGTGTTGCGTTTGATCGTCAGTCGTCGCACGTCCTCCGGGTTCTCGGCGATGGCCGAGCACACCCTCGCAACTCCTGGTGTGTATGCACGGGCGAGGTCGTCCCGGTGTTTGAGCGGAACCTTCGGCACTACTTCGAGCTTCCCGCCGAGGTGGAGCAGGAATGTGCGGTCGCTGACCTTGCGGACTTCGACGCCGGGCACGTCGGCAATGGCGGTGGCGATCTGCTCGGCGTGCGCGGAGTCGGAGGCGTCGCAGGTGATGTCGACTACCATGCTGTCGGCGTGACTCTCCATGACATCCAGCGCGGTCACGGCGCCCTTGACCGACGCCACCGCCCCGGCCAGGGCAGCGGTGGTGCCGGCACCGGCCGGGGCGGTGACGCGGACCGTGATCGAGTATCCGGGGCTGGGGTTCGACATTTGGTGCTCCTTGTTGGTTCGTGATCTGGCTAGCGGGGCGCCTGATCGGTGACCAGCGCCTGGTGACTTGGTGGCAGGGCGTCCCACCACGTCCGGCGCGCGTCGGACAGGGCCTGCTCGTCGAGGTCCCCGAACAGGCGCAGGCGGGACAGCCCACCGTCGGGGTAGACGTCGAGCCGTAAATGTGTGGCGGCGCCGGCGGCGTCCAGTACGAACCGGTGCCGGGTGTCGGGTTGCACGGCGATCCGAGGCAGCAGTTCGGTCCATGCGCTGGCGTCGTCGCTGTCAGAGGATCGGGCGTCGATCGCGCTCAGGCGCACCCATCCCGGTGCGTTACCGACGTAGTAGCTGGTGTCGATCTCGACGTGGCGTGGGCGTCCGGCCGCGGCGAGGGCGAACACCGCAAAGTCGTTGCCGGCTCCGCGTCGGCGCGCGTTCTCCCAACCTTCCCCCATGTTGCGGGCCCGGCCGGGAAGGATGATGTTCGCCGGAGAGCCATAGAACGCGTCCGAGCAGCCGACCAGCCGACCACCGTTTTCCGCGGCCAGCAGGTCCACGGTCCCGTCGAGGAACCGTGGATCCGGTACTACCACGCCGCGGTGAAGTCGTGCGTGGTCATGATTCTCCTTCATGTCTCGTGGTGACGAGATCGGTCGACGCTGCCGCGATTGTGCGTCCGATCCGGTGCAGCAGTTCCGCCGCATTCGCGATCGATTTGTGAATGTCGGGCTCCAGCTCGGCGAGCGTGTATGCCATGCGAATTCCGGCGTTGCGTAGTTGAATGTCGCTGAGCACACTGCGTCCCGCCACCGCGAGAACGGGCACGCCGGCCTCGCCGGCTGCCGCAGCGACGCCGATGGGCGCCTTGCCGTGCAGGCTCTGCGCGTCCAGCGATCCCTCACCGGTGATGACGAGGTCGGTCCCGGCAAGCTTGCGCCGGAAGTCGATGAGGTCGAGGACGGTGTCGATCCCGGGCCGGGTCGTGGCCCCGAGCACAGACATCGCGCCAAAGGCGGTTCCCCCTGCCGCGCCCGCCCCTGGGGTGTGGCTGTCGTCGCGGCCGGTAGCGGTGCGCACGACCCGCGCCCACTGAGTCATGGCGTCCTCGAGCACAACCAGTTCCTCTGCATCCGCACCCTTTTGGGGTGCGTAGACGGCGGTGGCGCCGTTCGGACCGAGCAGCGGATTGTCGACGTCGCAGGCCAGCTGGAAATGCGCGCCGCGCGCTGCCGGGTGCAGGCCGCTCAGATCCACCCGGGCCGCCTGGCGCAGCGCCGCACCGCCGGGCGCGACGTCGTTGCCCTGGGCATCGAGAATGCGGACGCCGAGTGCTTGCAGCATCCCGGCACCGCCGTCGGTTGACGCGCTGCCGCCGAGACCGACGATGATCTCGCGAGCACCCTGATCCAGCGCGTGCCTGATGACGGTGCCGAGTCCAAATGTGCTGGCACCCAGCGGGTCCAGTTCACCTCCCGGGAGGGTCACCAGTCCGACTGCCGAGGCGAGTTCGACCACGGCCGTCGATCCGCGCACCGCATACGAGGTCGCAATCGGCCGACCCGTCGGCCCGGTGGTCTTCACCGCGACGGGCATCCAGCCGGCGGCGACGGCGGCCGCGACCGTTCCGTCTCCGCCATCGGCCACCGGAGCACACGTGATGCGCCAGGACGGGTTGCCCGCTGCGAGTCCTTCGGCGAGGGCGTCCGCGACTTCGGCTGCGGTCAGGGAGCCCTTGAACTTGTCGGGCGCTAGCAACACGTGCATGACGGGTGTCCGCCTCAGTCCAGCATCGAGATGACGGCGGTGGGGGCGTCCTTCGCGGACAGCGCGAGTTCCTCGAACTCCACCACGTTGTCGATCTCGGTGCCCATGGAGATGTTGGTGACCCGCTCGAGGACGATTTCCACCAGCACCGGAACGCGGTGTTCCACGATGAGCTTCTTCGCCGTTTCCAGCGCCGGCAGGATCTCGGCCGGGTCCTGCACCCGCAAGGCCTTGCAACCCAACGCTTCCGCGAGCTTGACGTGGTCGACGCCGTAACCCGCGATCTCCTCGTTGGACGAGGTGTTGATGTTATCGAATGCCAGTTGGACGCAGTAGTCCATGTCGAAGCCGCGTTGGGACTGCCGGATCAGGCCGAGGTAGGCGTTGTTCACCAGCACGTGGATGTAGGGCAGGTTGAACTGGGCGCCGACGGCAAGTTCTTCCATCATGAACTGGAAGTCGTAGTCGCCGGTGAGGGCGACCACGGTGGCGTCCGGGTCGGCGGCGCACACCCCGAGGGTGGCGGGCACCGTCCAACCCAGCGGGCCGGCCTGCCCTGCGTTGATCCAGTTTCGCGGCTGGTACACGTGCAGGAACTGGGCGGCCGCGATCTGCGACAGTCCGATGGTCGACACGTACCGGGTGTCCCGGCCGAAGGCCTTGTTCATCTCCTCGTACACCCGCTGCGGCTTGATCGGAATGTTGTCGAAGTGGGTGCGCCGGTGCATGGTGCGCTTGCGTTCCTGGCACGCCTCCACCCAGTCGGACCAGTCCGGAAGCTCCCCCGCGTCGCGGCGTTCCCGCGCCACGGCCACCAGTTCGGTCAACGCGGCGCCGGCATCGGACACGATCGAGTAGTCGGGCGGGAAGACCCGGCCGATCTGGGTGGGTTCGATGTCGATGTGCACGAAGGTCCGGCCCTGCCGATAGGTGTCAAGGCCCCCGGTGTGCCGGTTCGCCCACCGGTTCCCGATCCCCAGCACATGATCGGAGGCCAGCATGGTGGCGTTGCCGTACAGCTGGGAGGTCTGCAGACCGGCCATCCCGGCCATCAGCCGGTGGTCGTCCGGGATGGTCCCCCAGCCCATCAGGGTCGGGATCACCGGGACGTCGAGCAGTTCCGCGAGCTCGACCAGCAGGTCGGAGGCG
>CAVYPI010000053.1:0-7918 GCA_963770125.1 uncultured Actinomycetota bacterium | reverse complement strand
AAGACTTTCGTCAGCGTGTGCAACCGATGGCGTTCTCCGCGACGAGGCGTGCGATGTCGGCGCGGACACCGACTCGCCGGCATCCCCCGACCGCGGGCCTACCGGATCACGCCGGAAGAGCGACTGAACATCGCAATGGCCAAGCAGTAACGACGGCCCGCTTACCATCTGCCACTGACAACTTGGCGTCTGGAAGGCGGTTTATCCACAGGTTGGGTTTCATCCACAGACCGTGAGCCGGCCGGTCTGGTTTGGCACATGTGTTCGATAGCGTTGGGGTATGGGCGAATTCGTCACCGTAGAGGCGGCGCGCCAGCGGTTTCGTGCGCTGGCCGATCAGGTTGACGCTGCCTATGCCGAAATGCGCGGGTTGTCCTCCGACCACGTGGGTACCGCGTTTCGAACGGAACTAGCCGAACGGTTGGAAAGCCAGGAGCGCACCAACCGCGGTCTGATGTATCGGATGTTCGGACAGATCGCCGACCCACCAGATGAGGCGGGGATGGCCCCGGTGCTGGGGAACAGCCTGGCGGCGCGGTTGCGCATCGCGCCCAGGGAGGTCAAACGCCGCATGAAGATGGCCGCACGGATCCGGCCGCGCCGCCAATTGTCCGGCCCACCATTGACCCCCGAGCTGCCCCACGTGGCGGCGGCTGTCGAGGCCGGGGTTGTCGGTGAGGATCATCTGCGGGTGATCTGCCGGGCCATCGACGTGCTGCCCTCGGCCGTATCGGCGGTCGATCGCGACGACGTCGAGCGCAGCCTGGTCGCAGAAGCCGCCAAGAACGATGTGGAGATCGTCAAGGCCGCCGCCCGCCACATCGATGAGATCTTCAACCCCGACGGCGATTTCGACGAGGCCGACCGGGCCCGGCGCCGCGGACTACACCTCGGGGCCCAAGGACCCGACGGGATGTCGCGGTTGTGGGGCTGGGTCGACCCGGAAACCCGCTGCTATGTGGAGGCCGTCACCGCCGCAGTGCGACCCGGCCGGCACCTGCCCGACGGCACCCTGGCCGAGGTGGCCGATGAGCGCAGCGGCGCCCAGCGCTGCCACGACGGCATCAAACTCGGGCTGAAGGCCGGCATCGCCTCCGGCGGGATGGGAACCCATCGCGGGCATCCGGTCACCGTGATCGTGCGCACCACGCTGGCCGAACTCAACCAGGCCGCCCACGCCGTCACCAATCCGGATGTTCCGATGCCGTCGCCGGCGCGCACCGGCGGTGACACCGCGCTGCCGATGCGCGATGTGATCAGAATGGCTACGGATTCCATTCATTACCTCGCGGTGTTCGACGAGCACAGCGACCGACCCATCTACCTGGGCCGCCAACACCGCATCGCCACCACCGACCAACGCATCATCTGCTACGCCCGCGACGGCGGCTGCACACGCCCGAACTGTCTAGCACCGGGCTATCACTGCGAGGTCCACCACAGCCCGGACTGGTCACGCAGTCGTGCCACCGACGCCGACAAACTGTTCTTCGCCTGCGCCCCCGACCACTACCTCGTCACCAACGGCCACTACCAAACCACCGTCACCGACACCGGACGCCTAGCGTGGACCGACGGCACGACCCCACCCGACATCAATCACGCCCACCACCCCGAAGAACTCCTACACGGCAACACCGACCCACCCGATGATCACGAGA
Organism: uncultured Actinomycetota bacterium; assembly: GCA_963770125.1. GTDB lineage: Bacteria > Actinomycetota > Actinomycetes > Mycobacteriales > Mycobacteriaceae > Mycobacterium. The sequence goes on along the minus strand of CAVYPI010000053.1, from coordinate 6,257 downwards.
AGTGAATGCCCAACGAGTTTTGAGCTACTCGCGAGCCCACCTCGGCTGGATGAACACGCCTTCGGCTTCGACGGTGACGCCTTCATCGTCGGCGAGATGGCCGACGCTGTAGGTCTTTACGCCCTCGGTCCGCGCGATCCGGGCCTCGGCGTGCAGGTTCCCCAGTCGGGTCGTCCGGACGTAGCGCAGCGTTATCGTGCCGGTGAGATGTGGCTTCTCAGGGCAACTGGCCGCGGCGCCCAGTATTTGGTCGAGCACCATGGCCGCGACTCCGCCGTGTACGTGTCCGGGCGGACCCTCGTATGCCGCGCCCAGGTGGAAGTCGGCGAACACACCGCCGCCGTCGCTCTGCTTGACCACCAGGGGCGGCGCCACGGGATTGCGTACCCCGATCACGACATTGCCCCACGGCATCTGGTCGCCGTCAGTGGTGAACCGAATGCCGTACGGGCCGTCGAGTTGCTCGCTGCGCAGTCGCGCCGTCGCCGCGTCGATCTCAGCCTTGGCCGCCGCAACAGTCTCCGCGCCGACTTCGGTGCGGATGGTCGCGTCGATCAGCTCCCGCACCGACTCGGTGAGTGGCTCATAGATGGAGCGAAGCCGGGTTACGTCGTCGGCGCCGAGGTTCTCCAAGGTCCAGTCCAGCACACCTGCACTAGAACACGTTCTAGTGCAGGTTGTCGAGTTGCACCGGCGCCGGACCAAGGAGCAGTTGACGGATCACCGGCCTCGCCCACGCAATGAGTTCGTCGTGGCTGAGGTCGGTCACGGCGGGGTTGGCCAGCACGTAGCGGGTGGTGGCCAACCCGATGATAAAAGCACCCATCAGACCGGCCCGTTGAGCCGGGTGGTTGGGTGTAACGGCAGCGAGCTTCGGGCCGACCTGGGTGGCGAAAATCCGTCGCATGGTGTCCACCGCGATCTGGCTGGTCATCGCTGCGCGCAGCAAGGCCACAAAGCGGTCGTCCTCCCAGACGGCAAAGAAACTGGACAGCAGCGCATCTGGGACGTCGTCGGCGTGCACTGCCGTCAGGTCTGGCAAGTCAATGGTGAACTCCGCCGCGGCGGCGAACAGGTCGTGCTTGCTGCCGAAGTACCGGATTACCAATGCGGCGTCGACGCCGACGTCGGCGGCCACCGCCCGCAGCGTGGTCCGTTCGTAGCCGTCGGACCCGAACCGCAGGCGTGCGGCGGCCAGGATGTCGGCGCGGGTCTGGGTGGCGTTGCGTGTGCGCGGCGATGCCATGCGACGAGAATAAGTCACCAATCGTTGACATAGCCAGTACCTGCGGCTTAGTGTCTAAGTCACCAGTCGTTGACTTGCCGGAAGGAGTCGACATGAACCCTTCGCATGACGTGCCCGTCCTGATCGTCGGTGCAGGCCCGACCGGCCTGACCGCCGCGCTCGAGCTGTCACGGCTCGGAATCGGCGTCCGCATTGTCGACCGCGTGCCCGAACGCTCCCTCACCTCGCGGGCGCTGGGCATCCAGGCCCGCACTGTCGAGCTGTTACGGGTCCGCGGCGTGGGCGACGAGCTGGTGCGGCTGGGCAACCCAGCGAGAGCGACCACCCTCTACTCGGAGGGCGAGAAGCTCGCTGTCATCGAATTGCACCGCATGCCAAGCGAATTCAACTACGTGCTGCTTCTGGCTCAGTCTGAAACCGAGCGGCTGCTCACTGAACAGCTCAACCGGCAGGGTGTCAAGATCGAATGCTGCGTCGAGCTGGTCGCGCTGACCCAGCACCGCGACGGCATCTCTGCCGTGCTGCGCAGCGGTGACGGCGCCGAGGAAGTGCTTGACGCGTCGTATCTGATCGCCGCCGACGGCTCGCACAGCGCGATTCGCAAAGCGCTCGGGCTGTCGTTCACGGGTAGATCGCTGACGCAAAACTACGTCCTTGGCGACGTACACCTGGCTGGGAATGTACCGGAGGATCAGCTGTCGATCTTCCTGGGCCGCAACGGTTTCCTCGCCGTCTTCCCGATGGGTGACGGCCGGTTTAGGTTCATGGCCACCGATCCCGACGGCATCACCGGCGACACAGACGATCCCACGCTTGAGGACATTCAGCGACTGTACGACCGCACCGTGCACCTGCCCGCCCGGCTCTACAACCTGAACTGGAGTTCGCACTTCCGGATCAACAGCCGCCACATGAGCACGCTGCGCCACGGCCACGTGTTCTTCGGCGGCGACGCCGCGCACGTGCACAGTCCCGCGGGCGGCCAGGGCATGAACGCAGGCATCCAGGACATGATCAACCTGTCGTGGAAACTCGCGATGGTGCTCAACGGCCGGGGCCGCCCGAAGCTCCTCGATACCTACCAGTCCGACCGGTTGCCGGCTATCCGCCAACTGGTCCGGACGACCGAATGGGCCACGAAGGCGTTCAACTCCACCAATCCGCTCGTGCACGCGGCGATCACCTGGCTGGCCCCGATCGTGTTGGCGCGTTCCAGGGTGCAGAACAAGGCCGCGCCACGTCTTGGGCAACTTGCCGCAGGCTATCGCGATTGCCCAATTGCCAAGGGCGGAGGACGCATCGGGTCGCTGCGAACGGGCGACAGGGTGCCCGATCTGCGCGTCGGCAGCGGACGGCTCTACGACTTGCTCGACCTCTCGACACTGACTCTGTTGGTCACTGGCGACTGTGTCCCCGAGGCGTACCGGCCGTGGCGCGACGTCCTCGCGCTCCGCCAGGTGTCGATCGACGCCATGCCTACGGGCTGGCTGCTGGTCCGTCCCGACGGCTACCTCGCGGCCGCCGGCGGACCCAATGACGGGCCGGTGCTGTCTCGTTGGCTCGATCGGTGGCTCATTGCACCAGCGCGTTGAGCGCTGAGCGGGCTGCCGGATCGCGGCGGCCGCGTTCGAGCTCCATCAACGCGCATTCCGCCGTCGCCGCGATCCACAGCCGCGCCGCGTAGCGCGGATGCCGCGAACCGAGCGCCTCGAAGTCGGCGGTCACCACAGCGACGTTCATCCGATTGCGGCGCATGACTTCCTCGGCGATCGGCAGATGGCCACGCGCCTCCAGCAGCAGTGCCTTCACCCCGCGGTCGCGCAGGCAGCCGTCGAGATACGTGGCGGCGGCCGCCGCAAGCCGGTCCTTGCCCGGCGCCATGTCGCCGATGACCGACATCACCTCGTTCGAACAACACATCGTGGAAGCGGCGGTGGAGCGCCACCAGATAGGACACCCGGTCCGGGAAATGGTGGAAGAAGGTCCCTTTCGATACGCCTGCACCCGCAACGACGGCGTTCACCGAGAGTCCCTCCAGTCCGAGCTCCTCGGCCAGCACCAGCCCGGTTTCGATCAGGTTCGCCCGCGTCTGCTGCGCGGCCGCCAGTCTCTTGTTCGCAACCACCACGTACGCTAGTGTAACTGACCGACCGACCGGTCAATGAGAGGCTCACTGATGGCGACGATGCAGACCTCACTCGGCACGGTTTCCTACACCGACGAGGGCTCCGGTCCTCCGATCGTGCTGCTGCACGCGGCACTGCACGACCGGACCGATTTCGCGCCGGTGACCCGGGCCCTCGCGACGGGCAGGCGGGTGCTCGCACTCGACTGGCCCGGCCACGGCGACTCTCCCCTACCCGCCACCCCGCTGCGCGCCGTCGAATTCGGCGATCTGCTCATCGAATTCGCCGATCGCTTGGACCTGAGCAGCGCCGTGCTCGTCGGTAACTCGGTTGGCGGCTACGCCGCCTGCCGGCTCGCGCTGGAGCGACCCGAGCGCGTCGCGGGCGTCGTGCTCGTCAACACCGGCGGCTTCACGCCGCACAGCGTTTTCACTCGCTTCTTCTGCGCGGTGATGGGGCGTCCCGCGGTGATCAAGGCGGTGTTCCCGGCATTCGTGCGTGCGTATATGCGGGCCAAAAATCCGACGGACAAGGCGGTCGTCGACCGCGTCGTGGCGCGGGCCAAGTCCGACGGGGGCGCTAGGACCGCGGCGGCGCTGTGGAAGAGCTTCACCGACCCCGGACACGACCTGCGCACGCGAGCCGCTCAGATCAGCGCACCGGTGCTGATCACCTGGGGCTGCAGGGATGTCACCGCTCCGAAGCGATGGGGCAAGGCCGTGCAGGCCGCTATTCCGGGGTCCAGATTCGAGGCGCTGCCGACGGGCCATGTCGTCTTCTCGTCGGAGCCCGTGGCGTGGCTGGAAACGGTCCTGCCGTTCGTCCACGCCGCGCACGGGGTGCGTTTCGAGCGCAACGGCTGAGCGGCCTGGGTAGCAAAAGTCACCTCTCGACGGTGAATCGTCCACTGGCCGAGGCGAATCCGCGCCAGGTATGCCGACATTCCGCCCAGCTCCGGCCGACCTTCGGCGCGTTGCGGTTGCCGCAGATAGTGACCCGCGACGATATGGCCTTGGGCGCAACTAGTTCAGCTTGCCCATGACGGAGTTCACGGTCAGACCAAGTTTCCGTTGTGACGTCAAGTGACCGGGCGTAGCGTGGCAGTGGCTCCTTCGGATTGCCAACGCTGCGACCAGCCACTTTGTGTGGTCTACAGCCGGTCTATCGGGCCGGTGTCCTTGCTGGAGAGAGCCGGGGACGTGATCTCGTAAGCGGGAGCGTCCATAGGTCGGCCAGGTTCAGCCTGGTCGACCGTGGGTGATGCATGCCCAGAAACCTGCTAGCTGACTTGGCGGTGTGAGGTGCTCGCTACTTGTAGGGCGTGATCAGTTCGCGCGGGCCAGTCGGCAACCGCCAGTGGAACGCCAGCGCCGTCAGCCGAAGCAGCGTCGCCACTGCGCTGCCAACCGCGACGCCTACCCACTGCGGCCCGAAGTAGTCGATCGTGACGTACGTCGCCGCACCCAACATGGCCGGAATCGCGTACAGATCGTCCGGGCCCATCACATATGGGATCTCGCGGGCGATCACATCGCGCAGCATCCCGCCTGCGATGGCCGTGAGCATGCCGATCAGGCCCGCCGCGAACCAGCCGGCGCCCATGTCGACGGCGATGGCCGCCCCCGAGGTGGCAAAGAATCCCATCCCGATCGCGTCGAGGATCAGCACCGCTGTGCTCATCCGGATCACGATATGGGCGAACGGGGTGGCGATGGCGACGGCGATCAACGCGACCGTGATATTCGGCCAGTGCTGGATCGAATACGGAGGCCTGTCGAGCAGCAGATCGCGCAGCACGCCCCCGCCGACACGTGTGAGCACTCCCAGCGTCGCGATGCCGAACAGGTCGAACCCCTTTCGGACTCCGACCACCGCGCCCGACGAGGCGAAGACCGCGATGCCTGCGTAGTTGAGAATTATCTGCAGCACGCCTGCACGTTAGTCCGGCACAAGTGGGACGTCGGCCCCGTCGGTGAGCGCGACGTGTGACGCGTCATCCGAACCTGTCCAGAGTCTGACGCATCGAATCATTTCCGACTCCATATGGACCGCGGGCTTTTACCCTGCTCGTGATGGACACCGCCACCGTAGTCGTTACGATCCTGCTTGCCGCGCTGTTCACGTTCGCCGCGAGCATCAAACTGCTCGGCGTCTCCCAATCCTTGGCCATCCGTGATCACCTCGGTGTCAAGCCGCTGCAATGGCGGCTCATCGGCGTGTGCGAGCTCGCCGGTGTCGCCGGAGTGCTTGTCGGCCTGATGTGGGCGCCGATCGGAATCGCCGCAGCGATCGGTCTGGCGCTGCTGTCGATCGGCGCGATCGCATTCCATCTCCGTGCGTCCGACGGTGCCAAGGACATGGCGCCTGCCGTGATCGGACTCGCACTCGCGGTCGTCGCCGCCGTGCTGCACACCCTTTGACGTAGCGGTGGTCACACCTGCGCGAACAGATGCCTTAGGTTACCTAAGCTTTCGTGGTCAGCTGTCTACGAAGTGGCTTACGCTGCTCCTATGGCAGCGCGAGCGCACAGCGTCGATCCCCGCGCCGAACGGGTCCGCACCCGGCTGCGGGCGGCGGCGTTCACACTCGCGCACGAGCGCCCGGTCGACGAGATGACGGTCGGCGACATCGTCGCCCGCGCATCGGTAAGCCGGCAGGTCTTCTACCAACACTTCCGCGACCGCGACGACGCCGTTGCCACCGCCTTCACCATCGCGTTCGCCGCGGCGACCGGCGATTCAGGCTGTCTCGACGGCACCGCCGTCGGTGGCGGCGACGCCCGCGCGCGCATCCTGCGGCTGTTCGACTTTGCCGCCGAGCACCGGGCCATGTACCGCAACATCGTGCCGAGCGCGGTGACACAACGAGTCGTGACCGCGTTCCGC
>CAVYPI010000052.1:0-93553 GCA_963770125.1 uncultured Actinomycetota bacterium | reverse complement strand
CTTCCTGGTGATCGTCACGGCCAACCCGCTGGTGCTGCCCGGCAAACCCGTCGCTCCGGTCGACACACAGCGCGCGCGTGACCTGCTGACCGCGGCGGTCGCGGCGGTGAAGGGTTAGGGTTCGGCGGACCTCAACGGACGTCGTGCGGGCGGAACTGGATGCTGATCCGCCGGCCGACCGGCCGCGTCGTCTTCGGGATCGAGTGTTCCCATGTGCGCTGGCACGACCCGCCCATCACCAACAGATCGCCGTGCCGGTGCGCCAGCCGCAGCGACTTGCCGCCGCCGCGCGGGCGTAACGCGAAAACCCTTGTGGCACCGAGGCTGACGATGGCGATCATGGTGTCTTCGGTGCTGCTGCGGCCGATCTTGTCGCCGTGCCAGGCGACGCTGTCGTTGCCGTCGCGGTAGAGGCACAGACCGGCGGTGGTGAACGGTTCGCCGAGCTCGCGACCGTAGGTGTCGTTGAGCCGACGGCGCATCTGCTTCAGCCGCGGATGTGGTGCGGGCTCATCGACGAGGTTGTGGAAACTGACCAGCCGCGGCACGTCGAGCACGCGCTCGTACATCTGCCTGCGCTCGGCGCGCCACGGGATCTGTTCCATCAGCTCGTCGAACAGCCCGTCGGCGTCCGTCAACCAGCCGGAGCGCACCTCCACCCACGCGCCGCTGCCGAGGTGGCGCCGTTCGGCGTGTTCAAAGAGAGAGCTTTGTAGAGCCAGCTCCATGACCGAGAGTCTATCGCACAGGCGTTCGAAGAGTCATAGGCGCACGGCGCCAGGCCCCTGTTCGGCGAGCATGTCGCCGGGGTTGGAAAGCGCGCAGGTCTTAAGGCTCAGGCAGCCGCAGCCGATGCAGCCTGCGAGGTTGTCGCGCAGCCGCTCCAGGTGCACGATGCGGTCGTTGAGATCCTGGCGCCAGCCGGCCGACAGTCGGGCCCAGTCCTTGCTGGTCGGGATGCGATCGGTGGGCAGGGTGGCCAGGGCCTCGCGGATGCGTGCCAGCGGGATGCCGAGGCGCTGCGACATGCGGATGAACGCGACGCGCCGCAGCGTTTCGCGGGCGTAGCGGCGCTGGTTGCCGCCGGTGCGGCGGCTGTTGATCAGGCCCTCGCGTTCGTAGAAGTGCAGTGCAGAGACGGCCACGCCGCTGCGATGCGACATCTCGCTCGGAGTGAGTTCGTGGATCAGCTCCATGACCTCAACCATAGTTGAGGTGAAGGGTGGCGCTACTGTGCTAGATGTGACAGACGTTGCGCTGGGCTGCGACTCCGAGGTCGGCAGGCTGCGGGCGGTCATCCTGCACCGTCCCGGGGCCGAATTGCAGCGGCTCACTCCGCGCAACAACGACGCGCTGCTGTTCGACGGCCTGCCGTGGGTGTCCAAGGCGCAGGAGGAGCACGACGCGTTCACCGCGGTGTTGGAATCGCGCGCCGTCGAGGTGCTGTTGCTCGCGGATCTGTTGACCGAGGCGCTGTCTCACAGTGGTGCGGCGCGCATGCACGGGGTCGCGGCGGCCGTCGATCCGCGACGGCTGGGACTGCCTCTGGCGCAAGAGCTTTCGGCGTATCTGCGGACGTTGGAGGCGAGGCCGCTGGCGCGGGTGCTGATGGCCGGGATGACGTTCAACGAGTTGCCGTTCAGCGGTGGTGAGCTGTCGCTGGTGCGGCGGATGCACCACGGCGGCGATTTCGTCATCGAGCCGCTGCCGAATCTGTTGTTCACGCGGGACTCGTCGTTCTGGATCGGGCCGCGGGTGGCGATCACGTCGCTGGCGCTGCCTGCGCGGGTGCGCGAGACGTCGCTGACCGACGTGATCTATGCGCATCACCCGCGGTTCCTCGGGGTGCGGCGGGCATACGAGTCGCGGTCGGCGCCGGTCGAGGGCGGCGACGTGTTACTGCTGGCGCCGGGTGTGGTCGCGGTCGGCGTGGGCGAGCGGACCACGCCTGCGGGTGCGGAAGCGTTGGCGCGCAGCCTGTTCGACGACAACCTGGCGCACACAGTGCTGGCAGTGCCGATCGCGCAGGAGCGCGCGCAGATGCACCTGGACACCGTGTGCACGATGGTCGACGTCGATGCCGCGGTGATGTACCCGAACATCGTCGACTCGTTGTCGGCGTTCACGATTCACCGCGACGGGGACGGCGGGGTTCGGATCGACGACGCGGTGCCGTTTGTGGAAGCCGCCGCGAACGCGATGCAGATCGAGGAGCTTCGCGTCATCGCGACGGGGCTGGACCCAGTGACGGCCGAGCGTGAGCAGTGGGACGACGGCAATAACACGTTGGCGCTGGCGCCGGGTGTGGTCGTCGCATACGAGCGCAACGGCGAAACCAATGCGCGGCTTGCCGATGCGGGCATCGAGGTGCTGTCGATCGAGGCGTCCGAGTTGGGCACCGGGCGCGGCGGCCCACGCTGCATGTCCTGCCCGGCGGCGAGGGACCCACTCTAGGGTTTGCGCCGAAATGGAATTCCCGGTCGCTAAGCGGGCCTGTTAACAACCCTGGCTTCTGTCTCGCCGTTTGTCGGTGCGCCCAAGCACGATCCGGCCATGGGAACCATCTTCTTGGGCAGCGAAGCGCTGGCACGCGGCGAGTTGACCCGCGGCCGGCTGAGATCGAGTTACCGCACGATCTACCCGGATGTGTACATGCCGCGCGTCGGAGAGCCGTCGCTTTACGCGAACACCATGGGCGCGTGCCTTTGGTCGAAACGTCGCGGCGTGATCACCGGGCGGGCGGCATCGGCACTACACGGTGCACTGTGGGTCGGCGATGACTCGCCGGTAGAGCTGATCTGGAACAACAACCACCCACCGCCAGGCATCATCGCGCGCAACGAGCGATTCACATGCGACGAGGTCATCGAAATAAACGGCATGGCGGTCGCGACGCCGCAACGTACGGCGTTCGATCTCGGCAGATTTCTGCGTCGCGATGCGGCTGTCGCGCACCTCGATGCGTTAGCACGCGCGACAGGCCTCGCGCGCGAGCACGCGCTGCCGCTGGCCGATATCTACAAGGGTGCCCGTGGCATTCGACGCTTCCGTACGGCCATCGACCTCATGGACTCCGGGCGCAGTCTCCGAAGGAAACATGGTTGCGACTGTTACTCGTCGATGCCGGCTATCCACCGCCACAAACACAGATTCCGGTGCTCGACGATCGCGGGGTTCCGTTCGCATTACTCGACATGGGTTGGGAGGACATCATGGTGGCAGTCGAGAATGACGGCGACCAGCATCGAACAGATCGCAAGCGATACGTCTGGGATATCCGAAGGCAGGTGCTCGTCGAACGCAGAGGTTGGATCGACATCCACGTGATCAACGAAGACCGCCCCTGCGACGTCCTGGAGCGAGTGAGCAAGGCCTGGAGACAACGCGAGACAGAAGGCAGGGTCGTTAAGGTGCCCGCTTAGCGACCGGGAATTCCATTTCGGCGCAGACGGCGCGTCAGCGCCAAGAAGGCAGCCAGATCTGCATGTTCCACGTCGACTGCGAGATCGGGATGCCCGTCAGGATGGGATACATCCAAGCGAAGTTCGTAATGACAAGGGCGACATAGCAACTCACGACGATCAGCCCTAACGTTCGTCGTTCCGGGTTCTGGCTCGGCTTGTGCAGGATGTCGCCCAGGATCATCGCGATCATCAACACCAGGAACGGCGCCATCGTCGCTGCGTAGAAGAAGTACATCTGCCGGTCGATATCGGCGAACCACGGCAGGAACCCCGCGCTGTAGCCCACCAGGCAAGCGGTGTAGCGCCAGTCGCGCTTCACGAACGCCCGCCACATGGCCCACGCCAGCACCGGCACCGCGATGAACCACATCGCAGGCGTGCCGACCAGCATCACGGCCTTCACGCACGACTGCGCGCCGCAGCCGGGCACGTTCTGGTTGTCGATCGCGTAGAGCACCGGCCGCAACGACATCGGCCACGTCCATGGCTTGGACTCCCACGGGTGGTGATTGCCTGCGGCATTCGTCAGCCCGGCATGAAACCTGTACGCGGCGTGCGTGTAGTGCCAGAGCGAGCGAAAGGCATCGGGAATGGGCAGCACGCTGTCCGGGCCGATCGAGTTGCCGACCTCGTGCCTGTTCACCGCGGTCTCCGACGCGAACCACGGCGCATACGAGGCCAGGTACACCCCGAACGGAATCAGCACAAGGGCGTACAACGACGGGGCGAGGTCCCTCCGCAACGCGCCCAGCCACGGTCGCGGCACTCGATATTGCCTGCGCGCGTTGATGTCGAACGCCAGCGTCATCAGGCCGAAGAACACGATGAAGTACAGCCCGGACCACTTTGTCCCACAGGCCAATCCGAGCATCAGACCGGCGCCGAACCGCCACCACCTCACACCCAGCCGCGGACCCCACGGCGTCTCGCCGATGCGGCCCTCCAGCAGCGCGACGTGCATCCGCTCCCGCACCTGGTCCCGGTCGACCATCAAACAGCCGAAAGCCGCGACCACGAACACCGTCAGAAAGCCGTCCAGCAGCGCAGTGCGCGACGCGACGAAGCTGACGCCGTCGCAGATCAACAGCAGCCCGGCGATCCCACCGACCAACGTCGACCGACTGACGCGCCGCCCGATCCGCACGACCAGCAGCACGACGATGACGCCGCACACCGCGCCGGAGAACCGCCAGCCCAGCCCGTTGTAGCCGAACAGCGCCTCACCGATCGCGATCAGCTGCTTGCCGACCGGCGGGTGCACCACCAGGCCGTAGCCCGGGTTGTCCTCCACGCCGTGGTTGTGCAGCAGCTGCCAGGCCTGCGGCGCGTAGTGCTTCTCGTCGAAGATCGGCGTGCCCGCGTCGGTCGGCGAGCCGAGGTTCAGGAAACGCGTCAGCGCGGCCAGCGCCGTGACGACGGCCGTCATCGCCCAGCCCTGCAGCCGGTCGACCGGCCCGAAGTCGGCGACGGGTACCAGGGGCGCGGGGCTGATGACGGGAACCGCGCGCTCCCTGGCAACGAGTTCATCGGCCTGGGCGGTCACGACAGCGATCGTAGGCTGTTGCGAATGAGCCCCGGCCGACTGCTTATCGGCGCCACGCCGCTGGGTCAACCGACCGACGCCTCCGCGCGGCTGGTCAGCGCCCTGGGCAGCGCCGACGTCATCGCCGCGGAGGACACCCGCCGGACCCGCACGCTGGCGCAGGCGCTGGACGTCAAGCCGGCAGGCAAGGTGGTCAGCCTGTACGACGCCAACGAGGCGACCCGCGTTCCTGTGCTGGTCGACGCGATCGCGGCCGGGGCGACGGTCCTCCTGGTCAGCGACGCGGGCATGCCCCTGATCAGCGATCCCGGATACCGGCTGGTGGCGGCCTGTATCGAGGCGGGGGCGCCAGTGCAATGCCTGCCCGGGCCGTCCGCGGTGACGACGGCGCTGGCGGTGTCGGGGCTGCCATCGGAGAGGTTCTGCTTCGAGGGGTTCGCGCCGCGGAAGCACTCGGCGCGGGTGTCCTGGCTCAAGACGCTCGCCGCGGAGCCTCGCACATGTGTGTTCTTCGAGTCACCGCGGCGGCTGGCGGACTGCCTGCGAGACGCCGCCGACGCCCTCGGCCCGGATCGCAAAGCGGTGGTCTGCCGCGAGCTGACCAAGACGCATGAGGAGATCATCCGGGGCACGCTCGGCGAGCTCGCAGAGTGGGCGAGCGATGGCGTGCTCGGAGAGATCACCGTCGTGCTTGCCGGCGCGACGCCGAGGGCCGACCTCGCGACGCTGGTGCGCGAAGTGAACGCGCTCGTGAACGACGGCATGCGCGTGAAGGACGCCTGCGCCCAGGTCGTCGCGGCGAATCCGGGAGCTCCGTCGCGCCGCGCGCTCTACGATGCCGTCTTGCGCTCGAGGGCGTGATCATTCAAGGCGCAGAAGAGCGTTGAGCAGGCTGCCTCCGGGACCGCCCTCTCCGCCGAACACGTCGCGTTGGACCGCGATCATCACCGGCAACGCCTGTCGCAGCACCGCAAGTCCGGCGGCGGTGATCTCGACGTTTTTCGCGCGAACATCCGCAGTGCTGCGCACCCGGCGCACCCAGCCCTTGCCCTCCAGTGCCTTGAGCATGTGCGAAACCTGCATCGGTGCGACGTCGCCTGCCCTCGCCAGCTGCGCTTGTGTCACCGGTTCGCCCGAGCGCGCCAGCCACGCGGCCATCGCGAGCGTCTGAAACTGGAGGTGAGTGAGGTTGAATTCCAGCAGCGCACGATCGGCGTCTCGAATGTAGCGATGAAGCACCCGCCACATGACGAAGCCCACGGCCTTCTCGGGTCCACCCAGAGAGGCCGTCGCGAACAGATCCCCGATGGCGTCCGCGTCGTTGCTCACGAAGGGTGAGCGTAGCCCTTGCGAACAACATAGTAAACGCGTTTACTATGTTGTATGGGCGATCTCCGGATGGACGTCGGCTTTCATAACGACGAGCACGTCCGCGCGCTGATGGACGGCTCGGTGACGATCGATGGGGTCGACGCGACGTTCCACACCGAGCGCGTCGTCTCCGACATCTTCGAGCGCATGGTGCGAGATCGTGAGTTCGGCGTCGCCGAACTCGGCTTGACTTTGTACCTGCGGACCCTCGATTCGGACGATCCGCCGTTCGTCGCGCTGCCGGTGTTCTTGGCGCGGCAGTTCCGTCATTCGGCGATCTTCGTCAACACCGGTAAGTGGTATTGAATCGCCACAGGACCTCGCCGGAAAGCTCGTCGGTGAATTCGCCGCTTACGGGCACGACGCCGGGGTGGTGGCCAAAGGGATGCTGTCCGACGAGTTCGGCGTCACCCCGGAGGAGTGCCACTGGATCATCGGCGGATTCGACTGGCCGATGGCACCCTTCGACTTCGTCCCGGAACCGCACCCCGACGACGTCGAGGTCACGCGCGCGCCTGAGGGCAAGGCCCTCGGCCCGATGCTGGACGCGGGGAAGATCGACGCGTTCATCTCGGCCGACGTGCCGCAGTGCGTGATCGACGGCTCGCCGCATGTCCGTCGGCTGTTCGCGGATTACCGTTCGGTGGAAGCCGACTATTACCGCCGGACTGGCATCTTTCCGATCATGCACACGCTGGTCATCCGCCGGGACCTCGCGGCTGAACATCCGTGTCTCGCCGAAAGCGTGTACCGCGCGTTCTGTGATGCCAAAGACGTTGCGATGCAGGAATACCGGACCGGTCGGATCTTCAACCACATCGACGTCATGATGCCATGGATCAGCAGTCTGTACGACGACAACCGCGGCCCGTTCGGTGACGATTGGTGGCCGCACGGCCTCGCGGCGAATTGCGCGTCGATTGACGCGTTCCTACGCTGGCATTACGAGCAGGGGTTGTCGAGACGACGCCTGACGTGTGAGGACATCTTCGTACCAGAGCTGGTGAACACATGAAAATCGTTGGTCTGGAAGAACATTTCGCCACGCCCGAGCTGATCGACGCCTGGCACGCACTGGAGCCGCAGTGGCGGGACGTCGCCCTCGTCAGTTCGGCAGATGACGGGCTCGCCCGTCGGCTACTGGATGTCGATGCCAAGCGGATCGCCGCGATGAACGACACGGGCCTCGACGTTGCTGTCGTGTCGATGACGACGCCCGGTCTGCAGAACCTGACTCCGCGAGATGCGGTGGCGCTGCAGGTTGTCTGCAACGACAGGCTCGCCGAAGCCGTGGGTCAGCATCCCGATCGCCTGCAGGGCTTCGCAACGTTGGCCACGCCGGACCCGGATGCTGCGGCAGCTGAACTCGTCAGAGCCGTAACCGAACTCGGGTTCAACGGCGCCATGCTCTACGGGCGAACGCGTGACCGCAATCTCGATCACCCCGACTTCGGGCCGATCTTCGAGGCGGCAGAGGCGCTCAATGCGCCGTTGTACCTGCACCCGCAGTCGCCGCCGCCGACCGTGCGGAGTGCCTACTACAGCGGACTCGGCGACGCCGTCGACGCTGCGTTGGCCACGCACGGCCTTGGTTGGCATTACGACGCAGGCCTGCAATTGCTTCGGCTCGTCCTCGGCGGGGTACTAGACCGGTTTCCCGGTCTGCAGCTGATCCTGGGGCACTGGGGCGAAGTGATGCTGTTCTACCTCGAACGCATTGACAAGATGACCGACATCGCCGATCTGGCTCGCCCTGTGTCGGAGTATGTCCGCAGCAATGTCTTCGTCACGCCCGGAGGGATATTCAGCCAGCGCTACCTGCAGTGGGCCCTCGACGTTGTGGGTCCCGACCGCATCATGTTCGCCACCGACTATCCCTATGTCATCGTGACCCGCGGAGGCAGCCGCCGGTTCCTCGAAGAGGCAGAGATCAGTGAAGCGGACCGAGAGAAGATAGCGTCCGGCAATTGGGAGAGGTTGTGCGCGGGGATTCATCGCTGACCGCGCTGGCTATGCCTGCGTTGGTCCTTATCCACCGCGGAGCCCGCGCCGCCCACGCCCAAACCGGGCCATTAAATCAGCAGTGTCTTACATACCCCGGTACGCAGACAGCAACTTTCAACGAGGGGTTCTGCCGGCAGGTGTCGAAGTCGTGGCCGATGATGCACTGCTGTAAAGACGCATCGCCTGGGCCGTCGCCGTCGCCACGTCACCCCGCAGATCCGAGATCGGTGCACTGCCTCGCAGATGGATTGAATTCGAGAGCAGAACTACGTACGTATCCGAGCCTGGGTCCAACCAAAGCGAGGTTCCAGTAAAGCCGGTGTGGCCGAAGCTACCGATGGGAAAGACCATGCCTCGCGGCGTGGACTGGGCCGTATCGATATCCCAGCCAAAGCCCCGTAGATTTTGTCCCTTGATCGCCGGATACTTCGCAGCGAGCAGCGGATCTGTTGTGTTCGGTCTCTTTGCGACGGCTTCTCGGGCGGCATCGTTCGCTGCTTCGAATTGTTGCGCCGTATGTCCGGGCTGCTCCGGAGTCGTCATCAAGTCCAGAGTCGCTTGCATCAGCGGGAACTTGCTCGGCCGACCCGCAAGCCGGTCAAGCAGGGCCTGCGCATAGGTGCTGACATCGTGTGCCGTTGAGAACACACCGGCATGCCCCGCCACTCCGCCCATGCGCCGCGCCGTCGTGTCATGAACTGTGCCCCGAAGCAGGTAATCAATATCGGGATTCCTGCTCGGATCGGCTCTGCTCTCGTCGTCATGTGCCGTCGGTGCGACGCGCGACAAAAGGCTGGTGCTCCATGTACCTGCAGGACAATCGGACGGTACACGCTCTTTTGGCGCAGGAGCCCAGGCGATCGCAGCTCCTCTCATCGTGTGCGGACCACAAGCTTCGGCCGGGGGAAGGTAGCGGGTGTCTTCCATGCCAAGCGGCGCGAATACGTGTTCCTCAACATAAACGTCTTCTGCCTCGCCCGTGATTTTCTCGATTAGCGCGCCGAGCAGAATGAAGTTGATATCGGAGTAGCGGAAAACCTGACCGGGATCCGACTGCAGCGGCGTAGTGAGCGCACGATGAATGCCTTCTGTTTTGTCGGCTCGGTCCAGTCCCCACGGATCTTTGAGGTCGACGTCTCCGGGTTCGCCTGAAGTGTGCGTAAGCAACATGCGAACGGTCACCTTTGCACGCTGTGGATCGCTCGCCGTGTTGAAGTCAGGCAGATACTTCTGCGCAGGATCGTCGAACTGAACCTTGCCTTGTTCGTAAAGCTGCATGACGGCGGTCGCCGTTGCGAGGCTTTTCGTCAACGACGCCAAGTCGAAGATCGTGTCCTCGGTCATCGGCTCTGCAGGTGCAGGCGATCCATCTAGTCCCGGCTCGCCTGCAAGCTTGCGCGAGCCGTAAGCCTGGTGGAAGACGACCTTGCCGTCGTGCCCTATCACAACCACAGCGCCTGGCAGCCTGTGTGCCGCAATCGCATCGTTCATCAGCTTGGAGACTGTTGCGAAGTCGGGTGTGGCAGCCGCATCGGGCGGCAACGTAGGCGTAGGAGCCGCATCGGGCACCAGCAGAGGCGCATCTGGAGCCTGCGTTGCCTGCGCGCTGTCGCTTACTGCCGTCTGCGTTGCATGGTCACGCGAGCAAGCCGCAGCGAGTGTAAGCAAGACAGTTCCAACAGCAATGGCCTTTCGCACAGATGGCCTACCGAACATAAAGCTGGTAAGCGGGCCGATGATAAACGTGGTTGCGGCTCCGATAAGAACGCACCATGTCAACGCGATGCGTCGAATGGTGAAGGGACCGAGATGCACAGGGAACTCTCATTGCCAAAGCGAAGAGATTGAGCGCGAAGCCACAGACCATACCAATTGTGGCCCCCCATCGTGTTGCGTAGCGCGTACGCGTGCCACCCCCGCCTCCCGCAAGAGTGCCACTCGTCGATGGTTTCGCGTGCCCGGCCCTGGTAGCGGTCCCTGATAATCATATTGGGCGGAGGGCAGTCGCCGGCACGGATCGACGAGTTGACGGTGTCAATCGGGATTTCGAGGTACTCCGAGATCTGGCCCGCGCTCATGCACCGCTGCATGACAGCCATGCTAACCATCCGCCTGGCTCTTATGACGACATGCCGCTGCCGGTGTCGTTCTCGAAGAAGGACACTCAGCGGCTGGACTTCGACAGTGATCTTGACGGGCACGGCAAGTCCGTAACCAGAACACCAGCAGCCTGATGGTGACCGAGATGCAACGCGGCGCACAACTTCACAGCCGCATTAGCCGGGTCGTCGCCGTGGACCAGATGAAGAAAGTCAACGCAGAAAACCCAAGTGGTGCCGGCAACCGAAGTCTGAGGTGAAGGAATCTTCCTGCAGCTCAACGTCTCCAAGGTCGAGGCGTCGGAAACCGCGGCGCCGACCGGAGCGCTGTTTCGGCGCGCGTGCGTGCGGCCGTGCGCCGACGGGGTCGCTTCCGGGACCCTGGGGTATTGGGCTGATGACGCTCGACGACGTGACAAGCCGCCTCTCGCAAAACTTTCATTCACGGCTGGGTGATTGCGTTACGCTCGCCGATTAGCTGCACCCTCATTGAAGTGGGGGATGGTCATCATGGGCATTGCGACGCGGGCGAACGGCGCGAGGCGCCGGTTGCCCGCGGTTTGAGGAGGGCCCAGGCCACTGGGCGGTTACGAAGTTCGACGATGTCCACTTCGCCAGCCGTCATCCTGACATCTACAGCTCGTATCCCAACATCGGACTTAGCGAGCTCCCCCGCCGAGGCAGCGGAGTTCTTCGGATCGATGATCGCGCACGACGACCCGCGGCATCAGCGCCTAGATAACATCGTCGCAGAGCATTCACGCCTAGGGTCGTCGCCCGGACACACACATCCGTGCGCGATCGCGCACGCCGGCTCGTCGACTCGATGATCACCGCGCATCCCGACGGCAAAGGCGAGCTCGTGTCCGATCTCGCCGGACCACTGCCGCTGCACGTCATCTGCGACATGATCGGCATTCCCGAAGAGGACGAGCAGAAGGTCTCTCATTGGACCACGTGATCCTCGGCGCGAGTGATCCCGACGTGACCGCCGATATCGGGAATTCGCCAAAGCGTCAATGGATTTCGGCGCCTATTCGACGGCGATGGCCGAGGACCGGCGGGCAGATCCACGCGACGACTTGACCACAGCCTCGTGCAGGCTGAGGTCGACGGCGAGCGGCTGACGTCGGGCGAGATCGCCTCGTTCTTCATCCTGCTCGCGGTTGCGGGAAACGAGACGACCCGCAATGCGATCAGCCATGGCGTGCTGGCCCTGACGCGCTACTGCGAGCAGCGGGACAGATACGCCTGGTTCGACTCTCGGCCGTGGGTCAAAGCCACGTACAGCACGTTGCGGTTGGTGTTTTCGCCGAGCACGGCGTGGGTGCGCTCGGCGGTGACGTTCCCTCTCTGCAGTGTGACCACTATTACCGCTTCGGTCGCGGCGGTGAGACCGCCCGCGATGATAGACTAGGTCACTAGCTCACTAGGCCAGTGTACCGGAAGGTCTCCTTGGTTCCAAGTGATCGACAGCGCCGTTCAAGAAGCAATTTCACGCAAGCCCGCACATGTGCGGTCTCGAAGTAGCTCGAAGGCCGCAAGGAGCCCGCACGCCGGAGGGACCAAGTGAGAATTCTCGAAATTCAGTCGTCACCAAGAGGTGAATCTTCCGATTCGATCACCCTCACCAAATCATTCATCGAGGCGTGCAAATCCGACAACACCTCGATCGTCGTGGATACGTTGAACGTCTGGCATGAACGGCTCCCGGAGTTCGACTACGAGGCAATAGGAGCGAAGTACAAAGCAGTGAAGCACCAAGCGATGACTGAGGCAGAGTCCAGCGTATGGGAGCGTATTCAATCGTTGATCCAGCGCTTTCAGAACGCCGATCGAATCGTCTTGGGAACTCCAATGTGGAACTTTGGCCTGCCTTACAAGCTCAAACAGTTGATAGATCTCGTAGCGCAGCGAAACTATCTGTTTGCCTACGACGGCAAACAGTACGGCCCCCTGTTGAACGTGGAGAAGGCAGTCGTTGTTTGTACGCGCGGTTCACGTTTCCTCGAGGGGACTCCCATTCCGCCCTCGCGATTCGATCACCAGGCAACTTATTTGGACTTTTGGTTGCAACTTGTAGGTGTTCGAGATCTTCGGAGCGTGATTGTCGACAATGCGTGGAATCACGATCGGCAGCAATCAGAAGTGAGCCTGGCGAAGGGCGAAGCGGCTCTGGTGCGATTGGTTGACTGGTTTCTCAACTAGTAGCAGAGCGCTCCGCCACTGCTGCTGTAGATGGGTTTTGGCGCCCGCCCACCTCTCATAAGGCGCCTGGACCGTCCCTAAAGCCTCTACTTCCGCCGACGGATCGAGGTCGGCCTCGCTCGACCTACGTTTTAGGCTGGACCTTGACAGGCAGGGCGGGACGGCCGCCGCCAAAGGAACTACTCGCGCGGTCGATCTCGCCGAAGAAGACCATGATGTCGTTTGGGTCCGTTCCTGCCGCCTGTAGGCGAGTCACGATCGCGGAAAGAAGTGAGCGCTTCCTGTCTTCATCAGTCCCTGACGAGAGCAGGGCCTCGATCATCAGGACATGCTCGCTGCGGGGCTTCTGCAGATCGGGATAAAGAGGGCTGATGCGAAGGTCAGCTTCTTCCAAAGAGATGAATCGCTGGAAGTGATCGTCCTCAGGATAACCAGCGCTGACGCTTGCTTCATGAATGGCGGCGGATATTGCATCCTTTTCTGTCACCGTTCGCCCGGAACGCATTGTGACGGTGAAAAGTGGCATAAAATTCCCGGTTTTTGGCGAGTAGGAGGCGGTCTGCTCGTTGGAGGTGTTGGACTGTCATCGTAGTCGAGAAGGTTGCGGACGCCGGTGTCATAGACGCGGGCGAGCGGAAACATTCCACCCGTCGATCTGGAGGCGGCCAATTTCGCTCAAGACCACAGACCAGCCGCCGGCTGAGTTCTCACATCAACGTCTCCGACATCTTTGGGGCGGTTCACGACGGTGGATGGGTTTTGGCGTGGATCGGCGGTGGTGTCGATGGGTCGGGTCTGGCCGGTCAATTGAGTGTGTGGAGTCAACAGGGCTCTCTCAAGAGGGTCAGGCCGCCCCAAATCCAGTGTTGTTCAGCGGCATCGATTGCATACTGGCGGCATTGCCTGAAGACCGGGCATTTCTCGCACACCGCCTTTGCGCGTGCTTCGGTTCCGCCGCGTCGAGATCCCGAACTGGGAAAGAAAATTGACGTGTCGCCTCCGCGGCAAGACCCGTGGAGCTGCCTGTCCCATGCAGCGGTCGAGGGTTCAGGCAGCATCCGGACCGCCCTGGTGCGGTAGTAGTCGACCAGCCGTTGGCGGGCTCTGATTGCCATATGCTTGCTCCGCATAGCTCTATCCCGCTTGTGCCAGAACGGGATCGGGTTGGCCGATCCGGTCGAAGCGTTGCGCGCGTTCGGTCAGTCTTAGGCGAGCGTCGGCATCGCCGAGTGCCGCCAATTCGTGGCGAAGGACGGCGCCGACGCGGAAGCAGAACGACTCGGGTTCTTCGGCGGCGTCGGGGAATTCGGGGATGACGCGGTCGACGATGCCGTGTGCAAGCAGTTCGGAGGACCGTACTCCTTGTTCGGCAACCATGGCTGGAGCGTGGCTGATGTCGTGGTGCAGAATCGCACTGGCGCCTTCGGGCGGTAGCGGGGAGAGCCACCCGTGTTGCGCGGCCAGGATCCGGTCGGCGGCCAGGACTGCCAGCGCTCCACCGCCAGTGCCTTGTCCGAGAAGCACAGAGATGGTGGGCACTTCGAGTGCGACCATCTCAGCGATGCACCTCGCGATCTCTCCGGCTAGTCCACCTTCCTCGGCTTGCTTGGACAGCGCAGCCCCGGCGGTGTCGATCAAGGTCACCAGTGGGAGGGTCAGCTCCGCAGCCAACCGCATGCCACGGCGGGCCTGTCGGAGCGCCCCGGGTCCGAGGGGCGCCTCGGGCGTTTGGCTGTGCCGGTCCTGTCCGAGCAGCACACATGGCATGTCACCGAATCGGGTGAGCGCCAAGAGCAGTCCGGGGTCGCTCTCACCTTGGCCAGTTCCGTTCAGCGGCAAGACATCCCCGGCGGCATAGTCCAGCAACTGGCGAACGCCCGGTCGGTCCGGGCGGCGCGAGGCGATCACCGACTGCCACGCAGGTATATCGGCCGGAGGCTTGATCGCCGGCGCGGGCTGGGTGGTGGCGCATGGCGAGCCAGTAATAATGCTCAGCGCGCGGTCCACCACGTCGCCGAGTTCGTGCACCGGGGTAACGGCGTCGATCAGCCCGCAGGCGTGCAGGTTCTCAGCGGTCTGCACACCGGCGGGAAACGGCTCGCCGTACAGCGATTCGTACACGCGGGGTCCCAGGAAGCCGACCAGAGCGCCGGGTTCGGCGATGGTGAGGTGTCCCAGTGAACCCCACGAGGCGAACACGCCCCCAGTAGTCGGGTCGCGCAGATACACCAAATACGGCAGGTGTGCCGACTTGTGGTCGACGACGGCGGCCGTGATCTTGACCATCTGCAGGAACGCGGTTGTCCCTTCCTGCATGCGAGTCCCGCCAGAAATGGGCAGGGCGAGCAGCGGCAGTTTCTCTGCGGTCGACCGACGAATGGCCGTGGCCAGCCGGTCGCTGGCCCCGATTCCGATCGAGCCACCGAGAAAGCCGAAGTCGCACACCAGCATTGCGATGCGGCGGCCGCGAATGGTCGCGACTCCGGTGATCACCGCTTCGTCAAGTCCGGTCCTGGCCCGTGCGCGTGCCAGCTGCTCTGCATACTCGGCGCTGGCGGCAGGGTCCGCTAGGACGCCGTCCCATGAGGTCCAAGAACCCGCGTCGACAAGGACGTCGATCAACTCGTGGGCGCCGAGTCTGGTCATCGGTGATCCGCCCGCAACGCCGTGATGAGGTGATTGTCAGCGCCGAGCACCGGTGGGGCAGTGTGCCGGCGACGGGTGTGCTCGGTTCCGTTTGCGTCGAAGAAGCGCAGTGGGGGGCCGGGCAACGTGATGGTCCCCAATGTGTCGTGGTCCACCTCGATGAGAAGGCCCTGAGAGCGCGTCTGCTCCCATTCGTAGACCTCTCGGATGTTGCGAATTCGCCCGGCTGGCACGCCAATTCGATCCAGAACGGCCAGCAGCTCGTCGGTCGAGTAAAGCGCGAAGGCTTCTTGGATGAGTTCATTGACTCGCTTGTAGTTGGCCACCCGGTCCGGGTTTGTCGCCATCCCCGGGGCGGCCGGATCCAGACCGAAGCCGGCACAGAAGCGCTTCCATAGCCCCTCGCTGCCGACGGCGAGCTCCACGGCACCGTCGGCGGTGTCGAACAACCCGTATGGGCAGATGGACGGATGGCGATTTCCGTTCGCCTCGCCGACCTGGCCCGCCACCGTCCAGTTCGTACCCTGAAACGCGTGAACACCAACGACGGCGGCGAGCAGCGAGGCCCGTATGACTTGGCCGCGTCCGCTTCGCTCACGCTCGTGGAGGGCTGCCAGGACTCCGAAGGCGCCGTACATGCCGGCCAGCAGGTCGGCGATCGGCACCCCGACGCACTGAAGGTCGCTCGGGGACGAGCCCGTTACCGACATCAGCCCGGCTTCGCCCTGGGCGATCTGGTCGTAGCCTGGACGCCCGGCTTCGGGGCCGTCGTGACCGAAGCCGCTGATCGACAACACGATCAGACGCGGGTTGATCTCGGCCAGGCGCTGCTGGGTGAAGCCGAGCCGGTCCAAGACGCCGGGCCGGAAGTTTTCCATGAGCACATCGGCCCGCCGAATGAGGGCCTCCAGGGCGGCCTTACCGGCGTCGTCCTTCAGATCGAGGGTTACGGATCTCTTGTTCCGATTCGCGCACAGGAAATAGGTGGACTCGCGGTCGCCGTCGGCCGGATCGATGAAGGGCGGGCCCCATCCTCGGGTGTCGTCGCCACGGTGCGGCTTCTCAACCTTGATCACCTCGGCGCCCAGGTCGCCCAGCATCATCGCCGCATGTGGTCCCGCCAGAGCACGGGTGAGGTCGACAACCACCAGACCAGTCAGGGGTCCGGGGTCGTCGGCGGCAAGAGACCGCGTCGACGGGACTGTTGATGATGTCATGAGCACCTCCGGTGTGGTGGCCTAGTGTCCTAGTGGACTAGCCAATTAAGCATCGCATGGACGATCTGTCATGTCAAGGAATGGCTTGTACGACTCGATGTGGGATGGTCGCCGTCGAACGCCCGGAGGCCGCGGTCGATCGACCGCGGCCTCCGGGTTGAACCGTCAGGGCGCTCAGTCGGGCAATGCCTGACCGCGCGTCTCCGGCACTAGCCTGACCATCGCGATGCCGAGCACGAACACGACCGCCGTGAGGCTGATCGGGATGGTTAGCGATCCGGTGGCATGAATGCCGTAGCCGATGAGGAAGGTGCCGGCGGCGGCGAACCAGCGGGAAAACGTGGTTGTGAAAGCGAAGGCGGTGGCGCGCATTCGGGTGGGGTATTGCTCAGGCAGCCAGATGGTAAAGACAGCGAAGTTTGCCCCGCCGAGTCCCAAAATCGGGAGAAAGACAAACATGGCCATGATCGACTGGAGCGGATAGGCGACGCCGTAAGTGCCGACGGCGCCGACGGTCATCAGCCCGAACAAACCGGCCAACGTGGCTCTGCGTCCGAATCGGTTGGCAATGCGCGGAACGAGGAAGCAGCCGGCGATTGTGAAGGCGGCCACGGTCATGGCGGAGATACCGGCCAGCCGAACGGTGGCGTCGTGGCTGTAGCCGGCATGCGTGGCCAGGGTGGTCATCGCCGTTGGGACGTAGGTCGATCCAGCCCACAGGCCGATGACACACACCGCCAGGAGCAACAGGTTGCCGATGGTGCGCGCCCGGTAGGGCGGGGTGAGGATATCGATGACGGGTTGCCAGAACGAGCGTTGCCGTGCCTCGTCAGCGCGCTCCTGCCAACGTTCCGGCTCGGGAGTCATTCGGCGGATCACGAACACGGCCAACGCGGGCAGTCCGCCGATGAGAAACATGCCGCGCCAGCCGAGTTGAGGACCGGCCACCAGATACAGCGCGGATACCGCGAGCACGCCAACGTAGGCGGCGGAGTGCATGGCACCGCCGAACCGGGCCCGCACCCGCTCGGGTAATACTTCGGCTAACAACGTGCCGGCCATGGCCCATTCGCCGCCGACGCCGATGGCGGCCAGGAAGCGGTAACCGTTCCATTCCCACACGTTGGTGGCGGTGCCGGCCAGTGCGGTAAAGACCCCGTATATGACGATGGAGGCGGTCATGGCCGGCATGCGTCCGAAGCGGTCGGCGACCGGCCCCCAAATCGCCGAGCAGCCCCAGCCGAGGAGAAATATCGCCGCGCTGATCTGCCCGTACCAGCCGATATTGGCGGCGGTGGGCTCGATGCCCGCGCGCGGCAGTAGCGCCACCATCGTGGGCGCGAGCACAAGCCCGAAGACGGTCCAGTTGAAACCGTCCATGGCCCAACCGCCGAACGATCCCCAGAACGCGCGGCGCTGTCCCTTGGTCAAGCGCAGCGGCTCTGCCACGCGGGTGTCGGTGTCACTGCCGCTTATTCGCGGAGGATCTTGGCTGATCGTCATCGTGAATCTCAATTCCGGTTGCCGGTAGGTAATGACAGTGCCGCGGTGATCCGGGCAGAACCTGGCATCAAGGACTGCCCTAGTGGATCATTGGCCTAGCCAGTAAAGCAGTGAACCAAATCACTGTCAATACATGATGTGACCATGCCGACCGCACGACGTCGCCTATGCTGGACTAGAGAGTGGGTGAGCGAGTGGTTGAGCAACTTAGGCCTGTAACCCGGCCCCGGCTGTACGAAGTGATCGTCGAGCAACTGTGCGCGTACATCGCCGACAACGAAATGAACCCCGGTGATCGCCTGCCGGCCGAGCGGGATCTCGCGGCAAAGCTCGGTGTGAGCCGGGCGTCATTGAGTCAGGCGCTGGTCGCGCTGGAAGTGCAGGGCGTGTTGTCGGTGCGACATGGCGACGGCGCCATTCTCGTCCGCCGTCCCACCGAGGAGCGCGCTGTCGAGGCACTGCGCGAACACGCGGACCGAATCCCCGAGATCATCGACGCCCGGGAAGCCCTGGAGGTGAAACTGGCGAGTTTGGCCGCCACGCGACGCAGCGACGCCGACATGGCGACGATCGATAAGGCGATTGCGGCGATGGAGTCGGAGATCGAGGCCGGCGATCGCGGCGTTCTCGGCGACGAGATGTTCCATGAGGCGATCACCGCGGCGGCGCACTCGTCGCTCCTTGCGAAGCTGATGCATGAGATCTCCGGTCTCATAAGGGAAACGCGGATCGAGTCGTTGTCGCAGGAGGACCGACCGCGGGCCTCGCTCAAGGGTCATCGACGGATCGCCGAAGCGGTGCGGCGTCAGGACGCACGCGGGGCTTCCCGCGCTATGGCCGACCACCTTCGATTGGTTTCGGACGTCGCCCTCCTTCGTGACTCCAACTAAGCTCCGTGCTTGTTACGAGAATTAGCGGCAACCATGAGTTGCTGACGAGCAACGTAATCGCTTGGTGCACAAGCAAAAACGGGATTCATTGGCAACCACCGCGAACGGCGGGGCGCTAATCCGTTGGTCGCGGGTTCGAGCCCCGGCCGCCCCACAGAGCCCCATGTATGACCTCGGCTGATGCTTGACAGTGGTTTCGGCTGATCCTTGACACTCCCTGGATGAGGGACTTGAGCGTGGCCGAGCAGAGGTCGCTCGCCGGCCATCAGATCGTCCAGCAACGCCTGGTGAAGATGCTGGCCGACTCACCGCGATGCAGCTGCACTGCCGGCAGATGACCCGGCTCACCGAGCGGGGCGGCTCGGCGACACTCTCGCCGGGCTTGGCAAGTTCCACAACACGACCCGTGCCCGAGCTGTGCTTGCCGACGCGCAAAACTTGTTGGGAGACAACGAAATCCTCCTCGACCACCAAGTGATCAAACACATGGTCGACCTCGACGCGATCCACACGTTCGAGGGCACCGAGACCATCCAGGCGCTGATCGTCGGGCGCGACATCACCGGCATCAGCGCATTCGCCTAATGGCAGCGACCGCGCGCTAACGCAACGGCCTCGCCAGAGCGCGGGCTGTCGCAGATACGGACTTGCAGGACTCGCTGCGCCCCAACCGATTCGACAAGACTCGAACGTGCGGTATAGCCAGTCGCGCGGCGTAACTTACTCGTGCCCTGCGCATGGGCGGCTGGGGGCTGAGGTCAGTCGCGGACGATGATGACGGTCTTGCCTGGCCGTCGATGCGCGTAGGTCCCGCTCTCGAAAGCCTGCCGACCTTCGCCAGCGCGAATGTGTTGGCGATTTCGACCCGAAGCCGGCCGCGGTCAAGAAGTGCGGCCAACTCGGCGAGCTGGTCCGATTGGGCGTGACGATAAAACCGCGCGCCGCCGCCACCCTCGCCGGCGGCGATCACGCCGTCGCCCGCGGCGCCACCCTCCGCCGCGATCTGGTCAAAGTGCCGGCCCGCTTCGCCGCCCCAGCCCGCAAACCCACCCTGCACCTGCCCATCCACTGGCCCCGCCAACTCGAGTGGAAAACCCTGTGGCACAACGTCATCGGCTACCCGACCATCCAGCCACGAGCCGCCTGACCCAACTCACCAGTCCTGTCCACCCCGGGCCATCCAGTCCCGACCAAGGAACCCAAAGGAAAAGCTGGTACCGGCCAGCAGATCACCCACGCCCACCGCGTCCACACCCGGCCACGCCGCACCGAATCCCGCCAATCACGGCTCGCAATCACCGATCCAGGATTCAGGCTAAGTGACGTAATCGCTTGGGAACAGAAGCAATTGGTTGACGCCGTGTGACACGCGGCAGCGGCCGGCGCGGGGTTCTACGCCTGCCTGCGGCAGCCATTCGCCTGCTGGGTCCACACGTTATGCGCGATGGTGAGTGCACGGGCGGCGGTCGACGGCAGGAGCGCGCCCTCGGGGCTGTTAGTGCGCATGACCCGAGGGGTCAACTGTCCTTCCATTGCGGCTTGCTGGATCCGCGCACCACGAGTACGGGGTCTTTCCAGTAGGGCTTGGTTTCGGAGAACTTCACGGGTGGGGCGAGTCGGACGAGTTCCCCGTACGGGGTTTGCGCGGTGACGCTGTCTGGGGCCAGGATTTGGTGCTGCTCGCCGGTGGGCGTTGGGGCGTTCTTGTCGAATTTGCCCAGGGACATGAACCACATTGCGCAGCGGGCCAGGTTGACGCGCACGTGGTAACTGCCGCCTTCCTTGGCCCGGCGGATAAGGGCGGCTTGGATGCCGGCCGCGCCGAGGTAGCCGGCGATGTAGTCGTTCATGACGTGGGTCGGGGGGAATGCGGGCCGCTCGGGGGTGCCCTCTTCGGTGGTGAACCCGGTGACGCAGAGGGCTTCCATGTCGAACCCGGCCCGGTTGGCCCACGGCCCGTCGTAGCTGTAGCAGCGTACGGAGGCGTAGACGATGCCGGGGCGGCGGGCGGCCAGCTCTTCGGGCGACAGACCCAGGTTGGCGATCTTGCGGGTGCGGTAGCTTTCGACGAACACGTCTGCGCCGGCGGCCAGTTCGTAGGCCTTTTGGCGGGCTTCGGGCTGGTTGAGGTCCAGCCACGCCGAGGAGGTGAACCCGGCGCACGGGTCCTGCATCAGGGCCTCGTGCTCAAACTCTTCGGGGTGGGCGATCTGCAGCACCTCGGCGCCGTGCTCGGCGAGCGTGCGCGACATGACGTTGCCGGCGATGACGTGGGTCGCCGACAGCACCCGCAACCCCGACAGCGGGCGTGGCGCCGGGGTGAACGGTTCGGGATCGCTGTCGCCGATCTTGACGATTTCCACCAACGGCTTGTCGGCGAGATGTTGGCCCTGAGGGTGGGCTGCCCATTCTTCGGCGGTGCGCACGAGCGCGAAGACCAGCTCCTTGTCGGCGGCGGCCTCGTCGAGTTCCAAACCGTCCCACTTGGACACGGCCTTGGCGATGCTGTCCTTGTCCGGCGAGCACCCCAAAAACGTGCACATGCCATCCAGCAGGCGCGGGTAGGCCCCCGTCGGCAGGAAGAACCGGCCGTCCTTGGTCCGGTAAAAATCGAAGCCCATCGGGTTGCCGATGAAGTATGGCATCTGGTAGGGGTAGCCATTGATCGTGGGCATGAATTTGTACATGGGGTTGATGCCGTGGATGGACTTGCGCAGGTCGAGGCTCAGGTCCTGGCCGCGGCCGCTGCGTTGGCGCCAGATATCGGCGATGCCCGCGGCCCCGGCCATGATCGGGATGCCGATGCACGCCCCAAGCCGATGCACGGTCGGGAAAATCGGATCCTCGCCAACAAAAGTGATTGTGCCGCCGGTGTCTTCGGGCGACAGTCCGAGATCGCTCATGACAGAGCCGAATTGCGCGTTGATGTCGAAGCCTGTAGACACGGTTGGTGTAACTAAACTATTGCTGCTCATGTTGGTTCCTTTCAGCTCTCGAAGCCGCGGTGGCTGTCGTGCCCCGACTATTGCCCGCTAGGCAACTCATGTCAGTGGCGCTGATGACAACGTTGAGTCCGGATAGGTGTTGCGGAGAACACTGGTGCGCGATTGCCGTTGGCGGGCGCGGCCTGGGCTGTTTAGGAAAGCTACGGCTAGCGTCGGTTATAACGTTGGTGCAGCACGGATGTCGCGTCAGACATCGCAAACTGTGACACGTCCATCTCGCGAGTCACCAGAAGTGCTCGATCATGAGGAGGTATGCGCGCAGGCCCAGACGACGCGGCATCATCAACGTGGCGACCTTCCACTCATCCACAGCGTCAATGGGTTTCGGCTACATCAGACGGCGATGTACCTCGAAAGCCAAACACAATTCGGCGACATCCTTTGGCCGCGAGAGGGATCGGCCGGTACGTTTCTCGATTCGGCGCAAGCGGTGGCGGACGGTGTTCGGGTGGCAAACGAGTACCGCAGCCGCACCGCACGCCGACGCATCGTTGTCCTGCCACACCCGAAACGTGTCAAAAAGCATCTCCCGCTCCTCGTCGGGAAGATCGCCAAAACCGTCCAACGCAGCGCCGACCACTTTGATCATCGCCTCCGGCGCGCTTACGGCAGCGGTGGCCAGGAGGGAGCCGTCGAACACCGCGACCGAGGATGTGGAATCGGTCGGGCCCCGCAGCATCACCCTTGCCACATGCAGGGCTCGGGGCGTATCGCGCAGATCCTCAAAGGCCGCACTGACGCCCACCCGCACCGTTGTCATCCGCGACATTAGGGCAACAACTCTGTCGAGTTTCTGGTCGGACGCGACGTGCACGATTCCGACCTGCACATCGGGCAGCCGCCGCCACGCCGAATAGACGTCAAGGCTGCGCAGCTTCGATTCGATATCGGTCAGTGGCTCAACATCCATGGTGGGAACGTGGGCGGCGACGACGACAAAAGGACCTTTGATCGGCAGCCGAAGACAGCCGGCCACCTGCCACAGGCTGCAATCGTCGAACGCTCGTCCGTCAAGCAGCGCGTCAATCAGATTCGAACGTCCTGACGCCTCGGCCAGGAGCTGCCGTTTCTGCTCGTCGCGATGACCGGCCACCAGTGCCGCGGCGATCAGTTCGGCGAAGTGGCTGATGTGGACCTCGGTGTCGGCCGGCATCGGGCCGGGTTGCCGGGAACCGACCGCCGCCAGGCCCCACACGCGTGAATCAACGATGATTGGCACCGCCACCGCCGCGCGCACGCCTACCGCGCGCACGCGCGCAGCGATCGGTCCGGCGACGTTGTCGTAGCTGTCTATCCGTGCGGGCCGGCCGCTGCGGTGCACCAGCGTTG
Source organism: uncultured Actinomycetota bacterium (assembly GCA_963770125.1). GTDB lineage: Bacteria > Actinomycetota > Actinomycetes > Mycobacteriales > Mycobacteriaceae > Mycobacterium. The sequence goes on along the minus strand of CAVYPI010000052.1, from coordinate 70,274 downwards.
CGATGGTGTCGCCTTCCACCGGAGTTCGGGTGCCCACCGGCCATCGTGCCAGCGCCGCGGGATCGGCAGCGGCGGCCACGAGGGTAATCTCGCGATCCGATTCGTAGCGCCACAATCCGGCGGTGTCCGCCGGAACGCATCGGCGCATCTCGTCGGCCACCGCGCCGAATACCTCCAACGGTTCAACGCCGCGCGCGACCAGCGTGCCGAGCCGGCGCAGGGCGGCCTGTTCGGCGGCGAGCCGGCGATACTTGGCGTACAACTTGCCATCGTCGAGGTTCTCGTCGAATTCGGCAGCAAATTCCTCGGCGGTGACGAGTCCGTCCACCGCATCCTGATCAATCATCACGTCAGATTGAAACCCTGCGCTCAGTTCGCCATCGGGATCGATAGTGCTGCTTGCCGATTCGGCGACCGAGCCAGGCGAGTTTGCGGTCATCGGGACACCATCGCGTACCCCGCGACACCGAACACCACCGGCAGCATCGCCAGCATTCCAAGCGTTGCACTCAGCATCTTTCGCTCTCTTCCTCGTGTGCTCACCGGCGCGGTGTCTGGCCTAGCCTCGGCCGTCGTTTCGAGTGAGAACGCAATTAGTTGACGACTACTACGGTCGCCGCGCGGGCAGCCCAGCACCATGGCCCGAGGATTCATGTTTAGAGCCGCATGGATGTAGTACTAACGGGGCTTCGCCCCAGCCCGACGAGGCATGTGTTTGGTCGCCTCTGCTTGGGGGCTCCGGTCGAGTGGGTGAGACCGTGACCGGGAAGCCCGGTCCGGTGTATGAAACCGCATAGTGCGGTTGGTGGGCCTAACTGGCCGCCCGACTCGATCGGAGCCCAAGGATGACGGTAGCGCGATCTGTCCGCGATGTGTTGACCGAGCATGTGCTGTTCGAGGTCGATTGCGTGGACCGCATGTACTGCAACGTGTATGTGCCGCAGCTGCAGTATGCGGCGGGTCTGGTCGGCTACGTGCACCGGCAGTTGGCGTTGCCGATCGCCTCGACCGCGCCGCTGGCCCGTATCACCGATGCGTTCGACAAGGCGGTGCGCCGGTTCGCCCGTGATCACGAACTGCCCTGGGTCGATTTCGCGAAGGGGCAACGTAAGGACGACGTGATGCACGAGCACTTGGCGCGGTTCACCGGCACCGAGGGGGTGTTGTTCGTCGGTCGGGCGCAGGAGAAGACCAAGCTGTTTCGCACCGAGAAGCGCCGCGACGCCAATGGTGATTCCTACCCGTGGATCGTGGCCTCGACTGGGCTGGTCAACCACTTCTCCTTCTCTTGCGTCGATGACGATTTCGGCCCGTTCTTTGTGAAGTTCTGCTCCTACTTCCCGTATAACGCCAAGCTGTGCCTCAACGGGCACGAGTGGGCCAAACGCCAGGCCGCCAAAGCCGGCATCGCGTTCGAGGCGTTGGACAATGGGTTCGCCGCGGTCGAGGATCCGGTGGCGCTGCAGGCCATCTGCGACCGGCTCGGACCCGAGCAGATCGACGCCTTGCTGCGCAAGTGGCTGGCCATCCTGCCGCATCCGTTCAGCGGCGAGGACCGCGCCGCCGGCTACCGCTACGACCTGTCGATCCTGCAGGCCGAGTTCTCCCTGACCCAGATGCTCGACAACCCCGTCTCGGGTCGGGTCTTTTTCGAGCAGGTCATCCGCGACAACCTCGACATCGGCCGCCCCGACCAGGTGGCGCTGATCTTCGACCGGCGGCTGATGCGTCACGGGCCACGCGCGACACCGGGCCGGTTCCGCACCAGGGTGATCACCGAAGGAGTCACCCCGAGCCTGCACGTGGACTACAAGCACACCCGGATCAAGCAGTACCACAAAGAACGGAGGGCGTTACGGACCGAGACCACCATCAACGACACCACCGACTTCGGGATCGGCAAACGGCTGACCAATCTGCCCGCGCTGCGGGAGATCGGCACCCACGCCAACAGGCGCCTGCTGCGCGTCCAATCACTCAGCTGTGACCCGATCACCGGCGCCGACGCCCTGCACACCGTCACCGCGCCGATCACCACCGAAACCGGCACCCGCATCCCCGGGCTGCAGCTGGGACAGCAGCGCAGCCACGCCCTGCTCGCGGCCCTGCCGCTGTTCCGGCTGCAACCCGACGGCTTCGCCAACAAGGATCTCCGCGCGCTCACCGCCGAACTACGCGGGCTCGACCCGGCCACGGTCACCGCCGGACAGATCACCTACGACCTGCGTCGGCTGCGCGTGCGCGGCCTGATCACCCGCATCCCGCACACCCACCGGTACAGACTCACCGAGCACGGCCTGCACACCGCGATGTTCATCTCCGCCGTCCACGACAGATTCCTACCCACCGGCCTGGCCCAACTCGCCGACGAGCTCACCTCGCCACCACTGCGCGCGGCATCCCGCACCTACCGCAATGCCCTCGATAACCTTGCCGGCACAACAGGTTTGGCCGCCCAACACCCACAGCCGATCGCAACACACCAAACTTGACTCGAATTCCGCCTTCGCCGGATCTAGCTTGGCTAGGCGGACCGAGTACTTGGCGGGCTGGTCAATCAGACTCGCGCATGAGCTGCGCTAGCTGGGCTCGGGAGTTGATGCCCAGCTTGGCGAACGCATTGTGGACGTGGGTTTTCACCGTATGCAGGGAAAGGTGCAGCTGCGTGGCGACGTCGCGGTTGGTCACGCCCTGTGCGATCAGGTTGATGACCGTGAGCTCGGAGTCGGTGAGGCTGTCCCAGCCCGTTTTTGCCCGCGGCTGGGTGACAATACGACGTTGCACACCTAGCCTGCGCAACTCGCGGCCCACCCGGCGCGCATCGGCGAGCGCCTCGTGGTGCAGGTAGGTGTCGAATGCGGCATTGAGCTGATCGAGCGCCTTGTCACCAGCGTCGGCGCGTGCGAGTTCAGCGCCGGCGTCCTCGGCAGCCGCGGCGTAAAGCAGCGGCCGCGACGACGCGTGAAGCACGTCGGCGGCAGCCACCAGTGCCTGGGCATCACGTTCGAGTATCCCGCGGGCATACCCGGCCACCGCCGTGAACAGCGGGATCGCCGGCCGCTCCCGCTCGAGCAGGTCCGTGGCCTGCAGGACACGTGCGCGCAAGCCGGCATCGCCGGCCGCCGACGCCACCCGTGCACCCAAGATCACCTGATCTAGGACCTGGGGCCAGAGTGGTGAGCCGAATAGGGTGATGTCGCAGAGCCAGCGCATCGCGTCATGGACGTCGTCGCGCAGCCATGCCGCCAGCGCGAGCACATGCGCCGTTCCCCGACCGACGACAGATGAGCCAGTGGAGTGGGCGTCGCGCGCGTCATTAACCATCTGCTGCAACAACGTTCGGTCATCGGTGCGCGCCGCCACCTCGGCCAGAATCACCATGCGGATCATGTCCGGCTCGGACGCGCCAGTCCGCTGTGGGGGCGGCAGGGATTCGGTCGCGGCCCGCGCAGCAGACAACCGGCCCGCAGCGAGATGGACAACCCCGTCAATCGTGGCCCACATCTCAAGGGCCATCGCGTTGCCTTCCCGGCGGGCTTGCTCTGTTCCGTCGGCGACCCGGGCCGCAGCGTCATCCAACCGGCCGACCACCGCCAGCAGGATCGCGTAGTGGTTTGCGGCCAAGTAATGGGCTGCGGTCGCATCACTCGTGCGGGCAAGCGCGTAAAGCTCCTCGAGGCGGCGGAGGGCGCGGCCCGCATACCCGTCGCCACAGTCGAGCAAAGCGAGGGTGAGGTTGGCCACGATTATCGACTCGAGATCACCGGTTGATGCCGCGGCCGCGGCCGCCTCGTTGGCCGCCGCGCCCGCTTCCCCACGTTGGTCGTGCAGCGCCAGGTTGTAGGCCAGCCACGCCAGATGCCGTGCCCGGGTGACCTCGCTGATGCCGCCCAACTGCAGCGCTCGACGATTCTCCTCGACGCGCCGCTGTGTACTGTGCTTAATGAGCGTCGCGCGGCGCAGCCGAATCTCGGCCTCCTCTTGGGGCGATGCCGCCTCAGTTAGCGCCGCCACGGCCAACTCTTCGGCCTCGGCGTAGCGGCTGGCCCGGTTGAGCAACCCCACCGTTTCGGCGACCAGCAGCCCGTGCTCAGCGTCATCGGCGGCCAACAGCTCCAACGCGCGCTGGCTCAGGTCCGCGGCCGCACTGGCATCACTGTGACCAACTGATTGCGCGGCCTGCCGCAGCGCGCTGATCGCCTCGCTGTCTCCGGGCTCGGCGCTGCGTGCCAGCTGGGTGGCCACCTCGGCCGGCGCCGCGCCCATACTGAGCATGATCGACGCCGATTGGCGCTCCATCGCGCGCCGCAGCGACTGCGGCAAGGACTGCCGGGTGGCCTCGCGCAACAAGTCGTGCCGAAACCTCAACTGCTCATCGTCTTCGACGAGCAGATCCGCGCACACCGCCTCCTGGACAACCGACATCAACGACGCCGGCTGGCGGTCCAGCATCGCGGCCAGCAGAGCCGCCGAGAACCGGTCCGGCAGCACCGCGGCCACCCGCACCACCTCGCCCGCACCGGCGGAGAGGTGGTCGAGTCGCTGCTGCATACCGGCGCCCAGACGGCGCGGCAGCCCGTGTCCGCTGGCCACCGCACGCCCGCCGCTGACGTTGAGCCGGCCCTCCTCGTCCAGACCTCCGACCAGCTCCCTGACCAGGAAGGGATTTCCGTGCGCCTTGGCGGCCAGATTCAACAGCGACTCATCGGCGTTCGCGCGCACCGCGTCGCAGACCATGTCGGCGACCGCGTCCGGCGACATAGCGGCCACCCGCACAACTGCGGCATCCGCGCGTTGCAGCACCGACAAGGTCTCCTGGAGCAGCGGACCGCCGGCCCCGGTGCGGGCGGTCAGCACCCACAGCACCGCCACATCCTGCCGCGCGGTGGCCAGCGACCGCAGCGCCAACAACGTGCTGTTATCGGCCCAGTGGATGTCCTCCAGCACAATCGCCAGCCGGGTTTCCGCCGCCGCCGCATGAATCGCGTCGGCCAGATCGTGCACCACCCAATAGGGCAGATCTTCCGAACTGCCCAGCCGGCGCAGCGCGTCGGCGTCGCCAACCGGGGGATCGGCGCGCAGCGTGGCCATGAACAGCGAGAAAAACGGCACCGTTTGCTGATACTCGAACGCCTCACCGAACAACGTGCGCACCCCGTACTTGTCGGCCAGCGCCATCACCTCGGTCAGCAACCGACTCTTCCCGATGCCCGGCGGCCCCTCGATGACCAGCACGCCCCCATGCCCCTGCACCAGCGCCGTCACCAACGCGTCGATCACCTTCAGCTCGCCCGCCCGGCCCCGAATCGGCGGAGTTACGAGAGGCTGGCCGCCGACATCAAAAAGGCGGGTTGAAGGCCCCACGAGGTGTCCTGTCTACCGTTTGCTGGACTGCCACTGCAGTGCACGTCATTGTAGGCAGCCATTTACGCGGAATACACGTCGATGCTGCTCAGCGTGCACGCGATCGAGGGCAGCGCCGCCGCGCCGACAGCCGAACATCAACGGCGACGATCACGACTGGCGGGTGATCGCGCGGGCAAGCAGAACCGCCAGTTCATCGGTGCGCGGTGGAGCGCTTTCGCCACTTCAGCGACCTACGTCTCCACCTCGTCGCCTTGCATGGCCGAAAATCAAGCGCAAGCCTCGGACATGCCACTGTCCGCGCGACTGGTCAATCGGACCCGCGCATGAGCTGCGTCAATTCGGCGCGGGAGTTGATGCCCAGCTTGGCGAACGCATTGTGGACGTGGTTTTTCACCGTATGCAGGGAAAGGTGCAGCTGTATGGCGACGTCGCGGTTGGTGACGCCCTGTGCGATCAGGTTGACGACCGTGAGCTCGGAGTCGGTGAGGCTGTCCCAGCCCGTTTTAGCCCGCGGCTGGCTGACAATGCGCCGTTGCACACCTAACCGGCGCAACTCGCGGCCCACCCGGCGCGCATCGGCGAGCGCCTCGTGGTGCAGGTAGGTGTCGAATGCGGCATTGAGCTGATCGAGCGCCTCATCACCAGCGTCGGCGCGTGCGAGTTCAGCGCCGGCGTCCTCGGCAGCCGCGGCGTAAAGCAGCGGCCGCGACGACGCGTGAAGCACGTCGGCGGCAGCCACCAGTGCCTGGGCATCACGTTCGAGTATCCCGCGGGCATACCCGGCCACCGCCGTGAACAACGGGATCGCCGGCCGCTCCCGCTCGAGCAGGTCCGTGGCCTGCAGGACACGTGCGCGCAAGCCGGCATCGCCGGCCGCCGACGCAACCCGCGCACCCAGGATCACCTGATCTAAGACCTGGGGCCAGAATGATGATTCGAACAGCGTGATGTCCCGCCCAGCCAGCGCATCGCGTCCTGGACGTCGTCGCGCTGCCACGCCGCCAGCGCGAGCACATGCGCCGCTACCCAACGCACCACAGATGAGCCAGTGGAGTAGGCATCGCGCGCGTCATTAACCATCTGCTGCAACAACGTTCGGTCATCGGTCCGCGCGGCCACCTCGGCCAGAATCACCATGCGCATCATGTCCCGCTCGGTCACGTCTGTCCGCGCTGGGGGCGCAAGGGACTCAGCCGCGGCGCGCGAAGCAGACAACCGGCCCGCAGCGAGATGGGTCAGCCCATCAAGCGCGACCCAGATATCAAGGGCCATCGCGTTGCCCGCCCGGCGGGCTTGCTCTGTTCCGTCGGCGACCCGGGCCGAAGCGTCGTCCAACCGGCCGACCACCACCAGCAGGAGCGGGTAGTGCAGTGCGGCAAAGTCATGAGCTGCGGTCGCATCGCTCGTGCGGGCGAGCGCGCAAAGCTCCTCCAGGCGGCGTACCGAGCGGCCCGCGTACCCCTCGCCACAGTCGAGCAAAGCGAGCGTGACATCGGCCACGATCCTGGCCTCGAGATCACCGGTCGATGCAGCCGCTGCGGCAGCCTCGTCGGCAGCCGCGCGCCGTTGCCCACGTTGGTCGTGGAACGTCAGGTTGTAGGCCAGGTACGCCAGATGCCGTGCCCGGGTGACCTCGGTGATCTCGCCCAACTGCAGCGCTCGACGATTCTCCTCGACGCGTCGCTGTGTGCTGTGCTTGGTGAGCGTCGTCAGGCGTAGGCGAATCTCGGCCTCCTCTTGGGGCGACGCCGCCTCAGTTAGCGCCGCAATGGCCAACTCTTCGGCCTCCTGCATAGCGGCTGGCGCGGTTGAGCAACTCCACCGTTTCGGCGACCAGTTGCCCGTGGTCAGCGTCATCGGCCGCCAACAGCTCCAACGCGCGCGTGCTCAAGTCCGCGGCCGCACTGGCATCACTGTGGCCAACTGATTGCGCGGCCTGCCGCAGCGCGCTGATCGCTTCCCGGTCTCCGGGCTCGGCGCTGCGCGCCAGCTGGGTGGCCACCTCGGCCGGCGCCGCGCCCATACTCAGCATGATCGACGCCGATTGGCGCTCCATCGCGCGCCGCAGCGACTGCGGCAAGGACTGCCGGGTGGCCTCGCGCAGCAAGTCGTGCCGAAACCTCAGCTGCTCATCGTCTTCGACGAGCAGATCCGCGCACACCGCCTCCTCGACCGCCGACATCAACGACGCCGGCTGGCGGTCCAGCATCGCGGCCAGCAGAGCCGCCGAGAACCGGTCCGGCAGCACCGCGGCCACCCGCACCACCTCGCCCGCACCGGCGGAGAGCCGGTCGAGTCGCTGCTGCATACCGGCGCCCAGACGGCGCGGCAGCCCGTGTCCGCTGGCCACCGCACGCCCGCCGCTGACATTGAGCCGGCCCTCCTCGTCCAGACCCCCGACCAGCTCGCGACCAGGAAGGGATTTCCGTGCGCCTTGGCGGCCAGATTCAGCAGCGACTCATCGGCGTTCGCGCGCACCGCGTCGCAGACCATGTCGGCGACCGCGTCCGGCGACATCGCGGCCACCCGCACAAATGCGGCATCCGCGCGTTGCAGCACCGACAAGGTCTCCTGCACCGCCGGACCACCAGCCCCGGTGCGAGCGGTCAGCACCCACAGCACCGCCACATCCGGCCGCGCGGTGGCCAGCGACCGCAGCGCCAACAACGTGCCGTTATCGGCCCAGTGGATGTCCTCCAACACAATCGCCAGCGGGGTCTTCGCCGCCGCCGCACGAATCGCGTCGGCCAGATCGTGCACCACCCAGTAGCGCAGATCGGCCGAGCCGCCCAGCCGGCGCAGCGCCTCGGCGTCTCCGACCGGGGGATCGGCGCGCAGGGTGGCCATGAACAGCGCGAAAAACGGCACCGTCTGCTGACACTCGAAGGCCTCACCGAACAGGGTGCGCACCCCGGCCTTGTCGGCCAGCGCCATCACCTCGGTCAGCAGGCGGCTCTTCCCGATGCCCGGCGGGCCCTCGATGACCAGCACGCCCCCATGCCCGTGCACCAGCGCCGTCAGCAGCGCGCCGATCGCCTTCAACTCGCCCGCCCGGCCCCGCATCGGCGGAGTCACGAGCCGCTGGCCGCCGACGTCAAAAAGGCGGGTTGAAGGCCGCACGGGGTGTCCTGTCTACCATTTGCTGGACTGCCACTGCAGTGCACGTCATTGTAGGCATCCGCCCACGTCGTCGGCCCGATTTGCTGTCGATCGCTCGGCGTGAGCGCGATCTGGGCAGCGCCTTGGCGCAGTATCAGGCCGCACCGCGGGACGGAGTCCTCGCTCGGGCGGGCGCGTCGGGTTTTGGCAAAGCTTGACCGATCACTCCGCATGGCCTACTGTGACGGTACTCACGAATTGAAACGTTTCAATCGGAAGGCTCACAGGTGTCGACCACGAAATCTCAGCGGGTGTGTTTCGTTCTGCAAGTCAAACCCGAGTTGACGGACGACTACCTCAACGCACACCAGGAGGTATGGCCCGAGATGCTGGACGCACTGCGGGACGCCGGCTGGCATAACTACTCGCTGTTCGTCCGGCCCGACGACGGTCTTGTCGTCGGCTATCTCGAGACCGAGGACTTCCCAGCGGCCACGTCACGAATGGCGAGGACCGCCGTCAACCGGAAGTGGCAGGCAGGGATGGCACAGTACTTCGACACCACCGACGGCGAGCACCCCGACGAGGCGATGCGACCGCTCACCGAGTACTTCCACCTCGAGTGATCAGACCTTGAGTCCACTTGCCGCACACCCCAAAAGCGTCGGACACACCAGTCCACTACCCAACGACCAATAAGGAAGACCAATGAAAGTCGGAGCACGATCCACCACCGGTTGGAAGGCGACGATCTCCGTCGCGATGTCCAACTACATCGAAGCCGGTTCTATTATCGCCATCGCGACCAGCCTGGCGTTCTGGCAGGCGGAGTTCGGCATCAGCAACTTCGCGGTCGGCCTACTGGCCGCGCTGAGCGCCAACGCCTTCGGCGCGGCGATTGGCGCCATCCTGGGTGGCCCGCTGTGTGACCGGTTCGGCCGCAAGGCGATCTACACCTACGACCTGCTGGTGTACATGGCCGGCGTCCTACTGGCGGCCTTCGCGGTCAACTACACGATGCTGCTGGCAGCCTTCATCATCACCGGCATCGCCGTCGGGGCCGGGGTGCCGGCGTCGTGGACCTACATCGCCGAACAGGCGCCCTCGACCGACCGGGCCAAGCACGTCGGCACCGCGCAGTTGGCGTGGTCGATCGGCCCACTGATCGGGTTCGCCCTTGCCGCCGCGCTCGCTCCGCTCGGGCTCCTCGGATCTCGGTTGATCTTCCTGCACCTGTTCGTGGTGGCGGGCGTGGTGTGGTGGATCCGGCAGGGACTGCAGGAATCCAAGATCTGGTCCGACGAGGCGAAATCCGAGCCCGGCGAAATCGCCTCAGCGGTAGGACTGCGTGGCCTGCGGGGACTGTTCTCCCGCAAGGTCAATATCGCCGCACTCTTCTTCCTCGGCGGCATCTACCTCTTCTGGAACACCGTCGCCGGCCAGGCAGGCATCTTCATGCCCCGCGTGTACGACACCGCCGGCCTGCACAGTCCTGTCGCGCAGAATCTCCTGCAGGTTCTGGTGTGGGGCTGCACTGTGGCGGCCACCTACTTCGGCTTCATGAGGTACGCCGACCGGATGTCGCAGCGCCTGCTGTACGTCATCGGTGCCGCACTCGGCATCGTCGGCTGGATTGTGTTGGTGGCCTTCACCGATGGCGGCGTGCCGACGATGTTGATCTTCGCGGTGCTCTGGGGCGTGTCCAGCGGCATCGGCGCTCAGGCGTTCTACAGCCTGTGGGCCAGCGAGATGTTCGCCACCCCCTATCGGGCCAGCGCTCAGGGCGTGATGTTCTTCGTCGTGCGCACCGTCACCGGGTTGCTCAGCTACTTCTTCCCCACGCTGCTCGCCGTCACCGGACTCATCGGTGTCGGACTGCTGCTGGTCGGGCTGCTGACAGTGGCCCTGATCATCGGCGCCGTATGGGCGCCGCAGACCCAGGGAAAGACGTTGCGGGAGATCGAGATCGAGCGTTACGGCGCTCCGGTGGAGGACTCGGCACCTACCGGTGCGGGCGCGGCGACCGAACGGACGGTGGCCTGACATGACAACTGATTTCGCGGACCCGACGTTCGCGCCGCTGCACAATCTTCAGATCGAGCTACCCTCATGGGCGTTCGGTAACTCCGGCACGCGGTTCAAGGTGTTCGGCACGCTAGGCACACCGCGGACCATCTTCGAGAAGATCGCCGACGCCGCGATCGTGCACCGGCTGACTGGGCTGGCACCGACTGTCGCACTGCATATTCCGTGGGACGCCGTCGATGATTACGCGGCCCTGGGCGACTACGCCGCAGAGCACGGCGTGCGGCTGGGCACCATCAACTCGAACACCTTCCAGGATGACGACTACAAGTTCGGCAGTCTGACCCACACCGACAAGACGGTGCGGCAGAAGGCGATCGACCATCACCTGGCATGTATCGAGATCATGGGCCACACGGGCTCGCGCGACCTGAAGATCTGGCTCGCCGACGGCACGAACTATCCCGGGCAGGGAGATATCAGGCGCCGTCAGGAGCGACTGGCCGAGTCGCTGGCCACCATCTATCAGCACATCGGCGAGAATCAGCGAATGGTGTTGGAGTACAAGTTCTTTGAGCCCGCGATGTACATGACCGACGTCCCGGACTGGGGAACCTCGTTCGCCCAAGTCAGCGCCCTGGGTGAGCGGGCGATGGTCTGCCTGGACACCGGGCACCATGCGCCAGGGACCAACATCGAGTTCATCGTCGCGCAGTTGTTGCGACTGGGCCGGCTCGGGTCGTTCGACTTCAACTCGCGGTTCTACGCCGATGACGACCTCATCGTCGGCGCCGCAGACCCGTTCCAGTTGTTCCGCATCATGTTCGAGGTGCTGCGCGGGGGCGGGCTGGACGCCGGCTCCGGGCTGGCGTTGATGCTCGACCAGTGCCACAACGTCGAGGCCAAGATCCCCGGGCAGATCCGCTCGGTGCTCAACGTCGAGGAGATGACCGCACGCGCACTGCTGGTCGATGTCAACGCCTTGACCGCGGCCCAGGAGGCGGGCGACGTGCTCGGCGCCAACGGCATCTTCATGGACGCCTTCTACACCGACGTCCGCCCCGCACTGGCGCAGTGGCGGGCCGACCGCGGATTGCCGACCGACCCGATGGCGGCGTTCGCCGCCTCGGGCTATCAGGACATCATCGACGCCGAACGTGTCGGTGGCACCCAGTCATCGTGGGGCGCGTGAGCGCCGCATAGGTAAAAGGAGACATCAGCAATGACCAACAGCACCGTCGCCGACCTGATCACCCGATCGAACCGGCTTGGCGCCGATCCGAAGAACACCAACTACGCCGGGGGCAACACTTCGGCCAAGGGCACCGACACCGACCCCGTCACCGGTGCGCCGGTGGATCTCATGTGGGTCAAGGGATCCGGGGGAGACCTCGGCACACTCACCGAGAATGGCCTGGCCGTGCTGCGGTTGGACCGGATGCGTGCGCTGGTCGACGTCTATCCCGGCGTCGAGCGTGAGGACGAGATGGTGGCGGCGTTCGACTACTGTCTGCACGGTCGCGGTGGCGCAGCGCCGTCCATCGACACGGCGATGCACGGCCTTGTCGACGCAGCCCATGTCGACCACCTGCACCCGGATTCCGGTATCGCCCTGGCCACCGCCGCCGACGGTGAGGCGCTGACCAAGCAGATCTTCGGTGACCGAGTGGTCTGGGTGCCGTGGCGCAGGCCGGGTTTCCAACTGGGACTCGACATCGCGGAGATAAAGAAACGCAACCCGCAGGCGATCGGCACCATCCTGGGCGGGCACGGCATCACCGCGTGGGGCGACACCTCGGCACAGGCCGAGGCGCACTCGCTGGAGATCATCGAGACCGCGCAGCGCTATATCGACACCAACGGCCGACAGTGAACCGTTCGGCCCCGCGCTGGCCGGTTATGCGCCGTTGCCCGAGGAGGAACGTCGCGCCAAAGCGGCCGCGCTGGCTCCGTTGATCCGCGGACTGTCCTCCACCGACAAGGCCCAGGTGGGTCATTTCACCGACGATCCCCGCGTGCTCGAATTCCTCAGCGCCACCGCGCATCCGCGTCTTGCCGCGTTGGGGACCAGCTGCCCCGACCACTTCCTGCGCACCAAGGTCAAGCCGTTGGTGCTCGACCTGCCCGCCGACGCGACCATCGATGAATGCCGCACGCGGTTGGCCGAACTCCACGAGGCCTACCGCGCCGATTACCAGGCGTACTACGACCGGCATGCGGCCCCCGACAGCCCTGCCATAAGGGGTGCCGACCCAGCGATCGTGCTCATCCCAGGCGTCGGAATGTTCAGCTACGGAAAGGACAAACAGACGGCGCGGGTCGCGGGCGAGTTCTACCTCAACGCCATCAACGTGATGCGCGGCGCCGAGGCCATCTCGACCTACGCCCCGATCGACGAGGCCGAAAAGTTTCGCATCGAGTACTGGGCGCTAGAGGAAGCCAAGCTGGCGCGCATGCCCAAGCCCAAGCCGCTGGCCACCAGGATTGCACTGGTCACCGGTGCCGCGTCGGGTATCGGCAAGGCGATCGCCGCCCGGCTGGCCGCGGAGGGCGCTTGCGTGGTCATCGCCGACCTCAACGCCGAAAAGGCCGCTGCCGCGGCCCAAGAGATCGGCAACACCGATGTGGCCATCGGCATCGCCGCCGATGTCACCGACGAGGCCGCTGTGCAGGCCGCGGTGGATGCAACCGTGCTCGCGTTCGGTGGCATCGACATCGTCGTCAACAACGCGGGACTGTCGCTCTCGAAGTCGTTGCTGGACACCACCGCAGCCGACTGGGACCTGCAGCACAACGTGATGGCACGAGGTTCGTTCCTGGTGTCGAAGGCGGCGGCCCGCGCGCTGATCGACCAGAAACTCGGCGGTGACATCATTTACATATCGTCGAAGAACTCGGTGTTCGCCGGGCCCAACAACATCGCCTACTCAGCGACCAAGGCCGATCAGGCACATCAGGTCCGGTTGCTGGCCGCCGAACTCGGCGAGCACGGCGTCAAGGTGAACGGCATCAATCCCGACGGCGTAGTCCGGGGCTCCGGGATCTTCGCCGGCGGCTGGGGAGCCAAGCGTGCTGCGGTCTACGGTGTCGCCGAAGAAGACCTCGGCCAGTACTACGCACAGCGCACGCTACTCAAACGTGAAGTGCTGCCGGAGAACATCGCCAACGCCGCGTTCGCGCTGTGTACGTCGGACTTCTCACACACCACCGGTCTGCACATCCCTGTCGACGCCGGTGTCGCGGCGGCGTTCGTGCGATGAGTACGCGGTCGGGTCAGGTCGCCGCCGTCGACCTCGGTGCCACCAGCGGTCGGGTCATGGTCGCCGACGTCGGCGCCGGACGGCTCGAGATGCGGGCGGTGGCCAGGTTCGCGAACGACCCGGTGCGGCTGTGGAACGGTGCCCGCGATGCGCTGCACTGGGATATCCCCGGCCTCTACGCGAGCATCTGCGCCGGCCTGTCAGCAGCGGCCGCGCAATCCGACAACCTCGTCGGGATCGGCGTCGACTCGTGGGCTGTGGACTACGGGCTGCTCCGTGACGGCGCCCTGTTGGCGACACCGCACCACTACCGGGATGACCGCACCAGCCGTGGCGTCGAGGCAGTGCACGCCGAGTTCAGTCCCACCGAGCTGTATCGGCGAAATGGCCTGCAGTTCCTGCCTTTCAACACGGTGTATCAACTGGCGGCGGAGCGGGCCGACGGCATGCTTGGACTGGCCGACACGGTGCTGCTCGTTCCGGACCTCATCAACTACTGGCTCACGGGACAGCTGGCCGCGGAGCGCACGAATGTGTCGACCACCGGACTGCTCGGTCTTGACGGCACCTGGGACACAATCTTGATGGACCGTCTGCGGCTGCGTCGCACGCTGTTCCCGGCGATCGTCGAAGCAGGCTCCACACTGGGACCGGTCTTGCCGCGGGTGCGCGAACAGTTGCAGCTCGACGAGCAGGCCCTGGTGGTGTCGGTGGCATCCCACGACACCGCGTCGGCCGTCGCCGCGGTTCCGATGAATCCCGAATCGGCCGCCTATATCTCCTGTGGGACATGGGGACTGGTCGGAGTCGAGCTCTCAGCGGCCCTCGTCACCGACGTGAGCAGGCAGGCCGGCTTCACCAACGAGATCGGAGCCGACGGACGTGTTCGCTTCCTGCACAACGTGATGGGGACCTGGCTACTCAGCGAGACGGTGCGTCAGTACGAGCGCAGCGGCCGCAGCGTCGGCTTGACCGCACTGTTGGAGCAGGCCGCGTCGGAGCCCGCCCCGTCGACGGTTTTCGACACCGACGACCCCCGATTCCTGCCGCCGGGCGACATTCCCGGCCGCATTCAGGCCTGGTACACCGAGCGTGGGCTCGCGGCGCCGGACACCCCGGCGCAGATGGCGCGAACCATCGTGGAAAGCCTTGCCGCGGCGTTCGCATCGAGCGTCGTCGCGGCCGCCGAATTATCCGGCGTCGACGTCACCACCGTGCACATCGTCGGCGGAGGATCGCAGAACCGGCTGCTGTGCCAGCTGACGGCGGACCGGCTCGGTCTGCCCGTGCTGGCCGGCCCCGTCGAAGCCACCGCGCTTGGAAACGTTCTGCTCGCCGCGCGCGCCCGCGGGCTAGTCGAGGGGGATCTGGAGGCTTTGCGCGCCATGGTGGCCGAACACGTCGCGCCGACCCGTTACCTGCCACGCACTAGCCAGGCAGCCCTGGCGCAGCCCGCCGCGGTGCGATGAACCACTGACCGCCGGACGTCTGGTGTGATGGTGCGGTGGTGAGCATGCGTGAGGTCGCTGCCGCGGCGGCCGTCTCGGTGGGGACGGTCTCCAATGTGCTCAATGCGCCAGACAAGGTCGCGCCCGCCACGGTCGCCCGGGTTCAGGCGGCGATCGATGAGCTCGGGTTCGTCCGCAATGACGCCGCGCGGCAACTCAAGGCGGGCCGGTCGCACAGTGTGGGACTGGTGGTGCTCGACGTCGGGAACCCGTTCTTTACTGACATCGCACGGGCGGCCGAGCATCGGGCCGCTGACTACAACTTGACGGTGCTGCTTGGCACGTCCGATGACGACCCCCGGCGCGAGCGCGCGTATGTCGACGCCTTCGACGAGCAGCGCGTGTACGGGTTGTTGATGTCGCCGATCGGCGACGACCTGGACCGGTTGCTTCAGTTGCGCAATCGTGGTGTGCCCGTCGTCCTGGTCGACCGGGACGGCAGCGGAACACCTTTCGACTCGGTGGCGGTCGACGACATCGCAGGCGCCCGTCTCGCGGTCGGCCACCTGTGCGACATTGGCCGCAGGCGCATCGCCTTCGTGGGTGGCCCCGCTTCGCTCCGGCAGGTCGGTGACCGACGCGTCGGAGCGCACGATGCGGTGACCGCCGTGCCCGGCGCTCATCTCGAGGTGATCGACACGCCGGCCCTGACGGTGCTCGAGGGCCGCGTAGTGGGGGAGATGCTGCGCGACCGGCCGCCGCGGCAGCGACCCGACGCGGTGTTCTGCGCCAATGACCTGCTGGCGATCGGCGTGCTGCAGGCACTGACGTTGATGGGCGGCCTTCGGGTCCCCGATGACGTCGCGCTGGTGGGCTATGACGACATCGACTTCGCGCGCTCGGCGGTGGTTCCCCTGACCTCCATCCGTCAGCCCACCGGCTCGATCGGTGCCACCGCGATCGACCTGTTGGTCGAAGCCGCCGAGGACCTGGGCGGCCATGTGCCCAAACACGTGGTGTTCCAACCGGAATTGGTCACCCGGGCATCCACCACCGACTGACGGGGGCCGGAACCGCGGCTATTCCACAATCAGGACGTCGAGCGTCCGTGGGCCGTGCACGCCCTCGACGCGCTCGAGTTCGATATCGCTGGTGGCACTCGGTCCCGAGATGAAGGTCAGCGGGCGGACGGGGTCGAGTGCTGCGAACGCCTGCGGCACGGTGTCGACGATCTGGCCGGCGAACACGACGCAGATGTGGTGGTCGGGCACCAGCGTCAGCGCCCGACGGCCCTGCGTGGGACCGGCGTCGAGCACGATCGTGCCGGTTGCGGCGATCCCCAACGCGCAGCCCGTGACCACCGCGTCCACGCCGTCCAGTGCGGTGACCGGCAGCGGTGCCTTCGGGTCGTCGACGACGGTGTCGATGCCGTCACACCACTGCGCAGGCAGGTCGGCCGGAACGACGACGTGCCCACCGACGGGTACCAGTGTGGCGATGGTCGTCGCGATCGACGCCGCGTCGATGCGCAACACCTGTGCGCGGTACTCATCGACGGTGCTGGCGAACCGGGCCGTATCACCCGGCCCTGGAAGCGGTGCGCGATCATAGTCGCGGGGGACGTCCACCCGTCCGGGTGGCGCAACGGCCAGTGCGCCACGGATACGTTGCAGAATAGCGACTTTCGCATCCGAGCTGCCGTTCATTGTGAGCCTCCGTCGTGAGTTCTGGACCACCACTGACGGAATGTCTCTGCAGGCGGCTCTGGAATATCGCGGCTGGCAGTCCATTTCGACGCCGGCCACGGCATCGTGGTGATGCGGCCATCGGTGTTCGCCACCACGCGGCCAGCCGCGAGTGCCTTCTCTGCCCAGCGGAAGCGCCGCGGCGATGTCATCGCCCAGGCCGCGGCCTTCATCGCAATGTCCTGCCCGCTCGGAAGCCCGCCACGTTCGGAGTCCACCTGCTTGGCGCGAAGGTGCACCAGAATCGACGGTATATCAATGCGGACCGGGCAAGCGTCGAAGCACGCACCGCACAACGTCGACGCGTAGGGTAGCGACGCGTTCGGGTCGTCGTGCCCTCGAGTTCCGGTCAGCTGCGGGCTCAGGATTGCCCCGATCGGACCGGGATAAATCGACCCGTATGCGTGTCCGCCGGTGCGTTCGTAGACCGGGCACACATTGAGACACGCACTGCACCGAATGCAGTGCAGCGCTGCGCGTCCCACCTCGTCAGCCAGCACGGAGGTACGGCCGTTGTCGAGCAGCACCAAGTGGAACGCCTTCGGCCCGTCACCTGGATGGATACCCGTCCACAGCGACGTATACGGGTTCATTCGCTCCGCCGTCGAGGATCGCGGCAGGAGTTGCATGAACACGTCGAGGTCGGTGAACGTCGGCACCACCTTCTCGATGCCCATGACCGTGATCAGCGTCTCCGGCAACGTGAGACACATCCGGCCGTTGCCTTCGGATTCGACCACCGCCAGGGTCCCGGTCTCCGCCACGCCGAAATTCGCCCCGCTGACGGCGACCTTCGCGCTGAGGAACTTTCGGCGCAGGTGTGCGCGCGCGGCCATCGCCAACACCCGGGGTTCATCGGTGAGCTCGCCGACGCCCGGCATCTCCTTGAGGAAGATCTCGCGGATCTCAGCGCGGTTGCGGTGGATGGCCGGGACCAGGATGTGGCTGGGCTTGTCGTGGCCCAGTTGGACGATGAGCTCGGCGAGGTCGGTCTCGATGGCGGCGATCCCGTGCGCCTCCAGGTGCTCGTTGAGGCCGATCTCCTGCGTCGCCATCGACTTGACCTTGACGACCTCGTCGGCGCCGGTCGCCCGCACCAGATCGGTGACGATCCGGTTGGCCTCATCGGCGTCGCGTGCCCAGTGCACCACCCCGCCGCGGGCGGTGACGTTCTGTTCGAGCTGTTCGAGCAACTCCGGAAGTCGTGCGAGCACATCCTGTTTCAGGGCGCTGCCGGTCTCACGCAGCTGCTCCCAGTCGGCACATTCACTCACCACTCCGAGACGTTTGGCTCGGATGGTGCGCGTCGCGTGTCCGACGTTGCGGCGCATCTGGGTGTTCCGGAGCTCTCGGCGTGCCGCGTGCGGGAACGGCTCCTCGCCGCGCAGGTTCCCGATCCCCGGGGTGCCCAGAAACGTCGTCATGCCGGCACCGCCGCCGAATCGACCGACGCCAGGATCTCGGCCAGGTGGACCGTCCGGACACCGGAACGGATCCGACTCAGACCGCCGCCGATGTGCATCAGACACGAGGAGTCGCCCGCGCTGCACACCTCGGCACCGGACTCGATGACGTTGGTCATCTTGTCGGCGAGCATGGCGGTCGACGTGTCGGAGTTCTTGATGGCGAATGTGCCGCCGAATCCACAGCACGAGTCCGCGGCTGGCAGCTCCACCAGCGTCATCCCGCGCACGTGTCGCAGCAGTTCGAGCGGCTTGTCCCCGACCCGCAGCATCCGCAGGGAATGACAGGTCGGGTGGTAGGTGACCCGGTGCGGGTAATACGCGCCCACATCCCGCACGTCGAGGACGTCCACCAGCAGTTCGGACAACTCGTAGGTGCGTGCCGCCACTGCCTCTGCCCTCTCCGCCAGCGCCGCGTCACCCGCCCGGCGAGCCACCATGGCGTGCTGGTGGCGTACCGACCCGACACACGAACCCGACGGCGCGACCGCGGCCTCGCACCCGGCCTGCTCGAAGACATCGACGTGATGACGCACCAGTGCCGTCGCCTCGTCTAGGTAGCCCGTGTTGATGTGCATCTGCCCACAGCAGGTCTGTCGGTCGGGGAACACCACCTCGTGTTGGAGTCGCTCGAGAAGGCGGACGGTCGCGATGACGGCCTGCGGAAACATGGCGTCGCCGAGACAGGTCGCGAAGAGGGCAATACGCATCTGAACTCCAGAGATGGGCTGTGGTCTGACCGCATCGTGTATGTGGTCCGACCACACTACGTCATTGTGGTCCGACCACACCAGCGATTCGGGCTATGGTGTGCTTCATGCGCGCCCACGAAATGGTTCTCGAACGCATCGAACGTGATCTGTCGAACGGCACCCTGGCTCTCGGCGATCGTCTGCCCGGTGAGCGGACTCTGGCTGACGGACTGTCGGTGAGCCGGTCGTCGGTACGCGAGGCGATCAGGGTGCTCGAGGCGATGGGTGTTGTGCGGACCGCCGTCGGTTCGGGCCCGGACTCCGGCGCCGTCGTCATCGCCGACCCGGCCGTCTCGATCGGGTCCGCGTTGCGGCTTCATGTCGCAACGAAGTTTCTGCCTGTGGGTGACGTGGTGAGCACGCGAATCCTGTTGGAATCGTGGGCATTACGCGAGACTGCGGCCCGCCGTCCGATACCCGATCTCACGAACATCGAGCAGATGCTCGGCGCGATGGACGATCCCGACGTCACGCCGGAGGAGTTCCACCGCCTGGACGCGAATTTCCACGTGGGGCTGTGTGCCTTGGCAGGCAACGTTGTGGTAGAGGCGATGATGACGTCGCTCCGCGATTCAATCCACGGCTACGTGATGGCGGGCGTTCCCCTGCTGGAGGACTGGTCGGCCGTGGCCACCAAACTGCGCTGCGAACACCGCGGCATCGTCGCCGCGTTGCGTCGTGGTCACGGCACCAGGGCGGCGGAGTTGGTGCGCGCGCACATCGATGGATACTTCGCCTTGATCAGCGGGACTGGTGACCCCCAATGAGGGTAAGCGATGAGCGGACAGTTGGCCCGGCGATGCTTGATAAGCGATAGCGATTCAGCGCAGCCCGCACGACGCGACGCTTCAAACGTGGTGTGATGAGTGAATTACGTTGCAGTACACGATGAATCGTTGATACAGCTGGGACTTTCGGCGCTCGGGCGCGCCATCGGCCGCCGCCACCTCGGCGGGAAAGGCGTCGCCGAACATAGCCAGCCCGCTTTTGGACTGGGAGCGGGTGACTTCGTCCTGGATGACGTCCCAGTGTTCGGCCAGCACCCCGTCGGCGACGCGGACGATATCAGCGACGACCCAGTTAGCGGGCTGGCCGATCTGGGAGAAGCGGCCATGCAACATCACGTAGTCACCGTCGGCGACCACCAGCTGGTGCTCGTAACGCAATTCGGCCGGCAGCGCCTTGACGAGGTCGAACAGGCCGTCGCGGCCGGGTTTGATATGTGCGCTGTGCTGCATGTAGTGCGGTGACCAAAAACGTTGCGCTGTTGCGTAGTCGCGTCGGTTGAACAGTGTGTCGAAGGCTTCGATCACCAGCGCCTTGTTAGCTTGTTCAACCTCGGTCATAGCTATCTCCTCAATGGACGCCACCGCGAGGTGGTGGGTCAGATCGGGCTGTATCCGCAGTCAACCGGCGGTACGGCGCCGGTCGTGAAGCTACTCCGGTCGGAGGCGAGAAACGCGACCGCGTTCCCAACTTCGTCCCTGTGCGCCAGTCGTCGAAGCGAAAGTCCTGGACTGCGTTCACTTTTGAACTGCAATGAAGCTCCGGGTTCACAGCAGGTAGCTCGTTTTTCACTGCGCGTTCAGCTGTTGAGGAACAGTCGCGCATTGGCGAGGAAGACTTCTGCATGTTGCGATTGTGCGCCGTGGCTGGCGTCGGGAAGTATCAAAAGTCTGGCATCGCAAAGGTTCTCTTCGAGGACGATGGCGTTGACTGCGTCAACGACGATGTCTTTGGCGCCGTGAACGATCAACGTCGGCTGGCGGATCGTGCTGAGCATGGCGTAGCGGTCTGTGGTCGGGATTTCACCCCATTCACGGATCGCACGCAACTCAGCGGCGGCGGCCGTCATGGTGACTGGCGCATCGTGATCCGCCTCGCGGCGGTTGAGACGGTCCAGATACGCGTGACCCGCGGCCTGGCTTGCGTCGCTCGGCGCGAATAACGCCGTCAGCACCAAGGCTACGGGGTCATTGAGGTCGTCTGTCGAGAGTTCGGTGAAGGTCATCTTCTCGCCGCCGCGTGGCCCTGTCCCGCACAAGATGATGCGACGAAACATCGCCGGATGAGACGAAGCGATCTGCTGCGCGACCATTCCACCGAGCGAAAAGCCCAGGAAGTCAACGGTTGTCAGGCCCAAGGCGTGCAGGAACTCGACGCAATCAACGGCGAGCCCGGCGACAGTCGCCGGGGTGGCGCCAGTCGAGCTTCCGATTCCCGGGTAGTCGAACGTGATCACGTCGCGGTCGGCCGCTAAGCCGTCGACAATGAGGGGATCCCAGTCGTCCATGTTCGCGGCGAAGTAGTTGCCGAGGACCAGCGGTATGTCACCGCGATTGCCCACGCGCCGGTAGGCGAAGTCGATACCGCTCGCGGCGCGCACGACATCGGTGGGGGTCTGGGAGTACGTGCGCATTGTCGGTGTGTTCATAAGCGGCGGTCCTTCCCTTTTTAATGTCGGTCAGGTTTTTAATGTCGGTCAGGCCTCGTTGGATCGCAAGGCCTTCGCAGCGACGTTAGATCGGTTCGGGCACACTTCATCCGGTGGCGGACAACTCGTGCACGCCGTGCACATTTTTGGGCACGCGGTGAGCAGTTCGACGTTGAAACGCCAGCTTGGTTGGGCCGGGCTCTGGGCGCACCGGTCTGCCCGGTGGGAGACCGGGCGTCGCCCACACACGCGCTCGCCTGGCACTCAGGTTTGACGTGCCGACGTCCCGCAGATCTATTTTTCAAAAGACCGAACAGCCTAGGGCTCGGCACATCCCCTCCACTGGATCTCAGCGCAATGATGACGAAGCCTCCTGGCGGCGCTTCTGCTTCTCCGCGCCGATTGACAGTCCGGATCAACCGGTTCAGGCTGGATCTGAAGCGATGAATCAACGGTGGAGACAGGCGGTGCCGGGGGTGATGTTTGTGGGCCTCCCCGGCGCAGCTACCACATCGTCCAGCGGCGTTATGGCGCGCTGGTGACTGCCGTCTTCGACGCGCGGCAGATCCCGAAAGCCGACCGCGCTGAGGCGGTGCGTGCGGCGGTCGCAGAGCATTTGGTGCCTGTCGAGATCGATTTCGCGGCTGATCGCGGCCCGGCGGCGCATATAGCGATCACCGACTTGGCTGCGCTCTCGGTTTGGTCCTCGGCCTGTACCGCGGTGAAGGTGCACCGCACCGCGGCACAGACCCACGACGACTTCACACCGAGCATCTTCATGGGTTTGCAGATGACTGGATCCTGTGTGGTGGTCCAGCACGGGCGGGAAGCCATCCTGCGCCGTGGTGATCTGGTCATCTACGACTCAACATCACCGTTCCTCATTTCTGATGTCGACGGGATCCGCCAGCACAAATTCCGGATACCACTGGACCGATTGGCGTTGCCGGCCGATGTCATCCGGCGGGTCTGTGCGGTCCGCTTGAGTCCGGGGCATCCGATCACCGATCTGGCCGCTACCTATTTGCACCGGCTGGCGCTGCGGCCAACGGTGTTCGATCGGCCGGGCGGCGACCTGGTCAGCCAACCCAGCATTGAGTTACTGCGCGCGGTAATCACCACCCATCTGGACGCCGTCGAGTTGGGCAAGGAGTCGCTGCACGCCACGCTGGTCGTGCGGATCATGGAATACGTCCGCACCCACTTGCGTGAACCAGACCTCAGTGCCGGCCGCATCGCCGCCGAGCACCACATATCGGTGCGCCAGCTCTACCGAATCCTGGCCGACGAAGGCATTTCGCTTGGGGACTGGATCCGCGCGCGACGACTCGAGGAATGCCGCAAAGACCTCGCCTCGACGGGCGCCGGTGATCCCGTCTTCGTGGTTGCCCGCCGGTGGGGGTTCACCGACCCCTCCAGTTTCGCGCGGATGTTCCGGACCACGTTCGGCATGTCGCCGCGCGAATGGCGTGACACCAACCGCCACCGACCGCACTGACCGTCTGTGGCGCACGAGGAGGGTGCCTTGTTGCGTGCCAACGTCTGTGCACCATGTGCCAGATCTGGGTGAGGTCGCGCGTTTTGTGCCCACACCGACCTAGCGTCAGAGTCAGCACCTCCCTGCTGCGAGGTGTGGCCGAATCCAACGATGGGGCAGATCATGCCGGATCGCGACGGTCAGCCGTCTGAGGAGACCGCAGCGTCGCCGTCGTCGGGGTCCGCGTCGGCCGTGCCGCAACTCAGCGGGGCCCAGTTCGACCGCATGGCGGCCTACGGGGTGGCGCAACCGGTGCAGGTCGGCGACGTCGTGTTTGGCCCGGGCGACGTCGACTACGACTTGATCCTGGTCGAGTCGGGGTGGATCGAGATCATCAGCCCGGCCACCGGCGAGGAGCCAGAGTCGGTGGTCGCCCGATACGGGCCCGGCGGGTTTTTGGGCGAGCTGAACTTCCTGACCGGCCAGACGGCGTATCTGATGGCGCGCGTTACCGAGGCGGGCCGGATCCATCGGATCAGCCGGGCGCAGTTTCGTCGGTTGATGGCCGCCGAGCCCGACCTGTCCGACATTTTGTTGCGCACCTTCCTGGCCCGGCGCGACCTGCTTCGCGATGGACCCGCCGCCCGCGCGATCGCCATCCTGGGCAGCGAGTTGTCGGCGGACAGCCTCGCGTTGCGGACCTTCGCCGCCCGTCAACGCCTGGCCCACCTGTGGCTGGACGCCGACAGCGCCGCCGGCCGGGCGCTGGCCGAATCGGCGCAGATCACCGCCGCGGACCTGCCCGCGGTGATCACCGGCCACCAGGTGCTGCGCCGCGCCACCACCGAGCAGATGGCCCAGGTCCTCGGATTGGCCTACCGGCACACCGGGACCAAGCCCGTGGACCTGACCGTGATCGGCTCAGGCCCGGCCGGGCTGGGCGCCGCGGTCTACGGCGCCTCGGAGGGGCTCGACACCGTCGTCCTGGACGCGGTCGGGGTGGGCGGGCAGGCCGCCGCCAGCTCCCGCATCGAGAACTATCTCGGTTTCCCCTCCGGGCTCAGCGGCGCGGAATTAACGCAACGCGCGGCCCTGCAGGCGATGAAATTCGGTGCCCAGCTTTGCAGCCCGTGTCGGGTGGTCGACCTGGACACCGGCGGAGCCCACCTGACCGTGATGCTCAGCGACGGCACCACCATCGAGTCGCGCGCCGTGCTGATCGCCACCGGAGTGCACTACAACACGCTGCCGCTGGAGCGCTGGATCGACTTCGAAGGAGCGGGAATCTATTACGCTGCAACCGAACTGGAAGCTCGCGCGTGCCGCACCCAACCGGTGACCGTGGTGGGCGGGGCGAACTCCGCCGGACAGGCCGCCCTGTACTTGGCGTCGCGGGGCTGCCAAGTGACGGTGGCGGTGCGTGGATCAGACGTGGCCGCCACCATGTCGGCGTATCTGTTGGGACGGCTGCGCGCAGATCCTCGCGTCACGATCCGAGTCGACACCGAAGTCACCGGCCTGTCCGGTGGGTCGGCGCTGCAGCGCATCACCCTCACCGACAATTCCACTGGTGACATAGCGGAACACCTATGCGCCGGGCTGTTCTGCTTCATCGGAGCGCGACCGGCAACCGAGTGGCTTTCCGATCTTGCCCGTGACAGGGCGGGCTTCATCCGTACCGACGCCCAGCTGGATCCCGAAGAACTCGGCGCCACCTGGACAGCGCTGGGGCGCCCACCACTGCCGTTTGAAACCAGCATGCCCACCGTATTCGCCGCCGGAGACGTCCGCCTGACCTCGCTGAAACGCGTGGCCTCCGCCGTCAGCGAGGGTGCAAGCGCGGTGCGCTCCATCCACAGCGCGCTCGGACCGCGAACCTGAACTGCCATCACGGGCACGCTCACCGGCAGCGCGCACACATCGCCGCTCACTACCACGGTGCCGAACAACGACGCAGAAGCGCTTCCCCGCCCCGCAGACCCGTGCGCTCAGAGCCGCCCAACCGAGCTGGCGTTTTCACCGTAGAACGCCTCACCGCGTGCCCAGAGTTGTGCACGGTGTGCACGAGTCGTTCGCCACCGGACGGACTGTGCCCGAACCGATCTAACGTCGCTGTGAAGGCCTTCCCATCCAACGAGGCCGGGCCACATCGACGACGGGTCGCGCCCTGATCAAGGAGGAGTGGTTGTGAAGCGAGAGGACGTCGAGTTCGCCGTGGAGGGTGATGTGACGCTGCGCGGCTGGTTGTTTGTGCCGGAGGGGCCCGGTCCATATCCGGGCGTCACGATGGCCACCGGCTATGCCGGGGTGCGTGAGCATGGGCTGGAGCGATTCGCCCAGGTGTTCGCCGAGGCGGGGTTCGTGGTGCTGGTGCACGACCATCGCGGCTTCGGGCACAGCGACGGCGAGCCGCGCTATGACATCGACCCGTGGCGGCAGATCGCCGACTGGCGCCGGGCGATCTCCTATTTGGAGAACCGCCCCGAGGTGGATCCGCACCGGATCGGGTTGTGGGGCACCAGCTACGCCGGCGGGCATGCCATCGTGCTTGGCGCCACCGACCCGCGGCTGCGCGCGGTGGTCGCCCAGGTGCCGACCATCAGCGGCTATCGGCAGAGCCTGCGCCGGGTTGCGCCGGATCAGGTGGCTGCCCTGGAGGCCAGCTTCATCGACGATGATCGGCGCCAGTTCGGTGGTGAACCGCCGGCCACCCAGGCCGTCGTCAGCGCAGACCCTGGTGTGCCGGCCGCCTACCGCTCGCCAGATGCCGTCACGTTTTACCACCAGCCTGTGCCCGAGGGGGTCTGGCTGAACATCGTCACGGTACGCTCCACCCGCGCCGCGCGCATGTATGAGCCGGGAACCTGGATCTCGCGGGTGTCGCCGACGCCGCTGCTGATGATCGTGGGGCTGGGCGATGTGATCACGCTCACCGATGTGGCGTTGGGCGCCTACGAGCGGGCCCTGCAGCCCAAGAAACTCGTCACCATCGTGGGGGGCCACTTCGATGCCTACTTGAAGGGTTTCGACGACTCCAGCGCCGCCGCGTGTGGCTGGTTCACCGAACACCTCACCTAACCCCGTCCAATACCCCTGCCCTGGAAAGGAATATGGTTATGACCGAGCGGCACTACGAGGTGTTGGTCCATGACGGCGTGCGCCGTCACCGGGCCCAGCGGCTGCCCGACGGCAGTCCGATCGTGTCCTCGCCGCTGGCCTCCACGCTGATCTTTGGCGACCACGACGCCGTACTGGTCGACGGCGCCGTTTACCCGCGAGCAGGTGGCGCGGGTCAGCGACTGGATCGAGCGCTCCGGCAAGCGGCTGACCCATATTTACGCGACCCACGGGCACGGCGATCACTGGTTCGGCACCGACCTGCTGATGCGGCGCTTCCCGGGGCCCATTGCGTATGCCACGGAGGGCACGATCAGGCTGATGCACCAACAGGGCACCCAGGGCCGGGCCGAGCAGTGGGACATCGATTTTCCCGGCCTGATCCCCGACAGCCCGGTGCTCTATCAACCGATCCCGCCGAGGGGTTCCAATTGGAGGGCTACCGTCTGGTGGCGGTCGAGACCGGTCACACCGACACCGACGACACCACCGTGTTGCATGTGCCGGTGATCGGGCTGGTCGTGGCCGGCGACGTCGCCTACAACGGGGTGCACCAGTACCTGCTGGAAAGCGCCGAGGCGGAATTGAGGCGTGGCTCAAGGCGATCGACAAGGTCGCCGCGCTGTCACCACGCGCGGTGGCCGGCCATAAGAACAAAGACCTGCCCGACGATCCGACCATCCTCGACCAGACCCGCGACTACCTGCTCGACGCGCAACGGCTGCTCGCCGACAAACCCAGTCCGCGGCAGTTCTACGACCAGATGATCAACCTCTACCCGGACCGATTGAACGTGGGACCGGTCTGGTACGGCGCGCTGGGGCTGTTGTCATGATGCCCTCAAATCAACCGCGGCTTCAGGGAAATCCGTTGAGCGACGCGAAGTCCGGAACATCGGTGCGCGACGAGGTGACGCGCTGGTTCTTCGATGACTACCTGGCTACCTGGGTGGGGGTGGGAAGCGGTGCGATCGCACGGGGGCCAGAATTCATCCTCGACTACTGGGGTGTGCCCCTGCACCACTGCGCGCCCGACGGCGGCGAGTGGCTGATGGACGGCGCCGCCGTGGTCGGCATGCTGGCGCGCATTTACAGTCGATTGCGCGCACAAGGCTACGCGCACACCGCGGTGCCGGACCGCCAGGTGACCGTGTATCACGCCGCCGGGGCGGCGATTGACGTGATCTGGTCACGCTGTCGGGCCGATGACAGCGAGATCGAGCGGCTCGCCGTGTATTTCGAGGTTGCCCGGGGATCGGCGGGCTGGCGCGTGGTCGGGATTCAAGATGCGCCGACGCGCGCGGACTCGTTGAACGCGACCTGGGGCGGGGCGACGTGAGTGAGCGCGACGTGTCCGAATCCGGTGCCGACACACCAACAGCAACACATAGCGACTTGGAGGTCATTCGATGAAACAGATACAGTTCGGTCACTACGGCGAGCCCAAAGACGTTGTGGCAGTGGTCGACCAACCGCTTCCCGAGCCGGGCGCGAACCAGGTCCGGGTGCGGATTCTGCTCAGCCCCATCAATCCATCAGACCTGCTGTACCTTCGCGGCCATTACTCCGGCGTCACCCCCGCCTTTCCGGCGCCGGTGGGTTTCGAAGGCGTCGGCGTGGTCGACGCCCTCGGAGCCGGCGTGCACAACCTCGCGGTCGGCCGGCGCGTCTTGGCGCGAAACTCCCAGGGCGGCAACTGGGCCGACTATGCCGTCATCCCCTCAGCGCAGGCGCAGCCGGTCCCGGAGGACATCCCCGACGAGCAGGTGGCGTCCTTGCTCATCAACCCGGCCAGCGCGATCCTGATGGTGCGCCACGTGCTGGGCGTGCCTCGCGGGGAGTGGCTTTTGCAGTCCGCGGCGGGCTCCGAATTGGGTCGCATGATCATCAGGCTGGCCCAACGCGACGGCATCCGCACCCTCAACGTGGTCCGCAGAAAGGAGGCGGCCGCCGAACTGGAAGCGCTTGGCGCCGATGCGGTGATCGTCTCCACCGAGGGACCGATCGATGAGCAAGTCCGCAAAATCGTGGGGCCAGAAGGAGTTGGCTACGCGATCGACCCGGTCGCCGGGCAGACCGGGACGGAGATCTTCCGGTCGCTGAACGAGGACGGCCGAATGCTCGTCTACGGATCGCTCACCCGCGAGGCGATCCGCGTCGGCGAAGACCCGCGCTTCACATTGTCGGGTCGGCGCACCCTGGAGGTGTACTGGCTCGGCTACTGGCTACCACGCCTGGAGGACAGCGGCTTCTACCCCAGCGGAGCCCCCGCCATGGTGCAGCTCATCGATGAGATCGCCGACCTGATACGCCAAGGCGTCCTCGCGACCTCCCCCGGCACGAAATATCCGCTCGACCAGATCCGCGCTGCGGTAACCGAGGCCGAGTCGCTGGCACACAACGGCAAGGTATTCCTCGCTCCCGGCCCCATCCACTAGGCCGCCCACTCAAGGAAAACCGCACGCGCACCACCCCATAGAAGGGATTCTCGGTCCGAACAGAACACAGGACAAGCCAGGCTGTCCGATGCATTGACCACCAAGGGCACTGCGTTCACCCACGCCGAGCGCCTCAAGTTCGGTCTGCTGGGCCTGCTCCCGACTGCACAGACGACCCTCGAACACCACGAGCCGAATAACAGTGATCGACAATATCGAAACGAGTCCCATGGGGTCTGACGCTGCCGAACCACCTTCAACGGCAACCGACGGCGCATCCTGGTCGCCTAGGACATCCAAGAAACTCGCGTTGATATTCGGGCGCTGACCACCCGAATACACCATTGAAAAGCTCTGTCGGAAAACGTTAATCAACAAACCAGCATGGAAGGAAACAATTATGACAGACTCTCGCTTGGGTGGCACGTCATACAAGAACGCGCCGACAAAGTCGGTTTCCGTCGGCGGCACCCGATTCGTCTACCGCGAGCTCGGCGTCGATACCGGCATCCCGGTGATCTTCCTCAATCACCTGGCCGCGAACCTCGACAATTGGGACCCCAGAGTCGTCGACGGCATCGCCGCGAAGCACCGCGTCATCACCTTCGACAATCGCGGGGTCGGCGCCTCACAGGGCAAGACACCTGACACGGTCGAGGCGATGGCACAAGACGCCGTTGCGTTCATCCGTGCACTGGGATTCGTCCGGGTGGATCTGCTCGGCTTCTCGATGGGCGGATTCGTCTCACAGATGATCGCACAACGCGAGCCCGCGCTGCTGCGAAAGATCATCCTCGCAGGGACGGGGCCCGCCGGAGGCGCAGGCATCGTCAACGTGACGAGACTGAGCTACCTCGACAACCTCAAGGCGCTGGCCACCCGGAAGAATCCCGAAGAACTTCTGTTCTTCACCAGTACGGCCAACGGCAAGTCACAGGCCAAAGCGTTCATCAAGCGCTTGAAAGAGCGCACCGACGATCGGGATAAAGCCATCACAGTGCGGGCCTTCCGGACGCACCTCAAAGCGATTCACGCGTGGGGGCTTGAGCAGCCGGCCGACTTGGCGCGCATCCACCATCCCGTCCTGGTGGCCAACGGTGATGACGATCGCATGGTGCCGACGACCAATTCGTACGACCTGGCGCGTCGCCTTCCAAATGCGACGCTGCGGATCTACCCGGACGCCGGACACGGCGGCATCTTCCAATACCACGAGCAGTTCGTTCGAGAGGCGCTCGAATTCCTGGGATCGTGAGACGCGAGAGGTTCGATTGCACGATAACAATGGCTTCGGCATTAATCGAGTTGCGGCGCACACAGATTGACCTCGCGCCCAGGCGAATGTTCAGTAGATTCGCGGCGCGGGAGCAGCCGTTGTGGTGGACCGGAAGCCCGAAGTAGTAGCGCGCGGAGCCCCGCGTTTGTCGGCGGGATTCATAGACAATAGAGATTATCCGCGAAGCTGGGCTGGCGCGAAGATCCTTGGGGAAGAGGCGAAGACGGTTGCCGGAGCTGGCCTCGCAGCGGGCGGGCCTCGGTGATCGAAAGGTGCCGCTACGCGCAGAGACGGTCGGCAGGTCCTGAGATACGGCCGCTTCAAGCGGCCGGCATCGTAGACGCAGAAGGCCGAGAGGTTGAGCCGATGGGCGTGCGCAGTCGCCAGGTGTATCGCATCTGGGGTGCGTAGTTCAGCCGGTGGAATGGTGGCGGCGATCGCGGCGATCGTATCGGTCAAGACCAACGTGTCGATAGTCGACGCAACGGTGCGTGCAGGAGCGGTGGCTGCAGCGCCGGCTCGGGCGGCGGCTCGGATGAGCTCGATGTGGCCAATGGCGCTGGTGGCCAGATGCTCGTCGGGATGGTCATTGAGCCAATTGATGAGCGCCGGTGATTCCTGCTCGGCGTACGAGTTTCACCGTGCCCGACGTGTCGAGGTAGATCATCGTTCGGAGCGGTCCGCTGCCCAGGTGGACTCCGTTCCTAATCCGTTGCGATCATTCGCCGCTACGGGTTGGGAGTGGCCCTTGCGCTGTTGTCGGCCCGGATGGCGCGATGCGGGCGTGGCGGCGGAGGAAGTCGACTTCCCACTCGATGACGTCGTCGAAGGCGATTCCGCCGTCGTAGACGTCGTAGTGGCCGCCCTTGCTGCGATGGAGTTCTGCCCGGGGTGCGCGATCGGCCACTGCGAGCGCGGGACCGACCGGTGCCTGGGTGTCGGATTCGGCGACGATGAGCAGGATCGGGATGTTGATGTCACGGGCATGGCGGACGGGGCGGTGAGCGGGGATGCTCAACAGTGACCGTGCTGCCATCCGGTTGTGCCAGTCGACGGGCTCGCGCGGGTGCATGACTTTCTTGCCGAACAACGCATCTGATGTGTCGGCGATGCCCCATTCTCCGGGAGTCACGTTGACCGGCAGATAGATTGGCGCACGGCCAAGGAGTGACCCAAGGCGATCGATGATCGCGGTGGCAAAGAGTGCCAGGGAACGGGTGGGGCGCACCAGCCGTGAACCGGCAAGACCGTCAACGAGCGGGCATTGGGCGATCGCGCCCGCGAGGCGGTGGTCGGAGGCGGCCAGTGCGGTGGCGTGCATGCCGGCAAATGAGGTGCCCCACACGAAGATTCGGTGTTCGTCGACGTTCGGTTGGGCAGCGGCCCATCCGATCGCAGCACTGTAGTCCTCGCGTTGGCGTGGCACGCTCAGTTCGTCGCGGGGCTGCTGGCCCTCCGAGCCACCCCACTGCCGGTAGTCGATGACCACCGCGGCGAACCCTTCCCGGCAGAATCGTTCGGCGAATGATGCGAGTCCACCGACCTTGACGGCTCCCAGGCCATGGCCCATCACCACCGCGGGAAACGGGCCCTGTCCCTCGGGCAGGTAGAACCAAGCCTCGATATCGAACCCAGAAGGGGTCGGGATGCGGACGGTGGTGCGACTGATATCGGTCATCGATACTCCATATTTCCTCGGTGCGTAGGGACCACTGCGCGCGCTAGTGCTCGATGAGTACTTTGATGTGCTGGCCGACGCGCAGTGCGTCGATCGCGCCGGTAACTCCGTCGACACCGACGGTGTTCGTGATCAATGGTGCCACTGCCTCGGGGGAGCGTGCGACACGCGCCAGTGTTGCCGCGAATTCTTTCGGGGAATAGCCGAAGCCGAAGCGCAGCTCAAGTTCCTTGACGGTCGCCAGCGCCGGCACGAAACGGTCACCTTGCGTGTTCACGCCCGCGACCACGATCCGGCTGCCAGGCGGTGCCGCGTCGATGATCTGCGGGATCATTCCTGGCTTCCGACAGCCTCGAAGATCGCCGCGCGGGGGAGGCTCCATTCCGATGCTCGAAGTCGGGGAAGCCGGTCCCCTCGGTGGGATCCAAGACGACGTCGGCTCCCAGCAGCGCGGCCAGCGCACGCCGAGAAGGGGAGAGATCCGAGGCGCTGATGGGGGTGGCGCCCCGCGCTTTGAGGGCCACGATGATGGCCAGCCCGATCGGGCCGCAGCCCACGACATGACATGGCCAGCCGGGGCGCACATATCGTTACCGCTGCGCGCATCATCATTCCTTGTGCTGGTGGGTGATCATCCGATGCACGGTGAGCGCCCTGTGTGGACATACCGTCCGTCTCGGATGCAAACGTTCGCATCCGCGAAATCCCTAGTAGTCCTTGTCGGAGCCGCCCACCCGAGCGCGGATCCGGCCATGATTCATCGCGGCGCGGCGTGCTGACATAAACTCGGTGGGACGACCTGAACCGTCATGTGGAGCAGTCGCCGGTCACAGTTCGAGACTGCATGTCAGGAACTCCACTAGGGACCACACGGATGCGAAGGCGCGGGTCACGGCGGATCGTTTCTCCAATCAACCATGACCCACAAATCCCACGCAAACCATCTACCGCCGGGGTACGCCGGGTGCGGAGAAATGGACAGCAGGTCCCGCATCGAATCAGTTTGATACCCAACGTCGTTCGGACAAGCCGATGGCTTGTCTTGCACAGCGTTCGCCTGAGTAGCCTGTGTCAGGAGGCGCAACATGTCCGAGGATTCTGACGGCCGGCTCGGCACCGGCCAGTCATCAAACCCTGAGTTGATCGCTGAGGATGACAACGTACCCGCCTACGTCAGGGCCTTGATGCGCCATTTCGTCGACTTGCGCGACAACACTCACGGCGGCTCTACCGGCCGCCACGACAAGGAAGATCACTTCGCCCGCGCGGTCGAGCTGCTGCACCCAGTGGCAAGCCAAGTACTCCGCGAGATGAACACCTTGCTTCTGTTGGAGTCGGGGCGGATCGCCGGTAGCGGATTGCAGAGAACACCGGACGGTGGCCTGGTGGCTTCATGGGATCTCAGTTGGCCCGAGCAGCGCTCGGCGGGCATCTCACCCGTCATGCTGATGGCCTACTACGGGATCGGTTTTCACCATCCGCATCTGAGGGGCGCGACGGTCGGGGACTGGCCGCTGAATATCTTCACCAGATCCGATGCCGCCGACCAGCTTCACCTTCTGCGCGCCATCGCTAGCGCTGAGCTCCACAATCTTGTTTTTCAGGCTGACTACACAATCGTTCCGGCGGTCAGCCGCCGGCGAGACTTCCCGGAGGCCACTGTCCGCGAATGACGTCGCGGTTGTCGATGAGGCGTCGCGCGGCCCGCGAAGACCGCGACGATGCGTTGGTGGCGATGCCGCAATTCGAGCAGAATGCCATGTCAGGAACGAGCTGGTCGCAGTTCGGGCACAGCAGCGGTGCACCCGAGCCCGGTTCGTGCTCCTCGCGCAGTAGCGCCGCCTGCAGTACGACCCGTAGGGCGATCAGTGCGCACACCGTCATCACCGAGTACAGGCCCAAGTGCACGCCTTGTGGAAGCCGGGCGACGTCGATCGTCCCCCACCCGGCGTAGACGATCAGCACCACCGCGGACTCGGGCAGAAGCGCAGGAAGCCTTTGCCAACGGTGTTGCTGAGGTGTGTCAGCTCGGCGCCTGAACCAGAGTGCCGCGCCGACCATTCCGCCCACCGCCGCCGCGGTCAACGGCACCGCCAAACCTTGGATGCCCGCCTCGATGAGGAGTGAACTGACGGGGCGGTCGTGGGCGACCACCCCGGTCGCCAGTTGCGGGGCCAACCGCGTCAAGGTCGCGGCGGCGGTGAATGAGATCGCCCCAATGAACCGATGACGAACCCGTCCAACGACTCTCGGATCCCGGGGCGCGACATCCGCGCTAGCACCACTGGGACGAGCATAAGAACCGCGCCGCCCACCGGGATGGCCAGCCGCTCCCACAGCGCTCGTCCACCCGCCATCCCGGTAAGCAGCGTGAGATCGTAGGAGTGCGCGACGACGGGGCCGGTCAGCAATGCCCACCCGACGCCCAGGCCGACGGCTAGCAGTGCAGTGACCACCAATGTGCGGACCGGCAGGTTGTAGTAGGCGTCACTGAGTCGCAGATAGCTCAGGAACACCAGCGGCAGCCCCACCGTGCTAAGCGCGATCAGAGGCGGCTGCCACCGCAGCAGGGCGCACACGACCAGCACCACTAGCAGGGCGGCGAGCCCCACCCGGAACTCTCTGACGCAACGACGTGGCAGGCGTGGGAAGAGCGAACTCTCACCGACAGCCGCAACACGTGCTCACCCGGTGCCGCGGCGTATGCGCGGATCCGCAACGACTCTGCCCAATCGCCACGCTGCTGGCACAGGTGCGCGCCGCAACGTGCGCAAAACGCACCGGCGGCAACACGTTTCCCGCAAACCGGGCAGGACATGGTCGCCATTGCCTGCCCACCATCGGGTGCGGATTCGGTGCTCATCGGGAAACCACCCTTGTCCCTGCCCTCATGACCGGCGGCCCGCCAGCGCGGGGATCCTCACGATCAGCCGATCGCGCAACATCGTTGCCAGCATGATGGCCAGCCCCACAATCGGTGTTCGGTTCGGCAGCGTGGGCTTGCGGCAGCGATCCGCGCTACCGTCGCGAACTGACCGATGATCTGGTGGATCTCCAAGTCGCTCAGCGCCCGAGGAGGCTTGAACAATGGACCACCGATGCTCATCGGTACCGCCAAGGCTGTCGCGACATCCTGGCGGCGCCCCGCCAGCGCCAGGCCACGCTGGCTCTGCCGGCCCGCAAGCGACAGCTGAAGAATCAACCGCGCGTCGCTGCCGGTGGTGGTGGCCGCCCACAGCCGTAGTTGCGGCAGATGCCGCTCATCTTCGATGACGACATTGCGCGGCGCCTCCAACGACCACCCATTCACCATGACATTGCCGCTGATGATCAGGCCAGCCCCGGAGACAGCGAACCGCTTGTATGCCTCGATCAACTGCCACGACGGCGCGCCGTCACCCGTCGCCAGATGCTCAGTCATGGCAGACTGCGCGATGCGATTGCTCAATGTGACGCCGTTGGACAGTCGGAGTTCCTTGGACAGCACAGATCCCTCTCCGACGAACGCGTTCTTAGTCATGGTCCCTTCCGATGCGATCGTGGCCGCGGTCTGCGCACAGGTTTGCGGGTGAGCACCCTGCGCGAGAAACGATCCCGTCTTTGATCCCACGTCCGCATCTGGGGAATCCCTAGCCCGTATCGCGGCCGTCCGGGTTGCCGTGAGGCTCGTCGGCGAGTGTGAACGCCGGCCCGTCGAATCGCTCCCACGTAGCGATTTCGTCAACAGTCCTGCGGCGCAGCTTGGTGATTTGACGCGTCGGCTTGCCGAGAGCCAACACCGCAGCGACCGCACAGAAATCGGGAATTCCCAACAGTTCTTGCACCTGCGGCTCTTGCGGCACCACCATCGTGCTGAGGTTGCCGCCGTACCCCTCACCGCGTGCGGCCAGCAGGATGTTCCACACCAGCGGGTACACCGAGGCGCCACTGACCACCCCGATGCGGCCGAGGTCCTGATCGGTGGCCGCCACGTATCTGAGATCCAGACACACCACAAGGACGACGGATGCCCGGCGCAAGGGTGCGATCAGGGTGTCGGGAACCTCGGTGGTGTCGACGTCCGCGGCAGGCACGCCACTGGGCCGTAAGGGATTCCAGGGCGCCTCCCCGATACCGAGCTGCGCGACGTAGCGCTGCGCCCCGGGTACTGACAACTCGGCGAGGCGGTCGCGCGTCTGTTGGTCGCGGATGACGATGATGCGCGCCGCCTGACGGTTACCTCCACTGGGTGCAAAACGCGCGTTGTCGAGGATGCGATACAGCATGCGGTCGGGCAGCGGTTCGCCGGTGAACTCGCGCGCGGCGAAGGTGGTGCGCATCACGTCGTAGAGATCCACAAGGTTCCATTTTCCTCCATGCGCGGCACCGATGGCGAATCACTTCGTGGTTCACAACGCCGGGGCAGCAGGGGTTTGATCACTCGGCGGCCGGCTATGTGTTCGCGTATGAGCCGAAGGCGATGTCGTCGCCGACATCGGTGCGTTTGGGCGACCAGTCGAGGAGCTTGCGCGTCTTGTCCGCGGACAGTCGTTTGTTCAGCGAGAGGCTGATACCGGATGCTGCGCTGGGCGGCGGTATGAACGAGCCGTCGATGTTTCCCACCGTATCGGCGTCGATGCCCAGCATGTCCAAGAGCGAGAGGCTGTCGGTGCGTTCGTCTGTTCCGATCATCCGGTTAATGGCGAACCCAAGTTCACGCAGGGTGACATCGTCGGCGACGCCGTGTAGTACGGCCCCGTGCGGCGCGAGTTCGGCTGCCAGGCAGAATAACTCGGCCAGATCCTCGACGTGCACGTAGCTCTGGGTGGTGCCGCCGCTTCCCCAGTGACCGGCGCGACCCTCCTTCCGTGCCCGGTCGATCAAAGACCTGAGGTCCGAATTGCCGCCGCGTCCGTAGACCAGCCCGGGTCGTACCACAACACCGCGCACGTCCCCGTCGGCCAGGACGGCCCGTTCGGTCTCGACACGAGCGGCCATCGCCGCCCCGAAGCCGGCGGCCAGCAGAGGGTGCACGCCGGCGGATTCGGGCGCGAAAACCGATGCCGGAAGCGGCAAGCGGGTGTCTTCGTCGTAGACGGTGTCGGTGGCATCGCCGCCGTTGAAGACCCCGAAGACCGCGGACCCACTGGTGAAGACCAGGGCGCCGCCGTGATCAGTAAGCGCTTCCCGCATGGCGCGCACCGCCTCACCGTCCCGGGCGAAGGCGGCTTGGTCCCCGCTCGCCCCGCCGACGCTGGCGGTGCTCACCACGACGCCGGGTTTGGCCTCGCGAACGGCGTTGGCCAGACTCGCCGGGTCGCCGAAGTCGCCCATAACGGGCTCGATGCCGCGCATGCGCAGCGCACTAGCGGACCGCTCGGATCGGGCCAGTCCCGAGACTTGATGGCCCCGCGTGCCCAGCGCCTCGGCGGCGACCGCGCCGAGATAGCCGGTGGCGCCGGTGACAAGAACCTTCATGATTTTCCTTCTCGCAGAGTGACTCTGGGGTTTGGTGCGTTACGGTTAGGACAGGTCGATCCAGACCGACTTGTACTGCGTGTAGTTCTCCATGACTTCCGGTCCGCCTTCGCGGCCGAACCCCGACGACTTGTAGCCACCGAACGGGGTGGTCGCATCGAACATATTGTAGGTGTTCACCCATACCGTTCCCGCGCGCAGCGCGCGTACCACGCGGTGGGCCCGTTTGAGATTGAGCGTGTGGATCCCGGACGCGAGTCCGTAGTCGGTGTCATTCGCGAGCTGTATTGCCTCTTCCTCGGAGCTGAACGGGATCACCGTCAGCACAGGCCCAAAGATCTCGTCCCGCGCAATTCGCATCTGATTGGTGGCTTCGGTGAAGATCGTGGGGAGGTAGTAGTAGCCCTTCCCGTTCAGGCCGTCGGGCGCAAACGGCTTACCGCCCAAGCGGAGATGCGCCCCGTCTTCCAGGCCGTACTGCACGTAGTCGGAGACCTTCGTGAACTGGTTCGCGTCGGCCAGCGGCCCAAAGGTAGTAGCGGGGTCGAGGGGGTTGCCCGGGGTTGTTGCGGAGGCGCGGGCGGCGAACCGTTCGACGAACTCGTCGTGGATCGAGCGCTCGAGCAACATGCGCGAGCCGGCGGTACAGATCTCGCCCTTGTTGTAGAAGATCGAAAACCATGCGTGTTCGAGGGCGGTGTCGAGGTCGGCGTCGGCGAACACGATGTTCGCCGATTTGCCGCCCAGTTCCATCGTGGTCTTCTTCAGCGTCTCCGCGGAGCTGCGGATGATGCCCTTACCGACGGCCGTGGAGCCGGTGAAGGCGATCTTGTTGATGGCCGGGTGTTCGACCAGTTGATTGCCGACTCGGCCGCCCGGACCCGTAATGAGATTGAATACACCGTTCGGCAGCCCTGCCTCCTCAATGATTTGGGCGATCCGAATCGCCGACAGGGGCGTGAGGGATGCCGGCTTGTGGATCACGCAGTTTCCGGCGGCCAATGCCGGGGCGATCTTCGTCGCGGACAACAGCAGCGGGAAGTTGAACGGCGTGATTGCCGCCACCACACCTAGTGGTTCGCGCTCGGTGTAATTCAGACCTGCGACTGGAACCGGATGAGTGGTTGGTGATGAACCTCCGCGCGTGGATCCCTCGAGCTGCGTTGCCATTCCCGCGTAGTAGTGGAATATCTGCGCTGTCATCGGCGCGTCTATCGCCCTCGACATCGCGATTGGTTTGCCCATGTCGATCGTCTCGAGGTAGGCGAGTTCGTCGAGGTTCTGTTCGACCAGTTCCGCTATCCGACGCAGAACCTGCGCCCGGGCGTGGACGTTGAGGTTCGGCCAGGGGCCCTCATCGAACGCAATGCGGGCAGCCGCTATTGCTGACTCGACATCATTGTCGGTTGCCTGTGCGACCGTCGTGATTTCTGATTCATCGATCGGGGTAATCGTCGGCGCGATGCCCCCATCCGAGGCTTCCCGCCAGGTGCCGTCTATGTAGAGCAGGCCCGGGTCAACGGTGCGCGCCGCGGTCGGGGAGTGGGGCGTTGCGTTCGGGGCCATTTCATCGGCGCCGAGGGTTTGTGTGTGTGATAGCTGCTCGGCCATGTGAGTCATCTCCTGCTTCTCGGTGCGGTTGCCTCATGGAGCCAGACCCTGGTGAGCGGCGACCGAACTCCTCGGTTGGCTGCTGATCTACCCGCCTTGCGTTGCCAGGCGAGAACCCCTCCGATGCAACAATCCGCGCGGGTCCGCGCGTTCGCATCCGGGGAATCCCTAGCCGACTCTGTTGCCACCTCCGCTGCAGCGGCGGGGTCTTTCGCGTCGTTGATGCGAAATTGGCGGCCAACGCCTGCAAGCCGCCCGCGAAGATGGTGTGAAACAGCTCGGATGCGTTCTTTGCGAAGCCGGCGCACTTGGCCGCCCCACGGACCTGTCCTCGGTTATCGGTCGATGGGTAACGGCGCGTCGGGTGAGACGAGGTTTTGAGCGCGCATCTCACACCAAAAACTCTCTGGGACAACGGTGTTGAGCGCCGCATAATCTTCTGCGATGCGTTCGGGTCGGCTCGCTCCCGGAATGACCGAAACGACGGCGGGGTGGGCAAGCACGAAATGCAGCGCGGCCGCTTTGATCGGCACACCGTGGTGCTCAGCGATCGCCTTGATCCGCTCCACCTTGGCGGTGATCTCTGGCGGCGCCGGCTGATACTCGAAGTGCGCGCCGCCGGCCAGCACACCCGAGCTGTAGGGGCCACCGATCACAATGTCGACCTCTTGGGCCGCGGCCGCCGGCATCAGTCGCTGCAGTGCCAGCTCGTGATCGAGCAAGGTGTAACGGCCCGCCAGCAGCATTGCGTCGGGCGCTACGTCGGTCAGGCTCAGGGTGAGTTCGACAGGTTCGACACGGTTGACCCCCAGGCCCCACCCTTTGATGACTCCTTCGTTGCGCAACCCGCTCAGCGCGTAAAACGCTCCGGTACGGGCGATTTCGAACTGGGCAAGCCACCCGTCGCCGTGAAAATCTTGGGCAATGTCATGCACCCAGACGAAATCGAGCCGATCGACGTTCAAGCGGGCGAGGCTATCTTCGATCGATTTCAGAGTCCCTTTCTCTGAATAGTCGTACACCATGCGGTTGGCGCGGCCGGCGCTGAACAGATCGCCCTTCTCACCGAATTGGCGTGGCCCGGTGTCGAGTTCGTCGAGTACCAGGCGGCCCACCTTGGTGCTCAACTCGTATTCGTCGCGGTCGTGTTCGGCCAGCTGCCTGCCGAGCCGGATTTCGGACAAGCCGGCACCGTATTGCGGTGCGGTGTCAAAGAACCGGGTACCCGTCCGCCAGGCGGCGTCGACCGTGGCGGCGGCGTCCTCGTCGGTGAGTTCGCGGAACATGTTGCCCAGCGGGGCAGCACCGAAACCCAACGACCCGCCGGCCAGTCTGTCGCGGATGCCCATGTGATGACCCCTGTTAAGCGCTGAGTGTGGTGTCGAGCCAGTCGAACATCACTTGGTGGGCCCGTGCCAGAGCGCCGGCGTGGGTGTGTTCTCCGGCGCCTTCTGCCTCGGTCAGGGTGACCCGGGTGGTTTTGGCTGCGGTGAGGGCCTTTTCGACGCGTTCGGGTTGGCCCTTGAGCATGGTGTCGTGCTCGCCTTCCATGATCAGCGTGGGAGCCACGATCTGATCAGCGACGCCGTCGAGGGTGTAGTGCTTGACCGTGCGCAGCACCTCGGTGTAGGTCTGTACGCCGAACACCCACATGCCGTTTCCCAGGGCCCAACGAAGTTGTGAGCTCACCGCCGTCAGTAGCGACAGAATGTGACCGGCGAACTCGTCGTGGCCCTGGTCGACCCACTTCATGACAAACGGCGGCAAGTTGTCGGCGAAGCCGGACGCCAGGTCGTGGACCCCGTCGTCGAGGATCAGCGCGGCCAACCGGTGCTCAAACGCGGCCGCCCGGGCCAGCAGATAACCGCCCAGGCTGTAGCCGAACCCGGCAATCCTGTCGGGATCGATCTCGCGGCGAGTCAGCGCGTAATCGACGACCGGGATGATCACGGCTTCCCAGTCCGGGCGCATCACCAGCTTCTGCAGATGCAACGCTCCGCCCTGGCCGGGCCCGTCGAACGCCAGCACGTTGTAGCCGCGGCGCAGCGCGGCGACGGCGAGCACGAAATAGCACTCCTGGCTGGTCGAGTCATACCCGCTGGTGTAGATGATGGTGGGCCGGGGCGCACCGGAGTCGTCGACGAGGAACAGATAGCCCGGCAGGGCGGTGTCCTGGTAGGGAATAGCTACGGCCTCGGCGGGATGGTCCAGCAGGGCCGCCGCCGCGGCGAAGGTGTCGACCTGGCCGGCATACAGGGCGGCGACTTCCGGGTTATTGGCGGGATCGTCGAGCAGAAAGTCAGCCGCGGTGCGGTAGTAGTTTGACGCCCGCAACAGGTTTTCCCGAGCGGTAATGCGATGCCCGGCGCTCAGGGAGCGCTCACCCAGTTCGGCCACCCGCGCGGCGGTGGCCTTCCATTCCCGCTCCCAACTGGCGAGGTCACCATCCTTGACCCTGGCCGCGGTGGCGACCACCTCGCCCAGATCGGCCCCGAAATAGTTGGCGAACCCGGTGGTCCGCAGCGTTTCGAAGGAAAAGGTCTCATCGTCGAATAGGAACTTCATCGCGCACTCCTCAACGGGTCGGTATGACATCGCATTACTGCGGACGAGCCGTGCCATCGAAGTTCGAACTTCGCACCAGACACGATCCGCGCGAGACCCGCGCCTTCGCATCCGGGGGTTCCCTAGTTGGCAGGGCTCGGCATCACACCCGTAGCCGGCGCCGGTTCTGCTAGGTCATGTTGGGATTAATGGGCAGCGCTCGGTGCAACTGCATGCGAGAGTTGATGCCGAGTTTGGTGAAGACGTGACCCAGGTGGTATTCGACGGTGCGCGGGCTGATGAACAATCGCGCGCCGATCTCAAGGTTCGAGAGGCCCTCGCGTGCGAGTTCCGCGACCTGAGCCTCCTGGACGGTGAGCTTGCCGGCGTTCTCGACGGAGCGTTTGCGGGCGGTCTCGCCCGTGGCGAGCAGTTCGCGTCGGGCGCGCTCAGCGAACCCCTCGGCGCCCATCGCCGTGAACATCTGGTGGGCGATGCGAAGCTGCTCGCGGGCATCGGAGCGGCGCTGCTGGCGGCGCAGCCACTCCCCATAAATCAGGTGAGCACGCGCCAATGACGTGCGAATGCTGGTGCGGCCGAGACGCTCGATCGCTTCGCGGTAGAGGCGGTCAGCAGCCTCGCCTTCGCTGAGCAGTGCACGCGCGTAGGCGTGGATGCCCAGCGCCCAGTCTCCGCCGCTGGCGTCGGTGGCCTGCGAAAGGCGCTCGAGGGCGTCGGCGGCCTGCTCGGGTGTTCCGTTGCGAACGGTGGCCTCGATCAACTCGACCCGGCCCCACATCGAGAACACCAGCTCGAACGGGTCTTCGCTGGCCCGCTGCGCCGCCGATAACGCGTCGCGGTAGCGACCGACGCTGTTGTAGAACACCGCCGTGACCCAATCAAGCAGGGCCGGGCCCCTGCCGTCGCGCTGGCTTGACGCCTCATCGGTGCACGCCTCCACCAGATCCGTGAACTCACGTTCACGGCAGCGATAGGCCGCCAGTATGACCGCACTGTAGGGAGGGAGCCGGCTGGCCGTCGCGTCGGTGATCGCCGCGGCCTCGTCGATCAACGCGGCGGCAGCAGCGAAGTCACCTTGAAACACAAACAATCCGGCGCGTTGGTTAAGCGCGACTGGCAACGCACCGAGTGCGCCGGTGTCGCGGGCGAGCGCGACGTACCGGCTCAGTAGCAGATCCCAGCTCCGGTCGTCCCAAAGTCTCACCGCTGTGGAGCAGACGGACCAGAGCCAGCGCAGCGCCTCCTCCGCGGAGATGTCCTCACTACAGAAGGCGCTCACCGCCCGCTTGAGCGGCGGCGCCGACGCAGCGTAGCCCTCGGTGATCAAAAGCGCCAACCCGTCCATCAGCAGATCAATCGGGCTTGGCGGCTGCGGTGCTGCGGGAGCCGCCCGGGCGGCCGTAGCCGCTTCGCGCAGCACTGTGCCGCTCACAATCCGGCCGCCGTACAACCCCGCGGCGAGCACTTCCAGATAGGTTTGGCGTGCCAGCCCGACGTCGAGCGGTTCGAAACTCTTTG
Source organism: uncultured Actinomycetota bacterium (assembly GCA_963770125.1). Lineage (GTDB taxonomy): Bacteria > Actinomycetota > Actinomycetes > Mycobacteriales > Mycobacteriaceae > Mycobacterium. The sequence continues at coordinate 27,545 of CAVYPI010000052.1, read as the reverse complement.
CGGCCTTGAGCAGCAGCAGCGGGGCCTCGCTACCGCTGCTGGATGCGAATGCGATCTGCCCTCGTAACAAACCAGCCCCGGCGTGCTGCAGCCCGTCGAGCGGTCCCGCTTCCGCGGTGGCCAACAGCCGGAGCGCCGCATCGAACGCGCCGGATTGAGCCATCACCCGCGCAGCTGCCAGCGCGCGCCTCCCCCGCCGCCCCGGTTCAAGGGTCAGGGCAGCGGATCGTTCGAGGAAGGCGGCTGCCGCGGCTAATCCGCCGCGCGCTTGAGCACGCTTGGCGCACCGCTCAAGTTCGGACGCGACCTCCTCATCGGGTCCGGGTGCGGCCTGGGCGAAGTGCCACGCGCGGCGGTCGGGATCGAGCTGTGGATCGGTCGCCTCCGCCAGTGCTTGATGCGCCTCTCGCCGCTGCTCCGGTGAGGCCGACCGGTAGATCGCCGAGCGCACGAGTGGATGGCGAAACGTCACCTGGACGCAGAATTCCACCAACCCCTCGGACTCGGCGGCATCGCCCGCCTCGGCCTTGATCCCCAACCGGTCCGCCGCTCGCGCCAGCAGCACCGAGTCGCCAAGCGGTTCGGCGGCCGCCAGCAGCAACAGCCGCCGGGTGGCCGCGGGCAGCGGCGCCAACCGCCGGGCGAAGCTGTTCTCGATACGACCAGGCAGCGCCGCGACGCTGGGCAACCCGAACCCGCCCGCCAACTGCGCCGGCGTCAACCCACGCGGCAGCTCCAGCAGCGCCAACGGATTGCCGTGCGTCTCGGCCACGATCCGATCGCGCACCCGCTCATCCAGCGGCCACCGGATCACCGAAGCCAACAACGCCCGCCCATCATCGTCACCCAGACCGCCGACCAGCAGCTCTGGTAGTCCTGCGAAATTCTGTTCATCGCTCGGCTCGCGCACGGCGAAGATCAGGGCGACCGACTCGGCCACCAGGCGGCGGGCGACAAAAGCGAGCGCCTCCGCCGAGGCCTGATCGAGCCATTGGGCGTCATCCACCAGACACACCAGCGGCTCCTCGTCGGCTACGTCGGACAACAGCCCAAGCGTGGCCAGACCCACCAAAAAGCGATCAGGCGCCGCCCCACCGGCCAACCCGAACATCGTCCGCAACGCGTCGCGCTGCGGCTTCGGCAGGCGATCAACCCGATCCAGCATCGGGGCGCACAACTGATCCAGCCCCGAATATGCCAGCTCCATCTCGGACTGCACGCCCGCGGCGCGCGCCACCCGACATCCCGAGGCCCGCCCCGCCACGTACTCCAACAGCGCCGACTTGCCCACCCCCGGCTCACCACGCACCACCAAAGCGCCACTCTCACCCCCCCGAACGGCCTCCAACAACCGATCGAGGACCTCACACTCGTGGAACCGCCCCCGCAACACCTAGCGACACCCCCAGGCTTTGGCGCAGACAGTCACCAGCGCCGCCGAGTAAACCTGCTGCGCCCGTGAACCGCCGCCGCCCAACAGGCCACCACCCGCACTGTCGACAGGTTGCATCTGCCCATCATTCCTCGGGCGACCGCCAACGCGGTCGTATGCACCGAACAAGAGAACCAGATGATGCGGCGGGGAGTGTGGACTGCCCATTTGGCGTGAAGAAGTGATGGTTGGTGAGGGCGTCAACCGCGGACCTATTGCGGTATGACTGCATGTGCGCGCTGGTGCGGGAGAAAGGGCGCCGCGTGCTCGCGGTCGCAGAGTGCCCGGACAGCGATCACACGGATGCGAACGCGAAGGTTCCCGGGAATCGCTTTGCTCATACGCTGGGAACAGAGCGCCGAATAGGCGACGTGAACCCACGAGGAGCGACCATGAGCACCGGCACCCTTTCACCCACCGTGGCCCTGGTCGTCAAGCTAGTGGCCAAACCAGATCAGGCGGAGGAGGTCAGCGCCTTCCTCACCGACGCCGTCACCCTCGCCAACCAGGAGCAGGGCACCATCGCCTGGTTCGCGCTGCGCACCGACACGACCACCTTCTGGATCGTCGATGCGTTTCCGTCCGAGGGTGAACGCCAGGAGCACCTGGAGGGCGCGATCGCCTCGTCCCTGCTGGCCAATGCAGAACGACTCCTGGACGAGCCACCAGAGATCCTCCCGGCCGAGGTCCTCGCCGCCAAGCTGCCCCAATGAGCCGCTGGCCCACGGCCTCGTGCGGCATACCACATGACCAACCGTGAGATCGCCGCGAAGGTCGACGACCAAGGCGCCAGCGCGGTCTGCTTTCCCTCTCGCCTGGACGGCAACGCTTGCATCGCCGTCTTCGAGGGACCGTTCAGCGCGCGTCGCCGCGCCACAGCGAGCCGCCGACATCATCGATTTCTGGTCACGCGCGCCTCACATAACGAGGTTCAAGTCGCCCTCCAGGGTCACCGTTTATCCACCGCCAATGACCGAGAATCGACCGGAATCGCCCGGTTCTCGCCGGAGATTCGAGACAACCAAACTCGTTGTCTTGCAGTCTAAAACGGGCACCAGTCGGACCTGCCAGAAACTTATGGTTCTGTAGTTCGTTGGTTGCGCGTTGACGTGTGCCGCTCGCCGGAGCGGGTAGGCCCGCAGGACTCGGCGGGGTCTGACGGGGCCGTGTGGGACGGAGCAGACGGCGGCTGGTGTGGCGGCACGTGGCTGTGTTTCGTTTGAATGCTGGGGTGATCAGTGCGTGGTTCGGGTTCGCTGTGGGGTTGTTCGTGGTGATGGGCACCTTGTCGAGTGTGGTCGGCACACTCGTGGTGCCGCGCGGTATCAATTCGCGGATTTCGCGCACGGTCGACCGGGCCCTGGACGTCGGCTTCCTGCAGCTGGCCACGCGTGTGCGGTCCTTCGAGCGCCGCGACCGCATCCTTGCGTGGCAGTCGCCGCTGTCGTTGCTGCTACGGCTTACGGTGTGGCTGGGCTTGCTCGTTGGCGGTTTCGCGCTGCTGCTGTTGCCGAGCCTGGACGGGCGCCTGGCGCAAGCGTTTTCGGACGCGGGATCATCGATGTTCACCCTCGGTTACGCCGCCCCGGTCGGCACTGGCAGCGCAACGCTGGAGTACCTGGCGGCGTTTACCGGGCTGCTCGTCGTCGGCTTGCAGGTCGGCTACCTGCCCACCCTCTACGCCGCGTTCAACCGGCGCGAAACCGAAGTCAGCCTGCTGGGCTCGCGCGCAGGCGTGCCCGCGTGGGGACCAGAGATTTTGGCCCGTACCCGTTGGGGGATCGACGACGGCGACACCGTCCAGGTTCTCGAGGATCTGTTCACGGCATGGGAACGGTGGGCTGCCGAGGTCGCCGAATCCCACACCACCTACCTGACATTGGCCAGGTTGCGCTCACCGCGGCCGTTGTCGCACTGGCTGACGTCGCTGATCGCGGTGATGGATGCCGCCGCGCTGCACCTGGCGCTGGCACCGTCGCGAGAACCGAAACTCGCCGCGCGGCTATCGCTACGGATGGGCTTCGTAGCGCTGGAACAGATCGCCAGAACCATGCGGTTGCCGGTACCCGACGAACCCGACCCGGACGGGTCGGTAGCGGTGTCGTTCGAGGAGTTCAGGGCGGCCACCGCAATGCTGCGTGAACTCGGGTACCCGATCGAACAGACTGATGAGCAAGCCTGGCCGCATTTTCGTGGCTGGCGGGCTAACTACGACGTGGCCGCATTGCTGCTCGCTCGGCAACTTGACGCGCCGCCGGCGCTGTGGACCGGAACGCGGCGGTGGCCGTCAACCCCGATCCCGCCACGCCGCCCCCCCGCCAAACTGGCCCGAGACGCCCGCGACCGCCCGACATAGCGCGTGCCATGCTCAGCGCCGAAGTGGCCAGCAGCGCCGGGCTGGGTGAGCCCGACTGCACCACGAACGTTCCACGCTTGATCGACGAAGTCTCGGCCGCCACGTAGGCCAGGCCGGTGAGTGCGTCGTGGCCCCACACCTCTGGACCCACAATGACCCGACGCCGATCGCTTCGGCGGCCCGCGGCGAACTCTGCCGCACCGGGTGTACGAGGCTCGATCATGGCGCCGACCTCACTGCGGTGCGTGGCTTTCTCGCCGTTTGCACCGCCTCGCCGCCCGGGATTGGCATGCTGAAAATGCCGGCCCGATGGTCGGCGCGCGCGGGGAGGGGTAGCGGCAGTGCGTTATCGCGATCGGCCCACGATAGAAGTGACGCAGCGTGTTCGGTGCGATGTTGGCGCGGCCTGGACACATGCCACCGATACCGACCTGCCGGCGCAGTGCTCAACGGAGCTGCAGGCGGTGGACTGGCCAGGTGATGAGGCCAGGATAGTCGCGCGTCGGTTGTCGGAATGGCAGCAGAACATGCAGGCCAACCTCGACTGGATCCGCGCGCACGTCGAACAGTGATGGCGCCGGGGCTGATGTCAGCCAGGCCGAGTTTGAGCCATCGGTCGGGCGCCTGATCGGGGTGGTCGGGCTGTTCCGCAGGTGGCGACGAGGAGATCACGCACCGGGTCGAGGGCGTCTGCCCGGGCGCGCGGAGGCGCTGGTCTTCGGCGCGTTGCCGGCGCTTTCTTTTCCTGCGCCGTCGTGGTGGTGGTTGGCGTGGGTGGCCGTGGTCCCGTTGCTGCTGGTGGTGCGTGCCGCGCCGACCGCGCGTGAGGGTGCAGTGCGGGCGTGGTGGGGTCTTGCCGGGTATGTGCTGGCCACCCAGTATTGGCTGCTGCCCAGCACAGGTCCCCTGCTGGCGGTGCTGGCTGTCGGACTGGGCGCGTTGTGGGTGCCGTGGGGGTGGGCCTGCCACCGGTTGCTGTCGGCCCCGGTCGCTGTCGGCCGCACGCTTGTCGCCGTGGCGGTGTTGCCTAGCGCGTGGGTGCTGGCCGAGGCGGTGCGGTCCAGGCCGAGTCTGGGCGGCCAGTGGGCGCTGCTGGGCGCGTCGCAGTGGAATCAGCCCGCGACGCTGGCCTCGGCCTCACTCGGCGGGGTCTGGCTGACGAGTGTCCTGCTCGTGGCGGCCAACACCGCGATCGCCGCGGTGATCCTGCACCGGGGTGTCTCGGGTCGAGTCATCGCAGTGGCGGTAGCGATGGCCTGTGCCGGGCTTGGCCCGGCATGGTTTCTGCTCGGACCGACACCTCGGGTCGGTTCGACGGTGCGGGTGGCGCTCGTGCAGCCGGGCGAGGTCGATGATTCCGCGGCCCGCCAGGCGGCCAGCGAAGCGCTCACCGCGACGTTGGCAGGCCAGCGCCCGGACCTGGTCGTCTGGGGTGAAAGCAGCGTCGGCGTTGATCTGAGCAGCCACCCCGATGTGCTGGCGCGCCTGGCGGGTCTGTCCCGGCGAATCGGCGCAGACCTGCTCGTCAACGTCGACGCGCCGGCGCCGAGCGGCGGTATCTATAAGACGTCGGTGCTCATTGGACCGAACGGATCACTCGGCGCATACCGCAAGGTTCGGCTGGTGCCCTTCGGCGAGTATGTGCCGCTGCGCCCGCTGCTCGGCTGGATCACCCGTCACACCAAGGCAGCAGCGCAGGACCGGCGGCGCGGCAGTCACCCGGGCGTGCTGCACGCCGGCTCGCTCACGCTCGGGCCGCTCGTCAGTTACGAGGCGAACTTTTCCGACCTGTCCGCGCCGCGAGGTGCAGCTGGGCGCTCAGCTGTTGGCCTACCAGAGTTCCACCTCGACGTTCCAGGGAAGTTGGGCCCAGCCGCAGTTGGCCAGCCAGGTCGCGGTGCACGCCGTCGAGGTGGGCCGGCCGGGCGTGCATGCCGGGTTGTCCGGCGACAGTTCGGCTTTCGACGCGCGGGGCAGACAACTCGCCTGGTGCCCGTCGACCTATCGGGGCGTTATCGTGGTGAGTGTTCCGCTCGGATCGGTCGACACCGTGTACCAGCAGGTGGGGAATTGGGTTGTGGCGCTGGCGTTTTCGATCCTCGCCGGTGCCGGTACTGCGGTGATCGTTCGTGCTGTTAGAACCAGCGGTCGCGGAAGGTCATGTTGAAGTCGCGTGATCGACGGCCAGACGATGCGAATCATTTGAACGCCGATGTATCCGGCGGGGGAGAGGCTAGGCTTTCGGCTACGCACGCGACGTCGGCCCAGCTCGTACCGGTCATCAGTGCGGTACGCGATGCCTCTGCCGAGGCGCGGTTTGATATCGACGATGAGCATTTCCCAGGCAGAAGACGTACTAAGCTACGCGCGAGACGAGAGCAGCGGCTGAGCACCGCGGTGTATCAGAACTGTTGCGGCATAGCACGGTAACGAATATGCGCTACGTTTACCGGCGACACCAGTCGGGCAGACACCGGTGCAACCGCGACGGTTGCGGCGAAACTCGCACAGCGACAGGCATTTTGGCGCCACAACCATAAAGCTAACGACAGCCGTCCGCCGGAGAGAGGGATTGATTCATAAGATGAAAACGAAGACTTTGTGCCAACAGTACTGAGACCGTACAACCACGAAATATGTTGTTGCAGGACAACATGATACCTACGGCCCGGGTTCTACTGGTATGCCTCAATATTCGACGTGGCCGCATTCCCCGCTGTTGCGGATTCACGGCGCTCCTCGCGGCGCCTCCATCGTGGGCGGCGGCGCATCTTGATAACCGGGGCAGGCCGTCTCGATCTTGAAGAGGTGCCACTGCGACTCTCCCGGGTTCGGTGGCATCCGCCCGCTGAAGGTGTAGGCGTCGTCGACTTTGGTCGCCGTGACCTCTTTAGGCTCGGCGACGAAACCGGCCATGTCGTCATAACGCAGCCCCGCCTTCTGAACGACGAGTCGGCCCAGCTGGGTGAGCTGGACCCGAACCGTCCGCTTTGTTCCGCCGTCCACCACGATTAGCAGGCCGCCATTGAGTTGTTTAGTACAGACGACGTCGCTAGTCGCGATGCTGCGACTTTTGCCGTCGAACTCGATCGAGGTCACTACCTGCGGCCCGCGGTTGCAACCGATGAGCGCGACCGAGAGCAGCACGGTGACGATGGTCGAGATCGAGCGGGTGGTCCGTCCGTCGCAACGCATGGCTGCAGTATGCCGCTCATCGACCCGCTGAGCAGAAGTTTCACGCGTTCACCTGAAGGCGGCACTGCAGTGGGGAGAAGTGAGAGTGTCAGCGATGATGCGGCAAGCTGGTCACGTTGCACCCCAACACGGTTCGCGGTGGCCACGGCGTAGCGGTAGTCGGATACCTCGACAACAGGCGTTTGAGTGCGCGTCAGCTGCAGAATCACATTGCGCTACAAGGGGTTCGGCTACACGACGGGGACTACATCAACGCGGCCTTCTACGACGAAAGCTACGGGGTAACCCTCACCGTAAGACGGGGGAGTCGGTCATCTTCGGCGGCTCGGTTCGGCCCCGTGAGGGCTGCGCCGAATGCCCGGCTGCGAGCGCGCGGCAGGCTGGCGACGACAATGATGTTGACCGAGCTATGACGGCGCAAGTCCGATCACGGCGCATGTCGGCGACACGATCGAGATCTGCGTGCCCGAGAACGCCGGCGCCGGCTATCGGTGCTCGACCGACGAACTCCGCCATATCCGTTCGGGTTTACACGCCTCAAGTCGGCGAGGTGGTGGCATCACCAGAGCGACACGTACCGGGCGCGATGAACGGACTATCGTCCGGCAGTGGCGGCTACTGAAACTCGTCTGGATCGTGTGCGACGAGCACACCGTCCCTCAGAAGTAGCCAGGTCGGCTTCCACAGCGACGTGCGGCTGCAGATCGGCCACATCCGAACCCTCATCATCGCAACCTCCTGTGTTCCGATACGCCGGAGCTTGGATTCGGTTGGTTGCCTTGTTCATCGACGGACTGCCGGTTTGTTTCTCTGCTGGATGAGTCCCGCTGGTGAACCCCTATCGTCGCCGTCAACGCTTCATAGGCATCTTGATGCCTCAACTAGATGCTAAGATGCCAAAGTGCGCACCACCATCAGGGCGCGCTTTCACCGGCTGCGGTGGAATCATCCGACAGACCGGTAAGCGCTGCCAACGACTTTGGCGGTGTGCCGGGAATCGCGCCGCAGCGGACGCGGGGGAGTGGGGCGTGCGAGTTAAGGCTCTCGCATGATTGGAGATCGTACGGCCCTTCTCCTCGCGCCGTGGCTGGGCAGGGGAGTGGAGGCTAGATGGACAGACGTTCGGTTATTCTGCCCTCTCGCTTAGGTTTTCAGGGTAGGGGTGAGTGCTGCCTGAAGAATCCGGCAGCTGACCAAACCGCCGCGGGCGCTCGTGCGCCGGCTCGGTGATGCGGACAGTTCCGCCGTTCCGCCGCGGCCCATGGCGACGAATTCCGACGCAAGCGACTACGGCGGGTTTACCACTGGCGTCGAACTCCTCCCCGCAGCGCATTTCAACATGGTGTGCAGGCGAATTCGAGTAGCCGACTATGCGTGTGGCGCGGTTCCGGCAATGCCACGGTGCTGTTGAGACCCGGTCGTCAGCGCAACACCCAGTCCCACAAAACCACTGTCCGGTGGACGGTCATGGCCGGTCCGGCTGCGCAGCGGTCCATCCGGGACCGTAACAAGAGAAAAAGAGCAACACATCATGAACACGAAATTGGTCGCCGCAAACGTCTGGTCAGTCCGCGCCGCAGCGGTGCTGCTGGTCGGCATCGCTGTGGTCGGGATCGGCATCGCCATCGCCGCTCCGGTCGAGGCCATCGTGCCATGAACTGCTAGTGACCAGCCGACGGGTGCGCAATATGCCGTCGGAGTTGCTGGATTGCCGGCTGAGCTGGCGCGTGTGGATGCGTTGCTACAGGATCGGGTGCTATTCGCCCCGTTCGTGCCCGCCCGCGGTAGCAATGTCGATGACTTCGCCGGTCACGGGATGCGACACCACCACGGTCGCCACGGGTGACCGAACGGCGCTGGCACATAATGGCGCGGGCGGCCTGCCCGTTAATCAACTCACGGGTGGCGATGGCAATAGAGGGTTGACGGCGCGGCGCAGCACCGTCACCGGATCCGATCCGCCCACAATGAAAAGACGCGAGCTGGTGCTGTGCACTCTTCGGCAGTTCCCTGGGAGACGGACGGCAAGGCCAGCGGCGCAACGTGCTGCCCGTTGAATCGGGTAGTCGATTACTCGTTCCGTGGTGCCTGATCTGACGAATAATTTGCCGATGTTCGGCCCACAAGTAGACGTTGTCGATCGCAGGAAGGGTGGTTTTGTGCAGTGCCGTCACATCAACTAGTCGACGACTGGCGCCGATCCGAACCGGCACCGCCGCGGCGAGCGCGCCACGCACCCGGACTACCGGCGCAGCACTCGACGGAGTAACTAATGACCGACATCGACATCAAAGAAGTGCCGCTGGCACCGAAAAGCCCGCTGCCGTTTTGGCAGCGGGTGAAAGCGGCAAAGCGATTCGATACCGGCCCGGAGGCACTCAGGGATGCCGGCGGTCCGGTGACCAGAAATGTTCTCGGCCCCAACTGGCTCATGCCGCCGCTGGTGTTCGTCACCTCACCGCAAGGTGCCCGCGAAATTCTCGGCCGTACCGACGACCTCGCCGAACGAGGCGCGACCCCAATGTCGCGGGAGCTGCGCCGATTGTCCGGTGACAACCTACTCGTGGTGGCGCACGCCGACTGGCTGCCGCGCCGGCGCGCTCTGCAGCCGATCTTCACCAAACAACGCGTGCCTTCCTTCGCCGGCCACATGGCCGAAGCCGCCGAACAGCTGTCCCAGCAATGGCGCGGGAGGGCCGAAATCGACCTCGATACCGCGTGCCGCGTGTTGACCTTGCGCGCGCTCGGACGCTCGGTGCTCGGGGTCGAGATGGGAGAGAAGGCCGATGTGGTGGGGGACGCGCTGCGCAGCGCGGTGAGCTGGGCCGCCGCCCGCGCGTTCCGCCCAGTTAACTCTCCGCATTGGTTGCCGACCCGCGGGCAGCGCCGAGCGCGCGCGGCAATTATGGCGCTGCGTGAGCTTGCCGCCCAGATCCTGCACCAGTGCCGGGCCGACCCCGGGGCCGATGCGCCCCTGGTGCGCGCGTTGATGGATGCCACCGATCCGCGGACTGGTGAAAGGCTGTCAGATCGCGCGATCTGTGATGAATTGATGCTGTTTTTGATGGCCGGGCATGACACCACATCGACCAGCCTCGCGTACACGCTGTGGGCGTTGGGTCGCCGTCCCGAACTGCAGCAGCGCCTTGCCGCCGAGGTTCGGGCATTGGGGGAGCGACGGCTGCTGCCGGAGGACGTGCCGCGTTTGGGCTTCACCGTCCAGGTACTGCACGAGGGGCTGCGCATGTGCCCGCCGGCACCCGCAGTAGGGCGGATGGTGTTGCGCGACATTGTCATCGACGACGTGCGTGTTGAAGCCGGCAGCTTCGTCGTGGTCGGGATCTATGCGTTGCATCATGACCCCAGCCTGTGGGACGACCCACACACCTTCGATCCGGACCGCTTCAGCCCGCAACGGGGCAAGGACCGTGACCGCTGGCAGTACCTGCCGTTCGGCGGCGGCCCCCACGGCTGCATCGGCGGTCATTTTGCGCTGCTGGAAGCCAGCCTCGCCCTGGCGACGATCATCCGCGCCGTCGAAATCACCTCGTTGGACGACGAGTTCCCGACAGCCACCCCGTTGACAACGGTCGCCGCCGCGCCGATCCGCGCGCGGGTGCGCGCACGGACGCAGAGTTGACGGCGTCTGACCAGAGAGACGCGACTGGCAACCAAGTGCCTCACGACCGTATCGACGAGTGGAAGGCCGAGGATGTTTGTCCTGCCCGGCCAACAGTCGAAGCGCCGGGGAGGGTGGTGTATCGCCATCACCAGTCTTCAAGCCCAATCGTTTCGGTAACCAACGGTGGCGGGCCGGCGGCAGCAGCGCCAGCCACCGTCGTGAATCCGCCGCCGGGAGCCAAGAAGACGTTCAACTTACGGTTCGTAACGAATCGGTCGCGAACGCCAGGTACGTTGGCGAGTCGTCAGGCTTGGTGAAGTTGCCCTACTACCAGAACATGTCAATACCTCCGTCGCGTTGGCATCATGATCCAGGTGATAAAAGCTAGATTCCGTCCGGGCTCGGTGACATACCGTGGTCCATTCAATGGACGCACTGGCCTCGGCTGCAGATCTGAACCGGCGCCGTACTACACGACCTTTCGACGGTAGCGGGCAATGATCGCCTTACCACCGCCCGAGTACGTGGGCTGCGGCGGCCGATCGCGTTCATCTTGAGCGACGGTGAATTCACCGATGGCCTGTGATGGGTTGGCGCCGCCTCGTCGGCGACACTGCGAGGCCATAGCTGCCATCTCGACTGAGAATCGGCTTTCAATCCGTCGGATGTCAGATTGATTGCGAAACCTGTGAACAACTTGAGACCGGATAATCAGAACCGCGAAACATGTTGGGAGAGTTACCCTTACGAAGGGGGTTTCTGGCAACCCGCCATATCCCTTACGGTCGTATTCCACCGCCTGGGTCCGCTCGCCGGCCAGGTCGTCCCATTTCCACCCGATCCTCTCTAACAAAGGGTGTTGCGGGTCGGTTTTTCAGGTAGTGGATTACTCGCGCCGTGCATCGGCGAGCGTTGAACACTGGACATTGTCGGCACCGACTGGCCTTAACGCGGGGGAGGTTAGAACCGGACGCACCACCGTCACCGACCGCATCGGCCCCGCTGCACCCGAGGGGTTCCTCATGACCACAACGCAACCAGCACCGAACGCGGCACCCGACAACGTCAGCCAAACCGGCGTACCGAATCAGTATCACCTGCAGATCGTTGCCGTCGAGGGTCTGGGCACCTGCGTGACGGTGATTCTGCACATCACGGAGGACGTCGGCTCCCGCGCGGCCACCCTGCTGATCCCCTCGGTGGTGCTCGGCGCGCAGACATCGGCGCCGGTGCACACCGAACTGATCCGCACCGTGCACAACTCCACCTTCGCCGGCATCGGTCACCCGCAACGGGACCACTACACCGTCATGTCGCTGACCGGCCAGGCCAGCCGCGGCCCGCTATCGCTGTAGCGCGCGGACAGATCTTGAGGAGGCGACAGTGTCTGACCCATTTCTCGGCGAGATCAGAATGTTCGGCTTCGACTTCGCGCCGCAAGGCTGGGCGATGTGCGATGGCCAGGTGTTGCCGATCAACCAGAACACCGCTCTGTTCAGCCTGCTCGGCTCGGTGTACGGGGGTGACGGAAGGACCACCTTCGCCTTGCCCGACCTACGTTCACGCGTGCCGATCCACCAAGGCCAGGGCGCGGGGCTCTCGTCCTACGTCCAAGGCCAGGCGGGCGGCGCCGAGGCCGTGGCGCTCGCGGCGGCGCAGATGCCCGAGCACACCCACTCGGTGAAGGCCAGCAGCCATGCAGCTACTGCAGACAAGCCCGACGGTCGCGCGCTGGCCCGGTCTGGCAGCCACACCTACACCGCCCACCCTGACACCAGCACCGTCATGAACGCGACCATGATCGGTGACGCCGGGGGCAGCGAGTCGCACAACAACATCCAGCCCTATCTCACCGTGAACTTCTGCATCGCCACGGTCGGCATCTTCCCGGCACGGCCCTAGGGAACAGAGGTCGTAGCCGTGTTTCCATTCCAGTGACGGGTGTATCGAGGTAGCCCTCGAGAAAGTCGACCGGCACTGCTCGATGGGCACCTTGCCGCGTGTCCTGCAAGCTCACGAGGCACGACGAAGGCCACGGCGCGAACATCCTTGGGGGAGAGGCGAACACGGTTAGCGTTAGCCAAGCGCGCGTGGCGGCGAGAAGGGCGCCTCAGCGATCGACAGCGGTGATCAGGTCATGATCGAGGAGATGCCGGCGCCCGAATCGGTCCGCGCGGTGAACTTGTCGGCGTCGACGCGAGCGCGGCCGACGAAATGCTGAGCACCACACCGCCACCGCGCTTGCGCATGGAATCCCGGCACGCCTGCGTCACGTTGATCACGCGGTGCACCTTGACGTCGCAGAGGTCGCGGATCTCGTTGCGCGCGACAACACGCCGAACGGCCGGTTGTACTTGCTCAGTGCAGGCCGGCGTTGTTGATGAGGGTGTCGACGCCGCCGAACCGGTCGACGGTCGTCGTGACGGCCGCGTACCCGTATAGGGTTCCGCGACACAGTCCACGGCGATCGCCTACCCACCGTCCGAAACCAGTTCGGCAGCAGTGCGTTCGGCCATGTCGACGTCGATGTCGACGATCGCCACACTGGCGCCCTCGCCCACCATGGCACGCGCAAATGCCTGGCAGAAGCCGATGGCGCCGCCGGTATTGAAGGCGGTGCGCCCGCCGAATCTCATACGATCTCTGCCGTCGGAGGTGCGATCGCACTGGTGTCGATCTTGACGCCCTCCGGCGTGAGCTGGTCACCGAGCGTGTTTATCGCGGCGTTGTATTCGGGGCGGACCCAGAATCCTGAATGTCCGCAGATCGGCCGATAGCTGCCGTCAGGTCGCATCTTTAGATCCGGCTCGACGTCGAGTAAGCGATAGTCGACGTGCTCCAGCGCTGCCTGCGGGTCGCGGTTCTGCTCGTCGACCACCCACCCCCCGATCGGGTCACTGTGCGCCCACAGGTCAATCCACGCCGACTGTTGCCGTTCCCGCAGCCGTAGTATCGCCTCGGGACCGAAGTAGGCCGGGAAGTTTCTGGCGTACAGCCGGCGCAGGGGCGACCCGAATGTCAGCAACGGGACACCTTCTCGGGCTTCACCGTTGTCGTGCAGAAGCGTGGCGGCGGCGATGATGGTGCCCTGGCTGTGGGCGACGAACACCACGCGGGTGTTGGTTTCCTTGTGGAGGGTCTGGAGCCGCACAAGCAGTTCATACACCGTGCGCCCCCCGTATGACGGCGGGGTCAGAGGGTGGTTCGCGCGTGGCCAGAAGGTGGTGATGTCCCACAGCACCGCCACTAGTCGTCGTAGGTTGCGGTTACGGTACGCCAGGACGGCGAGCAGCACCAACCCGGCCGCCAAGGACGATGTGATGAACACGCTGACGATGATGACGACTGACGATGACCGCTGCGGGTTATCGAACCAGCTGGGATCGATTATGTACCAGACGGCCACGCCGGCCGTCTCTACGACGGACACCAATGCGAGGACGGCGGCGATCTGTACGGCGTGGTCCGTCAGCAATGCCCATGCGCGCGACTGGGCGACCTGTTCGGCGCGCACGGGGTCAGTTTGCTCGTCGGTGTAGTCACTACGCACCTCGTCCAGTTGGCCCCGCGTCGTCTTATCGGTGACCCGCCTCCACACGAACAGCCCTGCCACGACTGCAATGAAGATGAGCGCGGCGATCGCCACGGCCGTCCCGACGTACGGCGGTGGCACGATCAGCGGCGCGTTGGTGGTGAACGCGCCGGCTTCCGGCTTCACACAAGCGCCGCCACTTGTGGGCTCTGCCTGGCACAGGTCTGCGGCGGCGGTAGAGATCACTGGCGTGCCGAGAAACTGCGCGGTCAACAAGCCGATGCCGACACTGAACCCGCCGCCAATGAGCCAGCCGATCAGCGCCACAAACCACGCGGTCAGTCCGCCCAACGTCGGGGTGTACCCCTCGGGCGGTGACGATTCGGAACCCCGGCAGAGCGCGACGAACAAGAGCAGCAGGATCAGCAGCCCGACCTGAACGCCCAGCATCACATAGATCGCGCCGCGCAGCCCCGGAAGCTGCGGGGGGGTGGACAAGTAGTTCACCTTGGTCACGGCAACCCAAATCAGTGACGCGGCAAGCAGTCCCAGTGATATCCACCGCAATGCCAGCAGCGGTGGCGTTAGCCGATCAGCGCTCCGGCCACCTCGTGCGGTCGCCGGATTCCATGCCGTGACCGCCACTGCGATGACCAGAAGCACACCATTGACCTCCAGCAGACCGCGGCTCAGAGTGCGCGCGCTTGGCGACGTGGCGTAGCACGCCGGCATCGCGAGCGTGAGAGCGGCAAGTCCCGCCGTCCACGCCATCACATGGCAGACACGCAGCCGCTGCACCGAAGAGTCGGGGTTCCAGAATGTCTGATCCTGCAGCGGGACATCACCTTTCGTCACCGCAGGAGACGGCGGCGGATTCCCGGCAAACCGCAGGTCCTCCCTGCCCAGCATCCACAGCACCACGATCACGATCACGAGCGGCAGGGCGCTCAGTGCGGTTAGCGCATTGCGCGGTAGCCTCGTCAACAACACAAACGGCTGCCACTGGGCCGCGCAGTAGTCCAGATTCAGGCACTGCCAGGCTAATACGTCCATCACAGCCACAGCCGTGGCGAGCATCAGCGTCAATGTGAGCGACAGTGCGATCAACCGCAAGAGGCCAACGGAAATCGCAGCGGCGGCGCGGCGACTACTGGCGGCTGGCGGCAGCATCCAATGCGCAAGGTTGATAAGGATGAATGGCAGAAATAGCAGCCACAGCGCCCTGCTCGCCCTACCGGATGTCAGCCCACCCCACGAATAGGCTTCCATCACACTGCGCCACCTACTGGGCTCGCCGTTGGTGTTGGTTGCGGCGGCCGCGGCATTAGCGACCGCGTTCTCGATCCAGTCCTCGCGGCGGTAGAAGCCTGAGGAGTTGTCGCCCGCCTTCTGCTTGATGAAGTCGGTGGGACAACCGAGCAGCGCTTCCGGTGGGGTCCCGGAGACCCCGTGCACCCGTAGTTCGACGACGGTCCCGTTGTCGGCCATGCACTCATCGTGACGCGAGGTTTGGCAATCGCGTGATTGGGCGCGCCCGGAAATACCGGAACTTGCGAGGAGGACGTCGATGCGAGCAGTCACAGGGCAGGTCGACCTCGATGCCGCATGCACCGAGATCGAGCAGCTGATCATCAACCGCCTGCAGCAACAGAACTCGGCGTGACGCCGGACGGCGAAGGTGCCGTACCGACTACTTCTCACGCAGGTCCGGGCGGATGATCTTGGCGAGTTCTTCGCGGTTGGCGGCGTCAAGCTTGATGCAGGCGCGGTAGATATGACCCTCGACCGTTCGGACCGACACCGAGAGCTGTTCGGCGATTTCCTTGTTGGTCAACCCCGACGCGACGAGCCCGGCGATTTCGCGCTCACGGGCGGACAACGGCAGCGGTTGAGCCGCCGACCTCAGTGCCGGCGTGGCCGCTCCACCGCATTGCGTCGCCAGCCGCAACGCACGGGCCCCCGACTCCACGCTTTTGCGTCGCTGATCGACGCTCTCATACAGCGGAACCGCCTGCGCAGCCGAATCCGCGGCGGACAACAACAGCCCGGCGGCTTCGAATTCGGCGCTCAGCGTGTCCAATACCTGCGCGTCACCATTCGCAACGGCCGCGGCGTGCCGCGCGTGAAGTGCGACCACGGCCCCGTCCACCTGGTCGGCAAGTTCTGCCAGCCGGTCGGCAACGGTGCCGTCGCCGAAGCGGGCGGCAAGGTGCAACGCCTCCGCTTCGACGGCGTACTGGCCCGAGTCCCGCGCGGAGTCGGCGGCCGCGCGCGCCAGCTCGACACCCGGCCGCTCCCCGGCCTTGGCAGCCGCCACCCAGGCCCTGGAGATCAACAACTCGGGGCCGTGCAGCGCCACGGACTGGCCACTGTGTTCCTTGGCGTCGGCCAGCACACGTTCGGCCTGATCGATACTGCCCACCGCGGCGTAGGACCGAGCCAGCAGCAGCCGGGCGGGCAGCAGCCACGGCAACGACGTCTCGGCCGATAATGCCGCGAGGGCCTGTTCGAATGCCGAGATCGCCTCGGGAAAGCGCCCGCGGTGCGTCGCGACCACGCCGGCCGTGATCTTGGCGATCGCCCACCCCAGGAATTGGCCCGCCGACGAGAACTGGGCGTACTCCGCCGCACGCTGATCGGCGAGATCTAATTCGCCGGTGTGGGTCAGGGCCAGCACATCGCCGTAGCGCACCATCACGCGGATCATGCCGTCGGTGGCCTTCTGATCGGAGCGACACCGCGCCGCGATCGGCTCGAAGTCGGCCCCGCGGCCGGCGACCGGCATCGCCAGACCGGCCGCGAACGCCGCGAAATCAATCGCCTGTCGTGGAGCGAGCGGATTCGACAGCACCGCCTCTGCGGCGGCGATACCCTCGGCAATCTCGTTCTCGTGCACCGCAATCGCCGATCCGGTCGCTTCCACGATGAGCTTGAGGCTGGGGTCCTGCACGCGCTCACGAAGCAGCCTCAGCACCTGGCGGGCGCGCTCGACATCGCCAATCGACCAGAACAGGATGGACAGCCGGGGAATGCCCCACATCACCAGCTGCAGCTCGTCAAGTGCGTCCGGGGAAAACTGCGCGAGAACGTTGTCGGCCTGCGCCGGGTGACCCTGCCACAGCAGAGCGCGTGATAACAGCTCGGCGGCTTGCAGGCCGCCGTCCCGCTCGAACGCGGCCCGCGCGAGATGCTCACCCAGCGGAACGTTGGACAAAAAGATCGCGTCCTTGGTCGCCGCAACGAGAATTTTCGTCTCCACCGGTTGGTCGCTGTCGATGGACAGCTGGGCCAGCCGCAGCCGGGCGGCGGCCGAGTCAAGTGCCTGTTGGCGCAGCACCTTCACGATTTGGCCGCGCAGCCTGCGCGCCGACACTGTGCCCAGCCGGCGGCGGACGACATCGCCGTAGAGCGGGTGGTTGAGGCGGGCGGTGAGCGCAGGACCGTCCTCATCGATGCGGATCAGCCCGCCCACCTCGGCGGCATCCACGGCATCCTCGCCGGCGAGCTCACATAGCACGTCGACATCGAGTGGCTCACACAGCGCCAGCAGCTTCAAGGCATTCATGGCGTCGTCGCCAACCTGGTCGAGACGGTCTTCGAGCAGCTCGGCCAGCCCGGACGGGACAGCCGCGTGTCCGCGCAGCTGCCAGACCCCGTCGACCTCGGTGAGCGTTCCGGCGTCGAAGGCGCCCTCGACCATGTGTCGCAAAAACAGAGGATTACCGCCCGACGCGTCCCACATGACGTCGGCGGATAGGCCTTCCAGTGTCCCGCCCAGAACGGATTCGACGAGTGCGATGCTCTGCTGCTTCGTGAAGGGCATGAGGTCAAGGCGCTGCAGATAGTTGTCTTTCCACAACGCGGTGACGGCGTCGGGTACCGGTACACCGCTGCGGACCGTGGCCACGATCTGCCCGGCACGTTCGACGGCGATCTGGTGCAGCAGCGTCGAGGAGAGTTGGTCGAGCAGGTGCGCATCGTCGACGCCGATGACGGTGTCGGGACCGGCGAGTATCGACTCGCGCGCAGCGGCGAGAAGGGCGACGGGGTCACGTGAGCCCGTCGTCGGGATCCGGTGTGCGAGAACACCGAGTGGGATGCTGCGGGAGGACTCGGTGCAGCCGACCCAATGCACATCCGAACGCAGCGTTGCCGTAACCGCGCGCGCCAGAGTGGACTTGCCGACGCCGGCGGCCCCGATCAGCACGACACCGCCGCCCTTGCCGCCAGTCAACGTCGAACGAATCGAGTCGAACTCCGCCGGGCGTTCCAGCAACTGCCAACGGCTAGCCATGTAGCCAGAGTGTAAGTGTCGATGTCGCATGTCGGCTTGCGAATGACATCCGCGAAATACTGTGGCTTTGGCGGGGTGGATCGCGTGGTGGCATTGGCGTCGTCCGAATGGCGGGAGCTAGTCGGGCAGGTCGGCTACGCTGGCCGGTTCCATCCTGGGGACATGGTTCACCCGGTGCCGAAAGTCGCTCGACGCCTCGTACACCAGCTTCTTGAGTCGATTGATCGAGCCGAGCGGCCGGTGGGCCGCCAGTCCGCGCCACGAGTTGAACGACAGCACATCGTCACCGAATGTGCGTCGCTCGGCGGTGTCGGGGTTTTGGACGGGGAACGTTATCTTGGCGACCCCGACATGGGGCGAGTCTGCCTCCGGCCACGCCACGGTGGCATCCTCGATGGGCATCTTCGCCAGGTCAGTGCACAGCTGCACCTGCAACTCGTACTCTGCGCTGTTGGAGCGGAAGAACTCGACGACCATGTCGCGGAACGCCTCTTTGCCCGCGCCTTCGGAAACCAACTGACCCTGGAATGCCTTGACGGACACCGACAACGGCTTGTAGCAGACCTTGGCAACGTAGTCCCCCCAACGCAGCGGAGCAGAGGAGAAGAACGTCATACCCAGGATGTGGGTGTTGGGTTCGCTGAACAGTTCCAAAGCCGTTGGCAGGGAACGATGGACGCGTTTGAGGGCGGTCTGGGCCGCGCCGAGCGCCTTGCCGGTGAGGATCAGCGCCGTGTCGGGCAAACGAGCCAACAGCCAGGCCAGCGGCATGCCGCGCTTCAAATAGGCGTGGGCGTCGGGGAACGGGAATTCGCGGTGGGTGACGAGGATGAAGTCCTGCGTGGTCGCGGTGTCGTCGGGCAGCGCACGCGGCCCCTCCACGCCGAGCACCTTGATCCCCAAGCCACGCACGCCGCGGGTTTGGTCGCTGCGCAGCGCACCCGACGTACTCGACAGTCTGGCGATGACCGGGTACGTCGCGGGTGTCGCGAACAGGCCCTGCCGATAGGGTTCTGGTAGGTCGGGATAGATGGTGAGCTCCCCGCGCAGGATGCCGTGGCTCTTGGCGTGAGCATCACGGATCCCGTGCCGGTATTTCTTGAACGCCCACTGGTTGTTGCCGTGCAGCACGTCGGCGATCTTCTTGACCAGCTGGTCTTCGTCGGGCCTTGGCCGCTCCAGATCATCGCGGTAGCGGACGTAGGCCACGGTATCGGTCATTGAGATGAGTTCCTTCCGGGCGACGGCGGTTGCGGCGTTGCGTCTTTGACCCTGTCACCGTGGGCGCCCGCGGGCATACGTAGTGCGCTACTCGAATTTAGTCGTGTGTCTCGCAGAGTGCGGCGTGCACGCTCACGTCGTGCTGCCGCGCACCGGATTCCACGGCGCGAACGGGTTAGCGACGCCGCGCAGGGCCGGTGCGAGCTTCGGGAAGTGGCGTAACAGCACGGTGCGCATCGTGTTGTTCTTGACCCACTCCATCCCGCCCGGGGTGTAGACCTCGGGGCGAAAATCGGTGGTGAAGAAGCGATCGCTTTCCAGCCGCCGGGACGCCATCAGGATGAAGACCCGAAACGCGGTGTCGCTGAATCCGAATCCGGGCGGCTTGGGTTCGGCGTACAAGCCGATCATCAGGTCTACCTGCTCGATATCCCCGTAGATCCGGCGCAGCTCCTCGGCGCAGGCCGGGTTGTCGGTCAGATCCTCAAAGGATGAGGCCGGCCTCAAGCGGAACAGTCGGCGGAACTCGTTGTAGCGGGGGACACCTCGCTCGCGTGTCCGCAATATGTCGATCGCGCCGAGGTCAACGAGTTCTCCGTCGGCCTTGTGGAACTGCTGCAGGTGCTTCGGATAGTTGTGCAGCGTCAGCGCACCGGGATGGGCGCGACCGAACGAGTAGAGGATGTCGTCCATCGGTAGTTCTGACAGACGTTGGCGGACCTCATACACAGTCAGGTCGGGTAGCTCGTGACTGGCCAGTACGGAGTCGTCGGCCACGGAGCGGAAGGTGAACTCGTCGGGGATCAGCGGATGCATCCGGTAGACCGCGACGAACTCCTCGGTCAGTGAGTAGGGGACGCCGTGCAGTCTGGTCGCCGATCCCGGGATGCCGTACAGCAGCGCATTGGTGCCGATGCGGCCGAAGCGCTGGGCGAACAGTTCCCCGAGGACACCGAACCAGTTGGCGCGCAACGCGAACACCGTGGTGGGGTGAGCGATGATTGCCGGCGTCCAGTCGACGGTGTGAATCTTGGCCATCAATGCCGCGTTGACCAGCCGTGCCTTGTCGTACAGCTCCTGGTCGGTCAGAGACGGGTATTCTGCCTCGAGCCGGTCGCATATCGCGTTGTGTTCGCGCATGAACAACGAATGCAGGATCGCCAGGCCTACCCAGAAGTTGCCTGCCGCGCCAGTTAGGTCGACATACTGCGCGGCCTCGGCAGGCGGCAGCCCGAGCTCGTCGATCAGCAGGCGTCCGCGCGGACCACGAATCGCATTCGCGAAACCCGTTGTGCTCCCGTAGATTTGCGAACCGTCCCACCAGTAGCTGTCCTGCGTCACGAAGGTGGGTGGACCCCAGCTGTCGGGGGCTGGGGTCTGGCGCCGTCCGCTTGATCGCCATGTCCTGCTCCGGCCATGGGTCATCGTCGTCCAGCGGAACCATCCACGGTTGGTCGTCGACGAAGCCGTGGCTTACCCAGTCATGGACCTCGAACTGGATCCACGCCGCGGCCAGCACATTGAGAGTGGTGGCCGGCTGGAACTGATCGCGAGTTAGCAGCCGCCGGCTGACCAACCGCGGGTTGGGTTCCAGAAGCTGAGCCGGTTCTTCGCGATAGGTGCGCGTCAGCGGGACGTTTCGCCCGAAACGGCTTCCGACAGCGCCCATTAGCGGATCGTCGAGATTGTTCTGGCAGCCACTCAGCGTGCGGGCCGACTCGCCCGCCGGAGTGGCGACATGATCGCTCGGTGGCCCAACAGAACCACGGCCAGTGTCGACGAGGTTCTTCGACCGCAGCCGGGCCCGAAGTCCGATCAGGACCGGTATCGCCAATGCGGTGGGCAACCGCGGCCAACCGATTGTCCGATCCACCCGTTCGGCAAGCCAAGCTGCGAGTCGTGTCGGGGCTTTGGTCATGGCCGCACCATTCGACGGTTTCTCCAGGCCGATCGCGCAGCGTCGGCAGGCGCACGATTGGCCGGCGGCGGCCCGCCGCTGCATGGCGGTTTCACACGGCCCTCCCCGGTTGAGACCCGTTTCCTCATCGTCTACCTCCGGCGGCAACCACGATGGCGATTGCCGCACCGACGATCTTTGCAGCAGTTACCGCCTGACGGGTCAGTATCCCGCCGATTCCGTTAGTCCGCAGGTCGTTTGCCATAGCGTGCCGGACCAATGACACAATCCGGCGGGTAGCTGATCGACGGCAAGATGCCCACTGCCGACGTACTGACGGCGATCAGTGGTGGCCGCAGTCGGGATGCGGGACCCGAGGGGACAGATGATCGCTGACTGAACCGCCTGGTCGTCCGTCGTCAATCGACGGTTTTACGGTTGAAATCACCTGTCGTTCAGAGGAATGTCAGCATCGACCGTTACGGTTGCCGGGATGGAGCGCCGAAACGTTTCCGCGCTGGCCGAGGAGCTGGCGCAATTGACCTGCAGGCATCTGCCGTGGACCGACCAGAGGGTGATCACCCTCGAGCTAGGCGTCGGCGAGTGCGATCTGGCCATTGACGACATGGTGCGCGGAGCCGTCCATTCGGCATGTCCGGTGCCCGGCCACATCATCGCGCGGCTGCACGAGTGGCTCGACGGGTATGACGCCACCGCCTGTACCGACCAGGCTCAATTGCGCGGCTATGTGAACCGATTACGTTGCGCGTAGTCCCCGGGCGGGCTCGGTCACCGAAGTTGTAGCCTCAGCAGGCAAGGCCACGGTTCAACGAGCGGTTGGGATATGCGCGACAACGGATTTATCTGGTGGCGGCGCTGGCGACACGCGCCCGGGTCGCGAACGCCGACGTACAACGACAAGAGGCGGACCGCGACGCCCATGACGCGCTCGCCTGTGCAGCCGACATGAGGATCAAGCCGGTTTAGTTCCCAAGATTCTGAGGGCGCGACCGGGCTGTCTACTGATTCGCCTACTCGGCTGGCTCACCCAGGCCAACCCGGCGTCGCTTGCGGCGTTGGCCATTCGGTCGTCATAGGTCACGACGGTCGGCGCTGGGTTGGCAACACTCGATCGGCGAATCGCCCGAGCGCCGGGGATCATGTGCGAAGTCAAGTGCCCGTAAGCGGGTCCATCGCGACTTGCGAACCGACTGTTCAAAGCCTCCATGACCCATCGGAACCGCTCGGCGCATCGTTACCTGCACCTGGCGAGGCCGAAAAGTGTTGGGAGAGTGAATAGTACGGACCTAACCTGACCTGATATTACCGGTGCAGCCTCAAACAATGAGTTTTACTGCAGCACAACATAAGTCAATCAAATCATCCCTTGACGTCGGTGAATCCAGAAGTGATGGCCGGTCTTGTCATTTGCCACAAGCCTAATCGCGGCGCGTCGCCGCAGCGCCCTCCGCTATGAAATGGCTAACCGCGGGCGTCGTGGCTGAAGCGGTGGCCGTCCTGCGTCTGAAGCTCTTGCACAGCCCGTTTCTGACTTCCGGGCCGCATCGGGTTGACCCAATCTGATGCATCATCGGCGGCATACTTTGCACTTCGGGAGCGCGAAAAATGTTGGGAGAGTGAATAGTCCAGAGCTAACCGGTATCCCGTCATACTCGATCGGGTCGTATTAACCCGTGGATGCTGAAGTTGCGACCAGTACAGGTGAGTGCGCTGCGAAAAGTTCGTGCGCCAAAACTGTGTACCCGAGCGCCGCTCTGCGGTTACTGGCCAATGACTTGGCACCCTCGTGGTCACTAGCGCGCACTCGTCATTCATCCTCTCGACGCTCTGGATTTCGCTTTGGAACTGGCCAGGACCCGACCTCGGTGGCACCCGGAACACATGTGGCCTTGGTCGAGCGGGGGATCGCGGCAATCACCCCGCATTCCGGCTATGATGTCCGTCTCACGATGAACAGAAACACCTCTGCAGGCTGTTCTAAGCTGTGTAACGCAGTTTTCACCTCACAAGGACTCCGATGACTGAGCACCACAGTTTTGTAGCCCCATCCGTCCACGTCGACGCCGCCAACAATGCCACCGGGCATACCTCGATACGCGCGCTCGTGACGGCCCGAATCATCGCGAGCCGCTTGGACAGGCAACTGGCAGTTGGGGTTGTCGGACCGGCCGGCAGCGCCCTGGCCATCCATGCCGCGCGTCTGGAGTCCGATAACGAGCGCCACTCGATCGCACATGTGCTGCGCCGGGCCGTCGTCGAGGCGCGCCAGGGTCAGCCACTCGGGTCTCCATCGATACCCGTCCACCGCCGCAATGTGGCCGCCGCCGAGGATGTGATCGACATGATCACCCTGCGGCTGCATTCACCGCGTCACGTCAGTGCCAGGGGAATGGCACGGCTGCGCCGGCTACTCGCCGACGGCTGCGGCCCGATGTACGAAGACGGCGGCGGCGATCTCGCGGGCCGCCTGCGCGCAGCGCTAGCCGCCCTCTGAAGCGGGGCTGATGAAGACTTGGTTCATCGCCGAGGCTTCGCAGCGGCTCGGTCAGGACTGCGCGCTGGCGGCACTGGAGCGCGGTGATCTCGTCGCCAGTGAGCGCGGCGGACGCGACAGCGCTCGATCGGCTCAGCCATAAACACGGCACGGCACTCCTACCCGTCGAGCTGGACGTGACCGATCGACGCAGCGTCTCCGACGCGATTTCTGCAGCCCACCGCCACTTCGGCAGGCTCGACATCATCGAAAAGTATTGGGAGAGTGGATAGTACGGACTTGACCTGACATTACTGTTTAGTCCATAGATCAGTAAGCTGCTTAGCTCAGGTCATACAGCACCAGCGACGCGTTACTCGCCACTCCGGACGCGTAGCTGTCGCGTCGGGGCCGCTTACTCTGTCGTCACGGTGAAATGCCTGGCCTGGGACTGCGTACGGTCTGTGGCATGGCCGGGCGGGGAGGCCGGTGCCGGGCCGGCCGCTCGCGACATCGAACGTATGGCCAACGCCGTCACGTCGAAGGCCTGCGTCAGCGACGGCGTATCCACCACAACAAGCCCCTCAACAATTTGAGGTAGTCCGCTACTCGCGACTCGTCATCGGAGGTCGGCGACACTGAGCCTTTACGGACTTGGCCGCAACCATGCGGCGTCGAGTCTTTGACGGGTTGGGAAAGGTGCTGGATGAGCGCAAATGTTGTCTTGCACAACGACAGCGACGGTATGGAGGTGCTGGCGGCCGCCGCTCCTGACCCGGTCCCTGTCACCGAGGTTTCTGCCGCCCCCGCAGCGCCACCAGCGGCCCAAACGCCCGCCCTCGCCGCTCAGGACGACGTGCAGGACATTGTCCGCAGCGCACTCAACACGGTTGTCGGCGACCTTCAGGCCGACCTGGAGAAGTACGTCCAGACCACGGTGCGGGCCAAGATTGAGGGTCAGCACGCCTCGCTGGTTCCCACGATCAGCACCGTCACACAGACCGGAAAACGAATCACCATCGCCGATGCGAAGAACCGGGCGTTCCGCACCCTGTTCCAAAACTTGGCAGTGGACTTGATGGTCGGCCTGATCACGGTGCTGCCGATGCTGGTGACGATGAACTTCACCGACAGGTCAGCCTGGATCGTCTTCGGCACGTCGCTGCTCAAGACCGTCATCGCGGTGTTCGTCTCCTACGTCTCGCGGCTCGCGGTGACCCCGAGCATCCCGACGCCGGTCTATCCGCTGCCTACCTCCGCGCCCGCGGCGACCTAGCGCAGCGTGCCGCGCCGCACACCGGTGATCGTGGCATGGGCGGTCGAGACGGTGGCGTTGTTCGGCGCCAGCCGCACCGGATCGGCAGCGATTCGCCGAATGCACAGAGCGTCAATACCTTACGCATGACATTTCACGACGCATTCGCGCCACCGCCGCATACCTGGGCTACGTTTGATGCGCTCTTACACGATGTCCTACCAGCCAACGCCGACCGCTTGGAGGATGTATGCCCGAACCACTCGCGCAGAACACGACGAAAGTCATCGGTGAAGGCGCATATTTCCCACTCGGCGCGACCGTTTCGGCAGACGGCGTCAACTTCGCCGTCCATTCGAAGAATGCCGCGGCGGCGTACCTGCTGCTGTTCGACCGCCCCGACGGGAATCCGACCGACATCATCGAGATGACGCACCGCGACAGGGACATCTGGCACGTCTTCGTTCACGGCCTGCGCCCCGGTCAGCTCTACGGCTACAAAATAGGTGGCGACTACCGACCCGAGTGGGGGCTGCGGTTCAACGAGGCCAAACTGCTGCTCGATCCGTATGCGAAAGCCGTCACCGGCAAGTTCCGCAACATCGACAACCTGCTGCTCGCCTACGACCCAGGCGCAGGGGGGCGAGATGTGGTCCCCGATAGCCAGTCGCCTGGTTGCCAGGTCACCGAATTCAAGACGCTGGTCCGCGAGCTGCACCGGGCCGGCATCAAGGTCATCCTTGACGTGGTGTACAACCACAGCGGCGAGGGCAACGAGATGGGGCCGACCCTGTCGTTTCGCGGCCTGGACAACCCCTCCTACTACAGCCTCGCCGGTCCTGCAGATGCGCCGCAGCGCTACTACATGAACTACACCGGCTGCGGCAACAGCCTTAAATTCGACAGCCCGGCGGTCATCCGGCTGGCGATGGACTCGCTGCGCTATTGGGTCGAGGTGATGGGGGTCGACGGATTCCGGTTCGATCTCGCGTCAGTGCTCGGCCGCGATGACACCGGGGGATTCAACGCGTCCGGGGCCTTCTTCGACGCGGTGGCCCAGGATCCGCTGCTGAACCGGCGCCGCACCATCTTGATCGCCGAACCCTGGGATACCGGGACGTATCAGGTGGGGAACTTCCCCATCGACTG
This sequence comes from uncultured Actinomycetota bacterium, assembly GCA_963770125.1. Classification (GTDB taxonomy): domain Bacteria; phylum Actinomycetota; class Actinomycetes; order Mycobacteriales; family Mycobacteriaceae; genus Mycobacterium. Next base: position 1,098 of record CAVYPI010000052.1, on the reverse strand, counting down.
GTCGGAATGGAACGGCAGATTCCGCGACACCGTCCGCAGGTTCGGAAAGGGTGACGGCGCGCAAGTGGCCGACCTCGCAGCGCGGATGACCGGATCCGCCGATCTCTACGGCGACGATGGGCGGTCGGCCTACAACAGCATCAACTTCATCACCTGCCACGACGGACTCACTCTGCACGATCTCGTCTCCTACAACGAGAAGCACAACCAGGCCAACGGCGAAGGCAATCAAGACGGCTCCAACGACAACAACTCGTGGAACTGCGGCGTCGAAGGCGACACCGATGATCCAGCAGTGCTCGCCTTGCGGTCCCAGCAGATAAAGAACTTCGCCTGCTATCTGTTATTGGCCTCGGGCACACCGATGATTCTGGGCGGCGACGAATTCGCCCGCACGCAGCACGGCAACAACAACACCTACTGCCAGGACAACGAGACCAACTGGTTCGACTGGACCCTGGTAGCGCGCCATCAGGATCTCGTCGACTTCTTCGCCAAGGCGATCGCGTTCACCCAACGCTTTCCGGTTCTGCAGCAACGCAAGTTCTTCCTCGGCAAGGACCTCTACAACGACGGCATTCCCGATCTAACCTGGTTTGCTCCCGATTTGAGATCACCGGACTGGAACAACGCCAACCTGCGGACGCTCTGCTATCAGCTCGACGCGGCCGAGGACCGTGCGAATGTCGGCGCGAGTCGCCTCTACGTCATCCTCAACGCCAACTTCGAGTCGCAGGACATCACTCTTCCGCCGCTGCCCGACGGCAGCGCCTGGTTGCGGGCAATCGACACCAGCCTCCCGGCGGGCGAGGACTTCGCCCACGTCGGGGCGGAAGTGCCCATCGAGCCCGTCGGCCACTACCTCGCCAACCCGCGGAGCACGGTCGTCCTGCTGGCCAGGTAGGGGAGCGGTCTGACCGGAGTGGCCCAGGCAGGCGAGGATGCCGTTTCTCAACCCCGTGCCGGACCAAATCGAGGTCACCGTCGGCAGGCAGTCGCCGTTGTGAGGGTCCGCGCCGTTGCAGGCGCATCCACATTTACCTCGCCTGAACCACTACTTCGTGTGGTCTAGCCCGGCTAGCCCGCCCCGTCGGTGGA
>CAVYPI010000051.1:0-60154 GCA_963770125.1 uncultured Actinomycetota bacterium | reverse complement strand
GGTCGAGTTGCTCGGGCCGGATACCGAAGGTGACCTCCGAAAGCCCGGCCTCGGACAACCGCGTGAGGTCGGCGCGCTCCAATTCCAGTGTGGAATCGCCGATCTTGACACCGTCCGACGTGATCGGCAGCGTCACGAGGTTCATCGCGGGCGATCCGATGAAGCCGGCGACGAACGCGTTGGCCGGCCTGTCGTAGAGGTCGTTGGGCGCGGCGAACTGCTGCAGCTTGCCGAACCGCAACACGGCCACCCGGTCACCCATCGTCATCGCCTCGACCTGGTCGTGGGTGACGTAGACGGTGGTGGTGCCGAGCCGCCGTTGCAGCGCGGCGATCTGGGTGCGGGTCTGCACGCGCAGCTTCGCGTCCAGGTTGGACAGCGGCTCGTCCATGCAGAAGACCTGCGGCTCGCGCACGATGGCGCGACCCATCGCGACGCGCTGACGCTGACCGCCGGACAGCTTGGCGGGCTTGCGGTCCAGGAAGTCGGTCAGGTCCAAGAACCTTGGCGGCCTCCTCGACCTTCTTGCGCCGCTCGTCGGCCGATACGCCACGCAGCTTCAGCGCGAAGCCCATGTTCTCGGCGACCGTCTTGTTCGGGTACAGCGCGTAGTTCTGGAACACCATCGCGATGTCGCGATCCTTGGACGGCACGCCGGTCATGTCCTTGCCGCCGATCTCGATGCTGCCCTCGTCGATGTCCTCGAGGCCGGCGAGCATCCGCAGCGCGGTGCTCTTGCCCGAGCCGGACGGCCCGACCAGGACGACGAACTCGCCGTCCTGGATGTCCAGGTTGAGCGAGTCGACGGCGAGCTGTGTCCGCCTGCGCGTAGACGCAGGAGGCGTTCTTGTACGTGATTGCTGCCATGGCTGCTGATTCTCCTTGTGCGGTGAAGGGAGGTCTACTTGATCGCGCCGAACGAAAGTCCGCGCACCAGCTTGTTTTGGGCGAACCACCCGCACAGGATCACGGGCAGCGCGGCCATGGTTGCCGCCGCCGACAACACGGCCCAGTACTGGCCCTCACCGGCGATGAACCCGACGAGGTAAACCGGCATGGTCTGGGCGTTCACCGCGGTCAGGTTCACCGCGAAGAAGAACTCGTTCCAGGCGAAGATCACGCAGATCAGCGCGGTGGCCGCGATGCCGGGTGACACCAGCGGCAGGATCACCTCGCGCACCGACCGCCACAGGCTGGCGCCGTCCAGGCTGGCCGCCTCGAGCAGTTCACCGGGAACCTCGAGGAAGAACGAGCGCATCATCCACACCGCGATGGGCAGGTTCATCGAGGTGTAGAGGATGACCAGTGCCCAGATGTTGTCCAGCAGACCGATATTGGACACGATCACGTACAGCGGCAGGATCGCCGCCACGATGGGCAGCATCTTGGTGCTCATGAAGAAGAACAGCGCGTCCTGCGTCTTGCGGACCGGTCGCAACGACAGCGCGAACGCCGCCGGAGTCCCCAGTGCCAGCACCAGGACCGTCGAAATGACGGTGGCGAAGATGGAGTTCAGCATCGCGGGCCCGATGCCCTGTTCGAACACCGCGGCGAACTGATCCAGCGTCGGGGTGAAGAACAGCTTCGGCGGACTGGTCGCCGCGTCACCCTCCGACTTGAAGGCCGTCAGCACCATCCAGAACACCGGGAAGAAGAACCCGAGGCCCACGAGCCACGCCACCACTCCCCATGGACTGAACTTGCGGCTCTTCTTCTTCGACGCCAAGGCCGTATCCGTTGTCGCCGTGCCCTTCTCAACTGTGGTGGTCATGTCAGGCCGCCTCTTCCTTGCCGGAGAACGATTTGAAGATCAACCGAAGCGCGAAGCTGGCGATGACCATCGTGAAGATCACCACAACCACGCCCATGGCCGCGGCCTGCCCCATGTCGAAGCCGAGGAACGCGCGCTGATAGATGTAGAACGGCAGGTTCGCACTCGCGATGCCCGGCCCGCCCTGCGTCAGCATGTAGATGGCGTCGAACGTGTTGACCAGGTAGATCGCGCCGAGCACGACACCCAGTTCGATGAAGCGCCGAAGGTGGGGCAGCGTCAACTCACGGAAGAGTTGAAACGCGCCCGCACCGTCGACTCGACCGGCCTCCAGGATGTCGCGAGGCATCGACTGGAGGCCGGCGAGGATCAGCAGCATCATGAAGGGCGTCCACTGCCAGATCAGCACGACCATCACCATCGTCAGCGGGAACTGGCCGATCCAGTCCACCTTGCCGATCCCCACCAGCGACAGCACCCAGTTCAAGATGCCGTTGGTCGGGTCGAGGATGGTCGTCTTCCAGATCAGCGCCGCCGCAACGGGTGTGACCAGGAACGGTGTGATCAGCAGCGTCCGCACGACGCCACGTCCGAGGAACGCCCGGTCCAGTAGCAACGCGAGCAGCAGTCCGAGGAACGCCGACACAATCACGACCACGACGATCAATATGACGGTGTTGAGGGCGACCGTCCAGAACTGGCTGTCCTTGACCACCGCGATGTAGTTGTTCAGCCCCACGAACTGACGTGACCCGGGACGAACCAGGTTCCAGGACAACGTCGAGTAGTACAGCGTGAACAGGAAGGGGATCTGCGTGACGACGATCATGAAGATCAGCGCGGGCAACAACGGACCTCGCCGTCGCCAACCCTCGGCGCGACTCACCCCAACGTCCTGCGCTTCCCGGATCTTGCGAACCCGTTCGGCTACTGCCTTCTCACTGGCGGCAGCTTCGGTATCAGCGGTAACAGTCATCACTTCTCCTGATAGCTTCGGCCGACGACCTCGGCGTATTCCTGTGCTTGGGCGAGCGCGTCGTCCACCGACTTCTGTCCGGCCATCGCCGCGCTGATCTGCTGGCTCACCCGCGTCCCGAGATCCTGGAACTCGGGAATCCCGACGAACTGCACCCCCGTGTACGGAACCGGTTGCACCGTCGGCTTGTTCGGGGTCGCATTTTGAATCGACTTCAGAGTCAGCGGACCGTAGGACTTCGAGATCGCCTCGTACTCCGGCAGGTCCGTGTAGGTCGAGGTCCGGCTGCCCGGTGGGACGCGGGCCCAGCCGAGTTTCTCACCGACCAGCCTCATGTAGTCCTTGCTGGTCATCCACGAGATGAACTTCCATGCACCGTCGGGGTTCTTGGCCCCCTTCGGAATGCCCAGCGACCAGGTGTAGAGCCATCCCGAGTTGGGCTTCTCAGCGATCGGCGCCGGCAGGTAGCCGATCTTGCCCTGCAGGTCGGGGTAGGTCTTCGGATCCTCGAGGACCGAGACCGCCGACGTCGCGTCGTACCACATCGCCGTCTGCCCCTGACCGAACAAGTTGGCGCATTCTTGGAAACCGGTTGAGGCAGCACCGAGTTCACCGGAACGCTTGACCAGGTCGACGTAGAAGTTGACGGCCTTCTTCACCTCGGGGCTGTTGAGTTGGGCGTTCCACTGGTCGTCGAACCAGCGACCGCCGAACGTGTTGATCACCGTGTCCAGGGGTGCCAGCACCTCACCCCAACCCGGCTTCCCGCGCAGACAGATACCCGCCCTGTCATCGGTCTTGAGCTTGTCCGCCCACCCCGCAACTTCCTGCCACGTCGGCTGATAGTTCGGATCCGGGTTGACCGTGATGCCGGCCTGTTCGAACATGTCTTTGCGGTACATCAGGAACGAGGACTCACCGTAGAACGGGACCGAGTACATGTTGCCCTCGTACGACAAAGAGTCCCTCAGCGACGAGATGAAATCGTTCTCGTCGTAACCCGGCGTGTTCTTCGCGTAGTCCGAGAGGTTCAGCAGCCAGCCGTCTTTCGCCCATTGCGGGGTCTCGAAGTTGCTGATCATCACGACGTCGAACTCACTGCCACCCATCGCGGTCGACATGGTGATCTTGGCCCGCGCCTGATTCTCCGACAGCGAGATGAACTTCAGCTTCGTGCCGGGATTCGCTTTCTCGAACTCCGACGACAACTTCTGGGCGTCCGTCATCTGTGAGTTGGACACCAAGGCGATCGTCACCTCGTTCGCCGACGCCCCCAGAGCTGCCCGCGCCCGCGCAGCCAGAGGTGACGACCAGCCCGGCCGCCGCGGCACACAATGCCAATTTTCTGAGCACTTTCACCTTTACCTCACCTCTCACTGCGCCAATAGCCAACGGGCACAATCGATGTCACAAACCAGCAGTCGGGCGAGCTTGCCGCGCAGCGCCCCGAGGGTGGCGTGCGTGCTTGGTGGCACCGCTGGAGATCAGGATGGTCTTCTCGCAAATGCGGATGTCTTCCAGCGGAACCGATACCGCACGCTGCTGCAGTTCGGTATCGACGGGCGTGCCCTCGGCGTCGAAGAACCGGCCGCCGATCTCGCCCACCGCACCGAGGGAGACGAGCTCGTCGAGCATCCGGGTATCCAGGAAGCTGCCTTCGAACAGCGTCGTCGACGTCGACACTGCGCCGACGCCGAAGAGCATCACGTCGGCACGCCTGCCGGCCTCGAGCGTGCGGGAGATCAGCGAGTCGCTGCGCATCGACGCCACGGTCGATGGATCCGCGTACAGGGGCGCCGGCAGCCGGATCGTCGTGGCACGCAGCACATCCGCGCAGCGGCCGAGGATGAACTCGGTGCCGGTCTGATACGCGGCGGCCGACATCGCGCCGTCTAATTGCACCACCGCGCGGCAGCTCGCGACGCCGGGCGACAGGGCCTCGGCCACCGCGGCTTGTTCGGGGCCCCACGTGAATCCGAGGACGTCATTCGGCGACAGCCGGCGCATCAACAGCGCGGCGGCGGCACGGCCCACGCTGGCGTACGCGGCGGGCCGGCCGGGGGCGCCGACGTCGATGCCGTGGCCCGCGACCACGGCTTCGGTCAGTCCGTAGCGCTGCTCGAGTTCGCGTTCCTCGTCGGCGTGCAGGTCGTCACGCATGTCGGGTGGGACGACGACTTCGATGCGGACCAGTCCCCTGGCTTTGGCCCGAGCGACCAACCGCCCGGCTGTCGGGCGGGAGACACCGAGCCGGGACGCGATCTCGGCCTGGGTGAGGCCGTCGAGGTAATAGAGCGTCGCCGCTCGCAACGCGAGCCGCAGGTCTTCAGGGCTGGATGCGCGGTCCCGCGGCGCCGACACGGCCTGGCCTCCGATCGTCCCGGCGACCTCGCCGTTCGACGTCGATATGGCCACCAGTCCCACCCCTTCTCCTACCTGACCCTTGAGCATTTGCTCGGGGGTGCGAGTAGATGCTCATCACGTTAGCATGGAGACTGTGACGCACACAACACTTTCGCCGGATACCCGTATGCGGGCCGCCGTACTCATCGAGCCAGGTCGGATCGAGATGGAGGAGCGGCCGATACCGACGCCGTGCCCTGGCGATGTGCTGATACGGGTGTCGTCGGTGGGGGTGTGTGGGTCGGACACCCATTACTACCGGCACGGCCGCGTGGGCAGCTTCGTCGTCAACGCCCCGTTGGTGCTCGGCCACGAGGCGGCAGGCACGATCGTCGGCGTCGGCTCCGAGGTGGACCGCTCGCGCATCGGTCAGCGGGTGTCGATCGAGCCGCAACGGCCCGATCCCGACAGTGAGGAGACCCGCAGGGGTCACTACAACCTGTGCCCGCACATGCGGTTCTTCGCCACCCCGCCGGTGGACGGTGCGTTCTGCGATTACGTCACCATCGGTGCCGGGTACGCCCATCGGGTGCCCGACTCGGTATCCGACGATGCCGCGGCCTTGTGTGAGCCACTGTCCGTTGGCATCGCCGCGGTCCGCAAGGCCGGCCTCAACGGCGGTTCGCGGGTTTTGATCACCGGCGCAGGGCCGATCGGGATCGTGGTGGCGCAGGTCGCGCGGGCCTATGGCGCCACCGACATCGTGGTCAGCGACCCCGACGAATCCCGCCGCGAGCAGGCGAAGCAATTCGGGGCGACGACGGTGCTCGACCCAACCGCCGGACCGATCGGCGATTTGGGTGTCGATGCGTCCATCGACGCGTCCGGGGCGCCGTCGGCCGTCGCCGACGGCATCCGTGCGGTGCGGTCGGCAGGCACCGTGGTGCTCGTCGGCTCGGGTGCCGAGTCGATGGAGTTGCCGACGCAGCTGATCCAGAACCGGGAGTTGGTGGTCACCGGGGTGTTCCGCTATGCCAACACATGGCCGACGGCGATCGCGCTGGTCGAATCCGGTCGGGTGGACCTCGACGCGATGGTGAGCGCGCGGTTCCCGTTGGAGAAGGCCGCCGAGGCGCTCGACTCTGACCGCACGCCGGGTAGCGTCAAGACCGTGGTGGCTGTGTCATGAAGCTGAACAAGTCGACGCTGGCGCAGATCCCGATCGACAAGCCGAGCTACAACCGCGACGAGATCGGTATCGGCATAGTGCATTTCGGGGTCGGTGGTTTTCACCGTGCACACCAGGCGATGTACGTCGACCGCCTGCTGGAGATGGGGCTCGCGATCCAGTGGGGCATCTGCGGCGTCGGCGTGCTGCCCGCCGACCGCAAGATGGCCGACGTAATGGCCGCGCAGGACGGTCTGTACACGCTGCTACTGGAGAACCCGGACGGCAGCCGCGACGCGCGGGTGATCGGGTCGATCGTCGACTATCGATACGCGCCCGACGAGCCAGAGGCGGTCGTCGAACTGCTCGCCGCGCCGAGCACCCGGATCATCTCGCTGACCATCACCGAGGGCGGCTACAACATCGATAACCTCGGTGGGATTGCCGGCTCAGCCGGCGGTGGTGACGGCGTCAACGTCTTCGGTCTGGTCGCCGACGCGTTGGCGCGACGGCGCGACCGCGGTGTCGCCTCGCCGACGATCGTCTCGTGCGACAACATCGAAGGCAACGGCGATGTCGCGCGGAAGGCGTTCACGACGTATGCCGAACGCGTACACCCGGGCCTGGGCGAGTGGATGAGCACCCACACTCGCTTCCCCAATTCGATGGTGGACCGCATCACCCCGGTTACCACGCCAGACGTCATCGCCGTGCTGCAAAACGAATTCGGTGTGGAGGACCAGTGGCCGGTGGCGGCCGAGCCGTTCACGTCGTGGGTTCTCGAGGACGACTTCTCCGACGGCCGTCCGCCGCTGGAGGAGGCCGGCGTGCTGTTGGTCGACGATGTGACGCCCTACGAGTTGATGAAGCTGCGGCTACTCAACGCCGGCCATCAGAGCCTGTGCTATTTCGCGTACCTGGCCGGCTACCGATTGGTGCACGACGCGGCGGGTGACCCGCTGTTCGCCGAATTCCTGCACGAATACATGGATTCCGAGGCCACGCCGACGCTCAAGCCGGTGCCGGGCATCGACCTGCCAGACTACAAGCGCACGCTGATCGAACGGTTCGCCAATCCCAGCGTTAAGGACACAATCGCGCGGTTGTGCTTCGGCTCGTCCGACCGCATCCCGAAATGGCTGCTGCCCGTTGTCCGGGCCAACCTCGCCACGGGTGGTCCCGTCCGGCTGTCGGCGGCTACGGTGGCCAGCTGGGCGCGGTACGCGGAAGGTGTCGACGAGCAGGGCGAACACATCGATGTCCAGGACCAGCTAGCCGAGACGCTGGTGCCGCTGGCCCGTTCTCAGCACGAGAATCCGACCGCATTCATCGAAAACACCGAGGTGTTCGGCGATCTCGCGTCTGAGCCGCGGTTTGTCGAGGCGTATCTCTGGGCGTTGGACTCGCTGCACCGCAACGGAGCCCGCGCGACATTAGAAGGCGTACTCGCGCTTGCGCACGAGGAAGTGACACCATGACCGCGCCCGGTACAGCACAGCGAGCGCTGGTGATCGGCGAGGCGCTGCTCGACATCGTCGAGAGGGATGGAAAGGTCACCGGAGAGCACGTCGGCGGCAGCCCCCTGAATGTCGCGGTCGGACTCGCGCGGCTCGGTCGTGGCGTCGACTTCCTCACCCACATCGGCAACGACTCACGCGGCCGCCGCATCGCCGACTACGTCAAACAATCTGGCGTGCAATTGGTTTCGGGCAGCCAGACCGCGCAGCGCACACCCACGGCGCTGGCGACGCTGGACGCCAACGGCTCGGCGCAGTATGTGTTCGACATCGACTGGCAGCTGGCCGGGACACCGGAGGTCGCGCCGCCGCTCGTCGCGCACGCGGGGTCGATCGCGACGGTGCTGGAACCGGGTTGCCGGGCCACCGCCGCACTGCTCGACGCGTATCACCCCTCGGCGACCATCACGTACGACCCGAACGTGCGCCCGGCGCTGATCGAGGACGATGACATTGTGCGCGGCCGCATCGACCGCTGGACCGAACGCTGCGACGTGATCAAGGCCAGCGACGAGGACATGCGCTGGATCGACCCGAACCGCTCCCCCGAGCAGATCGCCCGGACGTGGCTCGGGCTGGGCCCGTCGATCGTCGCGGTGACGATGGGCGACCAAGGCGCATTCGCGATGTGCGCGGCCGGGACCGTGCGGGTGCCTGCGCTTCGGGTGAAAGTCGTCGACACTGTGGGGGCGGGCGACGCGTTCATGACGGGCCTGATCGATGCGCTGTGGTCGCTAGGTCTGCTCGGCGCCGAGCGCCGCGCCTTCCTGGCCCAGATCGGAGTCGACGCGCTGACCGCGGTAGTGCAGACGGCGGCGCTGTCCTCGGCGTTGACGGTGGCGCGCGCGGGCGCTGACCTGCCCGATCGGGCGACCCGGGACGCCGCGGCGACCGGGTCGGGCCCGTTGTCGCCTCAACCCGGCTAGCCTGGCCTTATGCGTTCCATATGGAAAGGTTCGATCGCCTTCGGCCTGGTGAACGTCCCGGTCAAGGTCTACAGCGCGACCGAGGACCACGACGTCAAGTTCCACCAGGTGCACGCAAAGGACAACGGACGTATCCGGTACAAACGGGTCTGCGAGGTGTGCGGCGAGGTCGTCGAGTACCGCGATATCGCCAGGGCCTACGAATCCGATGACGGCAACACGGTGATCATCACCGACGAGGACATCGCGACTTTGCCCGAAGAGCGCAGCCGCGAGATCGAGGTGCTGGAGTTCGTTCCGGCGAGCGAGATCGATCCGATGATGTACGACCGCAGCTACTTCCTCGAGCCCGAGGGGAAGTCGACGAAATCCTATGTGCTGCTCGCCAAGACGCTCATGGAGACCAATCGGGTCGCGATCGTGCATTTCGCGCTGCGCAACAAGACGCGGCTTGCGGCGTTGCGTGTCCAGGACTTCAGCAAGCGGGACGTCATGGTCATCCAGACCCTGCTGTGGCCGGATGAGATCCGCGATCCCGATTTCCCGGTGCTGGACAAGGAAGTTGAGATCAAGCCGGCGGAGCTGAAGATGGCGAGCCAGGTGGTGGAGTCGATGACTGACGACTTCAACCCGGACCGCTACCACGACGACTACCAGGAGCAGCTGCACGAGCTGATCCAGGCGAAACTCGAAGGCGGCGAAGCGTTTACGACCGAGGAGCAGCCGAAGGAGCTCGACGAGACCGAGGATGTGTCCGATCTGTTGGCCAAGCTGGAGGCCAGTGTGAAGGCGCGACGTGCCGGCCGCGACTCCGATGACGGCGAGCGGCCCGCGAAGAAGGCGCCGGCCAAGAAGGCCGCGGCAAAGAAGGCGCCCGCGAAGAAGGCCGCGGCTAAGAAGGCGCCGGCCAAGAAGTCACCGGCCAAGAAGGCCGCGGCTAAGAAATAGCTACGCGGGCAGATCCACCCGCAGCGCCAGGTGCTCGTCGAGTATCCGGCGCAGCGCGGCGTCCATCGGATGAGCCGATGCGAGGTCACGGCCGAACCCACTGTCCACCACCGCAACCTCACACTCACGCAGTTCGGCGGTGTCGATCTGATCGACGAACGGATCGAACAACCCGGGCGGCGTGGCCAGGTAATACAGCGCCCGGCGCGACTCGTTCAACGCGGCGGCATACATCAGTCCATGTTGGGTGATCACGAAGAGTTCCGAAGTGATCCTGGCGTTCGGGGTCTCGGCTTTGCCCCATGCCATCGCGGTGCGTCGCGTCTGGGCCAATCGATCCGAGACGTCGTCGGTCAGCGTGAGCAACCTCTCGACGAGTGCTCCACCCATTTGCGGATATGCGCCGATCGCGGGCCTGAAGTACCGCTCGAAGATCTCACCGAAAAAGTCGTACCGTTGCTCGCTCATCGCGGCTCCCCAGATTTCGGACGGACACTCCATTGTGCGCCCGAAACCGCCAGCGGAGCACGAGTTGGTCAAACAACAACGCCATGCTCACCGAAGCGGCGGATGTCCGGATGCTTAATCACCCGCGGCACACGGGCGATCCTCGGTTGGGCTGACGGTGACTCTCGGCGTGCGTGGTCCCGGTTTCCAGCCGACGTAGGTCAGATACAGCCCGGCGAGGGCTAGGCAGATGAACAACCCCCATATCACCGCAGTCGCGCCCGAGCTGTAGATGGCGTTCCCCGCCGCACTGTAGACCTGTGGAATGGTCAGCAGCAGCAGCCCGCGCACCGCCAGAAACCAGCCCACAACAGACACGATGACCGCCGCGGGGCTGCGCCAGTACTGGTGAAACGCGATGATGACCAAGCCGAACATCAGAAGAATGGCGCCGAACAGCCAGGGCCACATCGGGTTGGCCTTGAACTCCGTAAACAGTGTCTGCATGTACGAGCCACGCACCGCAACCGTGGTGGGAACGATCACAAAGAAGGGGCCGAGCACGCGGGCGAACATCCGCGTACGGATCTGCGATTGCTCCGACGTGCTCAACGAGGTACCTCCATCAGGCACTTTGGACTGTATAACTCCACCGTTGGCCTCCCTCGGATGGCGAGGCGCGATCAGGAAACCGGGGCTGCCGTTGCCGAGCCAGAGAGTCAGCCGGCGGCCCAGTCCTTGGCCCGCTCGAGCTCATCGAGGCTGAACAGGGCGAGCTCGCCGGGGACCATCCAAGCGAAGGCGTGCAGCGCGTGGGCGACCCAGTCCTTGTCGGACACGACCGCAATTCGCTTGAACGCCGAATGATGCTTGATCAGGGAACCGAGCCCCAGCTTCAGGTCCTCGATCAGGCCGCCGGGTCCGAAGCCCTCGTAGTCTGGAGCCACGACCTCGACGATTCTGATCTCGCCGGACTTCAGGATTTCCTCCATGGCCGGCTTGAACTCGCGCAGGTCGTCACCGCGGAGGCGGCCCGTCACGCGGATGCCTGTCACTCCCTCCGGCATGTCTGGCAGTACCTCGATCATCGATTCTCATTCGTCGCTTGACTTTTGCGGCCGGAGCCCAGACTGGTCACCACGTGGATCCCCGGTCAGGGTACCGCGAGGACCGTCTCACGGGCGGCGGCGGTGACCAGCATCCCCCACCCCGACAGCAGACGGTCGGTGACACCGATACTGATAAGTCGACGATCCCATCACCGAAAAGCCCAGCGGCACCGCGGCGAACGGGTGCGCCAGCGCTACGCGCTCCGCGTTATCGAGCACGACATGCCGCGCAACAGCCAAGCACCACAGGCTGTTTCGCACAGAATCGGCGTCGGCCCCGAGGGCCACGGCCAACCCGGCCGCGTCCGGACACGCTGCCGTGTCGGCGAAGCTCCGGTACACCGCCAACCGCACGTCCTCGTCTTCGATGGGCATAAGCAGGACTCTAAAGCGGTGGAGTAGCCCTTAGAAGGGCGGCGGGTCGTCGTCGTCTCCGACATGGGGGAAGTTCGCGAAGTACGCGTCCTCCCACCGTTGTCGTCGTGCTTCACGGGCGCGCTGGTTTTGTCGACGTTCGGCGGCGATGCGGTGTGCCCGGTTTTGGGCTCGGGTGCGCCTGCGTGTAGGCATCATCGCCGTGCGCTCCCCGCAACGGTCATCGACCATGACGTCGGGCACAGTCAGTTCGCCGGTCGGTGCGCACAAGCTCCGAAACAAAAGCGCCGAACCGGGTGTGGTGACGTACGTTTCACCGGACGGAGAGGTCCAGATCATTGTGCCGTCGCGCAACTGTTGGTTACGCCATCCCCAGAACGTCTTGAGCAGATGATGACAGCGAGTGCGTGAAGAACACTTCAGGGTCCGAGCTGCTGAGCAGCGCGGGGGATGCATGTCAAGCTCGAGTCCCGCGTCTGAGTGCGGTCCTGGCGCATGAACACGGGCGCCCGCGTGTCATCGCATGATGAAGCGTCGCAGGGAAACTCAAGTGATTTTAGGTACAGGGGATCCCGTGTGGACCCCCAATCCAGTGACCGGGCGGGGAGTGCCAGGGGCACCATTTCTTGACCTGTCCGGGCGGGCCCCAATTGATTCCCGGATCCCAATCAACCCAATCTCCCGGCCCCGGAATCCACGGAATGTTCGGGCCCCAACCAGGATCAGCCTGCACTGAACCCGTTCCGGGTCCAAGGGAGGCAGCGCCAAGCGCACCGGCGATCATTACTGTCCCCGCGATTTTCTTCAGATTCACGTGTGGTCTCCTTCCTGCTCGTCGCCGCTGCCTCCGAGATGGGGCTGGGCGTTGACGCGCGGTGTAAGGAAGCCGGTTTGCCGCCTGTGTGCTGGACGGCAAGACCAATGTCACGACCCCGTGTAATTAAGATACCCCTCTTTTTGTGAGTGTTAAAACGCTGGCTACGGCGGATGAGGCCAGCCTTGGGAGAGTACCTGAGGCCGCGGTGGCTCAACTGAACTGATTGTCCGGCGGGTAGGTCGTGGTAGGACTTGCAGTGGTGGTTGAGGGTATTGACCCTGTCTTGCATGCGACACAAGCCGCCCAAGTTAGAGGCGTGGGTGCGTCCACCGTCGCCGTACGGGATGGTGTGGTCAAGATCGCAGCCCATGGCGGGCCGATCACATCCGGGGAACCGGCACGTCAGATCCCGGCGCCGCACGAAGTCGGCCAATGCCCCCGACCGGGTGTAGCCGCACTCGGGCGGCGCATCACCGGGATGGATGAGCGGCACCAACTTGGCCGACTTCGCGAGCTCTGCAACAAGTTCGGGTGGGATCAGCCCGTCGACCTCGACCATCGAACCTGCTGTCTGACCAGTGCCATTGACAGTGGGCTGTTCGGCGATCACATGGATCACCACCGGGCCCGCCGCCTTGCCGCCGGCGCAGCAATCCGGACGCCCGCAGCGGCATCCCAGCCGATCCGCCCCGGCCGCCAGCGCGCCCAGTGCGTCGGCACGGCGCTGGTCCTTGGTACGCGGATCATGTTCACATACCGTGGCCGCCAACGCATCCAACCGCTTATCCAACGCATGGGCGTCAGGGTGAATAGGCCGCCGTGGATCTCGGAGACGCCACCAACACAATCGCCAATCCAGACATCACGACCAGCCTGCCGCTCGTTGCGGCGCCGCACCGCATCACGGTCCGCCGCAAAGACGATCTTGTCGATCTGGGCGGCCAGCCGTCCGGGGGTCATCGACGGCCAGCGCGGCGCCTTCGCCGCCAACTGCCCGTCCACTGCCGCCAGCACATCGCGATCGGTGATCAAATCCGTGCGATAGACGATCGTCTGAAACAGCCGATAATCCAGATCCCCCGCCAGAAATACCTTGGCCACCTCCGGCAGCCGCTCACGCATCGCGCGGGCATAGTGCAGGTAACTGCCCGCCAAGCCTTGACTGATCCCCAACGCCGCGGCCACCTCGGCGGTAACCGCCGCGACAGCATCCACGGCCCAGTCTTCGCGATCCCCGCATTCGCGCAGCCGCACCGCCCACAATTCGCTGATGCCCTCCAAGCGCTGCGCGGCCGCCCGGTTCTCGCAACGGGCCGAGGAGCAGATCCGTTCAAGCAGCGCCTGCGACTGCGGAGTGTCCTCCGCGACGTAGAACGGCTGGTCGAACATATGTGTTCGATAGTGCCAGACCGGTCCGGCATTCTGAGAAAACTAGAACGTGTTTCAAAAACATGTCACGCGCGAAGCCAACCCCTGCTACGGTTCGCCCGGCGAGGGAAGGAAGACACAAGTGATTCTTGACAGGTTTCGGCTGGACGACCAAGTCGCGGTGGTGACGGGAGCGGGCCGCGGGCTGGGCGCAGCGATTGCGCTGGCATTCGCGGAAGCCGGTGCGGACGTGGTCATTGCATCGCGAACGCAGTCCCAACTCGAGGAAGTCGCCGAACAGATCCAGGCCACAGGCCGACGCGCCGAAGTCGTCGTCGCCGACCTCGCGCACCCCGAGGACACCGCCAAGCTGGCGGGCAAGGCCATCGAGGCGTTCGGGAAACTAGACATCGTCGTGAACAACGTCGGCGGGACGATGCCCGCCCCGTTGGTCAACACCTCCACGAAAGACCTCAGGGACGCGTTCACGTTCAACGTCTCGACCGCGCACGCGCTCACCGCGGCCGCTGTTCCGCTCATGCTCGAGCACTCTGGCGGGGGCTGCATTATCAACGTCACGTCGACCATGGGACGCCTGGCCGGCCGTGGCTTCGTCGCCTACGGCACCGCCAAGGCCGCGCTCGCGCACTACACCCGGTTGGCCGCGCTGGACCTGTGCCCACGCATCCGGGTCAATGCGATCGCGCCGGGCTCGATCCTCACCTCCGCGCTCGAGATCGTCGCCTCCAACGAGGAGCTGCGCACCCCGATGGAGAAGGTGACGCCGATGCGCCGGCTGGGTGATCCCGAAGACATCGCTGCTGCCGCCGTGTATCTCGCCTCCCCCGCAGGCAGCTACCTGACCGGCAAGACGCTCGAGGTCGACGGCGGCATCACCTTCCCGAACCTCGACCTCCCCATCCCTGACCTGTGAGGAGCTAGCCATGGCCATCAAAGTCGCACAGATCGGCACGGGCAACGTCGGCCGACACGCGCTAACCCAACTGATTACCGACCCGCGCTTCGAGCTCACCGGCGTGTGGGTCTCGAGCGAGTCCAAGGCCGACAAGGACGTCGCAGACCTTGTGGGACTTGACAATTCGACGGGCATCACCGCCACCACCGATCTCGACCAAGTGCTGGCCACCAATCCCGAATGCGCCGTCTACACCGCGATGGCCGACAATCGCCTGCCCGATGCGCTCGAGGACTACCGACGCATCCTCGCCGCAGGCGTCAACGTCGTCGGCAGCAGCGCCGTCTTCCTCCAGTACCCGTGGCAGACCCTCCCCGACGAGCTCGTCACGCCGATCGAGGACGCCGCCAAGGCAGGTAACGCAAGCCTTTTCGTCAACGGCATCGACCCCGGCTTCGCCAACGACCTGCTTCCGCTCGCGTTGGCCGGCACCTGCCAGAGCATTGAGCAGATCCGCTGCATGGAGATCGTCGACTACGCCACCTACGACAGCGCCACCGTGATGTTCGACGTGATGGGCTTCGGCAAGCCGCTCGACGAGCTGCCGATGCTGCTGCAGCCCGGCGTGCTCAGCCTGGCGTGGGGATCGGTTGTGCGCCAACTCGCCGCGGGCCTCGACATCGCACTGGACGAGGTCACCGAAACCTACATCCGCGAACGCGCACCCGAGGACTTCGACATCGCGGCCGGCCACATCTCCAAGGGCAGCGCCGCCGCACTGCGATTCGAGGTGCGTGGCATGAAGGGCGGCAAGCCCGTCGTCGTGCTCGAACACGTCACCCGCTTGCGCGACGACCTGCGCCCGGACTGGCCGCAACCCGCCCAGGAAGGCGGTTCTTATCGAGTCGAGGTCACCGGCGAGCCGTCCTATGCGTTGGACCTCTGCCTGAGCAGCCGCAAGGGCGATCACAACCACGCCGGATTGGTCGCCACCGCCGCGCGCGTCGTCAACGCCATCCCCGCGGTGGTCGACGCCGCACCGGGAATCAGGACGACGTTGGACTTGCCCTTGATCACCGGAAAAGGGCTGTACGCTGGGTGATATCTCGGGGGCTAATTGAAAAAGGACTTGCCTATGCGGAGGTTTTCGCGCTTTTTGACCCCGCTGATCGTTGAGGCAGCGCCCCAGCGGCGATCCTTTGTGCAGCCGCCGCCGTCGCCCAACCCGGCGATCCCTCCACTCTGCCGTCGTGCACGGATACTGGTGGCGCCGAAGCCCTCGGCGGCTCGACGACCGAATGCACCACCCCAGGTAACGTCCAAATCAACGCCACACCGGCCGAACCAAACTTGTGTGTATCCGTGGGATGACGAGTTCTACGTTCCCTCGTTGATATAGGTGGAGGCGGCGGCAGCCACGGCGGCCGCTAGCCAAGGATTTCCCGTGGCCCACTAAGGAGGCCAACCATGCGAACAAAGATTCGCGCTCTCACACCGCTTTTGGCGGCAGCCGGTTTGTCCGCTGCTATCGCGATGGCACCGGTCGCGGCGGCCGCACCTCGGTGCACGACCGTCGCCCCCAACACGACCCAGTGCGAGACGAACGGCAGCTCGCAAATCGTCACCTCGCCGCAGCAGAACAACAACTGGGGTTACTGGCCGTTTGGCGGCGGATTTGTCATCGGCCTCGGTGGCTGGGGCTGGGGTAGGTAACCAGCCGCCCCTAGCCTCAACGAGAAGATTCGGTTAACCTAACTTTTCTATTCGCACCACCGGATAGGGAGTAGGTTACTTGATCCAGGGCACCGAGCCGCGGCTACGGCCGACCTGGCTGCTGCTTGGGCCTGCGTTTGTCGCCGCCATCGCCTATGTCGATCCCGGCAACGTCGCTGCGAACGTCAGTGCGGGCGCGCAGTACGGCTTCCTGCTGGTCTGGGTCATCATCGTGGCCAACGCCATGGCGGGCCTGGTTCAATTCCTGTCGGCCAAGCTCGGCCTCGTCACCGGGCGCTCGCTGCCTGAGGCCGTCGCCGACCACACCCGCACCCCGACCCGCATCGCATACTGGCTACAGGCCGAATTGGTCGCCATGGCAACCGATCTCGCCGAGGTCGTCGGTGGCGCCATCGCATTGCAACTGCTGTTTGATCTGCCTCTTCTGGTCGGTGGCGTGATCACGGGGCTGGTGTCGCTTCTGCTGCTGGCGATCCAGAACCAGCGCGGCCAACGCACGTTCGAGCGGGTAATCAGCGGGCTGCTCCTGATCATCGCGATCGGATTCCTGACAAGCCTGTTCGTCGGACCGCCCCCCGCAGCCGAGGTGGCCGCCGGCCTGCTGCCGCGCTTCGAGGGTGCCGAGAGCGTGCTGCTGGCCACCGCCATGCTGGGTGCGACGGTCATGCCGCACGCGGTGTACCTACACTCCGGACTGGCCCGCGACCGGCACGGTCACCCCGAAGCCGGCCGGCAGCGCCGCTGGTTGCTCAAGGTGACGCGGCTGGACGTCGGGCTGGCGATGCTCGTCGCCGGCGCCGTGAACCTATCGATGCTCCTGGTGGCCGCGACCAACCTGCAGGGCCGCGACAACACCGACTCCATCGAAGGCGCGCACGCCGCGGTTCGCGACGCCCTTGGCCCGACCGTCGCACTGTTCTTCGCGGTCGGCCTGCTGGCCTCCGGTCTGGCCTCGACGTCGGTGGGCGCCTACGCGGGAGCGATGATCATGCAGGGCCTGCTGCGTCGCTCGTACCCGTTGCTTCTGCGCCGGCTCGTCACGTTGATCCCGGCGCTGGTGATCCTGGCGATCGGCCTCGACCCCAGCCGCGCACTGGTGTTGTCCCAGGTCGTGCTGTCCTTCGGGATTCCGTTCGCACTAATCCCCTTGGTGCGGCTGACCAGCAACCGCGGCCTGATGGGCGAAGACACGAACCACCGCCTGACTACGATCCTCGGGTGGACCGTGACGACCTTGATCAGCCTGCTGAACGTGGTGCTGATCTATCTCACTGTGGCGGCTTGACCTCTTGGCTCGAGTACCAGTAGAAAAGTGCGCTCCCGGTCCTCGATCCGGGCGGGCCTCGGTTCGCGCCGCTGCTTCGTTTTGCTGCGGATGGACTCGGCTGGCGCGGGCCGGCTGAGCCTCACACAACGCAGAATGACGGCGGCAGCGCGCCCCGGCCGGTCAAAGACAAGAGCACCGTCTCTGCCTGTCCTGTCGCCACAGCGGTGCGTGTCGCCAAGACCGCCGCTTCGGTCAGGACTTCGATGGGAAGCGCGTACGGGATGTCTGCTCGCTAGGTGTGCGTGTTAGGCGGGACGGGCAAAGCCAATATCGTCGCGAATAACTGTGGCCGGGCCGACTGGCAGTACCTCGGAAGTGTCCGGGCCGATTGGCAATGTCTCAGCGTCCGTTCCACGGACCTTCACGAATGCGATCTTTTCTTTCCAGATCTTTCGAAGCAGATCCTCGAAAGCCATGATCGTGAGTTGCTCGCCGGGACAGCGCCGATAGCCGAAGCCGAAAGGTGCGAAACCGGCATAGTCGCACACCGGGAGAGGGCGGTCATCGACGACCCCGAAGACGGTGCCGAACGCGCTGTTATGCAGCGCTGCCTTGCGTCCGTCCTTGACGTCAAATGTGGTTTGGTCGAAAGGGCAGTTAGCGAGCCCGATCTGGCGGATTCTTGCTTCGTCGATGTCCTGGCTCGTGGGCGCATGTTCGTAGCGTGACGGATCGAAGTCATCCGGGTTCTTCCATTGAACCGGATCGTGGCTGGTCGACGTGTGGGGGCTGACGATATAGCCGTGCCGCTCGAACGCCGGGGGCCTGGTTTCCTGAAGCGCCGAAATACTCCCGCCATTGGGAGAGATGGTGCGGAAAAGCTCCATCACGAAACGTTCGAGCGGCGGGAACGGCGCACCGTTGGCCTTGTCGTAGTCACCAGTCATCGTCGTGGTGAACCAGTCCTTCGCCTGTCCATCGCCGCCATCTCGGCTCAGCTTCGACATGACGTTGTACAGGCTGTTACCCCATTGGCTGAATGCCACAAAATTGTGGAAGCACTCGAAAACGACATCCTTGTGGTTGAAGAATTCGCTGTCCTCGCCGTTCTGGAGCCAGTACCACGCAAAGGTCTTCTCGCGCTCCGGCGTCTTCCCCGATCCGATATCCGCGAGGCGATCGTCGATCCAGGATTTCAGGAAGTCAAGGTTCTTCCGAACGTTCATGTAGTTGTCGTAGACGATCTTCTGCGTGGGGTCGCGATAAGCCAGGACTGCGTTGAAGCTTGCACCGATCTGTCGAACCTGCTCGGGCAGTTGGTCTCCCTTGACCCCCAGGTGCAGATCCCAGTAAAGATCCCAGAACGTGTCCAGATAGATCCGCATCAAGGGCTTGCCAGCGTTCGTCGCGCTAAACAGCTGGTCGAAAAAACCTATGACTTTCCCCCTGTACATGCCCGGATACAGATCGGGTGTCGTCGCCGACATATAAATCCGCTTTCGGCGATTGTCCGGCCCGCGCTTCTCCAACCCCTGGAGAAACACCGTCACCCCGTCTTCGGGAGCGGGCTTCCAGCTCTTACTGAGCAGACCCCACAGATCGTAGGGCAGCGCGTTTTCCTTCGTGAGAGTGACGTCGATCATCGGCAACACGGGGCGCTCGCCGTCATAGACGCTGACCAGGAAACTGGGCAGAACGGCATTCTCGACGTACTCGGCGTCGAACTCCTTGAGGTACTGCGCGCGTAGGCGCGCGACTGCGCCCTCTAGTTCGCCGGCGGGGGGCGGTTTTTCCGGCTCAGGCGACGAGCACGCGACAGCCGACTGAGCAGATAACGCCACTGCAGCGCCGGCACCGCCAGCCAGAAATGCCCGCCGTCTCATGACGCTTCCACTCTCTTCAGCGACTCCCGAGTCTCTTTAGCAACACCAGCGTCGGCGGCCGTAAAAGCTCACGGAGCGTAACTCTGTGCAAGCGAAAAGATCAAGCAGCAGAGCAGGACTAGCGCCGCGACGGTCGGCTAGTGGATGAGAGTTGACGCAAAGGTCCACTAGCCTGCTTCTGCGATGATGTATGTATCGGCAGTTACACGAAGCGGGGCTAATGCAGGCGGGTCATAACTACTTTGCGTACGGGTCCAACCTGTGCGTACGGCAGATGGCGCAGCGATGCCCCGGCGCGGTCAATCCGCGGCCGGCGATACTGACCGGCCATGAATGGTTGATCAACCAGCGCGGCGTCGCCACCCTCGAACCGTTCGACGGCTCCCACGTGCACGGCGTGGTGTGGCATGTGACCGACCACGACCTGTCGAGGCTGGACAGCGCCGAAGGCGTTCCGGTGCGCTATCGCCGCGACCGGCTGACCGTGCACACCGACGACGGCCCATCCGAGGCCTGGGTCTACATCGACCACCGTGTCGACCCAGGCACTCCGAGGCCCGGCTATTTGGAACGCATCGTTGACGGCGCGGTGCACCACGGCCTGCCCCACCGCTGGATCGAATTCTTGCGGCGCTGGGATCCCGCGCACTGGCCCAGGCGCGTCAACAGATCGAGTTCGCCTGCGCCGCAGTCACTTTCGAAGCTGCTGGCCGATCCCGGCATCATCGAGGACAGCACGCTACGCTCGCGGTTCGGATTCCTGGCCATCCACGGCGGCGGACTGGAGCAGATGACGGACGTCATCGCTGAGCGGGCCGCCGACGCCGCAGACTCGTCGGTGTACGTGCTACGCCATCCCGAACACTATCCGCACCATCTGGCGTCGGCGATGTACCGCGCGCAGGAATCCGAGCGGCTGTCCGAGTTCCTTGACCATGTCGAGGTCGTGGTGTCGCTGCACGGATACGGCCGCATCGGGCGCAGCACTCAGCTGTTGGCAGGCGGTCGCAACCGCGAGCTCGCGGAACACTTGGCAAGCCACGTCAACGTGCCGGGCTACCAGGTCGTCACGGATCTGGACGCGATCCCGCGCGAGCTGCGGGGTATGCACCCTGACAATCCGGTCAACCGGGTCCGCGACGGTGGCACCCAACTCGAACTGTCACCGCGGGTGCGCGGCATCAGCCCCCGAAGTGGGCTGCCGGGCGACGACGGACTGTCCCCCGCGACGTCCGCGTTGGTTCAGGGCCTCGTCGCGACCGCCCGGTCATGGCAACCAACCTCGGCTTAGGCGGCGTTGGCCGACGATCCACGTGCCGAGGTGCTGAACGCGGACATGGCATCCCTTTCACCCCGTGGCCGAGTAAACCGACGTTCCTGACAGGTACGTGGCTCGTATGCGGACATCCGGAAGCTCGTTCGGCGGCTTCGCACGCGGATCTGAGTCCAACCACACCAGGTCGGCGTTCGCGCCGGGTGTGATTGTGCCCCATTGCCCTTCGGCGAACGCCTGCTTTGCCACACCCGCGGTGTAGGCGCTCAGCGCTCGCTCGACGGTGAGGACCTCCTGCGGCGTCCACCCGCCCCGTGACACCGCGACAGCGATTCCGTCCAACGGCGCGCCCGACGACACGGGCCAGTCCGAGCCGAACGCCAGCGGCGCTCCTGACTCGTCGAGGCTGTGCATGCGGTACTGCTTCTCGCTGCGGTCGGCGCCCAGCCGCGGGATCGTCAGCTCGACCATCAACGGATCCAGTTGCGCCCACAGCGGTTGCATGTTGGGTATCACGCCCAATGCGGCGAAGCGGTCGAGGTCAGCGTCGTCGACCAGTTGCGCGTGCGCGATGACCGGCCGCCGGTCGCGCGGCCCGTTGGTGGCGACGACATGTTCGATCGCATCAAGCGCCTGGCGTGCGGCCGCATCGCCGATCGCGTGGATGTGGATCTGAAACCCGAGCTCGTCGACGGCGCGTGCGGCGTCGGCAAGGTTGTCCCACACCTGCATGCCGTGGCTGTGCAGCGAACCGCAATACGGCGCCAGCAGTGCTCCGGTCTCGTTCTCGATGACCCCGTCGGCGAAGAACTTGACGGTATTCGCGGTCAGCAACGGCGAGGCCAGCTCCTGGACGCGGCGACGCGCGTCGGCGAAGTGCTCGAGTTGAGCGTCGAAGTAGCGAGGGTCTGCGTAGAGGCCGAGGTTGAACCGGACGTCGAGCACATCCTGCCGGGCGGCCTCGATGTAGGTGTCGACGTCGGCAGGCTCCACCCAGGCGTCCTGCACCCAGGTCACGCCGCACGCCAGGTAGTACTCGGCGGCCGTGCGCAGCGCCGCGACGCGGACCGTCGAATCGCGTTCCGGCACGATCTTGTGCACCAGGTCGACGGCACCCCACTCCCGCAGTGTGCCCAAGGGCGAGCCGTCCTCGCGGCGCGCAATCTCGCCGAGCACTGGGTCGGGGGTGTCGGCGGTGATCCCTGCCCGCCGAAGCGCAACGCTGTTGCACCACACGGTGTGGTAATCCCAGGCCCGCAGCACGACGGGCCGGTCGGCAACGGCGGCGTCGAGCCAGCGCGCGTCGAACAGGCCGCCAGGAGCCAGGCTGCTCTCGTAGGAGGCGCCGACGATCCACTCGTCGTCGGGATGTTCAGCGGCGAATCTTTTGACCTCGGCGACGATCTCGTCGACGGACTTGCACTGCCGCACCTGCGGCCCGACCGCCTCCAGGCCGCCGGGCAGCGGATGGGCATGCCCGTCGCCGAACGACGGCATCAGGAAGCCGCCGCCGAGGTCGACGTCCTCGGCTCCCTCGGCTTGTGCGTGTGCAGCTTCGCCCAGAGCCTGCACCACTCCGTCGACCACCAGCAGAGTGTCGGTGGTCTCCCCGTTGACGGCGGTCCAGATCGTCCCGCCACGAAAGAACGTCGAAGACATCCGGGGAACGTACTACACCCATCCGCGCGCCGTGCGGTTCCGAATACCTGGCGTGGAACGGATGCACCCCTACGAACGCTCGGTCGCCGTCATCGGCAGTGGCGTGGCCGGCTTGGTCGCCGCCTACGTGCTGTCTGCGCGCGACCGGGTCACCCTCTTCGAAGCCGACATCCGCATCGGCGGGCACGCGCACACCCACTACGTCGATCGGGGCGACGGCTACACCGTGGGCGTCGACTCGGCTTTCCTGGTGCACAACGACCGCACCTACCCGACGCTGTGCTGGCTGTTTGCAGAGCTAGACATCGCCACCCAAGAGACCGACATGTCCATGTCGGTGCGCGACGACGGCAGCGGCCTCGAGTACGCCGGGGCACGCGGCATCGGCGGACTGTTTCCCACATGGTCGACGGTCACCCGGCCGCGGTACCTGCTGATGCTGGTCGAGATCAAACGCTTCCACGCGGCCGCGACCCGGCTGCTGCAGACCGACACGGACGATGCGACTCTCGGCGCATTCCTTGACCGGCACGGGTTTTCCCGCTACTTCGTCGACAACTTCATCACACCGCTCGTCGCGGCGGTGTGGTCGTGCCCGCCGGGGGAGGCGATGCGCTACCCGGCGCGCTACCTGTTCGTGTTCCTCGAACACCACGGCATGCTCTCGGTGTTCGGCTCGCCGACGTGGCGCACCGTGGTCGGCGGCTCCGCCAACTACGTCGAGGCCATCCTCAACCGGGTCGACGAGGTGCGCGCAGGCGACCCGGTGACGTCGGTGCGACGGGTCGCCGACGGTGTTCAGATAACCACAGATGTCACAAGGGTTTTCGATGCCGCCGTCATCGCCACCCATCCCGATCAGGCGCTGCTGATGCTGGCCGAACCCACCGACGCCGAACGGACCGTGCTGGGCGCGATTCCCTACTACACCAACCACGCCCAGCTGCATACCGACGAATCGGTGTTGCCGCGCCATCGCCGGGCCAGGGCCTCGTGGAACTATCTCGTCACGCCGAACGACGACAGCGTGCTGGTCACCTACGACGTCACTCGCCTGATGCGGCTTGACGGCCCACGCCGCTTCCTGGTGACACTCGGCGGCCGCGACCACATCGACCCGGCGACGGTACTGGCCGAGATGAGGTACAGCCACCCGATGTACACCCCGGAATCGGTGGCCGCCCAACAACTTCTGCCGACACTGGACGACGACCGGGTGGCGTTCGCCGGCGCGTACCACGGCTGGGGCTTTCACGAGGACGGCGCCGCGTCGGGTCTGCGAGCGGCCCGCCGCCTCGGCGCCCAATGGCCGGCGCCCGCACGCAGAGCCGAGGCGGTGGCGTGTTGACCCCGGCGCTGTACCGGACCCGGATAACGCACCTGCGCCGCGCTCCGGTACATCACTACTTCGAACACACGCGGCTACAGCTGGTACGTCGACATCGACCGGCTGCCGCGGCTACCGCGCTGGCTGCGACCGTTCGCCCGGTTCGACGCCCGCGACCACCTCTGGGCATCCGAGGCGGGCGGGCCGAACGACTCACTGCGGCAACGCATCGACGCATTCCTCGCCGAGCGCGGCATCGACCTGCCCGGCGGCCGGATCACCGCGCTGATGCAGGCCAGGGTGCTGGGCTACGTGTTCAACCCGTTGACGCTGTACTGGTGCCGCGACGCACGGGGCGTCCTGCGGCACATCGTCGCCGAAGTACACAACACCTACGGCGGCAGGCACGCCTACCTGCTGCCACCACACGACGACCGCCCGGCGATGGTGCGCAAGAAGCTCTACGTGTCACCGTTCAACGACGTCGACGGCTACTACCTGGTTCGGGCTCCCCTGCCGGATGCCGTTCTGGACGTGCGGATCACGCTGCACCGAGACAATCAGCCGGCGTTCGTCGCCACCATCCGCGGCACCAGGCGAAGCGCAGGCATCGGCGAGCTCCTCAAGCTTCAGGTCGTCGCGCCGCTGGCTCCGCTCATGGGCGCAATCGGAATCCGAGTCCAGGGGATAACGCTGTGGCTGCGACAGGTCCCCGTCGTGCCGCGCCCCGAACACACCGAGAAGGAAAGGGTCCACCAGCTGTGACCATCGCGATCGTGGAAACCGCCTCGACGGCAATCGATTCCGGCCGCTGGCCGGATGTGGCCCGAGCGCCCCGCGGCCGGCTGGGCGCGGTGATCGCCGACCGGTTGATCCGTCGCGCGGCGGCTCGGCTACCGGTGCGGCTGGTTTATCCGGACGGCACGTTCGTCGGCGCCGCCGACCCGACCCTGCCGACAATGGTGATCCACCGTCCGGACGCGTTCGCCCGCAGACTCGGCCGGTTCGGCCTGATCGGATTCGGCGAGTCCTACATGGCAGGCGAGTGGAGCTCCGACGACCCCGCCGGACTGCTCAACGAGTTCGCCAAGTCCGTCGACGAGCTGATTCCCCCTGCCTTACAACGACTTCGACCCGTGGCCGTGGTGCGGCCTCCGCGTTCCCAGCACAACAGCCGAGCACAGGCGCACCGCAACATCGCCGAGCACTACGACCGGTCCAACGACCTCTTCGCCGAGTTCCTCGACGAGACCATGACGTACTCCAGCGCGTTGTTCGACACGCTGCCCGCGTCCCCGGCCGACCTGCCCGGCGCGCAGCGACGCAAGATCGACCGCCTGCTGGACAGCGCGCGCGTCGGCGCCGGCAGCCGGGTTTTGGAGATCGGCACCGGCTGGGGCGAACTGTGCCTGCGCGCCGCTGCGCGCGGCGCACACGTCCGCTCGATCACCTTGTCTGCTGAGCAGCATCGCCTGGCCCGGCACAGGGTGGCGGCGGCCGGGCTGTCGGACCGGGTCGACATCGACCTGTGCGACTACCGCGACGTCGACGGGCGCTACGACGCGGTCCTGTCGGTGGAGATGATCGAGGCGGTCGGCTACCGGTTCTGGCCGATGTACTTTCAGACACTGGACCGGTTGGTTCTTCCGGGCGGCCGGGTCGCGATCCAGGCCATCACTATGCCGCACGACCGAATGCTGGCCACCCGTAACACCTACACGTGGATCCAGAAGTACATCTTCCCCGGCGGCATGCTGCCGTCGACGGAGGCGATCATCGGGATCACCGAACGGCACACACGGTTACGCACGGTGGACATGTACTCAATGCGGCCGCATTACGCCGAGACGTTGCGGCTATGGCGGGAGCGGTTCGTCGAACGCCGGGATGCGGTGGCGGCGTTGGGTTTCGACGAGGTTTTCCACCGGATGTGGCAGCTGTACCTGGCATACTCCGAGGCGGGTTTCGAGTCCGGATATCTCGATGTGTACCAATGGACCTTCGCACCCACGGGAAGTGGCCGATGAACTTCATCGTCGTCTCTGCGGCGTCGCTGGCGATCCTGGTGGTGGTGCACGGCATCACCTTCCTCATCGGCCGCCGAATCGGCCGCTACAACGTCGTCGACGCGGCGTGGGGCATCGGGTTCGTCGCGGTCGCGGCCGTCGCCGCAGGGGTGGGCACCGGTGACCTGTTTCGGCGGGTCCTACTGCTGATCTTGGTGGCGGTATGGGGCCTTCGGCTGGCGTGGCACATGATCGTCAAGTCCGCGGGTAAGGGCGAAGACCCCCGCTACCGCGACCTGTTGGGCGGCGACTTCTCTGCCGGACGCGTGTTGCGCAAGGTGTTCGTCGTGCAGGCCGCGGCGACGTGGTTTGTCTCGCTGCCGCTGCAGGTTTCGGCGGTGCTGGGTCCGACGCCTCCGCTGTTGCTGCCGGTGCTCGTCGCCGGCGTGGTGCTGTGGGTCGTCGGCGTGCTGTTCGAGGCCGTCGGCGACCACCAGTTGCGCCGCTTCAAGGCCGACCCCGCCAACAAGGGCGTCATCATGGATCGCGGGCTGTGGTCGTGGACCAGGCATCCCAACTACTTTGGCGACGCATGCGTGTGGTGGGGGCTGTGGCTGGCAAGCATCGCGGCATGGGTCTCCTTGCTCACGGTGCTCTCACCGGTGCTGATGACCTACTTCCTTGTTTACGCCACCGGGGCGAAGCTCACCGAGAAATACATGCGCAACCGGCCTGGCTTCGCCGAATATCGTTCGCGCACATCATTTTTCGTCCCAATCCCGCCCAAATCGCGATTACCGTGACGATATTGATGCCGGTGGCTAGGCTACCGCTCGTGACCACCGAACTCGACGCGTTGTTGCGCCAGGTGGCCCGCGGGGACGTCGATGCGTTCGCCACCTTCTACGACCGCACCCGGGCCAGGGTGTTCGGCCTGGTCACCCGGGTATTGCGCGACCCCGGCTACAGCGAGGAGACCACGCAGGATATCTACCTGCAGGTGTGGCGCACCGCGGACAGCTACGACCCGTCTGCCGGCTCGCCGCTGGCGTGGCTGCTGACTCTGGCGCACCGGCGCGCGGTGGATCGGGTGCGCTCGGAGCAGGCGGCCAGTCAGCGTGAGTCACGCTACGGCGCCGCCAATGTCGACCCGCCGTCGGATCAGGTGGCCGATTCGGTGATCCTGCGCGACGAGCGGCGCCAGGTGGCCGACTGCCTGGGCTCCCTGACCGACGCGCAACGCGAGTGCATTCAGCTCGCGTACTACGACGGGCTGACGTATGCCCAAGTGTCGGAACGGTTGTCGGCGAATCTTGCGACGATCAAGTCACGGATGCGCGACGCCATCCGCGGGCTGCGCAGGTGTCTGGGGATCGCATGACCGAGCCGAATGATCCCGACCTGATCGCCCTCGCGACACCGTACGCGCTGCACGCAGTGCCCGAGGCTGAGCTCGCCGACATCGAGCGACGCGTCGCCGCCGCTCCGCCGGACGTCGCGCGGGCGTTCGCCGATGAGGTCCGCGCCGTGCGGGAAACTATGGCCGTGGTGTCGGCGGCTACCGCCGTCGAGCCGCCGCACCAGTTGCGGGACCGACTGCTGAGTGAAGTGAGCGCCGATCCCGTTCGGGTGTTGCGTCCACGGATCAAACGCTGGCAGAGCGCAGTGCTGGCGGCGGCGGCCGCGCTGGTCATCGGGCTCGGCGCGCTCGGCGTGGGGCTGGCGCTGCGGCCGGCACCCACGCCGTCGACCGCGGCACAGGTGTTCGCCGCGCCCGACGTGCGGACCGTGTCCGGCCAGATTCCGAGCGGCGGCACGGCGACCGTGGTGTTCTCGCGCGACAAGAACGCCGGTGTGCTGGTGATGAACAACGTCGCGCCGCCGCAACCGGGAACCGTCTACCAGATGTGGCTGATCGACGACAAGGGACCGCGCTCGGCCGGGACGATGGACGCCAAGAACGTCGCGCCATCGACCACCGCGGTCCTGCCCGATCTCGGCGACTCGCAGACGCTGGCGTTCACCGTCGAACCCCCTGGTGGTTCAGCGCAGCCCACCAGTCCACCCTTCGCCAAGCTGCCGTTGGTTTAAGACAGGGTGGCCGCGGCCAACTCGGCGATGACGTCTTTCACGTCGTGCCGTCGCCGCCAGGCCTGGCGTTGCCGTATCGCGCCGTTGCCTTCGTAGTCGATGCGCGCCAGCTCGGCGTTCACCATGTTGTAGTCGCCGACGGCTTCGAGGGCGGGCCTGACATGGTCGACCATGCGCTCCAACAACTTCCGCGCGGGCACGGGCGCGTGGCTTTCGAACAGATCGATGGCCTGGCCGTCAAGACCGTCGCGGGCCGACTTCCAGTAGGCCGCCTTGAGCGCGTGCGGCGTGAGCGGCGGGGTCGGTTCGCCGCGTCGTTCATCGTCGAGCGCCGTCATCACGCTTGCCCGGATCAACGTGGCCAGCAACACGGTCTCGGCGACCGTGGCTGGCACATCAGCGACACGCACCTCGATCGTCGGGAACTTCGCCGACGGGCGGACGTCCCAATAGACCATGCCGTCGTCGAGCACCGCTCCGGCGCGGCGCAACATCCCTACCATCCCGTCGTACTCGTCGACGGAGTCGAAATGCGGTGGCGGACCGGCGCTGGGCCATCGTGCCCACACGATGCTCCGCCAGCTGGCGTAGCGGGTGTCGGCGTTGCGGTACACCGCGGAGTTGGCGGTCAGCGCAAGGAACAGAGGCAGCCACGGTCGTAGCCGATTGCCTACCCGGACGGCGACCTCGCGGCTGGGCACCGCGATATGTACATGGGCCCCGCAGATGCCCTCCTCGGCAACCATGCCGAACTTGTCGGCGATTTCGCGGTAGCGCGGGGTGTCGGTGATGGGGAACTCACGCGGCCGCGTCGGGGGCAGCGCGATGGCGAGCAGTTGCGCGCCGCTGGCCTGGGCGGCTTCGGCGGCGATCCGCCGCAGCCGGGTCAACTGCTGCCTGAGTTCGTCGCTGCCGCCGATGACATCGGTATTGGTCTCGATCTGGCAGCTGGTCAGCTCGAGTTGCAGTTTGACGCCGTGCTCGGCGGCGTGGCCGGCCACGGCTCTGTTCACGGCGACCGGTTCGCCGGTCGTCGGGTGGACGAGAAGAAACTCTTCTTCGACGCCGAAAGTGGGATGGCTGGCCATGGTGAAGACATTGATCCGGCCCGTCGGAGATCTCACGACGGGCCGGATCCGGCGGTACGTCCTTCTTTAGTGGACTTCGGGATTCGAAGTCGGCGAATCAGGGTTGCCCACTGGCGGCGGCCGCCAAACATTGCGGTCCGCTGCCTACGATCGGGGAATGGTCAAGGACTTCCGGTTCGGTTTAGGTCTGCACGACGCGAGGTCGCGGGCGAAGGTTCACGATGCCGCCCGCCGGGCGGAAGAATTGGGCTTCGACGTGCTGCACGTGCCCGACCACCTCGGGGCTCCCGCGCCATTTCCGGCGCTGATGTCGGCTGCCGCGGCCACGAGCACGCTGCGCCTCGGGACGTTCGTCCTGAACGCGGGTTTCTACAGGCCGGCGCTGCTCGGCCGGGATGTCGGCGCCATTCGCGATCTCACCGACGGGCGGTTCGAGCTCGGGCTCGGCACGGGATATGTGCGTGAGGAGTTCGAGGCCGCCGAGCTGCCGTACCCCAGCGCGCGCCAGCGGATCGACCACATGCAACACGTCATCGAGTACATGCATGAGCATGTGCCGCGATGTGCCGATCCTGATCGCGGGCAACGGCGACCGAGTGCTGACCGTCGCCGCCAAGCAGGCCGACATCATCGGCCTCACCGGAGGCGACCGGGCGCCCGGCGCCGGCGATCCGCTCGCCGAGCGCATCGAATTCGTCCGCGACGCCGCGGGCGACCGCTTCGACCAGCTTGAGCTGAACGTCGCGATCACCGCGATGCCGATCGATGGTTCCGGAATGCCGGACCTGAAGATTCCCCGCCGCTTCCTGCCCCACCTGACCGACGAGGAACTGCTGCGCCACCCGGGTGTCCTGTCCGGGTCGACGCGGGACATGGCCGACCGGATCAGGGGCTACCGGGACACGTACGGGGTCAGCTACATCATCGTGCAGGCGCCGCACGCGGAAGTGTTCGCGAAGGTGATCGCCGAGCTGCGCTGAATCGCATGCTTGATTTTGCTCTGACGGGGAATGGCAGTCCGTCACGGATCTCAGTGCAGCGATAAAAGATCCCGCGAGGGCCGACGCCAGGATGCTGGACCGCGCGGAGAGTGTGCTGATCGCGTTGCGGCGCTGCACGACGGACGCGGCGTTCGCGGAGATCGCCAGCGCGTCGATGCGTCATCGGTTGCCGACGCTGAGCATCGCCGCGGCGCTGGTCGCGCTGGCTCAGGATTCGCCGTCGGACGACGACGCCACGGCCGCCGCCCGGTACGAGTGGGGTTCGCTGCTCGAGCAGGTACGCCGATGATCGAACGCATCGAAGCCTTCGCGCGTTGGGTGCGGGCCCGGTATCCGGACTGGGCGCCAGCGCGGGGACACATCGCCCTGGTCGCTCTATGCGGGCGTGACGACCCGCTTTCGGTAAGCTCCGAGCGGGTCACGCCCTCGTAGCTCAGGGGATAGAGCACGGCTCTCCTAAAGCCGGTGTCGCAGGTTCGAATCCTGCCGGGGGCACTTACGTTTTCGCAGCTCAGATGCTATTTTCGCCTCCATGGGCATGTTATGTGCCATCCACGTGCCATCCAGCTTCGCATAGGTTCCAAGGTTTGGCGGTTGGCGCGACCCCGTCAGCCGACCGCCAGGAACTGCCGCTGCCGATGCACTGCAGCAGCCTGCACGATCCGCTGCGCCGTTCGGTAGTTGATCCCTGATGCCTTGGCAGCAGCATTGATCGAGGCGCCGTTACGGCTTGATGCCAGCACTGCAATCACGGTCTCGACGGGCTGTGTAGTCACGCCGGATGCAATCAGCTCCGATGCAAGGTCTGCATCCGCCCCCGTCGGCTCAGTTTGCGCAGAGCGGTGCACCGTCTGTGCCGTGCTGGGTTGTACCGATGCAAAGTGCTATGCGTGATTTCCTTGCACCGGCGGCCAACGCTCCCTGGTAGGTGCAACCGGTGTGACCACACGCTTTGCATCCTGCCGCGCAGGTTGGCCCGTTGATCCTCTTGTATTGGCGGCAGCGGTCACGATGCGAGGACGGCGCGCTGGTTTGTCCCCGAGTGCAACCAGCATCAGAGTGCTGACTGCCACTGCGGTATCAATGATCGCGGGGAAGACCCATGCAGTTCCGGAGCTGTAACCGATGGCCTGCATCAAGTCTCGTAGCGCCAGGAAGCTCACTGCGAATGCGACTCCAAACTGGAGACAATCGAGCGTCGACTGAATCAGTAGCCGCGGGAGTGCGGCGATTTTCGCCGTATCTCTCAAGCGCGAATCGGCCGGCAGATTTCACCAAATATCTTGTGCACAAACAGAATTCGCCATATGTTCATGGCATAACTACAGAGAGTCGGCGGGGCCGGGATGGATACCCAGACACCTTCGCTCACCCGTCAGTGAGTGAGCCAGGAGACGCACCGAGGCCCCTGAACCGGAAGACTGGAAGGACAACCCCGCCGACTCTGGTGTCGCGGGTAAAAGCGGCGAATAAGCGTCAACTACCGGAGTGCCCCGCCACCTTCTCCAGCGATCGTGTCTGCCACGACCCGAGCCAACTCTCTGGCTGCGGCGGGTGTAGCCAGGTAGTCCACGCGTACCGGTGGTCGGCCGTCGAACACGAACTCCGTCAGGAGTTCGCCGAGGTTATCTAACTTGAAGTGCACCGACGCCGCCGGATGCTGTTGAACCGAGACCACGCAAGGGTCTCGATCCATACGCGACTGCAGTGGCCAGTCGGAGCTCTAGAAGAGCGTCGACAAGGCCCTTTGCGGCTTGCTCGGGAAAGATCATGACGGTCAGGCTAGACGCCAGCGCCGACAGCGTAGCGGTGGCCCGGTGGCGGCGCTGGACCTACTGCGGACTCACTGCGGACGGAGTCAACGTCTGCGACGGCTTCCAGAGAAGGCGGCGATCAACCCATAGCCCATGCCCACTGCGATCCATGCGACGCCAGGGTTGCGCGAACCCCAAATAGCCTCCACGAGGAGGCCGAGCATAAGAGGCGCGGTGAGGATGAACGGGATCCACCACACGGTCCACCACATGGGAAGAAAGTACCTTCCCACCAAACTCAGAGGTAGATCATCGGTTCGGGTACAGCTCCCAGTTCGCACACCCGGGCGTGAACCATCACGACCTAGGCTCAGGTTGTGCTTGGCGATCTGGTGCAGACGACCGACGGCAAGTGGATCACCCACCCGCCTTCGCGCTGCCAAAACGGACACCTCCTCGGCCCGGCAAGGTGCTGGTCGGGCATCAAGCTTGTCTCGCCCACGGTGGCGACCCACCACCTGGAAGTGCCGCACCTGCGACGAGACGGTTTATGGGCCGCCGCTCAACACCCACTGCAGCGCTCTCGATGGGCCGACGACCGTGCGAATCTCGAACGTGACCTAGGTCCCGCGCGTGGCGGGGCCGTCGTACGGGAAGTGGTTCTTCCACCCGTCGGCGCGATTCCACAGGAGTACTCGCCGCGAGAATCTGGGCGCGATCCACACGTAGTCGATGTAGTCCGGCACGGGTGGCGGCTCTGATGGAAGCGTTTCGTCAATCAGTTCCGACGCGATGCCGAACGGCAACGCGCTGTCGTGAAGGTTGATGAAAATATGGCGTTCATCCGCGTCGGCTCTCTCGAGTTTCTCGAAGCGACGAGGGATGTGGGAGCGCTCGAACTCAGCACGCAGCGCCTCAGCGAAGCCGGACATCGTGTGGTCTGTGAAGCCGCCGCGCGCTTCGGGCACCACCATTACGCCAGGCCATTGCTTGGCCCGCACATTTCGGTGGCCGGTCATCTGTGACGAAAACTCTTGTACAAGCCACTTCAGATCCGGGTGAGCCTCGCGGGACCAACCGAGGAGTTCATGGGGCCGCTCGACACCCGCAGCTTCGCAAATACGGATGATGTTCTCGTATGCCTTCTCGAGTCGAGGAATGTCCCTCCGGGAGCCGACCGATATGGTCCACGCCCACTCACCGGCTGACGGCCAGAAGTGTTCATCGCGGGCGAGCAGACTCTGCGTCTGAAGCGCCCCATCAGCCGCCAACTTAGTGACCTCAAACGCCGCAGTCCGTCCCCCTGGGTAGGTCAGGATTGCCTCGACTGCCCCTTGACGACCAGCAACGTCCCACGCCACCGCTTCAACGCCGATAGACCGCTCCGCGATGAGGCAGGCGCACTGCTCTTCCTCGCTTAATCCGTCCAATCGACCCACGGTGTCCATTCTCCTCGACCCACTGACGGCAGCCGACAACGTCCCGTCGGGCATGTCGTCTGCCTCGGTCGCGGCGGCGGCGGGCACACCAGTTGGCATTGCCGAACCTGCGATGCCGTCGTGTACGGGCCGCCGCTGAACAAGCACTGCACGGCGCTGGAAGGGCCTGCGGCCGTGCGGATCTCAACCCAACGGCGCTGATTCATCCGTCGTTAGTGTTTATCGCGCGCAGCACGACCCGGTATGTCACCCACGCTGCGGCGAGCGTTAGAGCGATCGGCCAGAAATACGCGCCAATGACGCCGATCACCAGTAGCAGGCCGATGAACTGGGCGAGCACCTCGTTGTGGGAGCCGACGACCTTCGGCGTGTCTATCTGCTCAGCAAAGCTCGGGCTAATAGGATCCGGCCTCATGCGGGTGGCTTTCCGGCGTCTGCTTGCGGTCTTGCTGGTGGCCGCCGGCTTGTTCGGAGGTACGGGAATTACAGCACCGACTGCCGGAGCCTTGGGGTGGGGAGCGATCGCGATCTCACCGACGACCGGGAGGGTGGGCTACTCGCAGGGCCTCAATTCGGCTATCGAGGCCGAACAGGCGGCCGTCGGCCTGTGCAAATCCCGCGACTGCCGGGCAGTCGTGAACTTCACCAAGGCGTGCGGCGCGGTCGCCCAAATCATTCAAAACACGTCCTGGGGATGGGGCTGGGACCACGACAGCACCGGCGCGCAGAACATGGCACTAATCTCATGCAGTCAATACGGCGCCGGCTGCCGGGTCGCTGGCTGGATATGTAGCTGATCGCATACGGCGCCGCAGAATATGCTCCGTGCTGTGCTGGGCGAGCTGGTGCGGACGACGGCCGGGAAGCGGATCACTCACCCGCCCGCTCCTGCCCGAACGGCCACAGCCTGGGCCCCGGCGCGGTGCTCGTAGGTCATCAAGCCTGCCTCGGGCACGGCGGCGGGCACACCACGTGGACGTGTCGCACGTGCGATCAGACGGTGTTCGGGCCGCCGCTCAACACCCACTGCTCGGCGCTGGAAGGTCCAGCGGCGGTACGGATCTGGACATCGTCGACGTGTCACGGTTCCCTCGACTAGCCGCCGATTCCGCTATCGAGACGGAGATGGGTTCCGAAATACCAAGGGACGCCGACCTGCGCGACCATTGCAACGAGGACGAACGCGATCAGGGCGACGAGCAATCCGACGGCGCGCGCCCGCGTCCCGGTCGGCGACCCGCAAGGGTGGCCCGCTCGGCGGCGTTGAGGGAACCGGGAGGTCGGCCTGCTCGGCCTGAATCTCCTCGATGTGTTCCCGTAAGGCCTCTCGATTGGCCTTTCGCGCCGGGCTATCCCGATTGCTCAGGTTGGCAAACTTCAGCTCTAGGTCAGCCATCCGGCCCCTCCAGATCAAACAACTCACGCGATCCGGAACCAAGCGCGTCATCCGCGCGCGAGCCCGGTCCATAGCCTGGTGACCGGTAAGGCTCTTGTCGTTCTCCGCGATCTTGTCGCGCAGGGCGCAGAGGATCCTCAACTGGTGGTACTGCATCGCTTCCTCCCGGCCGCGTACCGGGCGGCTACCCGGAGGAACCCGCCGCTCCCACGCGCCGCGCTGGGAACCAGGTGGTCGGGGTTGGTCGAGTGCATCAGGACCTTCCGGTATTCGTAGCGGCCACACCGCTGCCACGCCCAGTGCACGCCGTCACTAGGCCACCCGAACAAGTCGTCTGTCGTGGCGATCTGGCCTGCGCCGTTGTCATCGTTGGAGTTCGAGTTCTCGGTCATTGCCGGTCCCTTACTAGGGCCCGCTGAGCTGGAGGCGGCCTACTACGCTCAACGCCGGAGACCAGCCGCCGGCTGAGCCTCAAATCAGAAGGTCTCCGAACTCACCGGTTCAGGTGCGGCGCACGCTCGTCTGGGATGGCGAGGGTGCGATCGGGCGGTGCCGTTCGGGCAAGATCGAACTCACCGGTGACTGCCAAGCGTTCCGCGGGGTCCTGGGTGCGAACCCGAGCCACTCAGCGCCCAACGCCGCGGCGCGGCATCGTTATCCCACAAGGCGTCCGTCAACCAGGCAGCTATGCCCAGCCGCCCTCGTGTGAACGTTGACGCAGTGTTGGGCCACGTCGTCGAGTAGGTCGACGTCACCGAGGGGCAAGGTGGCCAACAAGGTTCGAGGTGTGCGCATGACGTCGAGGTCGAACACCGCGTCGATGAGGCGGCGACGTAGACGGGGCGAGGGGTTCCCGGTGGCGACGTCGATGCTGAGCTCGACGCTGGAACAGGTGGGCCGGACGTCGGCATACGCGATGTGGTACGGACCGGCGTCGATGCTGACGTGGTATGCGCTGTGGTCGGCGGCGACGTGTGTCGACAGGGCGTAGCGGTCGGAGCCGGTTTGGGATGCGTTCATCGCTTCTCCCGGTGTGCATCAATTGATATTGAGCCTCGACGGCGGTGACGCCGATCGGGTGTCTTTAGGTCCCGACTACGGAGGTCTACAGATACGGTCCCACCAATTGTGGCCGGGGGGAAGTGCCCAACGTAAGCCAGAATCATGCCGTCCAGCGCACAGCGGCGCTGACTCAACGATGGCGTCAAGCTCACCGCGGCAGTGTCGGGGCTCGAACTGGCGATGGAGGACTGAGCCCAATGGCTAGCCAGCAGTTTCCCCACAGATCGAAGATCACGATCACCGACCGAACGACGGGGAAACCTGTTGTGCGTTACCAATTTACGGTCGACGCCGGTCCACCCGGAAATTGGCAAACGGCAGCAGGCACGCCGCCGTCACACGACGGGCCGAGTCGCTTGGATATCCACACAGTGGATCGCGACGCCCGCGGAGACACGCTTTTGCCGATGCACCCGATTTGACGCGGGGCCGGGGATAACCTGCGTGTATGTCGGAGCGCTGGCCGACTTTGATAACCGTCATCAGGTTGGCCGGATGCTGTGTCTTGGCCGGAGTGGTGGCGGCGGCGCTGATATTCCCGTTCGCTGCCGTTATCGGGTTATTTTCCAACCGAGCCGCCGACGTCGTCGCCAATGGCTCGGCGCAGCTTGTTGAGGGTGACGTGCCCCAGGTCTCGACGATGGTGGACGCCGCCGGGAACCCGATCGCGTGGCTTTATTCTCAGCGCCGATTCGAAGTGCCTACCGATCAGATCGCCAACACCATGAAGTTGGCGATCGTCTCGATTGAAGACAAGCGGTTCGCACAGCACAACGGCGTGGACTGGCAGGGCACGCTCACCGGCCTGTCCGGCTACCTCTCTGGCAACCGCGACACCCGTGGTGGCTCGACCATCGAGCAGCAGTATGTGAAGAACTACCAGTTGTTGGTGACGGCACAGAGCGACGTTGAGAGGCGGGCCGAACGCAAACAGGAACCGTTGGGCCTGCCCAGGTGAGGCGAAGCGTTTCATCGCCCGTTCCCGGATTCTGGTCGGCTGATAGGAGTTCTCGGCCCGATTGTTGAGGTACTTCGAGCGGCGATGGGTCACCGACGGCAAAACCTCGCAGTGAGCGACCTGATAGCTGGCCAGCTTGTCGGTCACCAGCACGCGCGGCACGTAGTGCAGGCCCTTGAGCAGCTTGCGGAAAAACCGTTTAGCCGCCACCGCGTTACGGCGCGACTGCACCAAGATGTCGAGCACGTCGCCGTGCTGGTCGACCGCGCCCCACAGATAATGAGTGGTACCGTTGATCTTCACGAAAACCTCGTCGAGGTGCCATTTGTCGCCGGGGCGGGGTCGCCAACGACGTAACAGGGCGGCGTAGTCCGGCCCGAACTTGGCACACCAGGACCGGATCGTCTCGTAGGTGACCACGACGCCGCGGGCGAGCATCAGTTCCTCGACGTCGCGCAGGCTCAGCCTGAAACGGTGATACAGCCACACCGCGTGCCCGATGACCTCGATCGGATACCGGTAGCCCTTGTACCTCGCCGCAATCGCCACAAACCACCAATCCTGGCAGCACCACACCAGGTCAACAACTTGACAATGCCCACGGAAGTGAGAACCGAGAGTGATTTCGGTTCTCACTTCCCGCCGCCTTGCGATCCACCAACTGCGAGGGGTGGTCGCGAGGGAGTCAGCAGACGTTTGACTCACGTTTACGTTGTTGCTGTCGACGGCCGCAACTGCTGACCGTGCACTCATCAGATCCGGAGGACACGGACCCGTGTCCGACACCAACAAGCTACCGTGGGATCTCTATCCCAAGCATGGAAAGGTGGCGCGCTTCGGACAAGGACGCGCGGTCACCGTAGGTTTCGCTACTTCAACGACCAGGGTCTGTGGTGGGATGGGGGTCTCAGTGGGCGCTGTTGCGGCCGAAGCCGTTTCGCGAGCGCCGACTGCACTGTCTGGATAATCGAATGCCGCCGCGCCTCCCAACACGACGAGTGCACTGGCCCCCAGTACTATCGGGAGTGCTCTTAGACTTCTGCGTAGGCCGTTAGTAGTTGATTTTGAAGACATGACTTTCCTCCGTGTCTTGGACTTTGTTGTTGCTCGAGAGCGATGGTCTGGCGTGATGATCAGTTGGTTCACTGTCTGACACCCATGGTGGGGGGAAGCACCCACCCCGTAGGTGTTCCGATGTGGCACACAACCCGTCGACGGCTCTACCGGGATTGATACCTGGTCCACAAGGATCGTCGTCGGATTGAGTCATGAAATTTCACGGTCTGGGGGCGTAATTTGGCCCGGGCACTCCACCACCAGACCCGCAGCCTCGATCCCTGCGATTCGCGGGAGAGATCCGAGCAGGCCCAGCCCCGCTGCAAAGGAGATCGCGGCACGGGACGCAAGCACCGTGGTCGATGAAATGAGCCTGCCGCTGCAGGGATTCACGATAGTGGCCATCGAGCAGGCGGTTGCAGCGCCGCTGGCCACCCGCAACCTCGCTGACCTCGGCGCGCGGGTGATCAAGGTGGAACGCATCGACGGCGGCGACTTCGCCCGCGGTTACGACCACGTCGTGCACGGCACCGGGGCGCATTTCGTCTGGCTCAACCGCGGCAAGGAGTCGATCGCGGTCGACCTCAAGTCCGCGGAGGGCTGCTCGATCGTGCGCCGTCTGATCGACCGTGCTGACGTCTTCGTCCAGAATCTCGCCCCCGGGGCGGCAGACCGTCTGGGTCTGGGGGCCGACGAATTGCGTTCGCAGCGGCCCGAACTCGTCACGGTCGGGATATCCGGATTCGGGGTCGGCGGCCAGTTCGAGCAGCGCAAGGCCTACGACATGCTGATCCAGGCGGAGGCCGGCCTGATCTCGATCACCGGTACCGCGGACCAGCCCGCCAAGACCGGGATCCCGACCGCCGACATCGCGGCCGGGATGTACGCCGCCGAGGCGGTTCTGGCCGCACTGCTCCGTCGGTTGCGCACCGGCGAGGGCGCGACGATCGACGTGTCCATGCTGGACTCGACGATCGAATGGATGGGCCACGCCCTCTACACGCAGATGTACACCGGCGCTCCGCCACCGCGGATGGGTCTGAGCCACACGTCGATCGCGCCCTACGATGCCTACCCCACCAGCGATGGGCAGATGCTGATCGGGGTGCAGAACGACACCGGGTGGCGCACGCTGGTCACCGAGGTCCTCGACGCCCCCGAACTGGCCGACGACCCGCGCTTGGCCACCAATGTGGACCGGGTGCAGAACCGTTCGCTGTGCGACACCCTGGTCGGCGCACAGACGCGGCGATGGTCCACAGCCGAACTCGACGCGCGCCTGGCGGCTGCGGGTATTCCCGCCGCCCAGGTGAAAGGACTCGACCAGGTGGTGGACCATCCACAGCTGCGCGACCGAAATCGGTGGCGCACCATCGGAACCGAGAACGCCGCTGTCAGCGCGCTGCTGCCGCCGGCAACCTTCTCCGACACCGACCTGGCGATGGGTGACGTGCCCGCACTGGGGCAACACACCCTGCGCCTGTTGCTCGAATCGGGTATGGACGCTGCCGCCGCGAACGATGCTTTGACACGCGGAATCGCTCACCAGTCCGACACTGTCGAGCTTGCACCCACCCACTGAGAGGACTTCACATGCTGAACGGACGCACCGCCGTGATCACCGGGGGCGCACAGGGAATCGGGCTCGCGATAGCCCGCACCTTTGCCGACCACGGAGCGAAGGTCGTCATCGGCGATCTCGACGAAGCCAAGGCGAAGGAGGCGGCGGCCTCATTGAGCGCCGACGCCATCGGAGCCGGTTGCAACGTCACATCGTCCTCGGATATCGGGAGGCTTCTGTCCGCCGCGACAACCGCTTTCGGGTCCCTCGACATCATGGTCAACAACGCCGGCATCACCCGCGACGCCACCATGCGCAAGATGACCGAAGAGCAGTTTGACGACGTGATCGAGGTTCATCTGCGCGGCTGCTGGAACGGAACACGGCAGGCCGCGGGCATCATGCGCGAGTCCGGCGGCGGTTCGATCATCAACATGTCGTCGATCTCGGCCAAAGTGGGATTTGTCGGTCAGACGAACTACTCCGCGGCCAAGGCGGGCATTGTCGGGCTGTCCAAGGCAGCCGCGAAAGAGGTGGCACACCTTGGTGTTCGGATCAACGTCATCCAGCCGGGCCTCATTCGCACCGCGATGACCGAGGCGATGCCGCAGAAAGCCTGGGATCAGAAGATGAGTGAGATTCCCATGCAGCGTGCCGGCGAGCCCGGGGAGGTCGCCTCCGTCGCTCTGTTCTACGCCTCCGATCTCTCGTCGTACATGACGGGCACCGTCGCGGAGGTCACCGGCGGCCGATACATGTAGGGGTCGACGCTTTGGAACACCACCCTGGTGTTCCAAAGTGGAACACCACGTGCTCTGTGTCTGCGGTCACTGTTGGTGTACGACCAAACCCGGGTTTCCCGAAGACAGGAGTCAACGTGCGTGCATTCGTCGTTGCAGAGAACAGTTCCACCGTAACCGAACTCGAGCTACCGACGCCTCGACCCGACAGGGTCGGAGGTGCTGCTGAGAGTGACCCAGTGCGGGGTGTGCCACACCGATACCCATCTGCGCGACGGCGGCTACGATCTCGGCAGCCGGGGCAAAATGCGCCTTGCCGATCGAGGCGTCACCTATCCGTTGGTGATGGGCCACGAGGTGGTCGGGGTCGTCGAAGCGATCGGTCCCGACGCCGTCGGTGTCGGCATCGGTGACGTCCGGTTGATCTACCCGTGGGTCGGCTGCGG
Source organism: uncultured Actinomycetota bacterium (assembly GCA_963770125.1). Taxonomy (GTDB): domain Bacteria; phylum Actinomycetota; class Actinomycetes; order Mycobacteriales; family Mycobacteriaceae; genus Mycobacterium. Next base: position 19,732 of record CAVYPI010000051.1, on the reverse strand, counting down.
AACCTGCCACCAATGCGAAGCGGGACGGGACAACTACTGCGCCGCTGGGAAGAACCTCGGCGTGGCACGGCACGGCGGGTATGCCGATCGCATCCTCGTCCCTGATGCCAAATACCTCGTCGACATCACCGGGTTGGACCCGTCCTGGGCGGCCACGATGGCATGTTCGGGGCTGACTGCCTACAGCGCCGTCAACAAGGTGCTTCCGCTGCCCATCGATGAGCCCATCGTCGTGATCGGGGCGGGTGGCGTCGGGCTGACGGCGGTGGCGACGCTCAAAGCGTTGGGCCACAAGCGGATCTGCGTCGTCGATGTGTCACAGAGGAACCTCGACATCGCGACGGAACTGGGCGCTTCCGACGTCGTGCAGCCTGCAGACAAGGCGTCCAAGCAGATCATCGAGGCCTGCGGGGGTCCGGTCGAGGCCGTCATCGACTTCGTCAACAACGACATCACCGCCCGCGCCGCATTCGACGCCCTGCGCAAGGGTGGACAGCTGGTGCAAGTCGGTTTGTTCGGTGGAGAGTTCGTCGTCCCGACCGCCCTGATGGCGTTGAAGATGCTCACCATCCGCGGCAGCTTTGTCGGTACCCTCGGCGAGTTGAACGCCGTCGCCGAACTGGCCAAGCAAGGCGCGCTGCCTGCCATCCCCATCATCGAGGAACCGCTCGACGCCGCGTCGATCAACACTGCGTTGGACAAGCTGGTACACGGAGGTGTCCCGGGGCGCATCGTCTTGCAGGGGCCGCCGAGCGCCGCGTGAGAGATCACCGACCGGGAGCGGTCATTCGTTCGGCGGCATCGATTTTCAGGGTTCGCATCTTGCGGTAGAGCGTCGTACGGCCGATCCCCAGGATGTCTGCGGCGCGGGCCTTGTTTCCCCCAGCCTCCCGCAGGGCACTGACGATCGCGCCGCGCTCACCCTGCTCGTATCGGCTCAGCGAGTACCGGGGCGCCTCTTGCATCGAGACCGGCAAGTCCTTGGTCTCGATCAGTCCGCTGCGGGCTTCCTCCGGCAGGCCGGCAAGGACCCGGGTCAACTCTGCGACGTTGCCCGACCACGGCCAGGCCAACAGGCCTTGCAGCGCCGCCGGCGAGAACCGCGGCGCCGGCGCGTCAGGGAAGAGCTCCGCATGGACCTCGCGCACGACGTCGAGCAGCTCGCCATGCAGGTCTGCGAGGGAGCGCACGCGTACCGAAACCGGCCCGACGTCGGCCCCATACTCCAGGCTGCCCGTCGGGGTGCGTTCGGTGAGGATGACCCGGGCACCCGGGGCGGCGTCGGGACGCGGAAGCCTCGCGAAATCGTCGAGGCGTTCTCGCGACTCGCTCGAGAGTTTCTCTCCCCCCACGACGATGACCCCCCGTCCGTCGCGCAGTGCGGCTTCTCCATCGCCCCAGACGCCGTCATCCGCCGGAAGGTCGCGCGCAGCGAAGACCTTGGGCTCCTGACCCGTGCGCTGCCGAAGCCACTTCGAAGCCTGGTAGCGCTTGCCGCTCCCGGGGCCGCCGACAACGCGAATGAGCCCACCGACGGCGGCCGCAGCGGTGAGCTGGCGTTGGACGTCGTCGTACGGGGCAGGCCGGGTCCGGCGGGAGGTTGCGCGGTCCAACACGCCGTGCCGAGCGGCTACCGCCCCCGCCGGATTGTGGGCGACCGTGGCCTCGTCGGACGACATCACGGTCGGCTCCAGGAACTCCAGCGCGAAGATCGCGTCCTGACCGGCGCGGCCGAAGCGGCGCACCGTGACGTCGGTGCCCAGCATCGGCACCTCGAATCGAAGCTCGCTCTGATCCCAACTGTGATGTCGTAGCCGCTCCCACAGGACGGCGTAGAACTCTGCGTCGACGCGGGCGAGAGCCGGCAGGTCTGTCATGACCGTTCCCGAATTCATGACCAGGACCGGGCGTTGGGAACCCCGAAAGCGCCGGTAGGTTCGTGCGAGCTCCAAGTCCCTGGAGTCAGCCATGTTTTCGAGTGCTTCGGCGATCTCCTGCGCGGCATGCCGGGCCATGGCCACCATCAGCGGGCTGGCGCCGTCGACATGTGAGGTGACGGCGAGCGAACCCACGATTCGGCCAGTGATCGGGTGCTTGACAGGAGCGCCCGCGCACGCGAGTTCGGCCAGTGCAGCGTTGAAATGCTCAGCACCACGGACGAATACGACGCCGCGTGCCTCGATGGGCGTACCGAGCCCGTTGGTGCCCAAGGACTGTTCGGAGAAGTCGAAGCCCTCTACTGCGTTGGCCCGATCCATGGTCCGCTCGTCCTGCGCGTCGACGATACGGCGGGAAACGATGCGGCCGCCCTCGTCGGCGAGGAAGAGGGTCATCCGCGAATCGGCGAGATTCGTCTGCCACTGGTCCAGGATCCGACCTGCGGCGCGCAGGATGACACTGTCCGGGTCGACCTCCCCGAGAATCTGCGGTCCGGCCTCGGGGTCAATGTGCGACGAGACCGAGCGGCGCCAGCTCTGCTCGATCTCCTTGGCGACGAGCGCCGGCGGAACGGCTGCCCGGAGTAGACCGTCCGAGATCAACCGTTCGCGGGCGCCCCTTACCTCGTCCTGGTGAGGTGACTTCGCTGTCACCAGGCCATTGTCGGCCGGGAAACACCATGCGTCCAGCACGGATGCGTTCCGGTCAGTGCAGCGCGGGTGTTTCACATTGGAACGCTTTGGGCTCGAAACACGGCCCTACCTTTGATTCAGACGCCGTGGCGGCCTTCACATCGGGACGACTGCAGCGGATAGGACACAAACCCGACCGAAGGTAAGAAATGACCACCTCCGAACACACCATCACCCCCGCCGATGTCGAGGGCACAGGACGTGCTGCACGACCTGTACGCCGACTGGTCCCAGATCATGGCGGCGACGCCGGACCTCACCATCCGGCTGCTGCGCTCGCTGTTCGACGAATGGCACCAGCCCACCGTCGAACCGCAGGGTGTGACGTACCGCGAGGACACCGTCGGCGGAGTCCCGGGCATCTGGTGCCTGCCGGAGGGAGCGGACACATCCAAGGTGCTCCTCTACACCCACGGCGGCGGATTCGCCGTCGGCTCGGCCGCCAGCCACCGCAAGCTCGCCGCCCACGTCGCCAAGGCCCTCGGCGCCGTCAGCTTCGTGCTGGACTACCGGCGCGCCCCCGAGTTCGGCCACCCGGCACAGCTCGACGACGGTGTGGCCGCGTTCGATGCGCTCGCCGCCTCCGGCATCGCGAGTGAGGACATCACCACCATCGGTGATTCCGCAGGCGGCAACCTCGCCATCGCCATCGCCCTGGCCCTCAAGGCTGCAGGGCAAGCAGGGCCCCGGCAGCGTCATCGCGTTCTCCCCGTGGCTCGACATGGAGAACAAGGGCCAGACCCTGGTCACCAACAACGCCACCGACGCCCTGATCACCCCCGAACTGCTCGAAGGCATGATCGCCGGCGTCCTCGGTGACACCGTTGACCCGAAGACGCCGCTGGCCAACCCCCTCTACGGCGACTTCACCGGTTTCCCAAGGCTTTACGTCACGGCGGGAAGCGTCGAGTCGCTTCTCGACAACTCCACCCGGCTGGCGGAGCGCGCCCAGGCAGCAGGAGTCGACGTCACCCTCTCCATCGGCGAGGGCCAGCAACACGTCTACCCGTTCCTGGCCGGACGCTCCGCGCTCGTCGCCGCAGAGTTCGACAAGCTCGCCGCCTGGTACCGCAAGTGACGCAACATCTTTCGCCCCCTTCCCATCTGAACGACAAGGAAATCGCCATGACTGCACACACCACATCCCGCACCGTCGATGCCGTTGTCATCGGCGCCGGATTCGGCGGCATCTACGCCGTCCACAAGCTGCACAATGAACTCGGCCTCACCACGGTCGGTTTCGATAAGGCAGCCGGCCCCGGCGGCACCTGGTACTGGAACCGCTACCCGGGCGCACTGTCGGACACCGAGAGCCACCTCTACCGCTACTCCTTCGACCGCGACCTGCTGCAGGACAGCACCTGGAAGAACACCTACATCACCCAGCCCGAGATTCTCGAATACCTGGAAGGCGTCGTCGACCGTTTCGACCTGCGCCGCCACTTCCGCTTCGGCACCGCGGTCACGTCCGCCATCTACTCCGACGACGAGGGGCAGTGGGAGGTCACCACCGACGACGGCGCCGTCTATCACGCCACCTATGTCATCAACGCGGTCGGACTGCTCTCCGCCATCAACTTCCCGAACCTGCCCGGCCTGAACACGTTCGAGGGCGAGACCATCCACACCGCCGCCTGGCCCGAGGGCAAGGACCTCACGGGTCGCCGCGTCGGCGTCATCGGCACCGGTTCCACCGGCCAGCAGGTGATCACCGCCCTGGCGCCGAAGGTCGAGCAGCTGACCGTTTTCGTCCGGACCCCGCAGTATTCGGTCCCGGTCGGCAATCGCCCGGTGACCGCCAGAGGACATCGACGCGGTGAAAGCCGACTACGACCAGATCTGGGCGCAGGTCAAGCGTTCCGCCGTCGCCTTCGGGTTCGAGGAGAGCACCCTGCCGGCCATGAGTGTCTCCGAGGAGGAGCGACGCCGGATCTTCGAGGAGGCCTGGCAGCATGGCGGCGGTTTCCGCTTCATGTTCGGCACCTTCGGTGACATCGCCACCGACGAGGACGCCAACGAGGCCGCCGCGTCCTTCATCCGGTCCAAGATCGCCGAGATCATCGAGGACCCGGAGACAGCCCGCAAGCTGATGCCGACAGGCTTGTTCGCCAAGCGCCCGCTCTGCGACGACGGCTACCACCGGGTCTTCAACCGCCCCAACGTCGAGGCCGTCGCCATCAAGGAGAACCCCATCCGCGAAGTCACCGCCAAGGGTGTGGTGACCGAGGACGGCGTCCTGCACGAGCTCGACGTCCTGGTCTTCGCCACCGGGTTCGACGCCGTGGACGGCAACTACCGGCGCATCGAGATCCGCGGCCGCGACGGCCTACACATCAACGACCACTGGGGCGGCCAGCCGACCAGCTACCTGGGTGTCACCACGGCGAACTTCCCCAATTGGTTCATGGTGCTGGGCCCCAACGGCCCGTTCACGAACCTGCCGCCGAGCATCGAGACCCAGGTCGAATGGATCAGCGACACAATCGATTTCGCCGAACGCAACGGCGTGGAGTCGATCGAGCCCACACCAGAGGCCGAGGCCGAGTGGACCGACACCTGCACCCAGGTGGCCAACGCGACGTTGTTCACCAAGGGCAACTCGTGGATCTTCGGCGCGAACGTCCCGGGCAAGAAGCCCAGCGTCCTGTTCTACCTCGGCGGCCTCGGCAACTACCGCGCCGTCCTTGCCGACGTCACCGCCGATGGATTCCGCGGCTTCGAGGTCAAGTCGGCAGACATGGTCGCCGCCTGACAACAGATGCTCAACCGCCCGATCCTGCACCACGCCAAACGAACTCATTAGGAGAAGCACCCATGGGTGTGTACACCACCATCGACCCGGCCACCGGGGAACAGTCCGCGACGTACCCGGAGATCTCGGATGCCGAGCTGAACGACCTCATCGGGCGCAGCGCGGCGGCGTACCGCTCCTGGCGGACCACGCCGTTGGAGCAGCGCCGAGCCGTGCTGACCCGAGCCGCCGAGATCCACCGTGAACAGGCCGACGAGCTGGCCAAGCTGCTCACCCTCGAAATGGGCAAGCCCATCGCACAAGCACAGGGGGAGGTGCAGCTGGTCGCCTCGATCTACCAGTACTACGCCGACCAGGCGGCGGAGTTCATGTCCGACGAGCCGCTGGACATCTCGGGGCCGGGCACCGCCGTCGTCCGCACCGAGCCGATCGGCCCGCTGGTTGGGGTCATGCCGTGGAACTACCCCTACTACCAGGTAGCCCGCTTTGCGGCGCCGAACATCGCGCTGGGCAACACGATCATCCTCAAGCACGCGCGGAACTGCCCGCAGTCGGCCCTGGCCGTCGAACGGGTCCTGCTCGAGGCCGGCCTCCCCGAAGGCGTTTACCTCAACGCGTTCATCTCGACTGCTCAGGTCGCCGCAGCGATCGCCGATCCACGCGTGCAAGGTGTTTCGGTGACCGGATCCGAGAAGGCCGGATCCGCCGTCGGCGAGGTCGCCGGCAGACACATGAAGAAGGTCGTCCTCGAGCTCGGCGGCTCGGACCCGTTCCTGGTGCTCGACGACGCCGATGTCGACGCCGCCGCGAAGGCCGCGGTCATCGGCCGGCTCGCCAACGGCGGCCAGGCCTGCACGGCGTCGAAGCGCTTCATCGTCGAAGACCGGGTGTACGACGAGTTCGTTGCCAAACTCATCGACGGGATGGCCGGCTGGCAACCCGGCGACCCGACCAACCCCGAGACGAAAATGGGACCGCTGGCATCGAGCTCAGGAGCCGAGGAACTGGATGAGCTTGTCCAGGAAGCGATTTCACGCGGGGCCGAAGTCCTGCTGGGCGGTAACCGGTCGAAAGGCGCCTACTATCCGCCCACCGTCCTGGCACGCGTCACGAGGGGTATGCGTGCCTACAGCGAGGAGCTGTTCGGTCCGGTGGCCGTCCTCTACCGCGCCGGCTCTATGGATGAGGCCATCGATCTGGCCAACGATTCCCCGTTCGGCCTTGCCTCGACCGTGTTCACTTCCGACCCGGACAAGGCCAACCGGGTAGCCGAGCAGCTCGCGACCGGCATGGTGTGGATCAACAGCACCAGCAAGACTGCACCGGACCTGCCTTTCGGGGGAGTCAAGGGCTCCGGTGTCGGCCGCGAGCTGGCCCGGTTCGGATTCGAAGAATTCGCCAACAAAAAGCTCGTGAGAAACCCGAAAGGATGACGACAATGACGACCAAGGCTAACGACACACCGAAGAGGAGCACCACAACAATGGTGAGCGATCGTTACCAGCGCGGCCTCGACCGCATGATGGAGCTCGTCTCCACCGAACACACCAACACCTTCGACCACGCCAAACTCGTTGAGTCCTACAGTGCTCTGGACCCGGACCTGCCCGACTACATCGTCTCCTTCGCCTTCGGAGACATCTACTCCCGAACCAGCCTGACTCAGCAGGAGCAGACGCTGGTGACCATCTCCACACTGGTCGCTCTGGGCACCGAGCCCCAGTTGAAGTTGCACATCAATACCGGCTTCAACGTGGGACTGACCAAAGAGAAGATCGTCGGTGCCCTGATCCACTGCATCCCCTACGTCGGATTCCCCCGCGTGCTCAACGGCCTGACCCTGCTCAAGGAGGTCATGGCAGAACGGGGTCTCGCCCCAGAAGCCAACGCCCACTGAGCATTTCCCATGTCCACTTTGACTTGTCGAGGATCGTAAAAATGCATCTTGTAATAGGGCTCGGGCCCATCGGTGGAAATGTCGGGGCACGGCTGGCCGAACTGGGACGAGACGTCTACGGCTACGATCTCAGCCCGGACCGGGTCCGCGAGTGGTCAGAGGAGAACACCTCGCCGGCCGGCGGCGACCTGGCCGCTGTTGATTGGCCGTCCGTGGACAGTGTCCACATTGCGGTGCGGTTGGCGGACCAGGTCTCGTCCGTGTTCGACTCGCTGCAAGACCACGCTGGGCGGCCACTGTCTGTCTTCGTGCACACCACGCTTGCTCCGAAAGATGCCCGCACAATCCTCCCGTCGGCTCCCGGCTCCTGGCGGGTGTTCGAGGCCCCCGTTTCAGGCGGCCCTCAAGGGGCGCGCCAAGGATCGATGACCATCTTCCTGGCCGGACCTGCCACCACTGATGCAGAGGACACACTGTTGGCCGATATCTCGGGCCGCGTCTTCGGTATGCAGTCCTACGGTCAGCCGGCCCTGGTGAAACTCCTCAACAACGCTCTGGCCACATACAACCTGGCCGCCACTGCACGGATGCTCAATCTGGGGGCGCAGCTCGGGGTGCCGGCGAAGAACCTTTTCGAGGTGATCGGCGTGTCGACCGGACGGAGCTGGACGAGTGACAACCTCATCGATGTCCAATACGACCTGCTGCTCAAGGATGTAGGCCTGCTGCGCGGCGAAATCGGTTCACTTCCTGCGGCAAGTCTCGACGACGAAGTCGAAGAGGCGATCCTGCAAGCGCGTGCGCTGTTGAGCCCCGATTCCGCCGACGAGTGAGCTCGTAAGGAAAGGCTGACGTCACAGAGTCGCGGATCAGTCCCCGTAGACGTGCACACCCACGACGGCCCGACGACGTCCAGTCACTGCTGATCCAGCGCCGAGGTTACTGGCGTTCGGAGCCCAATCATGTTGCTCAGCAACAGGTTCGATACCGCTAAGTGTGTTACCGCCCGCAGCGGGCACTGCGAACCGGCGAGATCATCGACGTCGGGGAGCCCCCGCAAAGTCTAGGCGAGCGAATGAGCCGCCACTGGATCGTCCTCACGCATGTCCCCTCCATCGGCATCAATGCCCGTCACGCTCGGCGTCGATGGCGGCACAGGGATGCGGTCAGTGGACCTCACGGCAAACCGCTGTCGTCGGCGGTGTTTCACATCGGAACACCTTCACATGGGTGACTCCTTTCACCATTGTTTCAGCGCGTGAACTGCACCACTCAGTTCGCCACGATCGCAAGGAGTGCACACCATGGATCGACTCGTCCACGACCAGATCCTCGACCTGGACGCCCTCGTCGTCGGGGCGGGTTTCGGTGGGATCTACACGCTGCACAAGCTGCGCCACGAACTGGGTCTCAATGCTGTCGCAATCGACAAGGCCGGCGGGGTGGGCGGCACGTGGTACTGGAACAAGTACCCGGGCGCACTGTCGGACTCCGAGGCTTTCGTCTACCAGTACTCGTTCGACCGCGAGCTCTACCAGCAGACCCCGTTGAAGACCAAGTTCGTGACCGGGCCCGAGGTCCTCGCCTACCTCAACAGCGTTGCGGACCGCTACGACCTGCGTGAGCACATTCACCTGGAGACCGGCATGACCGCGGCGGAGTGGGACGAGATCTCCGGCACCTGGACCGTCCGCACCGATCGGGAAATCACCTACCGGGCGCGCTTCCTTGTCACCGGTCTGGGTCTGCTCTCGGCGACGAACACTCCCGACCTGCACGGCATCGAGCATTTCGAGGGCCGCGTGGTGCATACCGGCGCCTGGCCCGAGGAACTGGACCTGACCGGCAAGCGTGTGGGTGTCATCGGCAACGGCTCTACCGGCAACCAGGTGATCACCGCATCCGCGCCGATCGTCGCGCACCTGACATCTTTCCAGCGCACGCCGCAGTACAGCGTGCCCGCCGGCAACCGCGAACTGACCCCGGAGCAGATCCAGGCCTGCCGCGACAACTTCGACGCCAACTGGGAACAGGTCCGCAACTCCAGCGTCGCCATGGGCTTCAAGGAGAGCACCGTCGAGTGCTTCAGCGTGTCCGACGAGGAGCGTGAACGCATCTTCCAGCAGGCCTGGGACGAGGGCGGCGGCTTCCGGTTCATGTTCGAGACGTTCTGCGACATCGCCACCGACGAGGCGGCCAACGAGGAGGCGGCGAAGTTCATCCGCCGCAAGATCGCCGAGATCGTGAAGGACCCCGACACCGCGCGCAAGCTCACTCCCAACGATGCCTATGCCCGCCGCCCGCTGTGCGACACCGGCTACTACGACACGTTCAACCGCCCCAACGTGTCGCTGGTCAACGTCAAGGAAAACCCGATCGTGCGGGTCACGCAGGAGGGAATCGTCACCGAGGACGGCGCCCTGCACGAACTCGACGTCCTCGTGTTCGCCACCGGCTTCGACGCGGTCGACGGCAACTACGTGCGCACCGACATCCGCGGACGACACGGACAGAGCATCAAAGAGCACTGGGTCGCCGGCCCGAGCAGCTACCTCGGCGTCGCCGCCAGCGGTTTCCCCAACATGTTCATGATCCTCGGCCCCAACGGCCCCTTCACGAACCTGCCCCCGACGATCGAGACCCAAGTCGAGTGGATCGCCGACGTCATCCGTCATGTATCGGCCACCCAGACCGGCCGAATCGACCTCAAGCCCGACGCGGAATCCGACTGGACCGACACCTGCGTAGAGGTCGCCGCCGCGACGGTGTTCGGCAAGGTCGACTCGTGGATCTTCGGCGCGAACATCCCAGGCAAGAAGAAAAGCGTCCTGTTCTACCTGGGTGGCCTGGGCGAATACCGCAAGATCCTGGCAGCCGAGGCGGCGGCCGGATACCCCAGCTTCAGCCTCCGGACTCCCCCGCTCCCGGTCGGGGCATCCCGCGCCAAACGACCATCCCGACCGGCCCAACCCGCCCTCCAACACTGAAGCGCCACAGAGGATTACGCATGAGAAAGTGCGCAGCCTCACCGACATCGACTACGCATCAATCGTTTTCACTACAAGCCCACCGGGCGCTGTGCCTCTAGCACGGCGCAGCTCTAAGGAGATCTGACAATGACCATCACCGCCACCACCGACCAAGACGCACGACGCAAACGAACGCTGGTGTGGGTCGTTGCCCTCGCCACCATCGGCCTGATCTTCGATGGATACGATCTCGTCGTCTATGGCGCGGTGGTGTCGACCTTTCTGAAGGACCCGAGCCAGATAGGGGCGGTCACACCCGCGCTTGCGGGGACCCTGGGCAGCTATGCCCTGCTGGGAATGATGGTCGGCGCCCTGCTCGCCGGCGCCTTCGGCGACATCCTGGGTCGCCGCAAGGTCATGCTCATCGCCTACGCGTGGTTCTCCATTGGTATGTTCATCACCGCGCTGATGAGCACCACCACCACGTTCGGCGTGATGCGCTTCATCACCGGCCTCGGTATCGGAGCGCTGATCGCCACCACCGCCACCCTGGTCACCGAAATCGCCCCGCCGGGAAAGAAGAACCTCTGCAGCGCGATCACCTACTCCGGTGTGCCGCTGGGCAGCCTGCTGGGGGCTCTACTGGCCATCCTTTTCTTGGACTCCATCGGTTGGCGCGGACTGTTCATGTTCGGGGCACTGCCGATCTTCACGCTGTTGCCGTTGGCGTTTCTGAAGATGCCCGAGTCGGTGCCGTGGTTGGTCGCCCGGGGTCAGATCGACAGGGCCTGGACAGTCTCCGAGCGAACCGGTGTGCCGATGCCCGACAGTGTCCCCCAATCGGAGAAGACCCAACGGGTGGGTTTCGCGGGCCTGTTCAGCCGCGGCTTCCTGCTCTCGACGGTGGTGGTGGGATTGATGGGCGGCCTCGCCCAATTCCTCAACTACTACCTCAACACGTGGCTGCCGGTGTTGATGGAACAGGCGGGGTTCAATACCAAGGGCTCGCTCGCCTTCCTCCTCGTGTTGAGCGGAGGCGCAATCCTCGGGGCGCTGGCCGGCTCCCGCTTCGCCGACCTGTTCGGGCCCAAACCGGTTGTGGCTTCATGCTTCCTGATCGGTGCGGTGTTCATCGCATTGCTGACACTGGATCTGCCGTTAGCGGTGCGGCTACCTTTCGTCGCCGTTGTCGGCTTTGGTACCACCGGAACCTCGATCCTGATCTATGGGTTGGTGGCCAACCACTTCCCCACCAAGATGCGGGGTGCCGCGGTCGCGTGGGCAGCGGGCTTCGGCCGACTGGGCGGTGTCAGCGGCCCGCTGCTGGGCGGCCTGTTCCTGGCCGCCGGTCTCGGGGTGAACTCGGTCTTCTATGTCCTGGCCGGCCTGGCCCTCGTGGGTGTCCTCCTGACGTTGATGGTGCCAAAAACCCATCACGGGATAGACATTCACTCCACACCAGTCGAACCGACAGTGCCGCTCGGGGCCGGGACATCCGCAGGTTCCCCGACTATGTAGCACTGGCCGTGGAAATGCGATGTCAATGATTTGTGTCGCCGATCTTTGAAAAGGGAGATGGCAATGTACGACCGGATACTGGTCGCTATCGATGCGGCGCCGGACTCACCCGACGATTCTCTGCAGCGGACGACCCAGTTCGCGAAGATGACCGGTGGGACGGTTTACCTGTTGCACTTTGCGCGCGGCCATGTGGTCGCCTATGACATCAACGCCGGGGCGGGGCTCGGTGTCCTCGACGGCGAGGACGACGTGCCCGCCGGTGAACAGAAAGTAGTGCAAGACGCTGTCGACCAACTCGCTGCAGCGGGAGTCGCTGTGCACGGCGAACTCATCAACGCGACCGAACACGACATCCCGGACATCATTCTCCAACGAGCGAGCGAGCTACGGGCGGACATCATCGTCCTTGGCTACCAGCATCACCGTGGGTCCACGGTCGCCGAACACGTCATCCGGCGGCATCCGCAATGCTCGGTCCTGCTGGCCAGACCACCACAACTGGCGTAAGTACAGTCATCCCGTAACTATCGTTTGTGCAGCACTTCGGAAGAGTGTCGCTCTCTCGATACGCGGGACCGGGACCGGGACCGGCACCGCAGCGGGATCTCAGGCGCCGAAGTCGACGAGATCCACTACACCGCCCCCACGCATCCACAGTTGCCGGGCGGTGCACGACGGCCGATGGCGTGGAGATGCATCGTGGGTTGGTGTGCACACGGTTTCGACTGTGGCACACCATAATCGGGGAGTACGACAACTTCGATGCCACTGGGACCAGGTCCGCAACGCCAGCGTCGCCATGGGCTTCGAGGAGAGCACCGTCGAGACCTTCAGCGTGTCTGCCCGAGGAGCCGAGCTCGACGAGCCAGGCCGCCTACGCGAGCAGGTCTCCTCGCCCTGCGACCAGCCCCGAGAGAGACATCCCAGTTCGCCGCTCGTCGAAACGACTTTCACGCAGGTCCGGGTGGTGGTGCAGACCGATCAGCAGCCTCGTTCGCGGATCGGCGAGCAGCACGGCGTATTCGCCGTCCTCGTCACCGTGGTGCGGCGCCGTCACCGGCGGCCGGCGTCAGCGCTGGTCGCACGTGTTTATCCGTGTGCCAAACCGGAACACCGTATGCGACCGTGACGAACGTAACGTTGAGCCTGCAAGTCCTTCACTGAACCGACTGGACCTCGTCGCGTCGATCGGTGCTTACGACACCAGATGAACACTCATCTGAGGCGCATCCGCGGATGCGGCCTGATCACAAATGTTTATGAGGATTGCCACCAACCGCGAACACCACTGGATGGAGACTGGTTCACGTGAGCGAGAGCGAGATGAAGTATCTCGATCTGCACGGCGACCGTGTTGCCTATCGGGAAGCGGGAGCCGGCGAGGCGCTGCTGCTGATCCATGGCATGGCGGGAAGTTCGGCCACCTGGCGAGCGGTGCTGCCCCAGCTGTCGAAGAAATACCGGGTGGTGGCACCGGACCTGTTCGGGCACGGTGAATCCGCCAAACCGCGAGGTGACTATTCGCTAGGTGCGTTCGCGGCATGGCTGCGTGACCTGCTCGATGAACTTGGCATCACCAGGGCGACAGTGGTCGGTCAGTCGCTCGGTGGCGGTGTGGCCATGCAGTTCACCTACCAGCATCGCGACTACTGCGAACGGCTGGCTCTCATCAGCAGCGGTGGCCTGGGCCCCGACCTGAGCTGGATATTGCGGGTGCTGTCGGCACCCGGAGCCGAGCTGGTGCTGCCGGTGGTCGCACCGCGGCCGGTGGTGAACATCGGCAACAAGCTGGGGTCGTGGCTCACGTCGGCCGGAATCCACTCCCCGCATGCCGGCGAGATGTGGAACGCCTACTCGTCGCTGTCAGACGGCCAGACCCGGCAGGCGTTCCTGCGCACGCTGCGCTCGGTGGTGGACTACCGTGGCCAGGCTGTCAGTGCGATCAACAAGTTGCATGTGAGCTCTGGGCTACCGACCTTGCTGATCTGGGGGGACCAGGACCGGATCATCCCTGTCGCCCACGGCTACGCCACTCACGCCGCCGTGCCGGGTAGCCGGCTTGAAGTGCTCCCCGGCGTCGGGCACTTCCCGCACGTCGAGTCCCCAACCGAGGTGGTGCAAATCCTTGACGACTTCATCGCCACCACAGGGCCTAGTGCCGATGTGACGAATCAAAAATCGTGATCAGCACCGTGGTGCAGCCAGCGTCGACTTCCAGTTTCTCTCTCCGGTGTGTCTCAACAAGCTCTGAAGTTGCCTGACCTGCAGCTTCGGACACTGTCGAGCGCCTACGGCGGGACCGCCCGCCTGCCTAGCCAGCGTCGTGGCATCGGGTCGGCCAGCTAGCTGAATCGCCAGACGCATCGACATTTTGGTGTATCGCGCCATGGCGACGCCGTGGAGGCGGCGCGTGCGCTCGAGTTGTCCAGAAGGCGGCGCTCTTACACCGATTCCCGTCATCGAAGACACGCTCGATGTGCCACGGTCGGCCCTGCACCGCCCGGTGCGCCGGACGCAGATGTTTACCCGTGTGCCAAATCGGAACACCGTCTGCGACCGTGACGAACCTACCGTTGAGCCTGCAAGTCCGTCACCGGACCGACTGGACCTCGTTGCGTCGATCGGCGCTTACGACACAAGAAGAAAACTCATCAAGGGCCTGAATCGATGACAGAGAAACCGCAATGGCGTAAGTCCTATGACGCCGTAGAGCGTGCAGTGGCGCCGCAGGCCGAGGCGCTGGTGCGCAGCGGCCAGTTCGCGACGGTGACCGCTGCGATTTCCGGTGTCCGGCGGGCCGTGGGTAACGGTGTGAACGGTGTCGCCGCGCGAGTGTGGCACCTGGTGAATCTGCCGGCGGGCACCGATCTGCAGCGGCTTCGGGTCCAGATCGGGGCGCTGGACCGCGATGTGCGGCGCCTGTCGCTGCAACTCGAACAGCGCCAAGACCAGCCACGCGAGGAGTGATCGGCAGTGACGACAGAATCAAGCTCTGCGAGCGTCATCGACCGGGTTCGCCGGGAGGTGGAACGCAATGCGCTGCGGGCGCGCAACGGCATTCGGATGGCGGCCGGCCGCTCGCGACCCAAGATCGGCACGACCCCGAAGGACGTGGTGTGGCAACGCGGCCGAGCTGAGTTGTGGCACTACCGCAACGACGACGTCCGGGTGTCGCCGCCACTCCTGATCGTGTTCAGCCTGATCTCGCGTAGCTACATTCTCGACCTGCAGCCGGGCAACAGCTTCGTCGAACGGCTGCTCGCCGCCGGATTCGACGTCTACCTCCTGGACTGGGGAGTGCCCGACGAACGCGACGCAGCCAACCAGATCGAGGACTACGTCGACGACTACCTCCCCGCCGCAGTCGAGCGCGTGCGCCGCATCGCCGGCACCGAACAAATCAATCTGCTCGGCTACTGCTTCGGCGGCGTCCTGTCGCTGCTCTACGCCGCCCACCATCTCGACGCGCCGCTGCGCAGCCTGACCGCGCTGACCACCCCAGTCGACCTACAGCAACTGGGACCGCCCGCCAGCCTGATCGGCACCGGCGGGCTGAAGGTCGAGACCCTGCTCGACGCCGACGGTAATGTGCCGCCGCAGATCATCGACCAGGGCTTCAAAGCCCTGAGACCGACCGCACAGCTCACCCAGTACGTCGACCTGTGGGAACGGTTGTGGAGCGACGACTACGTCGCAGCGCACCAGGCGATGATCGGCTGGGCAAACGACCACATTCCGTTGTCCGGCGGCGTCGCAAAGCAGTTCGCAAAGATGATCCAGGACAACGCCATCG
Organism: uncultured Actinomycetota bacterium; assembly: GCA_963770125.1. Lineage (GTDB taxonomy): Bacteria > Actinomycetota > Actinomycetes > Mycobacteriales > Mycobacteriaceae > Mycobacterium. Next base: position 4,170 of record CAVYPI010000051.1, on the reverse strand, counting down.
TCAACGACACGCTCGTCGTCGGTGGCGACCGCGTCACCCTCTCCGACATCACGGTGCCATTCCTGACCGTGCTGGCCAACCGCGACAACATTGTGCCGGAAGCCTCCGCCGCCCCGCTGATCAACCTGATCGGCTCGCCCGACAAACACGAGGTGCGCCTCGATGCCGGGCACGTCGGGCTGCTCGTCGGCCGAACCGCCGCCAAGACCACCATCCCCACGATCATCGAATTCCTCATCCAGCGAAGCGAGATACAGGAATGAACATCGTCGCGTTGAGCCCCGACCACACCGACGCCCTGATCGAGTTCTTCGCCCGGCTGCCCGACGAGGACCTCACCCTCATGCGCGAAGACGTCACCGAACCCGACATCGTGCGCGGCTGGGCGGGCCGCCCGGCGCACTGGGTCGCACTCGACCACGACGCCGTCGTCGGATTCGCCTCGGTGCGCCCGCTGCCCAGCTGGTCCGACCACGTCGGCGAGCTGCGACTCGTCGTCGACTCCGCGCACCGACGCGCCGGTATCGGACGCACGCTAGCCCGCCACGCACTCACCGACGCAGTCCGCGCAGGCCGCCGCAAGGTCGTCGTCGAGCTCGCCGCCGACCAGGAACACGCGCTGGCGATGTTCGGTTCGCTCGGCTTCACCGGTGAGGCGCTGCTGCGCGACCACATCCGCGACCGCCAGGGCAACCTGCGCGACCTGATCATGCTCGCCCACTTCGTCGACACCACGTGGGCATCCATGAACACCATCGGCGTCAGTGCGGAACTCGGCCTGGAGGAAGGCCCGCCATGACCACCACACCGCGGCGAGGCGACGCCGCGCCGGGCCACCTGCTGTACCTCACCGACCCGGCACGCGCGGCCATCGACTACACGCTCCTGGCCTACGCAACACCGCTGCTCGCTGCATTTCCGCGCGGCGACAACCACCCTGTTCTCGTGCTCCCCAGGTTGCACGCAACCGATGCCTCCACCATTACCCTGCGTACCGTCCTCAAACAGCTCGGATACCGGACGTACGGGTGGCGGCTCGGCCGCAACAACGGGCCCACAAGCAAAGTGGTGCACGGCATGCGGGCGCGGCTCCTGACGAACCGCCACCAGCGCCCGGTCACGCTCATCGGTTGCAGTCTCGGCGGCATCTACGCGCGCCAACTGGCCCGCCCCGAACCGCAGGCAGTTCGACAGGTGATCACCCTGAGCAGCCCGATCCGACTGGTACGACACGAACAAAGCCGCGCCAACCGGATGTTTTCATCTTCATGCCCGCCAGCACATCGAGCCCCTGAATCTGCCGCTCGAACACGACGACGGGCCGCTTCCGGTCCCGGCAACGTCGATCTACACCCCGCTCGACGGGATCGTCGCCTGGCGGACCTGCCTGGACGAGCCCTCGCCTCGCACCGAGAACATCGCCGTTCTCGCCAGCCACCTCGGCATCGCCAATCACCCAGCGGCACTTGGGCGATCGCGGACCGTCTCGCCCAACCCGCCGACCAATGGAAACCGTTTCAACCGCCGCCGCTACTGCGGACGGCCTACCTAGCACCCGGGAGCTGATCATGACCAACCTGGCCAACATCCTGACCGAATCCGCGCATCGTCATCCCGACCGACCGGCGATCCGTCTCGACGACACGTCATCACCTACGCCGAGCTCGACGAACTGACCGCGCGCGCGGCGGGTTGGTTGCGCGCCCGCGGCATCGAACCCGGCGACCGGGTGGCCATCGCATTGCCGAACGTCGTGCCGTTTCCGGTTGTCTACTACGGAGTGTTGCGCGCCGGTGCCACGGTGGTGCCGATGAATCCGCTTCTCAAGTCGCGCGAGATCCAGCACCACCTCGCCGATTCCGGCGCCAAGCTGGCACTGGTGTGGAGCACTGTCGCTGCCGAAGCACAGTCCGCAGCCGCAGCGACCGGCACCGACATCGTGGTCATCGACGACGACACCCTCGCCGCCGCCGCAGACTGGCCGGTCTCGCCGGCGGTCGCTGAACGCGACGACGCCGACACCGCGGTCATCCTGTACACCTCGGGCACGACTGGCACGCCCAAAGGCGCACAGCTCACCCACGCCAATCTGTACCGCAACGCCCTCGCCTTCACCGAGTTGTTCGACCTGTGCCAGAACGACGTCGTGCTGGGCTGTCTGCCGCTGTTTCACGCATTCGGGCAGAGCAACGGACTCAACGCGTCGATCGCCGTTGGCGCATGCGTGTCACTGGTTCCGCGATTCGAGCCCACAGCGGTATTGCAGCTCATCCAACGTCACCGGGTGACCGTCTTCGAAGGCGTCCCCACGATGTACGTCACCCTGCTCCACACCGACGCCGACGGGGTGGAGCTATCCAGCCTGCGGATGTGTGTCTCCGGTGGTGCAGCGCTACCGGTCGAAGTGCTCAACGGCTTCCAGGAAACCTTCGGCGCACCGATCCTCGAAGGCTACGGACTGTCCGAGACCTCACCGACCGCCGCGTACAACCGCCCCGGGCGAACCAAAGCCGGTTCGATCGGACTGCCGCTCGACGGTGTCGAAATGAAACTGGTCAACCCCGACGGCACCGAAACCCCGCCCGGCGAGGTCGGCGAAATCGTCATCCGCGGGCACAACGTAATGAAAGGCTACTGGAAGCGGCCCGAGGCCACCGAGGCCGCGATCATCGACGGCTGGTTCCACACCGGCGACATGGCCACCCGCGACGACGACGGCTTCTACTTCATCGTCGACCGCAAGAAGGACATCATCATCCGCGGCGGCTACAACGTCTACCCACGCGAAATCGAAGAAGTCCTCTACGAACACCCCGCAGTACTCGAAGCCGCCGTGATCGGGATACCCCACCCCACCCACGGCGAAGAGGTCGCAGCCGCCGTCGCGCTACGCCCCGGTACCCCGCGACTCCCGACCAACTCCGCGACTACGTCAAGACCCGGGTTGCCGCCTACAAGTACCCGCGACTTGTGTGGTTTGTCGATGCTCTCCCCAAGGGTCCCACCGGCAAGATCCTCAAACGCGAAATCCAAGCTCCCACCGAGCTTCTCGATCGGCCAGCGGCCGTGGCCAATACATCGACTGCCTGAGCTGTCCTCGCCGTCCACGGCGACGGCAAGCTAAACAACTAGTCGAACCAACCACATGAGGAGCACACATGGCAGACCGCACCGAGCGGGCGACCGTCGGCAGGCTGGAACTGGCCTACGAGACCTTCGGCGACATCGACAACCCGCCCCTGCTGCTCATCGCGGGTCTTGCCACCCAGATGCTCGGCTGGGACGAGCGGTTCTGCATGCAGCTCGCCGACAACGGTTTTCGTGTGATCCGCTTCGACAACCGCGACATCGGGCTGTCCACTCACCTCCACGATGCCGGTGTTCCTAACATTACGGCCTTGCTCCTCGGCGCGACGAGGTCGACCGCGCCGTACACGCTGGTGGACATGGCCGACGACACCGCTGGCCTGATCGACGCGCTCGGGCTCGAGTCCGCGCACGTTGTCGGCATGTCGATGGGCGGCATGATCGCCCAGCAGCTCGCGATCAGCCACCCACACCGCGTCCGAAGCCTGACCTCGATGATGTCCACCCCCTCGCGGAAAGTGGGGCAGGCGCGTCGGAAGGCGCAGCGGGTGTTGTTTCTTCCCCAGCCGACCCACCAAGAGGCGGCCGCCCAACGTGCCCTGCGGGTCTACCGGGTGATCGGCTCACCCGGGTACCCGCTCGACGAGCGCCGCGTCGCCGACGTCGCCCGCCGCTCCTTCGCCCGCGGCAACAACCCGGCCGGCGTGGCGCGGCAGTACGCGGCGATAGTGGTCTCACCGGACCGTTCGCCGGGCCTGCGCACGGTGACAGTCCCGACCCTTGTGCTCCACGGCAAGGACGATCCGCTCATTCGGGTGGACGGTGGTCGGGCGACAGCCGGCGCGGTGCCGCGCGCGCGTCTCGTGGTGTTCCCGGGTATGGGCCACGACTTGCCCCAGCAGCTGTGGCCGCAGTTAGTTCACGAGATCGTCACCCATGCCACGTCCGTCCAACCCGGCGGCGCGACTCGTGCTTGACGGCCAGCGGACGTGGGTTGCCAATCAGTCAATCGGCGGGCCGATCCATGCCGCTCCCAGATGGCCTCGTCACTCCCGCATTCTCAGGCAAGAACCAGTACCGCTG
>CAVYPI010000050.1:0-156733 GCA_963770125.1 uncultured Actinomycetota bacterium | reverse complement strand
CCACCGGATTGGCGTTGCCGATCCCGGTGCCCGCCACGACGATGCCGCGGGCGCCGGCCGCAACTGCGGCTCTCATCAAGGCGTCGTCGGCGCCGGGATACATCTCGACCAGATCGACTCGGGTGTGGTCGAACTTCGAGGACGGCCGCGGCAACGGATTGCGGCGCCGCGGTGTCGCGGTGATCACCACCGAGCCTTCGACGACTTCGCCGACGGCTGCTGCGCCGGTGACCGAACCGAACGCCGCCAGCGCCGCGGTGTGCACCTTGCGCGTGCCCCGTGCCGGCAAGACACGACCCGCGAACGCGATCAGCACGCCGAGACCGCGAGCAGGCGGCGTCGCTGCGACGAGGACGGCATCGGCGAGGTTTCGGGGGCCGTCGCCGTCGGCGGCGTCGCTTGCCCGCTGGGCGCCGGTCAGGACGACCGGGCGTGGGTCGTCATGGACCAAATCCAGCAGAACCGCGGTCTCCTCCGTCGTGTCGGTGCCGTGCGTGATCACGATCCCGTCGATCGGGTCGGTCTCCCGCGCGAGCAGGTCGGCGACCGCGTCGCTGATGAGGCGGATGTGCCCGAGGTTCATGCGGTAGGAGCCCACCGTCATCAGATCCACCGTCTCCACATCGATATCCGTGACATGAGTGCTCTGAAGAAGGTCGACCGCCGACCGTGACGCGACGACACCGCCCGCAGTGGCGGTGGACGCGATGGTCCCCCCGGTAGCAATCACCGCTACGCGCGTCATCGCGCGGACACCGGGGTGTCGTGACGACTGAAAGCTCTCGCTCGGCACGACGATGCCGTCGTTTTCGACATCCGCTCGTGCGTACGGACGTTGTCGGCCAGAACCCGTCGGATCGCAGTAGCCACCGCCACCGCGTTCGGGCGGTCGCCGTGCACAAACACCGTCTGCACCGGCATCGGGACCTCCCGCCCCGATGCCGTCAGCACGGTGCCCCGAGCCATTCGAAGCGCCTGCTGGGCAACCAGTTCGGGGTCACGCGCCTGCGGTCGCGCCTCGATGATGATGCGGCCCTCCTCGTCGAAGTCGAGGTCGGCGGCGTTGTCGGCGATCACGGGCAGGCCCGCGGCGCGCAGGGCGTCGGTGCCGGGCCCGGGCGCCAAAAACATCGGGATCCCTTTCTGCAGGCCTTGCAACGCCTGCCCGATCCCGACGGCCCGCTCCGCGCTGGCGGCAATCGAGCGTGTCCGGTACCCGGCAGCATACGAGATCCCAAACTTCATCCGCCGCCCCTAATCTGTTGACTGCTTCGGGTTACCCCCTATTGCGACCAGGCTATTCCCGTCTGACGAGACGCCAATGTCGTGGGCGATTTCGGGGAACAATCCGGCGACGATGAACACCCACCAGCTCCCACTCAGCTCAAGCCGCTCAAACATGTCGTATCAGTTTCGTGATCGATGTTTGCCTCAGTCGTCACATGGGTAACTCCAGTAACAGTGGTCGGCGTGACCGACGCACTATTAACAGCGAAGAAAGAGTCGAATGGAACATGCGAATGAACACAGTCCTGTACTTCAGCCCCAACGGCGTCGTCTATGAAACCCGCGCCTACACCAAGGCCGACATCGCCCAGCTTGTTCATGACCAGGGACTTCAATGTTTGACCAGCGCGGACCGGCAATTCGACTTCTGGTTCACGCCGTCAGCGCGGCGGTGCCAACGCCGTGCCAACCAAAGTGCTACTGAACTGCTGCTAGCGACAACAACTTTCACGGCAAAGACGGTGCCGCTGCTATGCGGCTGCGTCGTCGTTGCCACACATGACGCAGACGGCGGTCTCGACGGTCTCAGCTGGCAGCAACTAGATCTTCTGGTGTGGAGGAGCCGCTCACTGACTAAGCGCGACGAGCGAGTGATCAGCCGCCGGATTGTTCGTACTCACCGCCGTCAGCGGCGTAACGCCGAAACCACTCAGGCCGCTCCCGTTCGCCTCGCGAGACCGCGCACACCCGTAGGGCACTGACCGCGATCACCACTGCCATGCCAACCATTTCACGCGGTTCAGGTATCGACGGCACGACCACGGCGTTTCCCGCCTCGATCATTTGGTGGCCGGCCGACCTCGGCGTTCCGAGCGTGTCCGGCGGGCAGTATGAGCTGCGTTCCCAGGTTCGCACCGTCCCAGGCCTGGCGCTACGTCAAAGGGGAATGCGCCGAGACCGTGGGGGCGCTCAACCACGTTCGCCCGTGAGGCGATGGCGGAGGGTGGCCGCCCGGAGCGTGAGGTGATTGCGCTCGGCGAGGTTTTGCGCCTGTGAGGCGGCCTCCACGTAGAGCTGCGCCGCCGTAGTGACGTCGCCGGCCCGCTCGTGGAGGTAGGCGGCCGAAGCGGTGTACCGCGGGAGTGTCGGGTCGAGCTCGGCGAGCGCGGCGAGCCCCGCCTGCGGCCCATCCGCCTCACCGACGGCGACGGCGCGATTGAGCCGCACAACCGGGCTGTCGGTGAGCCGGACGAGCTCGTCGTACCACTCGACGATCTGCACCCAGTCGGTCTCTTCGGCTGTCTGCGCGTCGGCATGCAGGGCCGCGATCGCGGCCTGCGCCTGGTACTCACCGAGCCGGTCGCGGGCCAGCGCCGCCTGAAGCACTGCCACTCCCTCGGCGATCAGGTCGCGACGCCATAGGCTGCGGTCCTGATCGGACAGCGGCACGAGGCTGCCGTCGGCGCGCGTCCGGGCCGTGCGTCTCGCGTGGTGGAGCAGGAAGAGGGCGAGGAGTCCCGCGACCTCCGGGTCGTCGATAGTCGCGGCCAGCTGCCGGGCCAGCCGGATCGCCTCCGAGGCCAGGTCGACATCGCCGCTGTACCCCTCGTTGAACACCAGATACAGCACCCGAAGGACGGTCCGCAGGTCTCCGGGACGATCCAGCCGGACTTCGCTCACGGTGCGTTTGGCCCGGCTGATCCGCTGCGCCATCGTGGCTTCGGGCACGAGGTACGCCTGCGCGATCTGACGGGTGGTGAGGCCGCCGACGGCCCGCAGCGTCAGCGCGACGGCCGACGTAGGGGTGAGGCTCGGGTGCGCGCAGAGGAAGTACAGCTGCAGGGTGTCGTCCACGGAGGCGGTCGGTCCCGGCGGCGGCTCGTCGGACATCTGGAGCTCTCGGCGGTGCCGCGCGGTGTCGGATCGGATGAGATCGACGAAGCGACGCCACGCCGTGGTGATCAGCCAGCCCCTTGGGTCGTCGGGGCGGTGATTCGGCCATGTCTCGACGGCCCGGATCAGTGCCTCCTGCACGGCGTCCTCGGCGGTCGCGAAGTCCGCCCCGCGGTGGACGAGAGCCGCCAGTACGCCGGGGATCAGGTCCCGCAGCTGGGCCTCGTCCACCGCGTCGGCGGCCATCACTCGGTGATGCTCGTCGAAGCGCCCATGAACGGCCGCAACTCGAGCCACTCGTGGATCGGTTTGCCGCCCGCACCGGGCGCCGCTGACAGCTCGCCCGCCAGCTCGACAGCGCGCTCGTAGGAGTCCACGTCGACGATCATGAAGCCCGCGATCAGGTCTTTGGTCTCCGCGAACGGGCCGTCGGTGACGGGCGGCTTGCCCTCGCCGTCGTAGCGGACCCAGGCGCCCTCCGACGCCAGCGCCTGGCTGTCGACGAACTCGCCGCTGTCCTTCAGGCGGTCCGCGAAGTCCTCCATGTACTGCATATGCGCGTCGATCTCAGCTGGCGCCCACTGGTCCATCGGCACATCGTTGACCGCCGCCGGCGCGCCGCGGTAGTGCTTGAGGAGCAGGTACTTGGCCATGACATTCTCCCTTCGAAGTGGCGACCCTAGTTGGTCGCTCACCCCTGGGACGGAGCCGTCATGACGTTCTCGACATCAGCCGTCGAACTTTCTCGCGGTCTCTGGTGTCTTTATCTGGCGCTCGGACATGTCACATCCACGTAGCCGCAGCATTCTTGGTTTCCGCGGCGAACGGTCACCCACTGTGCCGAGCTGCACCCCGGCCAGCTGGAGGAGCCGGGGCCAGGACTATGCCGACAACCGACTCGGCGCAGCAGCCACCAGGAGCTTCCGCCCGCTGCAACTCGATGGGCATGGTTCCATCGGCAGCGCCGAGGCATCAGCCCCAGGAACGGCCAACACACTGTCCCCCTGGGCAGGGTCCTGTCCGCCGCGGTAGTTCACGTAGTACTGATCGATTTGTCAGAGCTGGGAGTGGCCGCCGTCCACCGCCAGTTCGGCCCCGGTCGTGAACGTCGCGTCGAAGGCCAGGAACGCCGCCGCCCGGGCAAACTCGTCCGGGCGGCCGAACCGTAGCATCGGGTTAGGCCGCCCGCGCCCAACTCACCGGGAGAACGGCGGCCTGATCAGCTCGTCGGCCATGCCGGGTGGCGCGGTTAGTCTCGACGATCGGCCTCTGCAACCGTAGCGAGGAGGCTGTCGATCAGTTCCTCGGCGGTTGTGTGCCATTTGTCGGTGCTGAGGAGGCCACTCAATTCCAGGCCGGCGGCACCGTGTGCGCCGGTCAGGAGTATGGCCGCGTAGCGTTGGGCGTTTTGTTCGCCGACGACTGCGGCGACGATGGCCAGGAACTCGTCGCAACTGCGTTGCGCGGCCCGGACCACTGCGGCCGGGTCCCCTGCCGGTGTGCTGAACATCAGTTGGTACAGGTACGGCTGCTGGCGGCTGACGGTAATGAGGCCGATGAGCGCCGCGCGAAGTTTGTCGATGGGCAGAAGTCGCGAGTCTGTCTGCAACGCGTGCATTTGATTGCCGATGCGCTCCCAGCCCTCGGCAGCGACTGCGGTCAGCAGGCTCTCTTTACTGGCGAAGTGCCGGTAGGGCGCACCGCGGCTCACGCCTGCACGTGCGCCCACCTCGCGCAGCGTCACTGCGTCGGGACCTCCGCTGTCGAGCAGGGCGGCGGCGTCGTCGAGCAGGGCGCGGCGCGTGGCGGCGGCTGACTCGATGCGACTCATAGTCAACCATCCTATGTTGACATTGTCATCTGACCTGGTAGCTTCGCTGAGATAACGTCGTCATCTGAAATCCAAGAGCTCGTCGTCGTAACCGGTACGTCTACCGGCATGGGCGCGGCCACGGCACGCGAACTGGCCCGGCGGGGGTTCCACGTCCTCGCGGGTGTCCGGCGCGACCGGGACGCCGACGCAATCCGGGGGCCGGGTATAGAGCCGCTGATCATCGACATCACCAACCCAGACCACATCCGCGCGCTAGCTACTCGGGTGCACGGGGACCCGCAGGGCCGGGCAGTGCGGGCGCTGGTAAACAACGCCGCCATCGCGGTCAACGCACCGGTCGAGGCCTGGGCGATCGACGAGTGGCGACGCCTGTTCGAAGTAAACCTCTTCGGCCACATCGCCGTTACCCAGTCACTCCTGCCGGCCCTGATCCGCAGCAAGGGGCGCGTGGTCAACATCAGCTCCGTGGGCGGCAAGATCGCCATGGCCACCTATGGTCCTTACGCAGGCACGAAGTTCGCGCTCGAAGCGGTCAGTGACTCCTTGCGACGCGAAATCGCCCCGTTCGGCGTCCAGGTGGTCGTAGTCGAACCGGGCGCCGTGCGTACGGAAGCGGCCGGCCGGGCGATCGCCACCGCCCATGAGCTGGCGTCGACCATGACCCCCGAGCAAAGCCAGCGCTACGACGGGCTGGTGCAAGCCATCACCGCGCAGTCCGCGGCGCACACCAACTCGGGCCTGCCCGCTGATGCCGCGGCTAAGGTGATCGCCAAGGCAGTGACGGCGCGCAAGCCGCGCACTCGCTACACCATCGGCCGCGACGCCGCACTGCTCACCCGCTTGACGCGCATCCTGCCCGACCGGACGCTCGACCGCGTCCTTGCCGCCGCTCTGCATCCCCACTTTCCCAAGGAGAGCAAATGACCACCACGACGCCGCGTCTTTTTCCAGCTCTGCGGCAGCCAACAGCCGCTTGAAGGTGGCGTTCTCGCGCTCGAGGTCCTTGAGCCCGGTGAATATGGCGGAATCGAATATGGCGGGTTACCGGTAAATCACTGCATATTATGTTGCCTCACAACGCCTTTCAGAGACTCCTCCTCCTGTCCTGATCGCGACACGGGTCGATGCCAGGTCAGGGCGTATCGGAACATTGGGGCTGCTGGGCGCCATTCAGCATCTCAGAATCTCATCCACGGACTCACGATCGCAGTCGAGCGCCGTGTCGAGGTCCCTGCTAGAAGAGTTCCGGCGTCGTCGGTGGCACGTCATCGAGAAATGCACTCACCATCGGTGCCAGCAGCTCCGACTGCCCCGAGATACCAATGTGCGACATCGCCGGCACAATCACCAAGCGCGCAGCCGGAACCTTCTGCAACACTCCCGACGCCGCTGCCTCCTCATCGCCTCCATTGCGCAGCTCAAACATCGCCAGGGCATGTTCGGGCTTCACGCCGTCCGCATCACCGACGATGACCATCGTCTTCGCGGAGATCGAACGCATCTCTTCGTCGCTGATGTCCTGGTCGTTGATGTTCAAGTCCTTCGTCTTCTCAAGGTAGGCGTCGAACGCCTCGGGGTCCGGCGTGTGCTCCTTGAACGCCTTCTCGACGGGCGTACCGGCGAACGCTTCGGCGCTGAGGGCCCCGATGGATTCGAACACCGACGGGTGCCAGCCGTCCTTGCAGAAGGTGGCCGACATTGAGACCAACTTGCTCACGAGCGACTCGTGACGAATCGCAGCGCAACCCCGCCGCCTTGCGAGTAGCCCATCACATCCGCGCGCTCCACCCCCAAAGCGCCCAGCAACGCCGGGGCATCGTCAGCGAACTGCTCGTACGACATCTCCCGCGACCTATCCGGGGTACGGCCGTGCCCTTGTTGATCGAACACGATCACGGCGCGCTCTCGTACGAAGGCGTCCGTCCACGGTTTCATCGAGTCGGTGGCCATGAACGCGCCGGGGATCAACAGCAACGGAGGCTTCGACGTGCCGAGCTCGCCGTACACCTCGTGATGAAGGTTCAGCCCGTTGATCGGCAGGTAACCACCGCGCGAAGGTTTCGTTCCCATCGCTCCTACCTTCCATCTCGTATCGCTGTCGCGTAAGACCAGCGAATCTCGTAGATCCACCGGCCGTATAGGAAGGCGTCGCGTGCTCGTGGATCTGGCCGAGAGACGTCATCCCGTCGCCCTCATGCCCAGCCCGCCGGACCGGTCCCGCTCAGATAGACCTGAAGAGCGTGACAAACTCATCGTCCGGCAACCCGACCCAGTCGGTGAACACCGATGAATCGCCGGCCGGACGTTGTGTGCAGGTCCGCGGCCGGGAAACGCACTCTCCTGCAAGGCCGAGCGGGTCAGATCCGTTGCAAACACAACGCCTGTTGCGCCGGGTCGGCCGAGTATCCCGCCGAACTGACCGAGCTCGATGCAGTGCTCAGACTCCACTTGGCGCTGTAGCCGTGGGAACATGCAGCAACTGAATATGCAGGATTACCAGTAAAGTCCTGCATCTTGCAACAGATGAATCAACGATCCTCCTCTGCTTTCGGCGCATGGAGTCATCGTCGTCGAGGGCACCCCCGACACGGTTGCCCGGCGACATTAGGCCAACTGCAGCATCGACCAAGGTGTATCGAGGGTGTGCCCCGCGAACGAGTCACGCGGCGACGTCAAGCTTTCCATGATTTGCGGGTTGTCCTCGTCCGTCTCGATCGCTACGCGGTCGGGACTGAACGACGAACGCAGGCCGGGCTTCGGCATAGGGCGGTGCCAGGCGCGTTGTTCCTTCAGCCGGATCTCCACGATCGAGTCGTTGATGATGCCGTCGACTCCCTTGAGCGGCCGTGGACGAAAGTGACTGACGTCGAGCTCACCGACGCGCCATGAAGCGCTACAAGCGTGGGCTTTGACCCATCACCAACCGTGAGCACGTGGTTAGCGCCGCACGCATTCCGCAGTCGCACCAGAACTTTCATGACGCACTCTCGTCATGCGTGCATCCGATTAATGATGCATCGGACAAATCCCCCGGGTGTCTCGAATCGCCGGGCTACGCCGGTGGCGGCCGCGACCGTGCTCGGTGTCCCGACGCCCCGGGGGCAGTCCATGATAGATGTTATGGAGTCGACCCGCGTGGATCGGTGGTTGTGGGCGGTCCGGCTGACGAAAACCCGGCCGGACGCCGCCGCGGCGTGCCGAGGTGGGCATGTGCGGGTCAACGACCGGCCGGCCAAGCCGTCAACTATGGTGTCTCCCGGTGACGAGGTGCGCGCCCGGGTGGGTGACACGACGCGGATCGTCGAGGTGGCACGGGTGATCCAGAAGCGGGTCGGTGCGGCCGATGCAGTGACCTGCTACCTCGATCGAACGCCGGCGCCGCCTCCGACTTCCTCCGTTCCGGTGGCGGCCCGTGATCGCGGTGCCGGGCGGCCGACCAAACGGGACCGTCGGATTCTGGACAGGTGGCGCACGGGCCACGGGTGACCCCTTCCCCAGCCGCCGAGGAAAATATGCAGGATTGAATATGCAGAGTTGTCGGTGATGTGCGTATTATGTTGTGCTGCAACATATTTAGGTGATCTAGCCGATGTCCGGTCTCAGTACACTTGGCAGGTTTCGCAGTTTGCCTGGCACTCTACGGATTGACTGGCAAATCTCAGTGCAGTTGGCATCTCCAGCTGATGACGCGAGTAAGGGGGAATCTCGAACATCGGGAAGGCGACGAATCGACGCACTGGTCAAGCATCGCCCGCCGCGCGCACAATTCGCCACCGTGACGCTTCCCTGCCCGTCGGCTGGACGTTAAACATGCTGTCCCGCTGGGCTTGACGAAACACAGATGTTCGTGACCTAGTGCGCATCCCGGCTTGACCGCCCGCGAGAAAGCGGTCAACCGATCAGCCGGAAAGGCCTGGCTTGCCGTCCCAGTGTTAAATTTGTTCTCGCGCAACGCGTGCCACCGACTGGGGCATCATGCTTTCCGGTACCTCGCGCGTCGTTTCGCCGGATGTGGTCTTGCGCGTAACGACATAGGTGTAGCGGTCCGCGCCTCGATCACTTGCCACCGGCGTCTCGCTATCGAGAAGCCGGTCCAGACTTGCGCGATCGCCCGCGTCTAAGGCGTCTGCTTGAACCTTGCCGGTCGCTGGCAATCCGGCGAAGCCGCCACGCCGCTCGATGATGTACTCGCACATGGGTGTCACCTGCACAATGTCCGTCGCGGAACTCGTGAGCTCCAATTACGTGAGGCCGACGTCCTTCCACGCGTCGTCGACGGCACTGTACACAGCGGGATCGGCCTCAAACAAGGACTTGGCGGCCTGTCGCGTCAGGTTGGCGAAAGCCTTCATCTTCGTGTTCTTGGTGGCCTTCGGGCTGGTGAGGGCCGCGTACCACACCTTGCCCGTCCTCTCCCAAGACCGTCCACCTATGGCTGTTGCGGCCAGATAGAAGGCACGATTCGGGATGCCGCTGTTGGTGTGCGGATCGCCACCCGGAACGTAATCGCTGTAGTGCGACGGCTGCTTCGCGAGGCAGTGCGTCGCGCCCGGGTCAGCCATGTCGCGTAGGCACGTGTATCCCTTCGCTGCGGCCTTCGGGCCGATGATGTCCGCGCCGATGAGCCAATCAGCTTGATCAACAGTCTGGTTCTTCCTCCACTGCCGGAACATCGTGCCGAACACATCGGAGACGCTCTCGTTCAGACCGCCGGGCTCATTGGTGTAGTTCAGGCCCGCCGTGAATTGGGTGACCCCATGGGTCAACTCGTGGCCGATCACGTCGCTCGACCCGGTGAAGTCGACGAAGATCTCACCGTCGCCGTCTCCGTAGGTCATCTGGGTGCCGTCCCAGAACGCGTTCGAGTAGCGCACGTCATAGTGGATCGACGAAACGAGTGTCATGCCGGCGCCGTCGACGGAGTTGCGGTCGAAGCTCTGGCTGTAAAACTCGGCCACTGCAGTGGTTTCGTCGTATGCACGCTTGGCGGTAACATCCGACGACTTGCCGGGGTTCAGAACGGGTGCGCCCGGCAACGACTTGGTGTTCTTGCAGTTGAACACCGTAACTGAGGGCTGCGAGGCAAGCGTGCCGGAAACGACTTCGCTCATGGGCAGAAGGCGAGCTTGAGCGGCTCGTGTTTGGGCCGACCGGAGATTCCGCCACACTGGCTCTAGCGCGACGGTTTCGCGCAGCGCTTGACGAGACTCGGTGGACAGCGACTCGTCGGCGGCGAACTCCTCGAGCACATCCTTCGGAACGATGAAACAACCACAGCGCGTATTCATGACGCCCTCCCAGGCAACTTGGGCGCTCCGCACACACCGAGCGCTTACTCTTAGACGTAGTCAAGTGTCCGCACCGTTTGGACTACGGGCGCGAGTAGTCTGCTACTCGAAACTGGCCATCGCGCCCTACTTGCCCGTACGGCATCGGCGAGGGCCTGCGTGGATGTGTAATCGTCACCCACGAGTTCGTCGACCGTGCCCCCGTATCTCTCGCAATCGGCAAAGTCGACGCGAGTGACATCATCGACGTCGACAACCGCTGTCTAGAGATTCAACACCACGTCGTCAGGGTCGCCGTCGGGGCCGACGTTGTCGCCCAGCATCTCGGCTGCCGGCCCCAGCGGGTGAAGACAGCGTGCCGGAACGCCTCTGTGCGCGCGCCGCTGTTGGTGTCGTCTGTGGGCCGCAGCCGTGGCGTAGTCACGGTGCAGCGTGATTGGGATGTGCTATGCGATCGCAGCGGCCAGACATGCGAGCGAGGCCAGCGCCACAGCGGTGCGAGCCCAGTGGAACCGGCGCCAGTGGATCCGTAGTTGCTCAGCGCCTTCGGGGGCATGGCCCTCGGGTAGTCGCCGAAACCGCGAATTCATCGGTTCCGCAATGGCAATCGAGGCGACCATGATCACCGCGATCAGCGCGACGCCTATCCAGGCCAGCGCCGCCGCGCGCCCGTCGCTGTTGAGCGCGAACACCACCGCCCCCAGGGCGCTGATGGTGCCCATGATCGGCATGAGGGGATCCATGCGGTACACCGACCGGCGGAAGTCGATGGCGTACTGATCGATGGGCATCCGCCGCCATACGTTGAGCCGTTCCACCGCGATGGTGAAGATGCCGCCGACGAAAAGCCCGCCGGCCGCGATCATCAGCCAGGCGCTCAGGTGTGTGGTTGTCACGGTGATGTCCTCCTCTGACCTAGGGCGACGGGGTGTCGTGCAGTTTGGTTTCGTACGGCGACAGTGCTGCGACGGGGAATTCCTGTCATGGCACAACTTCCTTGATGGGTTCGGTGAAACTGACTATTCGGTGATGTGATTGAAGGCAGCGCGTTGTCGTGGCGGCAGGCCACTCACGACCTGAGGGTGTCGTCGAGCCAGTCGAACATTCGCTGATGAAATAGCGTGAGCGCTCCCTCATGGCAGTGCTCGCCGGCGCCCTCAGCGGCAGAAAACGTCAAACAGGTTTTCGGGCAGTGCAGCGCCTCGTAGAGCATGGACGGCTGCCCCAGGAAGAACTGATCGTTTTCCGCCTCGCAGACCAGCGTCGGACAGGTGATCTGATCGGCAACGTGGGTGAGGTCATACTTGGCGACCTCGTCGAGCAACTCTTGGGCTGTGGTGACTCCGAACACCCATAAGGCGTTCGACAGCATCCACCGCAGCGAAGTCAGCGCCTCCGCCCGATGGGCGATCAAACTGTCCATCGCCGCGACCCACCGCTCGGAATCAAGCTGTCCCGCTTGCCAATCGGGCAGCACCGCCGCCATGTTGAGCACGCCGTCGTAGGCGACACACGCCGAGATCCGGCGCTCGAAGGCCGCCGCGCAAGGAGCTAGGTAGCCCCCCATGCTCATCCCAAGCGGCGCGATGCGTTCAGGGTCGACCCCGCGAAGGTTGATGGCGACGTCCACCACGGGGGTGACCACGGCCTCCCAGTCGTATCGGAATGGCAATTTGTCGACCCTCAACGCCGCGCCCTGCCCTGGGCCTTCGAAGATCAGGCAGTTCCACCCATGCCGCCGCGCGGCCTCCCCTACGGCGAAGAACATCTCTTCGACCGTCGAGTCAAAACCCCCGTGCGCGAGCAACGTGGGCCCGCGATCATCCCCGCTGACGTTGAGGTAGTAGCCCTCCAGCTGGATTCCCTCGTAGGGAATACGCAAACGGGCCCACCGCGCCTGGATTTCCGGCGCGCTTCTGAACGTCTCGATCGCGCGTGCGGAGGTGTCCGCCACGCGCGCATCGTTCCATGGATCGTCTCTAAGAAAGAACTCAGCAGTCCGGTAGTCATTGGAGGCGCGCAAGTAGGCGCTACTGGCACTGGCCGCGTGCCCGTCGGCAGCACATTCATCGGCGATGGCGGCTATCCGGTCTGCAAGTGCACGCCATTCCCGATACCACGACTCCCCGTCGCCGGGGCTTGACCCGTTCCGCGGTTGTTATCACCTCGCCGATATCGGCCCCACCGTAGGGGGTGTATGAGACCGCACGCAACGTCTCGAACGAGAACGATTCGTCGGTGTCGAAGATGAATCGCATGCCCACTCCTCGTCGGTTATGGCAACGCATAGTTGCTATAAACTGAGGATGGTACTGGGTGAACTGTAACGCAACTATTAGAGGCGATTAGTGGGAAATCGGCAGGTCGTTCGTGGCGTGCGGACCGGCGGTCGTAGCGCGCGGGTCCGTGAGGCGATACTTGCTGCCGCCCTTAGTGAGCTGATCGACAGCGGGTACGCAGCGCTGAGCGTGGAGGCGGTGGCCTCCCGGGCCGGCGTTAATAAGACCACCATCTATCGACGGTGGCCGACGCTCGACGACCTCTTGGTAGACGCGCTCACGACCTGGACACACGACGCCATCCCGCTCGCCGACACCGGCAGCGTCGAAACGGACCTGCTCGCGCTCGGCGGGGAATTGGCCGACCAACTGAATGGTGGCGTCGGGCACCAGGTTGCTGCGGTCGTCCTTACAGCTGGCCTCCGCTCCGCTTCGCTCCGCGAAGCAACCCGACGCTTCTTCGACCACCAGGCCGTACGCGCAATCCCGACTGTCAACCGAGCGATCGATCGGGGTGAGCTCCCAGCAAACTGCGATGCCAACGCATTGCTCACCACCTTCCGGGCGCCGCTCCTATATCGCTTGGTCACCACGGGCGACCCCATCGACGAGGATCTCATCGCACAGGCTGCACGCGTCACCCTTACGGCAGCGCGCGCCGGATTGTTATCGCACCAAGCTGCCGTGCAGTGATTGGAAATGCCTCTCCCCTGCCGTCAGCGAGAACGAATATGGCAGGGTTGAATATGGAGGCCTGTAGCAACTCTAGTCTGTTGCAAAGCAACATATTTCGAACAACAACGTTCGATCCGGCGTGTCATATGAGGCATGTCACAAGCCACCCTAACTACCGGTAGAGTCGTATTCGTTATCACGTTGTGCTGCAACATGCTTCATGTCCGGTCTCAGTGAAGTTGGCATCTCCGAGCGATGCCGGGCAACGGTCGGCTCGGACTGGCTGGCCAACCCGGGACCCTCAGCACGTTCTGCATCGACTGCAGCGAGGCTCCCGTCAGCCGCGCGTTGATCGGGCGACGTCGCGGTCGCGGCGTGAGGGTGGCCGGTGATGCACCTACGGAGATGCCAGTGAGCAGATCCTCGACTTGCGCCGGTCGGTTGGCCCGGATATTCCGATTATCGTGTTACCGAACCATCTTGACGGCTTCACCCGCAGCTGACACGGAACCCGGTGTGCTGCCAGGATGGGGCGGCTTGATCATGAAAATTTGTTCCCGTCGGAATAACCTGGTCCCGACGGGCGTTCGCACCCGTCAAGGCCAACAGTTAGGGATGGCGATGAAGATCGGGATCTCCACGTTCGTAAACGACGACTCGATCGACACGGTGTCACTGGCCCGTGCGATCGAAGAGCGGGGTTTCGACTCGCTGGTCGTCGCTGAGCACACGCACATCCCGGCCAGCCGGGAGACGCCATATCCGCTCGGTGGCGAACTGCCGCCGGTGTACTACCGAACGCTCGATCCGTTCGTCACTCTGGCCGCTGCCGCGGCGGTGACCTCCAGGATCGAGCTGTTCACCGGGATCGCGCTGCTGATCCAGCGTGATCCGATCATCACCGCCAAGGAAGCCGCGAGTATCGATCTGATCTCCGGCGGCCGGTTCGTGTTCGGCGTGGGCGCCGGCTGGAATATCGAGGAGTTGCGCGACCACGGCACCGACCCGAAGACCCGCGGTGCTCTGCTGGACGAACGCATCGAGGCCATCCAGGCCCTCTGGACCGAGGATCCCGCCGAGTACCACGGTAAGTACGTCGACTTCGACGCGTCGTACAGCCGACCCAAGCCCGTGCGGCAGCCGCATCCGCCCATCTTCATCGGCGGCGACTCCGACGCCACCGTCAAACGGGTGATCAGGCACAAGGCTGGCTGGATCTCCAACCCACTCCCGGTGGAGGCGCTGACGAAACGCATCGACCAGATGCGTGACGGCGCTGGCCACGACGTCCCGCTGGCGATGTTCGGCACGCCCCAGAACCCCGACTACTGGCGCGCCACCGACGAATTGGGTTTCGGCCAGCTGGCGCTGCTGTTGCCCACGCTACCGACCGACGAGTCACTGCGGCTGCTCGACGACTACGCCGAACTGGTAGCGCAGTATCGCGGTTAGCCTCGATTCCCGGTGCGGAAATTGAGTTGAGGTTGTTCGCGCGGGATGGGCGGTTATCTGGGTGGGAAGGTGAATTGGAGAGTTCGGTTGTCCCACCATGGGATTGGGGTTTTGAGGTCGGCGTAGCCGGCGTCGATGAGCTGTGGGTGGTGGCTGCGTAGGTTCAGCGCGCAGGTGACGCCGTGGTCGCTGATGTGCAGGGTGCCGGGGTCGTCGAGGAAGTGGCGCCAGATGGTGTCGGGGGTGGCGGTCTGGTATCGGGTCAGGTCGCGGGCGAAGAGGCGGTAGAGGTTGCCGGCGATGACGGTGAGCGTGGTGTCGAGGTCGATGTTGAGCGGGACGGCGCTGGAGAGCGCGTCGAGGTGGAAGCCGGAGATGTAGGCGTCGAGTTCGTTTTCGATGCTCATGGGTTCGGTGTAGCGGGCGAACAGGTCCTTGCCGGGGGTGGTGAGGTCGTTGGTGATGAGCAGCGTGGGTTCGTCGCGGCCGATGTTGCGGATGGCGAGTTGGCGGACCTTGGTGTCGACGTCTTTGAGCTTGATCATGTCTTCGTGGAGTTGTGGGCGCCGGTAGCGCCGGGAGCGGGCGATGGTGGTGGTCTTCCACTTGCCGGCGGGTAGCGCTGCCAGGCGGGCGAGTTCGGTGCTGCCGCGTTGGCGCAGGGTCAGCCAGCGGATGCCGCGCGCGGTGAGTTCGTCGAGCACCTTGTAGGTGGTCAGTTGGGAGTCGAAGACGAGCAGACCGGGGTCTTCGCCGGTGGCCTGGCGCCAGTAGTCGGCGAAGGCGATGATCTCGCGGGCCTGCTCGGCCTTGGTGATCTCGGCGTTGGCGTAGACCATCTCGGTGCTGGCGTGGTCCTGGGCGAAGAAGGTGAGCACGGCGCGGGTGCGTTGGGAGCGGCGCGGCAGGTAGTGTTTCTCCAGCGCGGTGTGCTCGCCGTGGTGGCGGATGGCGTGGAAGTCGAGGTTGAATCCTGCTGTGCCGCTGGCCATTCCGAGTGGGCGCAGCGCCTTGACCAAGCCGGTGAGCAGTTTGGTGTTGGATTCGCGGCGCACCCGGTAGGAGTAGGAGCCGGCATGGGTGGCCTTGGGCAGCGCGCTCAGCTGCAGACCGAACGCCAGGCCGGCGTCGTCAGTCAGCGCGTCGATGTGATGGGCGCGGTGCCGGCGTGCGCACTTGGCCAGCAGCAGGGTGCCGATCGACTGCCAGGCGGTGATCGCCGAGGTGGACGGGTAGCCGGCCTGGAGCACCAGTTCGGACAGGCCGAGCGTGCCCATCGCCGGGAACAGCAGCAGCAATCCGGCGTGGTCACACGGGATCTGCGCGGGGGCGGGCCAGCCGCCCAGGGTGGCCGCCTTGACCGGCGCCAGCCGCGCCGGGGGACCGCGGCGGCCCTCGTCGCGGCGGGCCAGCCGGGGCAGTCCGGCCTCGTCGAGGATCTGCCACACCGTCTGCGCCGAGATCGGTGTGCCCGCGGCGGCCAGCGCCTCGGCGATCTCGCCGATGCTGCGGTCCTCGGCCCGCAACGCCAGCACCTTGTCGCGGACCTCGCCGGTGGCTTTGCGCGGCCCTTTCGGGCCCGGCTTGGTCTCGGCGAAGGGATCGAGCTTGCCGGTGCGCAGCAGGGTGGCCATCTGATGCACCGAGGCGGTGGAGTACCCGAACCGGTCGGCCACCTCGGCGGCGGTGGCATCCTCGGTGAAGTAGGCGCGCAGCGCCTCGTAGCGGCGTTGTCCCGCGCCGCTCGGCGCGGTGAAGTACTCCGCCCCGGGCCTCAACTAGATTCCCGCAGCGCCATGCATTTATGATAGAGCTATTTTGAGCTCGGGCCGGCGCGACGCGCTGAGCTATCTTGCTGTGAGACAGCTAATTACATTCTTGTAGTTCCGATTTGTTGCCCACGACGGCGGGAATACTGTATGAGAAGCCCAGGGTTTGAGCTCCAGCAATCCAATTGAGACTCATCGCCTCGATACGACAGCGATACGCCGTCTACCAGCGGATTTTCACAGCCCAGCTTCCGGAGGCTTTACAGGAAAAACGAACTCACCCCCACCGTGAATCGAGGTTAGCGCGCAGGCGGCGTAGCGCCGGTCGGCCGCGAATCTCGCCGAGGTAGTTGTAGATCGTGTAGCGCGCGTAACGTCGAGTCGGCCCGCGACGTAATCGACCGAATCGCGGATGAGGAAGAACCCGGCCCCATGCTCCGCCCACGGCGGCATGCACGTCTTTGACCACATGCCCGCGACGCGCATCGCCATCGACTGGCTGTGGGATGACCTCAAACAACTCAAGTTCCTCAACAGGTCCCCACCAAATCGGCTCTGGCACGACCAGCCATCACGCCGCGGCTGCGCAACGACGTGAATGGTCGGTGCTTGTGGTTATCAATGCTGCACGAAAATACCAAAGTGCCAACATTTTTTGAGATGCGAGGATACATCGTTGTCTCAATTTATCTGGTAATTTGGCACGTCGTCCATGCCCGGTCCACCGAGATCGGACGCTCAATAATTCTCTCGACTTTCGCAGTTACGCGGCGACTGCCGCGCAGGCCAGTTCGTAGTCGCGGTATTTACGGGGATCGGGCTGAGCTGCGTCAACGCCCGTAATTCGTGCTGCGACAAGGCTTCTGCGAAGCTTGGCGAGCATGTCTTCGAAGGCGATGTCGTCCTTGTGCGAGTACCAGGGCTGATCGGCGCGGCGGCCGGTGAGGTCGTCGGGGTGGTAGCCGTGCAGCGTGTACCAGACCACGACGAGGCTGTAGACGCAGAAGCTCAGTGGCACGGTGCGCTCCACCGCGCGCTGCAGCCGGTTGCGGGCCTGGCCGATGCCGAGCAGTTGTTTGCCGCCGGCGATGGCGACCTCGATCGGCCAGCGGTCGGCGTAGCGGGCGACCACGGTCTCGGTGTCACTGGTGGTGTCGGTGGTGAAGATCGCCATGACCTTTTCACTACCGGGCTCGCGGACGAGGACGGTGCGGCCTTCGGTGTTGCCGAACGCGCCGTACCAGATCGAATCGATGACGGTGATCTCAACGGTGTCGCGGCGGCCGTAGCGCGAGACCGTGACCGGCCGCCAGGTCGCGGCCGCGGCGATCTCGGCCGGGGTGCCGAGCCGGTGGCCCTTCAACCGGGGGCGGCCGCGTTTGCCGGTGCGGGGTGGGGCGGGTGCGTACAGCGCGGCGTTGGCCGGCAGCCGGGTGGTGACGGTGGTGCGCTCGACCAGCAGCGCCCTGCCGTGGTAGGCCGCGTCGCCGACCGCGTGGATAAACCTGTCCGGAAACTCCTGGGCGAGAAGCAGAATCAGCTCACGCGCCAACTGGACCGGGGACGCGGTGCCCCGGCCGCGCCAGAGTCGCAACAGCACCGGCAAGCACACCGGATGCGCACAGAACGGCAGCCGCACGAGGATCCCGGCGATCACCCACCGGTTGCCACGGCCGAGCGCGTTGGGATCCTGCCCGGACCCGTCGTGGGTCCAGAACGCGCCGAACACCTTCGGCCCCCAGCGGCGGAACAGCGTGTCGTCGACCACCACAACGATCGGCGCACCCGCATCCAGCAGCCGATCCACGATCAGTCGGGCCAGCACCAGCCCGATCCGATCCACGTCCCAGCGGTGATGCGAGAAGAACCGGCAGCACGCGTGAAACGACACCACCGCAGCCACCCCGGCGCCCACCAGCATGCCCACCACCGTCCGTCGCGCGGCCTGCGCGACCAGCCCGGTAGCCAGCAGCACGAACAACCCGAACGTCCGCGACCGGCGAAACGCGGGACGGAACATCTCCAACAGACCGCGCCAGGTAGCGGGTAAGGTCGGCGACGGAAGCATCGGCGGAACCTCGCATCAGCGTTGAACTTTCATCCACACCCGCCGATGCTTCGTCATGCTTACGACCGGATCACGGCGACACGCCGATCACGTCACAAACGCCCCACAATTCACACGAGCCACACTGATCAAACTGCGAAACTCGAGAATTCTCGAAGCCTGCGTAATAACGCCGCCTAGTCCCCGATGCTGAATCGCCCGGGAAATCCTGGAGGCTCCAACCTTGGAAACGAGGAAGGAGTAATGCCGAGAGGACACGCTCCGGGACATCGAAGCGACGAAGACGGGTTGACCAAGCAAGCCTTCTCGCCGACGCCACCGCATCCCACGACGCAGCCGACCGTTATGTACCGCAATGTCGAAAACCGGTAACATGGGCTTATGGCGCGTCCACGGAAATTCGATGAGGACCAGGTCGTACGGGCCAGCCGTGACCTGTTCTGGTCGCAAGGCTATGCCGGCACGTCACTCGATGATCTCGGTGAAGCCACCGGGCTGGGCCGCGGCAGCCTCTACAACACCTTCGGCGACAAGCACACCATGTTCCTGCGCAGCCTCGACGACTACTGCACCGAGGCCTCCGATGGTATCCGCGCCCGGCTCCGCGACCCCGAGATGGCGGCCTACGACCGCCTGGTCGCCCACGTCGAGGCCATCACCGCATCCACCGCCGCCGACACCGAGCGGCGCGGATGCCTGATGGCCAAGAGCGCCGCCGAACTCTCCGCCACCGACCCCGACGTGGCCAAGCGGGTCAAACGCACCCTGGACGCCTGGCTGCGCGAACTGACCGCCACCATCTCCGAAGCCCAACGCGACGGAGCCGTCGACCCCGACGCCGATCCCCGCGCACTGGCCAGTCTGCTGCTGGCAGTCCTGCGCGGCATCGAGGCCCTGCGCAAGGCCGGCGCGTCGATCGCCACCACCAACGCCGCAGCCCAGCAAGCGATCTCGCTGCTATCCATCGCCGCACACAGAGCCCGCTGACCCCGAACCGCGCGGAGTCAGCGTGTCCGTCCTAGATTTTGACTGAATAGTACGAAACTGGTAACGTTTGTTCGGGCAATGTGATTGCCGCGGAAACGGAAGGGCGACTTCAGTGTTCAATACAGTGGGAATCGTCGGAGCCGGCGCGGTGGGCCGCGCACTCGCGGCACACACGGCGCGCGCCGACCTGCCCGTCCTGATCAGCAACAGCCGAGGCCCCGACGCTCTGGCCGAGGTGATCGCCGAACTTCCGCCAGGCGCCACCGCTACCACCGTGGAGCGCGCCGCACAGGCCGAACTGGTCGTCCTCGCCATCCCGTTCGTCCGGGTGCCCGAACTGGCGTCGGTGGTCAGGGACTGGAGTGGGCGCGTCGTCGTCGACACCACCAACCAGTTCTCCCAATACTCCCCAGAGTACAGCGGCTACGTGGACCTCGGCGAGGACACCGGCACCGAGTGGGTGGGCCGGCAGTTGCCGGGCGCCACCATGATCAAGGCCTTCAACGCGATGTTCGCCTCGTACATCAGCGCCGACCCGCGGCACGCCGAAGGGCGCCAGGCGGTCTTCTACGCCGGAGACGACGACGGCGCGTGCGCCGGGTTCAACGAATTCCTCACCACCCTGGGCTTCGCCCCCGTCTACGTCGGAACCCTGCACGAGGGAGGAAGGATGATGCAGCTCGGTGGCGCGCTCAGCGCGGTGCACGTACTGCGTCAGGACTGACCGCGCCCTCCCGTCATCGCCCGACCACTTCGCACACTGATATTTTGTATCAAATAGTACAAAAGTGGCCTCGACACGAAGGATCGATCACGGAACTCACCGGCAAGACCGCCCTTATGACCGTCGCGACCCTGCCCGTCGACGGCGGCCGCAGAGCCGTCCCCTAAAACCACCCCGACCATCACCGACTACCAGATCCAGATAAGGACTCCCGACATGAGCCGACCCATCCGCATCGGCGTACTACTGCAACCCGGCAACGCCCCGGACTTCGCCACCTGGCGCAGCGCGGTGCTGCACGCCGAAGAACTCCGGGTCGACCTGATCTTCGGCTGGGACCACTTCCACAGACCCCAGATCGATGACGTCAACCAGGGCGTCCCGGTCCTGGCCGAGGTCCAGCCCGACGTCACCAACTTCGAGGGCTGGACCGCACTGGCCAGCTGGGGTGAGATCACAGACCGCGCCGAGATCGGACTACTCGTGACCGGCATTGGCTACCGCAACACAGACCTTCTCGCCGACATGGCCCGCACCGTCGACCACATCAGCGGCGGCCGCCTCGTGCTCGGCATCGGCGCAGGCTGGTACGAAAAGGACTACACCACCTACGGATACGAATTCGGCACGTGGAAGTCACGCTTCGACCTGTTCGACGCCGGCCTGGAACGCATCGAGGCGCGCCTGGGCCAAGTCATCCCACCCCCGGTCCGCAAGATACCCATCCTCATCGGTGGCACCGGCCCCAAGCGGACCCTGCCCGCGGTGGCACGCTACGCCGACACCTGGCACACCTTCCTCTCGGTGGAGGCCTTCACGGAAGCCAGCGCCCAGGTCGACGAGCTCGCCGCCGCCGCGGGACGCTCCGGAAACGACATCCAACGCTCGGTGCACTGGCTCGGCGCGCCCACCGCCGAGGCTTACCGGGCCGCCGGCGCCACCACGTTCATCACCGAGATCGCGCCCGATGCCACCACCGGTTACGACTTCAGCACCATGGAGGAAATGCTGACCTGGCGCGAGCGCCTTCACTGAAGGAGCCGTCGGTTCGGTTCCCCCAACACCGTTCGGGCAGTGGAACTTCCGGCTCCACAGTGGGCTCGAGTTGAGCCTTATGCATCAGTCCGAAGAATATGCTGCAGTCGAATATGCAGGGGCACCGGTAGAGCCGCTGTTTCGTTATCATGTTGTTCAGCAACATAATTCGAGATCGCTGTTTGTGTGGTGTCGCTGCACCGCAGGTGCTCCGGTTGTAGATCATCCTGCCCGTCGCTTCGTTTCTCAGGATGGTAAACAAAGTGCCATGTGATTGGGACTCATTCGTTGTCCTCCCACAGCAGCAGTTGACGAACCGCGGGGCGGGATCCGTAGGGTTGCAGCATCTGGCTTGCTGGGCGCGGGCGCACTCGTTGCGGCCACCAGAACCAGCGCCCGAGAAGCGTAGCGATGGACGGGGTCATGAACGAGCGCACGATCAGCGTGTCGAACAGCAGGCCCAGGCCGATGGTGGTCCCGATCTGACCGAGAACCCGCAGATCGCTGAAGACGAACGAGGCCATGGTGAAGGCGAACACCATCCCGGCGGCGGTGACGACCGCGCCGGTGCCGGCCATGGCGCGGATGATGCCGGTCTTGAGTCCGGCGCCGATTTCTTCTTTGAACCGGGAGATCAGCAGCAGGTTGTAGTCCGATCCCACTGCCAGCAGCAGTATGACGGCCAGCGCAAGCACGACCCAGTACAACGGGATGCCCAAGATGTCCTGCCAGAGCAGCACCGACAGCCCGAATGAGGCGCCCAACGATAGCGCTACGGTGCCGACGATGACCAGCGCGGCGACCAAGCTTCGGGTGATGAACATCATGATGAGCAAGATCAGACTGAGCGCGGCGATGCCGGCGATCATCAGGTCGTACTTGGCGCTGTCTTGGATGTCTTTGTAGGTTGCCGCGGTGCCGCCGAGGTAGATATTGGCGCCGGCCAACGGTGTTCCCTTGATGGCCTCCTGCGCAGCGTGCTTGATCGCGTCGATGTGCGAGATGCCTTCGGGGGTAGCGGGATCGGTGTCGTGGGTGATGATCATGCGGGCGGCCTTGCCGTCGTGCGAGAGGAACAGTTTCAGGCCACGCTGGAATTCGGAGTTGGTGAAGGCCTCCGGCGGTAGGTAGAAGGAGTCGTCGCTTTTGGCGGCGTCAAACGCCGCTCCCAGGGCGGTCGCGTTTTGCAGCGCTGCCGCGGTCTGGTCGTAGATTCCCGACTGGGTGGCGTAGTTCGTCATCGTCAGGTCTCGATTGGTTTGCTGGGTGGCGATCTGCGGTGGGATCAGTGCCAGCAGTTTCGGCTGGAGCGAATCCAATTTATCCAGACTTGCCGTGACATTTCCCAACTGTTCGGTCAGCGCGTCAATCCCGTCGAGTGCGTCAAAGAGGGATCGCAGCGCCCAGCAGATCGGGATGTCGAAACAGTGTGGCTCCCAGTAGAAGTAGTTGCGCAGCGGCCGGAAAAAGTCGTCGAAATTGGCGATCTTGTCGCGCAGGTCCTGCGTTACTGCGACGGTTTGGTGAAACGCTTCAACCTGGTCGTGCGTAGCGACGGCGCTCTGCTGCTGCAGGGAATACTGTTGCCGCAGAATGCCGATCGTTTTGTCGATCTCGGCGACCTGTTTGAGCAGGTCGGCGGCGCGGTCTTGCTGGTATTTCAGGTTCTCGATCTGGCCGGTGCTTTGCGCACTGATTTGAAACGGGATCGAGGTGTGGTCCAGCGGGGTTCCGAGCGGGCGGGTAATGGATTGCACCTGGGCGATGCCGGGGGTGTGGAAGACGGCCTTGGCCACTCTCTCCAAGAGGATCATGTCAGCTGGATTTCGCAGATCATGATCGGTCTCGATCATCAGCAGTTCGGGATTGAGCCGGGCCTTCGAGAAATGGCGCTCGGCGGCTGCGTAGCCGACGTTGGACGGGGCGCTGGCAGGCATGTAGGAGCCGACGTCGTAACTGGTCTTGTAGCCGGGCAGGGCGAGCAGACCCACTAGGGCCGCCGCGGAGGTCGCAACGAGAATCGGTCCGGGCCAGCGGACGATGGCCGTGCCGATTCGTCGCCATCCCCGTGTCCTCGCCCTGCGCTTGGGTTCCAACAGGCCGAAGCGGCTGCCGATGGTCAGCACGGCTGGGGCCAGGGTGAGCGCGGCCACCAGCGCGACAAGGACGCCGATCGCGGCCGGAATGCCCAGGCTTTGAAAATACGGCAGTCGGGTAAAGCTCAGGCAGTAGACCGCCCCGGCAACGGTCAGCCCTGACCCCAAGACGACGTGGGCGGTCCCGCGATACATGTTGTAGAAGGCGGTTTGGCGATCCTGGCCGGTGCTGCGTCCTTCGTGATAGCGGCCGACGACAAAGATTGCGTAGTCGGTGCCGGCGGCGATGACCAGTAGCGTGAGCAGGTTAGTCGAGTATGTCGAGAGCCCGATGAACCCGGAGTTGGCCAGAAAGGCGACGATTCCGCGGGCCGCGGCCATTTCAACGAGGACGGTGACAAGCACCAGAATCGTGGTGACCAGTGAGCGGTAGACGAGGAGCAACATCATTGCGATCACCAGGATGGTTAACGTGGTGACCTTGGTGGTGCCTTTGTTGCCCACTTCAAATTGATCGGCGATTTGCGGTGCCGCGCCTGCGACATACGCCTTGACGCCGGGCGGTGGCGGTGTGTGGTTCACGATGTCGCGGACCGCGTCGACGGACTCCAGGGACAGCGCTTCGCCTTGATTACCGGCAAGAAATACTTGAACGTAGGCGGCCTTGCCGTCGGGGCTTTGTGAGCCCGCCGCCGTCAGCGGATCCCCCCAGAAGTCCTGGATGTGCTCGACATGCTTGCGATCCTGTGAAATGCGTTGGATCAAGCTGTCGTAGAACCGGTGCGCGTCGACGCCAAGCGGCTGGTCGCCTTCCAGAACGATCATCGCCGAACTGTCGGAATCGAACTCGTGGAACACCTGGCCGATGCGTTTGAATGCCTGCAGCGACGGTGCATCAGGAGAGCTAAGCGCCACGTTGTGGGCTTCGCCGACCACCTCCAACTGCGGAACGAGAACATTCGTGATCGCGGCGACGGCCAGCCAGAACAACACGATCGGCACGGAAAGCCAGCGGATCGTCTGCGCGATGGTCTGCGGTAACGACCGGCGTGAGATGTGACGGTTGCTCATCCCGACTTGTCCAGGCAATAGGTGTAGGCGTTCATTGTGTTGACCGATCTCTCGTCTTTGACCACGCCGTCGATGGTGATTCGGCAGCCGATTGAATCGCTATTACCTTGCGCCACAACGTTAACGAACACTGCTGGCTGGGTTGTGGTGATGTCGTACGACCATGGCAGGGTCGCGTCGTCAACGCGCTGGGGCTGAGCATTGACATCGAGATAGTTGATCGTTGCCACGGTGCCCGGTGCGCCGAATACGTCAAGGACCACGTGTTTGGGGTTGAAAGGGACGATTTCATTCGAAAAGGCGCTGGCAGTCGACGTGGTGTTGTGAGAGCCGAAGATGCCGTGCAGCCGATACACGCTAAACCCCGCCACCGCGACCACCGCCACGGCGACCAGCAACATCCACCGCCGCGTGAGCAGGCGGCCAATCGAAATCCCGCGCACCCGTTAGCCTTTCGATAACCGCGACACGAAGGCTTGGACCCTTTTGCGCTCAGGGCGAGAGCAACACTTATGACAGTACGGTACGGGACCGCACGTCACAAGGAGAGCTCCCTCGGACAACGCCGGCGGCGGCAACGCCGATCACCGGCTCAGCACGTGTCCGATCGGCAACACGGGGCCAAACTTTAGCCGATGCGTCGGGTGAGGCTGGGGATGATCACGTCATCAACCAGGGCTTGCACGGTGCGGCGAGTAGGAGATCGACTCGACAGGATGGACCGGAAGATGAGGTAGCCCGGCAGCACGTCCCAGAGGTCTTCGGTGATGGCGGCGGCATCGATCTCACCGCGGTGGACGGCCTGCCCCAGGATGTGCTCGATCAAGGCCCGCCGTTGATCGAGGAACTGGTGCTGCATCACGTCGTTGAGCGCGGCGTTGCGCGATACCTCGACCAGCACCGCCCGGATGGTGCTGGCATGTGCGCGCGCCTGATCGCAGACCACCTCCCCCACTCGCAGCAAGTCGCCGCGAAGTGTGCCGGTCTCGGGCGCGACGGCGACCTGCCGGATGCCTTCGATAAACGCGGCCAACACCAACTCGGCTTTCGTCGGCCACCGCCGATACACGGTGGCCTTGCTGGCCCGCGCGGTGGCAGCGACCGCATCCAGCGTCAACCCGTCATAACCATGTTGCTGCAACAGCCGCAACGTCACCGCAAGCAACTCGGCCTCCCGCGGCGACCACGGCGAGGACTCCACAGCGCGATCGGCAGGCCGGGTCACAGCACCACCATAGAACCATCGAACTAGTACAGACCAGTACCGTACCGCCCGAGTCAGAAATCGCGGCCTCTGACAGCGAAGCCCACCGCGGACGCACCGACCACCGCATAACCACTCGCGCACCGGCTGCCTTGTTGAGGCGAATACGGCAGGATCGAACACGGGCGGGTTACCGTAGAAGACTGCATCTTGCAGCAGATGAATCAGCAATCCCCGGCCAGGTCATCCGCCGTCAGATCCGGTTGCGCCATTGTGGCGTAGCGTTTTTCGACGTGTTGACTGTGCAGTCCATGCCCTTTGGTGCTTGCGGTCCGCCTACCGGTCGCCGGATCGCCGCACGGCCAGCTACACCGGCGGTCACTGACTTATCGGTATTAGCCGCCACCGTTGACAGGGTTTGACGACAGCGGGATGAAGCCGCCGTTGATCCACACGCCCCAGCGTCCGCCCCAGCCCGAGTTCCACACCACCGGCTGCCCGTCCCAGACCTCGGCGGGCTTCGGCGGCGCCCAGGCCGGCGGCTGTTCGCCTTGGACCGGCGCCGGTGGCGGCGGAGCCGGTTCGGCGCTCGCCAGAGGAGCGCCCAGCCCCAGTATGGCTGCGGCGAGCCCGCCCGCGACTGCAACGGCAGGCAGAGTGGTCTTGATCAAGGTCATGAGCATGACTCCAGCGTTGAGACTGAATCCAGATAATACTTAGCAGACATAACCACCTTACGCGATGGTCAAACCCCCTGACACCATGTCGCGTGGCTGGCGCTGCTTGTCCTTGCGGCCTGGACGGCCGCAAGACAACTCTCGTACCTCATCTGATCTCATCGAGCAAGCTGCGAATCACCACTCTAGGTTGAGGTGACGCCGTAACGCCGCTGCGGCGCCGCAGCAAACCTTGGTCCCCGGTGCGTCGGTGAGCGATGTTCACACGTTGGGTTTGCACTACTACCTGGGCTTTTGTTGCGGCAAGTTGTGTTGATTGCCCGACAAACACAAAGGTCAGCGCGATGGTTGTGTTGATCGCGGCAAGCGTTGTCGGACCTACTGCGGACGGCCTGCGGACGGGGGCGTTGGCTGGCGCAGGTACACCGCCCAGGTTCCCAGATTCCCCGTTGTTGCGGCCCTACTGCGGCCCGTCATCCTGCTGGCGGGTTGGCCGAACCGTTTCGGGGTCAATCCGGAAAACTCACCTCTGCTCCGGGCGGGCGACTTGAGGCGCAAAGGCGACCGAGGTTGCCAGGAAACAGAGAGGGGATTCCCAGCAACCAAGGCTACGCGGGAAAAGATGCGACTGAGGCCCACCCGACGCAGCAATATCACCATGGATAGCCCTAATCGTTGGCAACGAACCTCTGCGCACATTCTTGCAGATGCAAACATTGCTCAAAATCGCTCAGCGAAAACGGTTATCAACGCTTGCGTGGTGGTGAATTATTCCTGCACAGCTGTCACGGTCGGGGGCTTGACTACCCAAGTCCGCGCGAAGCCGCCAACGGCGGTGCCGTGCGGTCGTCTATTGAAGTCGACCCAAGCCCTACAACGGCAAAGGCCCCCGCCGTGGCAGCCGAACACAAGTTGATCGGTGTACCAAGCGGCCGCCGTCACCGTCTGATACGCGCTCCCCGAGAGCGGCCCGTCGTCCGCTTGGGTGGCGGGCCGAACTATTCAGTGCTCGACGTGTCGTCGAAGGGCTCTCCGAAATGCTTGACTTCGGTCAGTTTGGTGTTGACGTCGATAACGATGTCCTTGATATCGATGTTCGGCGGCAGCACCAGATACTTTGCGCTTAGGTCCTGTTCTCTCATGGCTGACTTTCTCGGAGCGACGTGCTTATACGTGGCGAGCTGGCCAGCCACCGTGGACGCGCTGCTGCTAGTGGAACCAGTCCGCGCCGAGCAACAACGCCAGCAAGAACCCGAACCTGGGCCGCCCCCCGAACCTGGCCCTCATCCGCCACCAGGGCCACCCCCACCCCCACCCCCCCCCGCCACGCCCGTCAAACACCAGGTTCTTCGGCACGACCACCCTGAATCCGGACTTCTATGCCCGCGACTTTGGCCGCATCACCAGCGAGGTGATCCAGCACCTCGCCGCCGTCGACGGCGTCGAGCTGGAAGTCCGTCTAGAGATCACTGCCGTCGCCAAGAACGGGTTCGACGAGGCCAAGGTCCGCACCATCAGCGAAAACGCCTACACGCTCAAGTTCGAGCAGTCCGGCTTCGAAGCTGAGTAAGACCACGCGGGCACCGGGTCGTCAAGCAGCGGTGCCCTCGGCGAGGTACCGGTACAAGCGTCGCACGGCTGACCCCGAGGTACTTGGCGATGTCCTTCCCGGTGTGACCGTCGGCCTTCATCCGCTTCGCGGTTGCAATGTGGTCGGTGTCGTCGACCTTGCGGGGCCGCCCGAACTTGGTGCCGTTGGCACGGGACGACGCCCGCTTCAATGCGGTGCGCTCCCTGGTCAGCTCGCGCTCGTATTCGGCAAGAGAACCCAGCACCCCGATCATCATCCGACCTGCGGGGGTGGACGAGTCGATGCCGTCGGTAGTGCAGATCAGGGTGACGCCCCGGTCGGTCAACTCCTTGACGGTCTGCAGGATGTGCAACATGTTGCGGCCCAGCCGGTCAAGCTTCCACACCACGACCGTGTCGCCCTCACGCACGTAGGCCAGCAGGTCGGCCAATCCGGGCCGGTCGTCACGGGCGCCGGACATCACGTCGGAGAACACTTTGGTGACCCCGGCGGCGCCGAGAGCCTCGTTCTGCTGATCCAAAGTCTGGGCCACCGTCGAGACGCGGGTGTAGCCGATCCGCGTGCCCGTGCTCTTGGTGGAGCCGGATCCCGTGTGGCCATGTCTCATAAATGCCTATAACGCAACTATCAAGACAGTTATTTCTGAGACTAACTTTCGAGACACCGCGAGCTGGGCGCCGCCGACTCCTCACCACCCATGACGGAGGTGTCTTGAATGTGGTCTATTTCGCGACGACGTCTAGCTCAGTTCTGATGGTGGGGGAATGACTCGTGCTGGAGTGATTTCTGATTCGTTGTGGACGCTGATCGAGCCGCCGTCGTCGGCGGCCGATTTCGGTTTTGACGTGTCGACGTGGAGAAAAAGCAGCTCGCGCGGGCCTGACCGCTACTTCGTCAGGGTGAACTGGCCGACGTTGGTGATGCCCCGGCGAAAAAAGTCTGCACACCCGGTCAAATACCGCATGTAACGCTCGTACACCTCGACAGACGTGATGGCGATGGCGCGTTCGCGATTAGCCTGCAGATTGGCCGCCCAGATGTCTAAAGTCCGCGCATAATGCGGCTGCAGCAATTGGATCTTCTCGACTGAGAACCCGCCCCCCTGCGCATATTCGACGACATCCTCTTTGGCTGGCAGTTCCCCACCGGGGAAAATTTCCCTTCCGATGAATCGACCCAACTTGAAATCACTTATCGTCAGCGCGATACCATGCTCAAGCATGTATTTCCACGGATACGTCATTATGGTCTGCAGCAGCATTCTTCCGTCGTCGGGCAAAATCTCGGAAGCTCTTTCGAAGAATGCGGAATAGCGCACTTTCTTGAACGCTTCGAATGCGCCGATAGTGACGATCCGATCGACCTTGTCAGTGAACTCTTCCCAACCCTGCAGCCGCACCTCGACATCGCGCGTTGTCGAGATCTTGGCCAGCTTAGCCTCGCTGTATTGGTACTGATTGCGGCTGAGCGTGATGCCGATGACGTTGACGTCGTAGTTCTCGATCGCGCGCTGCATCCCGCCGCCCCACCCGCAGCCGATGTCGAGCAGTGTCATCCCGGGCTCGAGGTTCAGCTTGCCAAGCGCCAGATCGAACTTGGCGTTTTGCGCTTCCTCGAGAGTCATGTCGTCACGCTCGAAGTATGCGCAGGTATAACCCATCGTAGAATCTAGAAACAATGAAAAGAATCCGTCCGAGATATCGTAGATCGCTTGTGACTCTTCGTAAAAGGGTTCTAATTCAGACATACCCAGCACTTTCCCAGTCTTCGTTCATGACCACGCCCAGCACCATACTCCCCGACAAACGTCGTCGCATTCGAGATGTAATGGTGACCTTTTCCCACTAGAAGCAGACGGCGGTGTCGGGGAAGCTGAAGCGGCATTCCGCGCGGAGGCTATTCCTGCTCCCGCGCCGCAGCTAAGGAATTCGTCGGCGTCGCCCAGTGCCGGCACGAGTACCCGTCTACCGGTTCGGTTTCGGCAACGAGGCCGCCGCTGATCAGTTTCTTCATGGTTCGGGATTTCATTTCGTTTGCTTTGTTTGCCGAGTGTCCGGTCGGCCCTCGGTCAGGTCAATCTCCAGCGCCTCGAAGGCGAACCTGGCCATATGCCCGTCACGACGCCTGCCTGCCCAGAGGCCGCGACGATCACCCGGCCTACTTGCGGTAGGACCGGGGTGAACCTTGTCGTGCACCACGAGGGCGTGGCCGTTACCGCCCGCCAAGGCGGTTAGTCGACCTAGTTCTTCTTCTCGCAGGCGACACCGTCGCCGTCGCGATCCAGGTTCGGGTTATAGTCCGGATCATTCGACTGAATGTTGTATTTGCCGTCTGCGGCGGCCGCTTGCAACTTGTTTACGGTACTGGTGAGCTCGTGGCCAGACCACTCCCCGCGGGAACCGGTGATCAGCGCCCGCCGACGGCGGCCAGAATCACTTTCTTCATGTGCGTTCCTTTCTCCTGGGGCCACTTTGACCCCAAGTCTCATTGCGGGCAGGCGGTCGGTGACCACAGCCCGAGTTCGTTAGTGCGAGCGTTGTTTTCGGCGGCCTTGAACTCCGCCTGGTAGCGGTACGGCACGTAGTAGGTGTATTCGTGCGCGTAGCCGTTGGCGATCATGTCCAGGTTGTAGAGGTGCCCACTGACCCAGACATAGGCCAGCGTGCGACCGTATTTGTCGACGGTGTCCTGGCTGGGATCGGTCTCTAGGTACACCTGCTGGCCGCCCAGACGGGTCTTGGCTTGCGCCGAGGCTTCCCGGCCAAAGCACTGCACCGGCTTGCGTGGATCCACCGTCTCGGGGGTGTCCATGCCGATCAACCGGATCTTCTCGCGGTGACCATCGTGGTCGATCCAGATGGTGTCGCCGTCAACGACTTTGGTGACGGCGAACGGCCCTTCGATACCCGGCGGCATTGTCGGATAGTCCGCGTGGGCCGGTGCGGCCAACAGCACCGCGAGAACGGCGAGAACGATGGTTAGCAGGCGCCTCACGTGAGGTCCTCCGGTGGTTGAAACTGGCCGTAGAGACCGGTTTCCATGTCGCCATCCATCAGTGCGTTGTGCTCGTAGTCGGCACGGGCCACTAGTTCGGCGTTTCGGCGAGCGATTTTGGCGTTCTCTTGCTGGATCTCCTGCCTTCCCTGTAGGGCGAGCTTCACGATCACCCACAGCACCACTGCGCCCAGAATCCACGCCCAGAACTTGATGGCGAGGGCGATCACTATCAGCAAGCCGAATATCGCTACTCCCCCACCGCTGCTGCTGCTACGGCGCCGCCTACCTCCGGTGCCCGCGCTGACTCGTATCGGACCCATCCCGACACCTATACGCAGTCCCATGGCTACAGCGCTCCTCTGACGATCGCGAGGGCCGCGAGGCCCCCGACAATCAACTTCTTCATGTGGGGATTCCGTTCGTTGCTTCCACGTCTCCCGAGACTCGTTGGGCCTCAGTCACTTTGGTCATCGTTCGATCCTCATCGAATCTGGGTGGGGTAGCAGTGTTCCGGTACATCACGACCGTGGTCCTGGCACCACTGCCTGGCCCCCTCGGCGGAGTCGAAGGTGAACGCCGCGACGGTCACCCAGTAGTCGTCGTTGTGGTAGGTGTGCGGCCAGTCGCCGGACCACAGCAGGTCAGCCTGATAAGCCGCCCTCAGCTGCTGGTGTTCGGCCAGGATCGAGGCGCAGTCCCAGGTGGTGCCGTCGGCCACCAGACCGGGGCGCTTGGAGGACAGCTGCGGCACCCACATGCCCTTCGCCTGGCTGGCGGTGTAGGGATCGTCGGCGTCGGCCTGGGCACGCAGTGTCTGGCAGGCGTCGGACTGCGGCGCCGAGGGCTGTGTTGCCCGTGGAGCCGGTAACAGCACGGTGGTGGTGTGAGGGGGCCGGTGGCGGCAGCGTCAAGGTGCTCACCGACGTCTGCGGCGCAACCACTGTCGATGTGACGACGGTGGGCGGTGACGGCCACGGCGGCGGGACCGGACGGCTCATCAGCGTCGCAGCCACGATCATCACCGCGACCAGGGCGATCAGCGCGACAACGGCCCCGGCTATAGCCAGCCACGGTGGCCGGGGCGGGGGTGGGTCCGCCGGGTAGTCGTACACGCGGTCGGAGTACGTCACCGGCGGCGGTCCTGCGCTCGGCGTGGGATAGTCCTCAGGATACTCAGTCATAGTGTGTCTCTTGGGTTTTCGTTCATCTCAACTCGACGGACTTGTCGGCAATCGCCACCATGTGGTCGAAGTGCAGCAAGCTTCTTCATCAGGTCGTTCCTCAGTAGTAGCTCGGGCAAAAGTGATATTCCGCGCCGTGTAGGACGTACCGCGCGTCGTCAGCCTGGATGTTGAACTGCGCCGCACTGGCGGCGATCTCGGATTCGGAGTGGCCCATCCTCATCGCTTGGCACTGCCCAGGCGCCCGAACGGCTCGGTGTGACGTCGCACGCCGCCGAATGTGACGAGGCGGGATGGTCTATTGGTGAACCGCCACGAGGGGCTCGTCGGCGTAGTTGTCCTGGTGTGTTTGGCGCACGTCGTCTAGGTCGGCGGCGTAAAACGTCCGCGCGATGTGTTCGCCATCGCGGCCTTCGCTGATGACGATGAAAACGTCGTGCATCTCACCCTCCTGTCCGCGCTGGTCGGACTGTGGGCAGAACTTCTCGACCCCGGCGGTGACGAAGGCGTTCGCGTGGTTGGTGTCCAGCGCAACCACGGTCGCGATCTGGTTTTTGCTGTACCCAACATGGGGTTCGGTCACAAGGTTCTCCTGCCTTAATGTGGTCCGCTGTGAAAGCAACGGTTGGAAGTTACTGGCAAGTATAACGCATAATAAGGAAATAATTTCCATTATGATCTCCCTCACAGGATGACTGAAAGCAAGCCTCGCCGTCGATCTCCGCCAGTTGCCTGCCGCGATGTCCCGCGCCGGTTTGTCGGACGTAGCCATCCGGGGCTGGCAGACTGAAGCCCACCAGCGGAGATGGGGAGGCGGCGATGGCGACGGTGTACGTGGTCACGGCGGGCAGCGGCGACACCTATCGTGTCGAGCGGGTCTACCTCGACAGCGACGAGGCGTACAAGTTCGCCCAGGACTACAACGGGGTAGAACCGGTGGAATCGGTGCAGGTGGAGGAATGGCAGGCCGGTGCCCCGCCGGGCGCCTACGACGGCCCCTACTGGCGCGCGGAGTGGTGGGCGCGGATGCCCGTCGCCAAGCGTCGCGGGGCGTTGCGGCACACCGACGAGGGCGAACGGTTCGACGACTTCGCCATCCGCCAGGAGTGGTGGACCGGCGAGGCATTGCCCGAGGCCACGGTGGTGCGCCGGGAACTGACCGGCGTGCCGAAGATCGAGGTGGTGGGCCTGTCGAAGGAGAAGGTCGAGGAGATCTTCTGGGACGCGGTCACCCAGGCCCGCGCCGAGCTGGCGGGAGTCCCGAGGAAATAGCTTCTGCTCTCTGAGCAGCGGGTGGAAAGAAACGGGCATGACGACTCGACATTGCCGTCCGCGTGCGTCATCATCGATCTATGGACCGACGTGACCTGGAACGGCTCGGCCACCACGTCGTGAGTCGACGGGTGGCGCTGGGCTTCCGCACCCGCATCGACCTGGCCGACAGCCTGGCGTTCACCGTGCGCACGCTGGCCGACATCGAGCACGGTGTGCGCAAGGCCAGCGCGGGCACCTACGCCATGCTGGAAAACAAGCTGTCCTGGGCACCGGGCAGCATCGACACCATCCTGGCCGGTGGGGAGCCCACAGAGCTGGTGTCGACACGGCGCCGGAGCAACCCCAACGCCTCATCCCAGGGATACGCGCTGCGCCCGACCAACCCCAGCGCCCTATCTCAGGTGCCCACCGAGGAGTTGCTACTCGAGCTGCGGCGCCGCATCATCGCCCCCCGCAACCGACGCCCCGAGAGCTGGGACGACTGGGACGGCCTGGACCCACACGGCGACTGGCCCGACGACGGCTAGCAGCCAGCACCTTACCGATCCCCTGCCCGACCCTGATGCGGTTTGCCGCGCCGTTCGCCCTCGACACAGTTCCGGCGCCCAGTAGGCATGCCGCAGTGGGAAACGCTTTGACTGATAGGACACCCGTTCATGCCGTTAAATGACGGTGCGATTTTTCGCCGGTTTCAGGATCATCCGGCTGCTCGGCGGCGTGGCTTACCGGCGGGGCTGTTGCCGCTTGGGGCTTTAGTCAGTGGTTGCGAGGACCATCGCCCCTATCAACCAATGCGACTCGAAATCACGCTGCAACAAAAGCGTGAGCTTCCATGTTCGGCGGTGCTGAAGGAGATGGTCTGCCGATGATGTACGGCGGGGACGGCTGGATGTGGGGCGGCTGGATACTCATGACTCTTGCCATGGTTGTGTTCTGGGCGCTGGTGACCACTGACATAGTCCTGGCTATTCGTTATCTCACTGGCGGCCCGCTTCGTTCAGCGGATAGCCAGCATCGTAATGCGGCTCTCACCAGGGCGTATGACTTTTTGATTCGCCGTCCAATGCCGGGCCGGGGAGTGCCCGGCGTGGCATTGCAGGAACTGTGGACGGCGGCGCAGTGTTGACACCGGGGTTCGAAACCGGCCCCGATGGGCCAGCGCTCGGCGCGTTGGACAGTGCACTCCTCGGCGGCCCGCCTCAGCGTGTCGGCACCTTCGAGTACCGCTACGACACCGACATCTGGACGTGGTCGGACACGGTCGCACAGATGCATGGCTACGAACCAGGTGAGGTACAACCGACCACTGAACTTGTCTTGAGCCACAAGCATCCCGACGATCTCGCGCGTGTGAAAGCACTGCTCAAACAGTCATCCGCACCGTTCAGCACCTCGGGCACGGCGGCGGGGCACACCACGTGGACGTGCCGCACATGCGATCAGACGGTGTATGGGCCACTGCTCAACACGCACTGCAGCGCTCTCGATGGGCCTGCGACTGCACGGAATTGACGGCAAAACGCCCGGGCGCGACGCCAGGCCATGGGCCGACATTCCCAGATCCGCCCCTCGGCCGCTTGGCTCGGGCATCATAACTCGATGGCTCGTGGCGTGCCGGTTCAGTATTTCCAATCGATCATTACGGTCCTTCTCGCCGTCGCAGGAGCACTGCTGTTTCAGGTTCGGTTCTTCGAACTGACCCACAGCGAGCGCACGGAAGAGGTCGATCCTTTTCTCCGGCTCGTCATGGTGGCGGTGATCACCGCGACGCTATTCGCCTCCCTTGAGGCGATGAAAGAGGGTTGGGGACGCCTTGCGGCCGCGCTTGTGACCACCGGGCTGGCGCTATCGCTGCTTCCCATCCTGCTTCGCGTCCTCCCACCGCTGACGCGTGACCTGACGCGCGACCTCAAGACGCAGCAGCGCGACTCACACCTGTGGGTCACCGTTCTCGGTCTGATCCTCTACTGCGCGATCGTGACGACCATCGTCGTGTTGATCTGACTAATGGGAATCGATCAGCGTGGCGTTGGGTGGTAAAGGACTCCAGGAGGTGGTTGATGCTGCTGCGGACGGTCTGCGGCGGATAGCCAATAGGGCGATGCTGACCTGCGCCTTTATACGTTGGGCTTGAATGTGTAGGTCTCGCCGTGAGCGAGGTAGACGAACTCCGTACTCGAGGTCGAGGCCTGGGCGGCTTTCTTGAAGTCGTCGAGTCCCGACAGGAATACCGAGAAGTCGTTGTAGTGGATCGGGATGGCGGTGCGAGGTTTGGTGATCTCGACGGCCTTCACTGCCTGCTCGCCCGTCATTGTGACTACCGTGACGAGGAAGGTCGTGCCACCCGTGTGAATCAGACCGAGGTCGATGTTGGGGTAGCGGCGCGGAATGTCCTCGAGGCTATCGGCGAGCATCGTGTCCCCGGTTATGTAGAGCCGGTAGAGGTGATCGGAGTTGCGGCTGAAGTCGAGCATGTGCCCGTTAACGGGCATTAGTAGCGCGTTGACTGCGTCGTCTGTGGCGTGCTTGGCCGGCATGGCGGTGATCTTCAGCGTCGCGTCGCCTTTTTGCACCATGAGCGATTCCCAGGTGTCAAGGGGATAGCCCTGCTCGAAGCCGAGAGAGCTGAGCTTGCCCACCGCGTCAGCCGTTGAGACGATGGGCAGTTTCTTGTCGAGCTCTTGCGCGGCGACGTCATCGAAATGATCGCCGTGGTAATGCGACAAGATGACCAGATCTATCGGTGGCAGGTCGGCGATCTGGCACGCTGGCTCGACCTCGCGCCGGGCCCATATGCCATGACCCAGATCGACGTGCTCGCCTTTGTGGAGGAAGGCGGGATCGGTCAGGATCGTCAGGCCAGCGAAACGGATCAATGTGGTGGCGTTACCGATGAAGTAAATATCGCCCTCATTGAATTCGGCCGTCCCACTGCTGGGTAGCTCCAAAAAAGTCATCGTGTCCTCTCCTTTGGGTCCTTCTTCAGGCTCATGTCCACACCGAAAAGGTCGCCTATCGGTAGCGGCATCTCACTGGGCTCGCCACCAGCAGCAATGTTGTTGTGCGCCATGGAAATACTGGCGAACTCGCTCGAGTCGTCGCTGGATGAATCGTCACGGTCGATCTCGGCGCCGTACTTGTCGACGATCAGGCTGTGCGCGAGATCGTTGATGGATCTCGAGCTGACTCCGGGCTGGACCTGCGGGGTCAGCTCTTCCAGCACCAGGGCAGAAATCTCACCCGCAATACGTAACGTGGCGATTTGCTCGACAGTCTTAATTGAAATCGCGTTGTAGTCGACGTTATGACTCGCGGCACACAGTGGGGGTACTGGCCGCATGGTTGCCTTTCCCTTCGGTTCGCGCCTGCTCGGGTCTGACCTATTCACCATGCAGCACCAGCGGCCATAGAGTCCAAGTCGCAGTTTTAATCACACCGATTGATGTCATCTATAGTTCGGCGTATGTTGCCGGAACTGCGTCACCTGCGATACCTGCGGGCCGTGGCCGACCACGGAAACTTCACCCGCGCGGCCCAAGACCTGCACATCTCCCAACCCACGCTGTCCCAGCAGATCCAGCAACTGGAACGGGGCATCGGCGCGCAACTGCTCGACCGCAGCGGCCGCTCAGTGCGGCTCACCGATGCCGGTCACGCCTACCTCGCGCACGCCCGCCGAGCCCTGCGCGAACTCGCCGCCGGCGAACGCGCCGTCCACGACGTCACCGACCTGTCCCGCGGACACCTCCGCCTGGCCGTCACCCCCACGTTCACCGCCTACCTCGTCGCCCCCCTGATCACCGAAATGCACAACCGCCACCCCGGCATCACCGCAACGGTCCGCGAAATGACCCAGGACAGCATCGAAACCCAACTCCTGGCCAATGAACTCGACCTCGGCATCGCCTTCGACCAACCGCACCTTCCAGGTGTCACTGCCACACCGCTATTCGCGGAAACACTCGTCGTCGTCGTCGGCACAACCACCCCAACCGAGCCGCTTACCGCTCACGCCATCGGACATCACCCCCTAGCCCTGCTCACCCCCGATTTCGCCACCCGCGGCCATATCGACGCCTACTTCGCCGAGCACCGCGTCACACCCCGAATCGCCATGGAAACCAACTCCATTCAGGCACTCACCGAAATCGTCCGACACACCCCGTTGGCCACCATGCTCCCCGACGCAATCACCCACCAACACCCGCACCTGTCCCCCGTCGCACTCGACCCACCCTTGCCCACCCGCACCGTCACCCTGCTCACCCGCGAGGGCGCCTACCAAACCGTCGCCAACCGGGCATTCACCCACCTCACCCACGAATACGTCCGAGTACACCTCCCCAACAATCGCTAACGTGCCGCCCAATCCCACCGCAACTCGGTGAAATACGTTGGCTCATAGCAGTGTTCATCCAGCCGCCGCCTCGACGCCGGCCTCAAGGACGACCGCGCGATGGACCCCGCCGAAGTCGGCGGTCAAATCGTGGCAGCGATTAAATCGAACCAATTCTGGCTGCTTCCGAACGGCGCACCCCAGACTCCGCTCGTACAAGCCGATTTCGACGAGATGCTGCCAAGTGTGGCACCCACTGGACAGATCGTGCAGTGACAACATCGCGGTCAATCAAACAAGGTCGACACAGCCGGAACCAAATAGGGTCTACAGGCCGGCGACCATCGGACACGTCGAGGCAGCCCCCGATGTGATGGCCAACGCCAACAGGCGCCGACATCGTCGGATTCGGCGACGCGGGAGTCTATGTGTCGCAAGCAAAGCTGGACGGCAGCGTCGGCCCGGTCACGCGCGTGGTCGACAACTTCGGCTATGACGCCGGCGCGTCGAGCGGCATCCACGGTTCCTGGCCGATACGACAGGCGACGGTCGGCTCGACATTGTCGGATTCGGAAACGCGGGCGTCTGGGCCTCGTGCTCTGGCCGGCGGTGGCTATGAAGCGCCGCAGCTCATCATCACCAACTTCGGCTACGACGCCGGGGGCTGGCGCGTTGAGCAGCATCCACGCTTCGTCGTTGACATGACCGGGGACGGCCGCGCCGAGATCGTCGGATTCGGCAACGCCGGGGTGTGGATGGCCATGTGCTCACGATCGGTGCCATTCATACCGGCCCTCGACATCGTGTGAAAGTTGCGCAGGTAGTGCCTGAGCGGGCAGCTGTCGCTCGGGCACCGCCTGCAATGGCTGGTCGAGCGGAGCTCGCCGCGGCAATCGTTGCCCTAGCGCTAACAACGACCCTCCGGGGTCTTCTGTGTCGACCACGACCAGCAGCACGATCCCCTCCCGGTTCGATTCGAATAGCAGGTCAACCCGGGGGGCGGGCGGCGATCGGCTTGTCGTCGATGTGCGCGTTAAGGCGCTAGGTCCCGGCCTTAAGCTGCGATCTATGTCAATGCCGTTACGACGGATAACAATTCCCAACCTCAATGATTGCGAATCGATAAGCAGGGCTAGGCACATCACCCGGAAAATTATGGTTACTTCGTGCACCGTCGAACGGCCCTTAAGCTACCGCTGCTACTGGCAGTGGGCGCGGCACTGGCCCGAGTGCCCCGCGCCTCTGCCGAACCAGGCCGGTGGTCGGTTGACCGCGCCAACCGCTGGTACCAAGCGCAAGGCTGGCTCGTCGGCGCGAACTACATCCCTTCAAACGCCATCAATCAGCTCGAGATGTTTCAGCCGGGCACTTATAACCCCTGGCGCATCAATAGCGAGTTGGGCTTGGCTCGGCTGCTCGGGTACAACACTATGCGGGTCTTCCTCCACGATCAGCTGTGGGCCCAGGATCGCCAAGGCTTTCAAAGCCGTCTCGCGCAGTTCGTCGCCATCGCGGCGAACCACGGCATCAAACCACTCTTTGTCTTGTTCGACTCCTGCTGGGACCCGTTCCCCAGGCCAGGTCCTCAGCGCGCGCCGAGACCTGGAGTGCACAACTCCGGTTGGGTGCAAAGCCCGGGTGCTGAGCACCTCGATGACCGCCGCT
This sequence comes from uncultured Actinomycetota bacterium, assembly GCA_963770125.1. Classification (GTDB taxonomy): domain Bacteria; phylum Actinomycetota; class Actinomycetes; order Mycobacteriales; family Mycobacteriaceae; genus Mycobacterium. The sequence continues at coordinate 117,409 of CAVYPI010000050.1, read as the reverse complement.
ACAGCGGCATTCTGTACGACTATGTCACGGGAGTGTTGAGCCAATTCCGCAATGATGATCGCGTTTTGGGTTGGGACCTGTGGAATGAACCCGACAATCCCGCGCGCGTGTATCGCAAGGTGGAGAGGAAAGACAAGCAGGAGCTTGTCGCAGCGCTACTCCCCCAAGTGTTCCGATGGGCGCGTTCAGTTGATCCTGTTCAACCATTGACGAGTGCCGTCTGGCATGGGAACTGGGGAGATCCCGGGAACCGCAGCACAATCAGTGCCATTCAACTTGATAACGCCGACGTGATCACATTCCACTCCTATGACAAACCAACCGACTTCGAGGCCCGGATCACTGAACTTTCTCCACTGGGGCGACCGATCCTATGCACCGAGTACCTGGCTCGGCCTTTGGGCAGCACTGCTGAAGGAATCCTGCCAATTGCGAAGCGGCACAACGTTGGTGCATTCAATTGGGGTTTGGTAGCTGGGAAGACTCAGACGTACCTGCCGTGGGATTCGTGGGATCACCCATACACAACGCCTCCGAAAGTATGGTTCAGCGACCTCCTACAACCCGATGGACGGCCCTATCAGGACAGCGAAATTCGAACGATTCGGACGCTGGCCGGCGCGCTCGGCCAGACTTAAACGTGGCGTGGCATCAACTGAGGGCCGAGTTCACCGGCGGGTTCAGCATGCCTGTCAGGATCGCGATGTCGTCGAGCGTCTCGAGGCCGATCACCGCCTTCTCGATGGCGTGTCGGCACGGCCTAACTAACCAAGACCAGCGTCTGGCCGGACTGACCGATCTGCCTCGGGGAGGACGGCCCCCGAGTTTTTCCCCCTGACGTCGTGGTCGCGATCAAGGCGCTGGCCTGCGAACTGCCGACGAAGACGGACACGCCGCTGGCTCGTTGGCAGTGTCCCGACCTGGCCCGCGCCGCCGTCGAGTCCGGCATCGTCGCCTCGATCTCGGGCACCACGATCTGGCGCTGGCTCAGCGCCGATGCGATCAAGCCCTGGCAGCACCGCTCCTGGATCTTCCCCCGCGACCCCGACTTCGGACCCAAGGCGGCCCGGGTGCTCGACCTCTACGCCCGCCGCTTCGGCGACACGGCGCTGCGGCCCGATGAGTACGTGATCTCCGCCGACGAGAAGACCTCCATCCAGGCCCGCTTCCGCAAGCACGCCACCACACCCCCGGCAGCGAGCCAGCCGACGCGGGTTGAGGCGGAGTACTTCCGCGGCGGCTCCCTGGCCTACCTGGCAGCCTGGGACGTGCACCGCTAAGCCGTGTGCCTTACGAAGCTGGCGAATCGCTCGGCCGCCGGTGAGATGGCCCGGCCTTTGATCCATGCCAAACCGACGGCGCGTTTGGCGTGCGCGCTTGTCAGCGAGATGTAGACCGCCGTGGGTTCGGCGCGGTTCGGCTGCGGTGCGGGTACCACCGCGATGCCGAGTCCGGCTGCGACGAGTCCTTCGATCGTGGCGATCTCCATCGCTTCGAATACGACGCGTGGACTGATGCCGTCGGCCGCCCACAATTCGTTGGTGAGTTGACGCAGCGCAAACTGGCCGCCCAGCGCAATGAACGGTTCGTCGGCAGTCTCGCTCAGACTGATCCTGCGCCGCTTGGCAAGGTGGTGGGTTCGGGGCACCACGACACATAGCCGCTCGACCATGAGCTCGCGCCACCCGTATTCGTCCCCGTGCGGGCGTGGCGTGGTGATCACAAGATCGACTTGGCCGGTCGCGAGGGCTTCTGCAAGTTCGTGGCCCGCGGCCTGGCTGAGGTCGAATTGCACCTGGGGCGCCTGGGCGTGAAACCTGCCGATTATTTCTGGGACGAACCAGTTGGCCATTGAGTGCAGAAATGCTAAGCGCACCACGCCTTTGTCGGGATCTCGCAGCGCGGTGATTCGTTCGCTGGCCGAGCGTATTTCGGTGATGCTGCGGCGTGCATGCTCAAGCATGATGCGGCCGTAGGCGTTGAGCCGGAGTCGACGGTTCACCCGGTCGAACAGAGGCGCACCGATCTGGTGCTCCAACCGTGCCAATGCGCGAGACAACGTGGGTTGGGTGATGTTGAGTTCGGCGGCAGCATCGGTCATGTGCTCGGTTTCGGCCAACGCGACAAACCAATGCAGCTCGTCCAGGTTCACGCAAACATCATACGTGCAACGTATTGATCTGGAATAAATCTTTCATTTTACGCATCTCCCGCGCAGTGGTTGCATGAGAACTATGAGCAGTGCTGACGACGGAAGCAGTTGATAGCCGTCGTTCGAACCGCACAGCGGCGCAAATTCCGCCACGAGCAGTTGCGGCGTTTGCCAGCTCAGCCTCAGCCGAACAGTGAGAAAACCAAGGAGACCACGATGACCAGTACTGCCGAGCGAGGTTGCACAACCCCAACCATCGGATGGCAGGGACGCTACTTCGAAGACTTCGCCGTCGGCGACCGCTACCAGCACCCCTTGGGGCGCACCGTTATTCAGACCGACAACTCGTGGTTCACGCTGTTGACCCAGAACAGCTCCCCGGTGCACTTCGACGTGCACTATGCCGCCCAAACCGAGTTCGGCAAGCCGCTCGTCGATTCAACGTTCACCTTGGCGCTGGTCACCGGACAGAGCGTGGTGGACGTGTCGCAGCACGTCTTTGCCAACCTCGGCTGGGACCGGGTGCGCTGCCCCAATCCGCTGTTCGAGGGCGACACGGTTTACTCGCAGTCCGAGGTGCTCTCGGTGCGGGAATCCAAATCGCGCGCCGACGTCGGCATTGTGGCGGTCCGCACGGTCGGTTACACGGCGGAAGGCAAGATCGTCATCACCTTTGAACGCACTTTCATGGTGTATCGGCGCGGTCGTGGGCCGCAGTTCGCCGACGTTGAGCCGGTCTGGGATACTCGCTCGCTGTCCGCGGCTGGGCTGGCCGACGGTGCCAAGGGCAAGCGATGATGGCGGTCGCACCACGTCGGTCGTGGCTGTATGTTCCGGGCGACCGACCAGAGCGATTCGCCAAAGCGGCGGCCAGCGGCGCCGACGTGGTGATCTGTGACCTCGAAGACGCGGTCGGCGCAGCCAACAAGGCCATCGCGCGCCACGCGGTGGCTGACTGGCTACGCGGCCACCGCGCCATGGTGCGCATCAACAGTGTTGGAACCCCTTGGCACGACGACGACGTGGCAGCCATCGCAGATGCACCCGGGTTGGCAGCGGTGCTGCTTCCGAAAACTGATGAGCTTCCACCGATCCAGCAGCTCGAGCACCGGCTCGCCAAACACATTGACGTGATACCGCTGGTGGAAACCGCGGCAGGCGTGGCCAACGCCGGCGCGATCGCGGCGGCCCCACAGGTGGCGGCGTTGGCGTTTGGCAGCATCGACTTCGCGCTGGACCTCGGGATCGACGACATCGATGGCGTCGATGAGACGTCGCTTCTGCACGCACGATCAACGCTGGTGATCGCCTCCCGCGCGGCGGGCATCGCGCCGCCGATCGACGGGGTCTCCGTGTCGCTGTCGGACGCCTACGCGATCCGTCGCGACGCCCACCGTGCGCGCGCCCTCGGATTCGGCGGTAAGCAATGCATTCATCCTCGCCAGGTCCACGAGGTCAACGCGGCGTTCAACCCGTCGCCCGCGGCGATCGCCCGGGCGCGACGTGTTATCGATGCGGCAGAGAAGTCTCACGGGTCCGCGATCCAAGTCGACGGGCAGATGATCGACAAGCCACGTATCGATCAGGCGCGTCGAGTGCTCAGCATGGAAAAGAGATAAGGAATGACCATGGAACCCGTCAACAGCGCCGACACACCCGAACACGCCGAGTTGCGCAGGGATGTGCGCCAACTCTGCGACCAGTTCGGTGAAGAGTATTGGCAACAGCGCGATCTCAACCGTGAGTATCCCGAACAGTTCGTCGCGACACTGACCAAGGCCGGGTATCTATCTGCACTGATCCCCACCGAGTACGGCGGACTGGGCCTGGGCATCACCGAGGCGGCGGTCATCCTCGAGGAGGTCAACCGTTCCGGCGGGCACGCAGCCGCGTGTCACGCCCAGATGTACACGATGAGTGCCCTGTTCCGGCACGGCAGCGACGAGCAGAAGAAGCGGTATATGCCCGAAATCGCCAGCGGCCATTTGCGTTTACAGGCCTTTTCGATCACCGAACCACAAGCGGGCTCGAACACACCCGACATCACGACCTCTCGCAGCCAAAGACGGCGACCACTACGTCGTCACAGGTCACAAGAACTGGACAAGCCGCATCGAGCAATCCGATTTGCTGATGCTGTTGGCCCGCACTGAAAACCGAGCCAATGACCCTGCCGACCGTGCCAAGGGAATCAGCCTCTTTCTGGTGGATCTGCGTGAGGTCCGTGCCGACCAACCCGAGACGTTGGTCGTCGAACCGGTACGCACGATGTTCAACTACGCCACCAATCAGGTCTGGTACAAACAGATGCGCATTCCGACCTCAGCCCTGATCGGTGAGGAGGGCAAGGGATTTCGCTACGTCATCGACGGCTGGAACGCCGAAAGGATCCTGTTGGCCTCGGAAGCCATCGGCGACGGCTACTGGTTTCTGGACACGGCGATCTCCTACGCCAACGAACGCCGTGTATTTGGCCACGCTATCGGCGCCAACCAGGGCGTGCAATTCCCACTTGCCCGCGCCTACACCCAAGTCCTGGCCGCAGACATGATGCGCAACCGGGCTGCCGCGCTGTTCGACGCCGGAAAGAAGTGCGGCGCAGAGGCCAATGCCGCGAAGTTCGTTGCGTCCGAAGCAAGTTGGCAGGCCGGCAACATCTGCCTCGACGTGCACGGCGGTTACGGCTTCGTCGACAAGTACAACGTCGAACGCAAGTTCCGCGAGACGCGCGTCTATCAGGTCGCGCCCGTCAACAACAACATGATCCTGGCATTCCTTGGGCAACACGTCCTGGGTCTGCCGCGCTCCTACTGAAAGGCAGTCCCGATATGGCCAGCACCACACCCAATGCCGCCACCGATGTCCTCAAACATGTGGGTCCGGGAGCCAATATTGTGGTGCCGATCGGCTTCGGCGAACCTCCGACGCTGATCGACACCCTTGAACAGCACGCCGCCGAACTGGACCACGTGCGCATCCATCAAATGGACCCGTTCGTCGAGCGTCGCTACATTCGCGGCGAGTTCGGCGATCACCTGCGCCACGTCAGCTATTACCTGGGGCCCGGATCACGGCAGGCCTACTGGGACGGGCACGTCGAGCTGGTGCCTAACCACTTCTCCGAGGCGGCGATGCTGCTGCGCCACGCCGTGCATCCCAGCCTTGTCCTCGCCGCGGCCAGCGGACCCGATGAGCACGGGTACTTCAGTCTTGGCACCAATGCCGACTACGTGGCGTCGTTCATCGACGAGGTCCCCTTCTTCCTGGAAGTCACTGATGCTCAACCGTTCACGTATGGGCAGAACCACATTCACATCAGCATGGTGGCCGGCTGGGTCAAGACCGATGCGCCGTTGCCGACGATTACCAAGCGGCCCGCAGATCCGCGTGACAAAGCCATCGCCGGCTACATCGCCGAAATGATCCCCGATGGCGCATGCCTGCAGGTGGGTGTCGGCGCAATCCCAGACGCCCTGCTCGCCGAACTCGTCGATCACAAAGACCTCGGTGTTCACACCGAATGCCTTTCCGATGGCTTGATGAACCTGGCCCAGCGCGGCGTGGTTACCGGAACGCGCAAGCATCACCACCGCAACAAGCACGTGGCGACGTTCTCGGTGGGCTCACCCGAACTCATGCGCTGGCTCGACCACAACGTTGCCATGGAGATGCTACCGGCCGAGTGGACCAACGATCCGCGCGTCGTCGCCCGGGAACCAAACTTCATCTCGATCAACGCCACCACCGAGGTTGACCTGATGGGCCAGGCAGCCAGCGAGACGATCGCCGGAAAGTACTGGTCGTCCTCGGGCGGGCAGGCCGACTTCGCCCGGGGCGCAATGTATTCGTCCGGTGGCAAGGCATTTCTGGTTCTGCATTCCACCGCCAGCTCTGGACGCGGGCGCATCCGCACCCAACTCACCCCAGGCAGCGTCGTGACCACGCTGAAAAACACCGTTGACCACGTCGTCACCGAGTACGGGGTGGCGTCATTGCGTGGCGCGTCGATCAGCGAACGTGCACAGCGGCTGATTGCCATCGCCCACCCGGACCTCCGCGACGAACTGCGATTCGACGCGCGCAACGCCGGACTGCTGCATTAACGAAAGGGAGCCCACCATGCACCGCCAGCACAACCGAAAGCCACGCGCCTGGGGCGGTGGAGGGCACTAGCAATGACCATGGCCACGGCTCTGTCCGCGGGCCCACTCCGTCGACGGAGTTGCCGCCCGCGGTCAAGGAGTTTGGCGTCGCCGTGGCGCTGGGCAGCCGCGACCGTTGTAACGGCACCCTCGCAGTATCCCTCGCACCGCGGAACAAGATCATCACCCGCCTCTTGCCGGTGAGCCGAGCGCTGCCGCGCAGAATCGCAGCACTTTGCGTGGATGCTGGCGCGGTCTCCGGGTGGCCCGGCCTTCGCTTTGTGGACAGCGTGGCCACCGTGCTACGGCGGCGGCCCCGGCACCGTCCCCGTGGTGCCAAGCCCACCATCCCCGTGCGGAGGACCTCATCAGTCGTTCTCCGTGGTGGCGGTGATCACTGGCGAGAAGTTCCGCCCTGGCGGTGTAGTCGACGGTGAGCTCGTCGCTCGGTCGCAGTGAAACCTTCGCGCTGCGTTGCGATTTCGTCGTCTTATACCGATGCGAACGACAGATGAGCACGTGCTCGCGCGCGAGAGCGAGTTGAAGGAAGTCCTGTTGTCGCGAAAGTTCGGGAACAACAGAAACCGACGTCACCGTGGTCGGCCCACGACCGATTCGGTTGCACCACAATGAATCACCGGCACGTCGCGCGCTTCCTCGACCGCTCAGGCGATGCGCCGACGACGCAGGAACGGGTCGGTGAGTGACGGCGGCTGGTAGCCCTGGTCGGAACGGGCAACCGTCACGCCTGGGGGCACGATTTCGTCGATCTTGTCGAGTATGTCGGTGGACAGCTTCACCTCGGTCGCGCCGACCTGCGATTGCAGATGATCCATCGTGCGCGGGCCGATAATCGGTGCAGTCACCGCAGGATGCTGCATGACGAATGCCAACGCTAAGTGGACGAGCGTAAGTCCTGCGTCATCGGCGAGTTGGCCGAGCGCGTCGGCGGCGTCGAGCTTGCGCTGGCTGTCCGGGGTAGACATGTCGTATCGTGCCGGCAGCCTGGTGCGCCGCGTCGACTCCGGTAGGTCCTTGCCTTTGCGGTAACCCCCGGCAAGCCAGCCGCCCGCCAGCGGGCTCCACGGCAGCACCCCCATGCCGAACTGCTCGGCCACCGGCAGCACATCTGCCTCAATGGCGCGGACCAGCAACGAGTACGGCGGTTGCTCGGTCACGAACCGGCCGAGGCCCCGGCGCTCGCTGACCCACTGCGCCTCAACCATCTGGTGGGCCGGGAACGTCGACGAGCCGAAAGCGCGGATCTTGCCTTGCCGCTGCAAATCGGTGAGCGCGGATAGCGTCTCCTCGATGTCGGTGTGCGGATCGGGACGGTGGATCTGATACAGGTCGATCCAGTCGGTGTTTAGCCGGCGCAGGCTGTTTTCAACCTCCCGGATGATCCAGCGACGGGAGTTGCCACACTTGTTGGGGTCGCCCTTGGTGCCGGTCGGCGATTCAACCGGGACACCCATCTGGATGTTGACCTTGGTGGCCACGACGACGTCATCGCGTTTACCGTCGGCCAGGGCCTTGCCGACGATGGTCTCCGATTCGCCCTGCGAGTAGGCATCGGCCGTGTCGATGAAATTGATGCCGGCGTCCAGCGCCGTGTGGATGGTTCTGATGCACGTATCGTGGTCGGGCTCTCCCCAGGCGCCGAACATCATTGCGCCGAGACAGAGCGGACTTACTTGGATTCCGGTTCTTCCGAGGCTGCGATACTCCACACGCCCGACTGTACGCCCGGATTAGGTTAGCTAACGATCTCAAATGATTCGACGTGGACGGGCGATAAGCTCAGTTACCGGCACTGCGCGGACACCGGTCGGTACTGCTCGCCACTGCGGCCGCCAGCGTGATGGTGTTGCTGCTCGTACTCCGGTGCTACCCGATCAGCATGGTGATCGGCGCTAGGCGTCGATCAGCGGCTTCAGCGCGTCTGCGACCTTGGTGATGACACCGGGCGTGTAGCGATGGGTCGGAAGGTTGATGATCACCCCGTCGATTCCCACGTCGAGGACCCGACTCTTGATCTCCTCAGCCACTTGCTCAGGCGTGCCGCTCACGGCGCGACCACCCCGTGCCTCCCCGATATCGGTGGGAGCCTCGTAACCGTCGAGCACGACGGTTAATAGGCAGCTGGTTTCCAGCGTTGCGGGGTCGCGGTCAATTTCGGTGCAGCGCAGCCGCAATGCCTCAAGCTTGGCGGGCAGCTCGGACATGTCAGCGATGATGTTGAGGTGATCGGCGTAGCGGGCGGCGAGCCGGAACGTCTTCTTCTCGCCGCTGCCGCCCAGCATGATCGGAATGTGGTCGCGATAACGAGGTTCGTTTATCGCGGTCTCGGTGTGATACCACTTGCCTGCGAAGGTTGGTCGCTCGCCGTGGAGCATTGGGACGACGATTTGCAATGCTTCCTCGAGCTTTTCGAATCGCTCGGTGAAGGTGCCGAACTCGAAGCCGAGCTGGCGATGCTCCAGCTCGAACCACCCGGCCCCAATTCCCAAGATGGCCCTTCCTGCGCTGACCACATCCAGCGTCGTCACCGCCTTGGCGAGCAGGGTGGGGTTGCGATAGGTGTTACCGGTCACCAGCGTCGACAGCTGTAGGCCCTGCGTGGCGGTGGCCAATGCACCCAGCGCGGTGTAGGCCTCCAGCATTGGTTCATCCGGCTCACCGAGCCCGGGCAGCTGGTAGAAATGGTCCATCACCAGGACCGTGTCGAAACCGGCGGCTTCAGCCTCCTGCGCCTGTGCTTTCACCGCGGCAAACAGTTCTGATACGGGCACTCCGTACGAAAAGTTGGGGATCTGTAATCCGAGTCGAATAGTCACGCCATCTGTCAACCACCGGGCACGCCAATTCCATCCCCGGATAAACCGGCTAACCGAGCGCGGTCACCAACAGAGCAGAACCCAGCCGCTGCAGCTCCCACCGCTCCCCGCCCCGCTCGATCGTTCGGCTTAGGACAGAAATGCTTGACCGAAGACAATCGGCGTGCACATGTCGTTTGGCATGAAACATGTTGAGGTCGTGATGATTCCGCAGTCGCTTCGAAGGGCCGGCGAGGCACTACTCCGCTGGGCCGGACGACCGGTCTTGCCCACCGGACCGCGATCGAGATATGGGGTCTGACTACGGGTCTTCATCGCCCAGTCGGCGATCTCGTCCTTTCGAGCGAACCAAACGCCGGGCTGGCTCTTCGCGTAGGTGAAGAACCGATCGAGAACTCGTACGCGGCCGGCATGGCCAGAAATGCGGTCATGCAGGCTCATCACCATCATCCGCCGACGCGTCTCACCCTCTTCGTAGAGCTGGTCGAACTCGTCCTTGAGCGCCTCCTCGTAGGCAGCCGGGTTCCAACCCTCGAGGGGGAACGAGACGATGTCGTTCATGTGGAAGGTGTAGGGCACGGTGACGAAGTCGCCGCCCTTGACCGGCAGGATGAACGGCTCATCCATGCTCGCCTCGTCGAGATAGCAGGTGAAACCGAGGCTTTTCAGGATGTCGAGCGTGTGCTGGCTGTTGCGGACCCAATAGGCACTCCAGCCTTTCGGCCGCACGCCGGTCGCGCGCTCGATGCTGCGTATGTTGTCCTCAATGAACTGGCGCTCATCGTGGGGACTGAGATCGTAGCTCGCTGACCATGTGCGGCCATGGGCGGCGGCCTCGTGGCCACGGCGCACAACCTCCTTGGCGAGCTCGGGGTGCTTGTCGACCCCTGGCCGATCATGAACACCGTCAGCTTGATGTTGTGCTTGTCCATCAGGTTGAGCAGGCGCGGTGTGCCTTCGTAGATGCCGTACTGGAACACGCCATTGGTCGCCATATCCGGCAGGCCGTTCTTGATCCGCTCGGGAATGACGCCAGGCGCGCCCGAAATAGGCTGTCCGCCGCCCTCATACATCAGCGATATGCTGATCGCGAGGCGGGCGTCGTTGGGCCAGAACGAAATTTTGTCGATCATGATTGCGTGCTCTCCTTTCGCGATGCTGTTGGACGGCGACGCTCCACGCTCGGCTCGTGCGGTGAAAGCTGCTCCCGTTCAGGCTGATACACGGTGGGCGAGGACCGACGGATTGTGTGTGGAATAGTTCTGATCACAGCCGCGTTCGCCTCCTTGTGACCAATGTGGACAATAAAAGACAACGGTTCGCTGTGAGCGTGCTCGGCGGTCCGACCACCGTCATCGATGTTGCCGGCTGGCGCTTTGTCATTGATCCCACGTTCGACCCACCAGGCGAATACGGTTACCTCACCAAGACCGTAGCCCCGGCGATCCCGGCGTCAGCACTGGGTCAAGTCGACGCAGTGCTGATCAGCCACGACGAGCACCTAGACAATCTGGATGCCGAAGGACGTCGGTTCGCTCTTTCAGCGCCGATGATTTTGACACATCCAGGCGCGGCTCGCCGGCTCGGGCCGCCGGCCAAGGGCCTTGATTCATGGGCAACCCTGGAGTTGGGCGCCCGCGACGATGCCTGCGCAATCGCGGTGCAGGCGGTGCCCGCCGTGCACGGCCCTGCAGACAGTGATCGGGACAGCACTGGTCATGTGACGTGCCAGGTCACAGGTTTCGTGCTGATGGGCGATGACATCCCCACCATTTACCTCAGCGGCGACAATGCATCCCTCAGCGCTGTAGCTGCGGTTGCTGACCGATGCGGACCGATCGATTTAGCGGTATTGTTCGTCGGCGCCGCCCGTGTGCCGTCGAGGCAGAAGGGACGCCCCCTCACCCTCACGAGCGCGAGAGCGGCAGCGGCGGCAGAAGTGCTAGACGCCAAGGTTGTTATCCCGGCGCACGCGGATGGGTGGGCGCACTTTACCGAAGGCGTAGACGATATCGTCGCCGCGCTCAACGATGCCGGGATCTCCCGAGTAGTTGAGACCGCCCCTCCGGGGCAATGGATCACGCCGGCTATCTAGGCTCGTCACAGAGACAGTTGTGGAGGCTAGTTGCTGTCGCCGATTGCGGATCATCAACGGTCGCAACAGTATCCTTTACAACCGCTGAGCTCTTGGAATTTCACAGGCGCCGTTGTTCCCGCTACGTGACGCGGTTCGCGCCGACATGCTGCACGACCGGCACACCAGCCAGATGGCGCGAAACTTGTTGCTGGAGGCGCGCCGCCAGTTCGAGGCCGACGCCGATCAGGACAAGTTCGAGCAATTCGAGGCCTTCGTGCTGGGCAAGCGGCTCCGGTCCTCCGACCGCTTCAACCGCTCGCCTGAAGCGCGCATGCTGATCTCGTAGCCCATCGAGCATTGCTGGCCATGGCACCCGTCGACGGGAGATCCTGCTAGGCCGACGGTACCGCCGTGCGCGGTGCGGCGCGGCGACGCTTCACGAGGAGGTTGTCCGTCCACAGCGGACGACAAAAGGAAAGAAGAACTCCCTTCCACTTTCAACGTATAGCGCACCGGGGGGCTTGCGGCAAGACCCGGGTGGTGCCGCAGAATCGTTGGCCGAGATCAGAACCTGCGGAAACGGGAGTCGTGGAATGCGTGTGGGGATGTTGTCGACGTATGCGTCGCGTGGGGACGTCGAACCCGTGGCCGACCATGCGGTGGTGGTCGCTGGAGGCGGCCCGACGGGGCTGATGTTGGCAGGTGAGTTGGCGTTGGCGGGGGTCGACGTTGCCATTGTCGAGCGGCGCGCCAGCCACGACCTCATTGGCTCGCGCGCAGGTGGTCTGCATTCACGCGCCATCGAGGTTCTCGATCAGCGTGGAATCGCTGATCGGTTCCTTTCACACGGGCAGATAGCCCAGGTCGCGGGATTCGGCATGATTCGGCTGGACATCAGCGACTTTCCGACCCGGCACAACTACGGCCTCGCGCTGTGGCAGGACCGCATCGAGCGCATACTGGCCGGCTGGATTGACGAGCTGGGGGTTCCGATCTATCGCGGACGTGAGGTGGCGGGGTTCGCCCAAGACGACACTGGCGTCGACGTCAGGCTGTCGGGCGGCCAGTCGCTACGGGGGGAATATCTCGTCGGGTGCGACGGAGGGAGCAGTGTGATCCGTAAGGCAGCCGGTATCGAGTTCCCCGGGTGGGATCCGACAACGAGCTGCCTGATCGCCGAGGTCGAGATGGACGAGGAGCCGGAGTGGGGCGTCCGCCACGACGATGTTGGCATCCATTCCCTCAGCAGGTTGGAGGATGGGGGGCCGGTGCGGGTCCTGGTGACCGAACCGCAGGTCGGACAAACCAGCGAGCCGACCCTGCGCGATCTCAGCGAGGCGCTCATCGCCGTACGCGGGACGGATTACGGGATGCACAGTGCCACCTGGATTTCCAGGTTCACCGATGTGACTCGGCAGGCCGCGGCCTACCGCGACAGACGGGTGCTGCTGGCCGGCGACGCGGCACACGTGCATTTCCCGACCGGTGGGCAAGGCCTCAACACCGGTATTCAGGATGCGGTGAATCTGGGCTGGAAGCTGGCCCAGGTGGTCAACGAGACATCGCCAGATAGCCTCCTGGATACCTACCATGCGGAGCGGCACCCCGTAGCCGCCCGCGTGTTGCACAACACCATGGCGCAAACCGCGCTCATCGGCGCAGGCGAGCGTATGGAGGCGTTGCGTGACACCATGTCCGAGGTGCTGAGCATGGACGAGCCGCGCAAGCGGTTCGCCGCGATGATGTCTGGCCTGGACATTCACTACGACCTCGGTGAGGGGCACCCGCTGCTCGGGCGCCGCATGCCCGATCTCGACCTGATCACCCCCGGTGGCACGGTGCGAACATTCACCCTCCTCCATGACGCCCACGCTGTCCTTCTGAACCTCGGCAAGCCTTGGGGTTTCGACATCACCCCGTGGGCACATCGCGTGTTGGCGATCGACGCCAAATATGCCGACAATTGGGAGCTTCCGGTCCTAGGCCAAGTAGCAGCGCCCGCTGCCGTGCTGATCAGACCCGATGGATACATCGCCTGGGTGGGAGACGGCACCGATACTGGATTGCGCCATGCGCTGACCACCTGGTTCGGAACCCCATGACCATAAGGGCGACTCGGCACAACCCGTCGGTAGAGGCTCACCCACGTCCGCTTTTGGGGGTAGATCCGTACGGTTGTTCCGACAGACCCTGCTGAGTGCCCTGCCATGTGCCGACTCTCGTGCACGAATTTCGCTGTGGCACAGCGTAGTTCGGAGAGGTGGATTCAGCCCCGGGCCTTAAGTCCGGCCGCAAGACCCAGCCGTATGCGCGTGGGTTGCCATGAAAGAGTCTGTTGCTCTTCGGATTTGGCAGACACGTCGAGGTGGCGGTCGTGCGGCGCCGACACGGAGCACTGACGCGGCCTTCGAAGCTTGACCGAGTACGCAGAAACCAGAGCACTGAGCATCTGTTATCGAATCATCCATGCGTGTTCGCGTGGTCTGATGGTGCTGATGCGTGTCGGTAATGTCAGCACCCGAGCTGCGCGCACGCGGCGTCCGCGTGCACGCCGGACGTCTAATGGAGCAGGACATAGCTCGCGACTGCAGTGCCAGGATGACTGGCTACCTAGTCACATGTCGCGCATGGAGCGCCGAATTCGAGTACTGCACTACTCACGCCCCCTCCACCATTGCGTACCTACCATGACGGCGAATGGCCAAATCGGGGGAGGATGCCATGTGGAACAGGTTCACCTTTGCACCGGAGAGCGCGGCCGCTATGGCTGCGGTGTCGCGGATTCCGGGGAGCATGGAGCTGTGGTGGGTCGGCGAGCACGGGTCGATTGAAGGCGCTTACTGGTCCGAGGGATCTACCTGGCAGCGCTACGAACTCGCGCCCGCGGGCAGCGCCGCCCCCGATAGCCGGATCGCCGCGGTCTCGCGCATCCCTGGCAGCATGGAGCTGTGGTGGGTCGGCGAGCACGGCTCAATTGAGGGCGCTCACTGGTCCGAGGGATCCACCTGGCAGCGCTACGAATTGGCACCGGCCGGCAGCGCCTCACTCACCGGCGGCATCGCCGCGGTCTCGCGCATCCCCGACAGCATCGAGCTGTGGTGGATTGGCGCCGACGGATCGGTTCAGGACGCGTACTGGTATGAGGGATCCACCTGGCAGCAATTCACGCTGGCGCCGGCCGGCAGTGCTTCACTCACCGGCGGCATCGCCGCGGTCTCGCGCATCCCCGACAGCATCGAGCTGTGGTGGATTGGCGCCGACGGATCGGTTCAGGACGCGTACTGGTATGAGGGATCCACCTGGCAGCAATTCACGCTGGCGCCGGCTGGCAGCGCCTCACTCACGAGCGGCATCGCCGCGGTCTCGCGCATCCCCGACAGCATCGAGCTGTGGTGGATTGGCGCCGACGGATCGGTTCAGGACGCGTACTGGTATGAGGGATCCACGTGGCAGCGCCACGAACTTGCGCCGGCTGGCAGCGCCTCACTCACGAGCGGCATCGCCGCGGTCTCGCGCATCCCGAACACCATGGAGCTGTGGTGGATTGGCGCCGACGGCTCCGTCCACGACGCGTACTGGTACGACGGCGGCAGCTGGGAGCAGTTCACCCTCGCACCCGCTGGCAGCGCGTCAGTGACGAGTCAGATTGCCGTGGTGTCCCGCGAGGCCAGCAGCATGGAGCTGTGGTGGGCCGGGGCGAACGAATCGATCCAGGACGCCTATTGGTATGGACTTCCTTGGCAGCAGTTCACTTTGGCGCCCGGCGGAAGCGCCGCTCCACGCGGCGCCGTCGCCGCGGTCTCGCGCATTCCCACCAGCATGGAGCTGTGGTGGGTCGGCGCCGATGGGTCGGTTCAGGACGCGTACTGGTATGACGGCGGAAAATGGGAGCAGTTCACCCTTGCTCCGGCGGGCAGCGCGGCGCTCGACGGCGGTCTGGCTGCAGTGTCGCGGATCCCGGGCAGCATGGAGCTGTGGTGGGTCGGCGCTGAAGGGTCGATAGAAGGCGCCTTCTGGTACGAGGGATCCACCTGGCAGCGCTACCAATTGGCACCAGTCGGCAGCGCCGCGCCGAATAGTGCGATCGCCGCGGTGTCGCGAATCCCGGGCAGCATGGAGCTGTGGTGGGTCGGCGCACTCGGCTCGATCGAAGGCGCCTTCTGGTACGAGGGATCCACCTGGCAGCGCTACCAATTGGCACCAGTCGGCAGCGCAACGGCGGCTGGCGGTATGGCCGCAGTATCCCGCGTCTCCACCAGCATGGAGCTGTGGTGGGTCGGCGCACTCGGCTCGATCGAAGGCGCCTTCTGGTACGACGGATCCCCTTGGCAGCGCTACGAAATCGCACCTGCAGGCAGCGCCACCCTCACCGGTGGCATCGCCGCGGTATCGCGGATCCCGGACAGCATGGAGCTGTGGTGGGTCGGCGCACTCGGCTCGATCGAAGGCGCTTACTGGTACGACGGATCCCCTTGGCAGCGCTACCAATTGGCACCCGCCGGCAGCGCAACGGCCACCAGCGCTATCGCCGCGGTATCGCGCATCCCCACCAGCATGGAGCTGTGGTGGGTCGGTGCCGACGGGTCGGTTCAAGACGGATTTTGGTACGACGGCGGCACTTGGCAGCAGTTCACCCTCGCGCCCCCCGGTAGCGCCTCACTCACAGGCGGCATTGCTGGGGTGTCACGGATTCCCAGCAGCATGGAGGTCTGGTGGATCGGCGCCGATGAATCGGTGCAGGATGCCAATTGGTATGAGCACGTCGTGACGCTGGACGGGATCGAGGTCACGCAGTCGATTCAAAACCTCGCTAATGCGGTACCGCTGGTCAGTGGTAAGCCCACTGTGGTGCGTGTGTACGTCAGCCACGCCATCTCGCCCGGGGTCAGGGTCTGGGGCACCCTTGAGGTTCAGCGGTCGGGCGGCAAGCCGATCAAGTTGCGGGCGCGTGCCGCGGTGACGCTCGACCCGTCGCGAGCGGGCCAAACCGCGACGCTGCGGAAGGACGCAGCACTGAGCCTGAACTTCGTTGTCCCGGGATTCCTGACGACTCCGGGAACGCTGACGCTCGCATTGTCGAAGCTGGTCAACGAGGCGACAGGTGCGGCAGTGGGTGGGCAGTACACAACCCCGTCGACGGTGAGCATTGCGGATGGTCATCCCCTACGCGTCCATGTCGTGTCGATGCGCTACGCGCAACAGGTCAACCCGCCGCCCGCGCCGTCGACCACCTTCGCGCCGACCCAGAACGACCTCGATCATCTGCGGTCCTGGCTTCGCCGCGCTTACCCTGCGTCGGAGGTCATCTGGTCGACTTCTGTCGCCGACTCCAACACAGCACCGCCGTTCACCAGCGACAACACCAATGCCCAGTTGGCGACCATCCGCGCCCAAGATATGGCCAGTGGCGGCGACCACCGCACGCACTACTACGGGATGGTCGCAGACGGCGGGTTCTTCATGCGTGGGAGCGCCGCCGGCATACCAGCATCGGCCGACCCGAGCGTGGTCGCCTCTGGGCCGACCGGCATACCCACTGGGAACTTCAGCTGGGACACCGACGGGACCTACGGCGACTGGTATGGCGGCCACGAACTGGGACACACGTTCGGCCGCAAGCACCCCGGCTTCTGCGGGGAGACGCACGACGACGCAAGTTATCCCTACACCAACGGCCAGTTGGCCGACGACGATAACGGCCATGTCGGCTTCGACGTCGGTGATCCGGCCCTCGGGCTGCCGCGCATGGCGCTTCCAGGGACGCAATGGCGCGAAATCATGACCTACTGCCCCAACGAGTGGCTCAGCGACTACACCTACAGTGCAATCATGAATCGGTTGGCGACAGAGGACGGCTTAGCGGCCGGCGCAACCCCGGGCGGAGGCGGCGCATTGGATCCACAAGACGAGCGCCTGGTCGCCGCGGGCGCTGCCCGCGAATCCGGACCGTCTCCCGCATCCGCGAGCAACACCATTAGCGTCGTGGCGAACGTCAACCTCACCACTCGCGACGGCACACTCAGCTATGTAACCCCAGTGCCCAATGTCGTTCCCACGGCGCCGGTTGACGGGAGCCCGGTTGTCGTGGTGTTCGAAGACGCCAGCGGGCAGCCGCTGATTTCATATCCGGCCCTGGTGAAGCTCAACACCGAGCTCGGGCCTGACGAGGACCGCACCGGCATCGTTGACGCCGTCATTCCGGTTGACCCCGCCGCTAAGAGTGTGCGCCTCCTGATCGAGGGCGAAACCGTCGATAGCCTGCAGGCTGCTGCACAGCCGCCCGACCTCGCCGGCATGGCACGGCCCGCCCTGGATGAGTCGAGCATCAGGTTGTCGTGGGAAACTCGCAGTCGAGCGGAGCAGCAATACCGCTACAGCGTGCAGGCGAGCACCGATGGCGGCCGGACCTGGCGGACCCTCGCCGTTGGGCTCGCCGACCCCTCCGTGGATGTGGACCGGAGCCAGTTCGCTCCCGGCCAGACGGTGCAGTTGCGTGTGATCGCCACCGACGGCTTCACCCGCTCGGAAGTTCGCAGCGAGTCGTTCACCGTGTGAGTGGTGACGAATATCGCTGCGGGCGTGAGATTTCGGCAATAGAACACCTCGCTCTCGACATCTGGTGTGCCACAGTGCGTTTGAGAGCAGAGTCTGGGCACATCCACACCGGCGTAGCGCGCCTCGGGCGACGTGAAGGTGTGCGCGATGACGCAACATGGAACCATCGTCAGCGCCGCACCGCGGCTACGCCGTGACGCGTTTGCTCTCAGCTGCAAGGCGTTGACTTACAACGCGGCCCAAGGGGTTAGGGCGTTGGCGGCACCGGCCCGATCGTCGGTGGCGCGGCCGGCTCGGCCGGGGGCGGCGCGTCGTAGTACCCGGGCGGCGGTGGCCCGTTCAACGGATAGTAACCAGGCGGCAGAGGCGGTCCGCCCTGGTCGGGCGCTTTCGGCGGAGGGCCGTTGGACTCCGGGTCGTTCAGTGATATGTATCCGGGCGGCAGCTGCGGCGCTGGACCGGCTCCAGGCGGCGGTCCCGGCGCCTCTTCCGCTGGCACGGTCAGCGCGTCGAGTGGGTTACCGCTGTGGAACGTGTGCCAAATATCCCTGAGGTACCCGAGCTGGCCCGGCGTTTGACCCTGGCCGTAGGCGGGGTTGGAGATCTCTGGCACCGGTGGCGGGCCGGCGGGTGGGGGCGGAAGCGGACCCACCGGTCCATCCGCGGACACCACGGGCTGGCCGGGAGCCGGGGTGGCCGCACCCGGATCGGATGGCACCGGCGTCGGGTAGGGCACCGCCGGATCCGCTCCGGCCTCGCCGGCTATGGCCAGTGCACCGCAGGCGATGATCACGCCCGCGACCGCGATCCTCGCGGCGCTGGCGGGTGTCGCGCGCTGTCGTTCGGTCATGAATCCTGGTTGTCCTCTCTGGTGGCGCCCGCGAGGGCTCCTTATTACAGGAGCAGCGCGGGAGCACCGGACCCGACTTGCGAGTAAGGCTAGCGCCTTCCCGCGCGCGGCGTCACCTCGTTCACGCGCCCGGTCGTCACGCCTGGGACACGACGGTAGATCGAGTTCGTTCCGCGCTGACTAGGTCCTCAGTCGAAGTTGACTTCGAGGGGCATATCGCACAGAGCCCTGCCGAAGCGATCCCCACGCCTCTGGGCTGGGATGTGCGGCGGCGCCGTAGCACGACTGGCGCATCGCTTGGGCGGTATCGCCCACCCAGGGCCACTCCCCTGCCACGCAGAGCGGACCCAGGCGCTGGAATACGACCGAATCGATATGGCGGGTCACCAGTAAAGTGCTGCGTATCCATCGACCAAGTTGTTCAACCTCTTCAATTACGGCCCCACGCGCCGCCCTTTCGAAGGCGAGGCGGCGGCTGCGGCGTTGGTGATCAGTTCGAGTACCTGGGTCGGCCGGGTGGCGAACGCGGCGTGGCCGGTGTCGAGTTCGATGGTTTCGCGGGCGTGGATACGCTCAGCCATCTTGCGCTGGCTCTGCGGCAGGATCATTCGGTCTCGGCCGGAGACCTGATACCAGCTCGGTTTGGTCTTCCACGCTGGCTCCCCGGTGACATCGTCCAAGCACTGACGTGCGAGCGGCCTTTGGGTTGTTGCCATGACCAGCGACTCGATGTCGTCGAGGTCCTGGCAGAAGCTGTCGTGGAACGTGTCCTGGCGGTGCCAGAGCGAGTCGTCGTCGAAGGCAGGGCTCACACTCGCCCAGCCTGGCGCGGGGTCGCTTCTGGCGAGAATGCTATTCACGCTTTCTCCCTGCGCCGGAGCGAACGCGGCGAGGTAGACCAATCCCACCACGTTGGTTGCTCGGCCCGCGCCGGTGATAACGGCTCCACCGTAGGAGTGGCCGACCAGCAGGGTCGGACCCCCCATCCATTCAGCCAGCTTCCGAGTGTTTGCGACGTCATCATCCAGCGACGTGAGCGGGTTCTGCGCCGCCATCACTCGATGCCCCGCTGCAAACAGCCCTGGAATGATGTGCCGCCAGTGCGAACCGTCAGCAAATGCACCATGCACGAGAACGATGTTGAGCTTGTCCTTCATGATGCCACCTCAGATCGGTGTCGTGTTGCCCTAAGCCGGCAACGCTTGAGGGAGTCGTGCGATCTCACAATCTCGACCGTCGTCCTCAGTAGTTGAAACGTGCATGCTTGCCGTAGCTTGTCTGAAGACTATCCGGGTGAGTCGATCGCAGATTATGCTGCGCGGACGCCTTTTTCGATGCGGTTACCGATGTCGGTGTCGATGTTGTCTGGGCTGCCGCGCTCGCCGGCCACTGTGGAGAATCGGATGACCGTCTCGGTTGTGGTGCCCGGTTGGAACGCCGCCGCCTTGGTGAAGGCGCTCACGTCGTTGGTGACCTCGAATCAGCCAAAACCGCCGCTGCCTTGGCGTGCGGTTGGCGCTCCGGTACCCGCTCACGGTTGAACGCCGCCATCTGCTCAATCAAGTAGTGATCGTGCAGCAGAATCGGACCGTCCGGACCGATGGTCAACGAATGCTCATCGCTCTCGACCGGGATACCGGCGTTCGTCGTGGTGGGTGCGGGTCGTGCGTCGGCCATGGGGTGCCTCTCCCTCGTGAATGGTGATTTGGGTCAACACCGTCGACTACCTGTAGACGGATTGTGATGGACCGTTATGGCCAGTGTGCCGCTCCCGGTCGCTGCGAGTAGGGGTCGTAAGCGACGTCCCTCCCACAGAACGGGACACGATGAAACGACAGTGTGCAGAGGTCAGCGCCCTCTACCCGATCGGTTAGGGACGGGCACCGGTCGTAAAGTCCCCTTCGCCTACGACAGCGTCATGACTGCTGAGACGCCCTGCGACGATGGAGAACTCATCACTCAGTTTGACCCAGTCATTCCGCAAGCTCGTTGACGATCGCGCCGAAGATGGCGGGCAGCGCCGCTGCAGCCGGCACGATGCGTGAGCGCAGCGGCGCGTACGCGCTGGCCTTCACCAGTGCCGCGGTCAGCAGGCGGTAGCGGCGCGACATCTGGCGCCACTTGCGATCGTAGGCACCCGGTCGACCGGCAACGATGCACCGCACCAACAGCTCCGCGCCACCGAACGCGATGCCAAGGCCTTCGCCGGTCAGTGCGTCGACATAGCCCGCCGCATCACCCACCAACAGCACACGCCCCGCGGCACGGCCCCGAACCTTCTGCCACAACGGACCGGCGGCACGGTCCGGGCCGTGCGGATGGCCGCGCAACCGATCCGCGAGGGCCGGAAATTCGTCGAGGTGGCTGTCGAATCCACCTTGGCGCGACGTGAGGATCGCGACGCCCACGCAATCGTCGGCAACCGGCGTCACGTACGCCTCGGCGCCCGGGGCCCAGTGCACCTCGACGTAGTCGGTCCACGGCGCGATCTGCACGTGCCGACGGATACCCCACCGGCGCGGGCCACTGGATGGCATTGCCAGGCCGAGGGATCGACGGATGGGCGAGTGCAGCCCGTCTGCGGCGGCCAGGTACCGAGCCCGCAGCTGCCCGACGCGAACCCCTCTCGCATCCGGGGCGATGTCGCCGACGTCGTCGTGGACGAACGACACGTCGGCGGCGGTCGCGGCGTCGAGGAGTGCGGCATGCAGGGCTGTCCTGCGCACGCCGCGCCCTGGGCCGGACCTGAATTCAGCGTCGACGTGCCGGTCGCCATCCAGATAGCTGATGCCGTGCAGCTCCCTGCCCGGTGGCGTAACACCGAGACGCTCCAGCTGCTTCACCGTGTGCGGCATCAAGCCTTCGCCGCAGGCCTTGTCGATGGCTCCGCTGCGCCGTTCGACGACGACCACCTCGAGCCCTGCCCGTGCGCCGTGCAGTGCGGTGGCCAGCCCGGCGGGGCCACCACCAGCGACGAGCAGGTCGATCACGTCAGGCTCGCCAGCGCCGCGTTCTCGACCCTGATCCGCGTGCGCAGCAGCGCCGCGTTGAGCACCGAGAACACCAACGCCGTCACCCACGCTGAGTGCACCAACGGCAGCGCCACCCCTTCCGCCACGACTGCAACGTAATTCGGGTGTGGCAGAAAGCGATACGGTCCCTTCGCGACGCGCGCAGCACCTGGGACGACGACGACGCGGGTGTTCCACTGCCGGCCCAGCGTCGCGATGCACCACCAGCGCAAGCCCTGAGCAGCCAGCACGACCGCCAGCATCGGCCAGCCCAGCCGGCCAATGAATCGGCGACGCAACGTGATCGGCTCCACCAGAGATCCCACCAGCAGACCGGTGTGCAGAGCCACCATCACCGGGTAATGCCGCGCACCGAACTCGACGCCGCCACGCTCGCGGCTCCAGAAAAGGTTGCGTTGCGAGACAACCAGTTCGGCCACTCGCTCCCCAGCGACGGCGCCGATCAGCAGCGCGTACCGACCCTTCACCTCAGTGCCACCGCAGCAAGACAAGTTCGGAACTGAAACCGGGACCCATCGCCATCAGCAGCCCGGGGCTGTCCGTCGGCGGCCGTTTGGCGATCGTGTCGCGCAACACATGGATTACCGTCGCCGATGAGAGGTTGCCGACCTCGCCCAACGACCGCCACGTGAGCTCGAGCGCGTCGTCGGGCAGGCCGAGCGCCGAGGTGATCGCGTCCATGATCTTGGGGCCGCCGGAGTGGCTCACCCATGCGCCGACGTCGGCGATGCTCAAGCCATGCGCGCCAAGGAAATCGGTGACGTCGTCGCCCAGATACTGCTCGACCAACGTCGGTACTTCCGGGCCGAGGACGATCTCCAATCCGGAGGCGCCAACGTCCCAGCCCATCGTGCGCAGCGAATCGGGGTAGAGGCGACTGCGCGAATCGAGGATGTCCGGCCCATCCGCGCGGATCTGTTCGGCGCGACGTTCGCCAACCGCCACCACCGCCCCGGCGCCGTCGCCGAACAGCGCGCCCGCGACCAGGGTGGCTATGGAGGGGTCGTGCTTGCGGGTGAGGGAGCACAATTCCACCGACACCAGCACCGCCACGTCGTCGGGGGCGCCACGTAAATAGTCGTGCATGCGTGCCATCCCCGCTGCCCCACCCATGCAGCCCAAGCCGAACAGCGGAACTCGTTTCACATCGGGGCGCAGCCCTAGCCGCCCGGCGATGCGGGCTTCTATCGACGGCACAGCCACGCCGGTGACAGTCGTTGACACGATGACGTCGACATCCTGCGGTCGCAGCCCCGCCTCGTCCAGCGCGCCCGCGACCGCCGCACACCCGAGTTCCACCGCGTGGTCGATGAAAAGGTCATTCGCCTGGCCGAAGTCGGTCAGGTTCCGATATTCCTCGAGCGGTAATGCGAGATGGCGACTGTTGACCTTGGAGCTGGCGTGCAGTCGCCGAAGCGGCTCGGCTAGCTCTTCGTAACCCGGAAGCTCCAGAAGCGCCTCGGTAAGCTCGCTCTGGGTGTAGCGGTGCGGTGGCAATTCGCCACGGACAGCTCCGATGACACTGATTTCACTCACGCTATGGACACGCGAACCAATGCCGTGTCGGTTCAATAGACTACGTAAGAATTCCCTGAGAGACTAGCAGAGAATTACTGTGCGCCCGGCCTTGACACCCACGATTGGGCCGCCCTCACCGCCGGGCGCGTACAGTTCTAAGTCAACCTAGCGCAGTTGGTAATTTCCCGACTGGCCGGGTCATCATCGATATTCGTTATCGCGTTGTGCCGCATGGTTTTAGCCTCGGGCCCGCACCCGAGGAGTAGCATGTCGCCGGCAGATCGCGGCCCGTTTTTGGTGAGTTCGTAGTCGTCACGTGGCGGGTGTTCGCTGTGGCGCCCATTACTCTGTCCATCGGGAGTGGCCGACGTCACAGACTTTACCGCAAGAGCACACCTCGGGTGTCGCTCGAAACCTGCTCGTACCGAGGCGATTTAGTTGACCGGCATCGACGTGCTTCCCAACGCTGACGGCGGCCGGTGAACCCGGCGGGGCCGAATCTCGTATTAATTCTTGACTTACGCTGGATAAGTTGCCGCTGATCGTGCGTCCGCGGGTAGAGGGAGGACACGACGTGCTGCAACGAATCGCATTGCTGGCCATCGCAACGCCGCGACGGGTCATAGCGGTGGCCGTGTTGGTGATGGTCGCAGCGGGGATCTTCGGCGTCCCGGTCGCCAAGAGCCTGTCCTCGAGCGGATTCCAGGATCCGACCTCGGAGTCGGCCAGGGCGGCACAACTGCTGACCGACAAGTTCCACCAGGGCGGCATGCAGATGCTTATCGCCGTCACCGCTCCGGAAAGCGCCACCGGCTCGGCCGCCCGCGCTGTGGGCTTAGCCATCGTCGATCAGCTGAAGCGATCGCCGAACGTCGCCGAGGTGACGTCGGCGTGGACCGCGCCACCGGCAGCGGCGAAGCGTCTGGTCAGCAAGGACGGCAAGACTGCACTGGTCGTCGCGGGTATCAGCGGCGGGGAGAGTGCCGCGCAGGCAACCGCCCAGACACTGTCCGACGAGGTGGCGCGCGATCATCCGGTCGGGACGACTGGCGTCGTCGTCCGGTCGGGCGGGCTCGCCATGGTGGACGCGCAAATCAACTCCCAGCTGCAGCGCGATCTGCTGCTGATGGAGTCGATCGCCGTTCCTTTGAGTTTCCTCGTACTGGTGTGGGTGTTCGGTGGCCTGCTGGCAGCCGCGCTTCCAGTTGCGGTCGGCCTGATGGCGATCGTGGGCTCGCTGGCCGTCCTGCGCCTCATCACGTTCACCACCGACGTGTCGATCTTCGCGCTGAACGTCAGTATCGCGTTGGGCCTCGCCCTGGCGATCGACTACACGTTGCTGATCATCAGCCGCTATCGCGACGAACTTGCCGAGGGCGCCGATCCGAGCACTGCCCTAGTCCGCACGATGACAACGGCAGGGCGCACGGTGCTGTTCTCGGCTACGACGGTCGCGATGTCGATGGCGGCGATGGTCCTGTTCCCGATGCACGTCCTGAAGTCGTTCGGCTACGCCGGTGTCGCCACCGTGGCGTTCGCCGCGCTGGCAGCGGTCGTCGTCACACCGGCGGCCATTGTGCTGCTGGGTGACCGGCTGAACACCCTGGATGCCCGACGGCTGGCTCGACGCCTGCTGCGCCGGCCCGACCCCGTACGCCGTCCGATCGAGGCCCAGTTCTGGTACCGGTCAACGACATTCGTCATGCGCCGTGCCCTGCCGCTTGGCCTCGCCGTTGTCGCGCTGCTGCTAATACTCGGCGCACCCTTCCTCGGCGTGAAATGGGGCTTCCCCGATGACCGGGTGCTGCCGACGTCAGCGTCGGCACATCAGCTCGGCGACCAGTTGCGCGACGACTTCGCCGACAACTCGGATACCGCGGTCACCGTCGTGATCCCCGACGCTGACGGCCTGACTGCTGTCGATCTGGAGCGCTACGCCGCTCAGTTGTCCGGTGTCCCGGATGTTTCGGCGGTGTCGGCACCGACGGGCACGTTCGTCGGCGGCACCCGGGTCGGGCCACCCTCGGCGCCCGCCGGGGTGTCGCAGGGCAGCGCCTTCCTCACCGTCGATAGCACGGCCCCACTGTTTTCCGACACCTCGCAGACCCAACTCAACCGGCTGCATGCGGTACCCGGACCGGCTGGCCGGCCGGTCGACCTGACCGGCATCGCGCAGACCAACCGCGACAGCGTTGACGCCATCACGTCGCGGCTGCCCGCGGTGCTGGGCCTGATCGCTGTGATCACGTTCGGACTGTTATTCCTGCTGACCGGCAGCGTCGTGCTGCCGGTCAAGGCGCTGGTGCTCAACGTGCTGTCGCTGACCGCCGCGTTCGGTGCGCTGGTGTGGATCTTCCAGGACGGTCACCTGGGTGCGCTCGGAACGACGTCCACCGGAACCCTGGTCGCCAACACGCCGGTGCTGTTGTTCTGCATCGCGTTTGGCCTGTCGATGGACTATGAGGTGTTCCTGGTGTCCCGGATCCGCGAGTACTGGCTGAGGTCCGGGTGCCGCCGACAACGACGAGAGCGTCGCACTGGGGCTGGCTCGTACCGGCCGGGTGATCACCGCCGCGGCCCTGGTGATGTCGATATCGTTCGCGGCCCTGCTCGCCGCCCACGTGCAGTTCATGCGGATGTTCGGGCTCGGCCTGACGCTGGCCGTACTGGTCGACGCCACACTGGTGCGGATGGTGCTGCTGCCTGCCTTCATGCACCTGCTGGGTAGATGGAACTGGTGGGCACCGAAACCCTTGGTGTGGTTGCACGACCGCATCGGCCTGCACGAGGGTGAGAAGGTGACCGAGTGCACCACGATGCCTGTGGCGTAACGGATCACACTGGACGGTCGTGTGTTCCGCTCGTTGTCCGGCTCGGCCCGAGCATGTCGTGGACCTCGGTCGCCGTGCGCATCAGGCGTCCTTCGGGGTCATGGCGTCGGCGACCGGTGGTCCGAGGATGTCGCAGCCGAACTCCGCAGCCAGCTGCGGGATCTCTTCGGGCGGGGTGTCGTTGACCGCATAGACGATCTGCTCGAATCCTCCCGCGGTGAGGATCGCCAGCAGCCGGCCTTCCTCTGCCGTGATATTCCGCCAGCTGTGCGGCGTGCTTCGGGGGACAACAGCACGAGTTCCGGGCGGTGCATCGAGAATCTGGTCGCCAATGGCAATCCGGTAGCGACCGGAGATCACGAGCAAGTGCTCTTCCTCGTTGCGGTGACTGTGCATCGGGACAGCGCAACCCGGCGTGGCTACCGATTCAATCACCGAGTACGTACCGTGCGTATCGCGGCTGTCGACCCGGATCGCCTGGCGCTCACCGTCGGCGCCCTTGAACCAAACGTTTCCACCCCCAACTGAGCTGGTTCTTTCCGCGCCCGATGACGTATCCATACTTCCTCCTAATCAATCAACGGATCACGCTCGTGTGCTGCCCCGCGTTGTACTTGTGCGGGTCTGGCCTCCACCACGCTGAGGGGTGAAGCGGTTTGCACCACCCGTGTCATACGGAATCCGGCGTGGCCGAGTAGATCGCGGTACTCGACCGCAGTGCGTTCACGCGCACCCAAATTCAAAAGCATTTCCAGATCAACCCACTTTCCCGGGAAGTCACGGTCGTGCTTGGGGATGACGAATTCGACTAGCAACACCGTGGCTCGGGCGCCGGCCGCCGCGCGAACACTACGCAGGATTTGCAGCGCCTTGTCGTCGGGCCAGTCGTGAATGATGTTCTTGAGGACGTAGGCGTCACCACCGCCCGGGACGCTGTCGAAAAACGACCCCTCGGCGATAACAACCCGGTCGGCGACACCCAGCTCCCGCAGCAGGCTCGGGGCGTTCCCGACGACCAACGGCAGGTCGTACAGGACGCCCCGCGAGGCTGGCGCCGCCGCCAGGATGGCGGCCAGCAGTGGGCCGTGCCCGCCTCCGACGTCGACGATCGTCGGGTAGGCGCTGAAGTCGTAGCCGGCGACAACAGTCAAGTCCGTCATCTCCGAAACACTCGTCATGGTCTGGTTGAAAAGTTCCGCGAGCTCGGGCTCCTCGGCGAAGTAGTCGAAGCTCGACTTGCCGCGCAATGCCGGGACGACCGAATTCCCGGTTCGGATCGAATCCACCAGCAGGGTCCAGCGTTCGCGCTGTTCCTGCGAGCCGTAGAACCGCGCCGCTGAAGTCATCGAGACCGGTGCGTCGGAACGCAGGGTGTCGGCAAGGGAGTTCAGCTCAAACCGGCCGTCGCGGCGATGACGGAAGATGCCTCTGCTGATCAACGCCCGCAGTAGCCGGCGCAGCGCGTCCGCGTCCGCATCCACCCGCGCAGCCAACTCGTCGATCGTCAACGGCCCCTCCGCGAGGGCATCGGCGACACCGAGTTGGGCCGCCACGGTGATCGCCTGCGACGTCCAGGTGGCAATGATCATCTCCATCATCGCTGCCGGTGCAGGTACCAGTCGTTGATGGAGCCGATACAGGTGGTGGCGCGTCCACTCGATAACGCGGGCCAGCTTGGCGGGTGGCACCTTGGCGGTCGTCGACATCGGCCGACCCTTCACAGTCGTAGGGATGAACATCAGCAGCGGATAAACCGGCTGGACAGGTCTCGGTTGACTTCCGCCGAAATTCGGCGGTGGCTTATCGAACGCAGAAATGTCGTCATCGCCCAGGTGCCAAACGAGTCCGAGATCATGGCGGCCGGTTTCAACACCGACTCGCTCTGGGACATCTGCCGGGACGTCACCCAGGACACGGCGGTGACCCGGCGTCTCCTGGTCTTCTCGTACCAGCGCAGCGCGTGCGAGAGATCACCGTTGCTGCCGTTAGGTCCCTTCTGGAAATCCGAAAGTGCCTTGCACAACACCATCGTGTCGAGCAGCGCCTGGTTGGTTCCCTGCGCGAGGATGGGCGGCATCGTGTGTGCGGCATCGCCAAGCAACGTCACCACGCCCAGGCGTGGCGAGCGGGGAATCGGATGCCGAAAATGCGGGAACGGCGAAGCCACCAGATCGTCGTCGGTCAACGTCGCGAGTACCCGATCGACCAAGTCGGACCATCCTGCGAAATTGGACCGGATCATGTCGATCGGACGTTCCGGTCTGACGAAGTCGGGCGACCACGGCAAGTCGAACCACCACTGCAGATCGGAGCCGCCGGCCGGCCACAAGCCAAGGTTTCCGCGCTCACCGATGACTTGTAGTGCGACGTCCTTGTCGGCGATGTCCGGGAGGGCGACCAGTCCCTGCCAGCTGCACCAGCCGGTCGGCTTCGCGGGTGGCGCACCGGCGATACCTCGGACCACCGAGTGCAGACCGTCCGCGCCGATCAGCAGATCGCCTTCGGCCGAGCGGCCGTCTTCGAACTTGATCCGCACCCCATCGGGCGTACTGGCCGCCCCGACCACACGCGAATTGCACCGGATGCGATCGGCCGGAAAGCCTTCCAGCAGACGGTCAAGCAGGACTCGACGCGGGACCATCCGAACGTGCCCGCCCAGTCGGTCCACGATCGTGGTCACGTCGATATTGACCAGTGGGCGGCCAGTCGATGTCGCGATCCGCACGGTGGACAGCAGCTGACCTGCCCCGTCCATATCGACGCCCAGCTGCTCCAGAACCGTCGAGCCATTGGACCAGATGGTCACCGCACCACCACCGGGTCGCATATCTGGCCGCTGTTCGAAGACGGTGACGTCATGTCCGTCTCGCAGTAACCCCCGAGCAATGGAAATGCCGCCCACCCCGGCGCCGATGACTAGGATCCGACACGCGTTCGGTATTGGCATCCGCTTCGCGGAGCTCCTGTCGGAAAGGCCATGCCGCACGGACATTTTCATCCGCGGCCCATCCAGCTATGGAAGCGACCGTCCGGATCGTAGGTCGACCGCACCTTGTCGAGGCGCGCCATGTTCGGGTCGGTGATGAATGTCGCCGGGCGCCGGCAGAGATTCTCGTCGGCGAGCGCGATGCCGGTCGCCAGGTGCGACATCGCCGCCATGTTTGACCCTGCCCAGTCGCGGTACTTTTGGTCCTCGGCCGGGTCCTGCCAGACGGTGTAGAGGGCCATATAGATCTCGTCCTCCAAGCCGTACACCTTGTCGGCGCGGTCGGCGGACGTGCCCCAACCCGTGAAAATGAAGTGCGAGGGGTGCGGTGGCATCGTTTCGATGATCTTGCGGATGCCCGGCAGTAGCTCTTCGGCTGAAGCCGAAGTGAACATGTTGTCGGCGATGTAGCGATACCCCTTCGGGTAGTTGCTCATCACCGCGGTGTACCAGCCGGCCAGGTTTGTCGGCGCATAGGGGATGTTGATCATCGCCTTATCGACGACCGGGCATGTGCCAAGTGCGGCAAGCGCTTTCGCCGCTTCCTCTTCCGATTCGGCGAAGACTGGCGAGGCGATCGTGATGGCGGGGTGGTCGATCCCGACTGCCGGATACGCGCGCGTGGCGAGGATTTGCAGTTCGACGCGGTCATCGATCTCGGGACTGATGGAGCGCCCCCACGTATACACCTCGTCGACGAGCTCGATCGGGTACATGTACAGACAGGTGCCCAAGACGGCCGGGCGCCGGTGAATCCGCAGTTTGAACGAGGTGACCACACCGAAGAAGCCAGTGCCCGAGCCGCGGGCGGCCCAGTACAGGTCAGGGTGGTTTTCGGGGTCGCAGTAGATCTGTTCACCGTCGGCAGTGACAACCTCAAGTCCAAGCACGCTTTCACACGCCGGTCCGACCACCTTGCTGTTCCAGCCGTATCCGCCTTGCAACAGATAGCCACCGAGGCGAATGCCTTCGCAATGGCCCGCAGGGAAAAAGAGCCCCTGTGCGTCGAGTTCGGTCGCGAAGACGCTGGCGATCTTGCCCGGCCCGACGTCCGCGGTCATGCGGTCGGTGTCGACGGTGCAATGGTCGAGGCGGCTGACGTCGAGCAGCAAGCCGCCGTCGCGCAGGTGACTGGCCGCCCAGCTGTGCCCTCCCGAACGTACGCCGACTTTATGTCCGTTGGCGCGCGCATAGCGGATCGCTGTGACCACGTCGTCGGTGTCGTGAGCTTGCACGATCACATCGGGAAAGCGGTCCGGCAGAAGGCCATTCCAGACCGTCGCACGACGGGCCGTTTCATATCCTTCCGTGCCGCGGAAGTAGTACTTTTCGACGGAAAGCAAAACCATTGCGTCCCCTTGATTTCGGACAGCGGCATTGGCTGCCGTTCGGATTAACGTCGGCACTCTTTTGACTGCGCACGCTTCGCTGAGTGCGCTAAGGGCGGCTCCGCGGTGATTCCGCCACTACGACGAGATAATTTGCGTCCATTAGTGACTTCTCTCCGAGATCCGGTGTAATCCCCTGCTCCCAGTAACACGACTTGTGAGTAGCTTCTGTTCATCAGAAGTGGTCGGCGTCACAGACTGCACGGCAGCCGCACCTCCGGCCTCGGCCGACACCTACTTGTATCGTGGCGATTTGGTCGATCGGTGTCGGTCGAAGCTGGGCACAATCTGTTGTTGTGCTGTGCGGTGCCTAGGATTCTGGTTTCTGGTCCGGTAGGCCCCGCTGTGATGTGAACGGGTCTTCCCGGCCGAAATGACTGCGCTCAACACGACGTTTGCGGTCAGCAGGTGTCCGCAGATCGCGGCCTTCTCACAACATGTGCACGGAGCGACCGCTCCCCCGCGATGTAATCCGCCGAGCGACAACACTTTCGTGCAGGTGAAGCGACCGACTGACGAGGTTAGTCCACGACTGGCACAGTCAGCGGCTCGGTGGTGGTGGAGGACGTTGTCGCTAGGTAGGCGGCGATCTCACGGGCCAGCGGCGTGGCGGCGCGGCGGATTGCGCGCAGTGGCCCATTGGGCGGAATGCCGTAGCCGATCGCGAACATTCCGTCGCAGACGTGCGAGGCGAATCCGCCACGCGGTTTGCCGCGTTCGTCGAGGACGCCAAGGTGGCCGACCAAACCGTCGAGATCCGTGCTGAAGCCGGTGGCGGCGATGATCACCGCGGCCGGTATGCAGTTGCCGTCGGCGAGGATCACACGGTTGGGTTCGACCGCCTCCACGGCAGCGACGACCTCGACGCGGCCGGCTCGCACGGCGTCGATGAGCTCGTCGGCCAGCGTGGGGATGCGGCCTGTCTGTTCCACCGTCGCCTTCAGCCCGAGCGGCGGCCGGTTGAAGCCGTAGGCCGACAGGTCACCCCACATCAGGCGCTCGGAGAGTTCGATAATTGGATCGACGGCGCTCGCGGGCACCCAGGCGAAAAGCTCGAGGAAGATGTCCGATGGGAACGGTCCGATGGCACGTCGCACGAGATGCGGCGGCGTGCGGACCGCAAGCCAGATCCGGCGCGCGTCGCACTTGGCGAGCTGGACGGCGATGTCGGCGGCCGAATTGCCGGCGCCGACAACGAGGACGTCGCGGTCGCGGAAGGGCCAGGCGTTTCTGAAGTTGTCGGAGTGAACGAGCTCGCCGGTGAATCGACTCAAGCCTGGCCAGGGAGGGACGGTGGGCGTGCGGTAGTTGCCCGTGGCGAGAACGATTGCCCGTGTTCGGATTTCGCCTGACGATGTGTCGAGTCGCCAGCCGCCTCCGGTGCGGTCGACCCCGTTGACCTCGCAGCCCAGCTCGAGCGTGATGTTCTGCCGCCGCACGTAGTTGTCGAAGTAACGAACCATGCCCTCCCGCGTTGGCCAACGACCGGCGGTCAACGGGATCCGCTGGCCAGGAAGATGCGACAAGAACCCGGTCGTGTTGAGACGGAAGTTGTCATAGCGCGTCCGCCACGAAATGGCCGGCGCCGCCGCACGGTCAATGACGACCGTCGTGATGCCGTGCTGATGCTCGAGCTCACGTGCGACCGCGAGACCGGAGGGGCCCGCTCCGATGACAACAACGTCGCGGCTGTCCTGGACCTGTGTGGTCATAGGCATTTTCCTTTTTATGGGTTTAAGGGCCGGCAGAGCCACCGGTTTGAGGCAACGCCGGACTGATCTTCTGTTCGCCGCCAAGTAGTGTGAGCGCGGTTTGCACGCCGTGGGAAAACTGGGCGGTCTGGCGGACCGGTGCGTCATGGTCCGCGGCGATGTCGACGTGCGGGCAGCCCAAGTACCTGGCGAGTGCCCGCTGAAGCCCGGGCGGCATCCGCCGGTCGTCGGTGAGCACCATGACGGCGCACGGCATCGGCGGCGGAGGTGTGCCGCGCACATCGAACCGCGTCAACTGCCGTCCGGCGCGCCACAACTGGGCCGGCCCGACATCGGCAACACGGGCGGCGATCGTGATTTCACGGCCTCGTACACCTGCGGCGTAAGCGAGCAATTCGCGGCGGCCAACCGCTGCCGAGAGCGCTCCGACGGCAGCAGCCGCCGTCATCCCGCACCTGACGAACCGGTCGTTCCAGCAGGCCCCTGCACCGCTGAGCACCAGACCAGCGAAGCTGGTCGGCTCGCGCTGGGCGGCGTATAACGCAGTCGCTGCCCCGAGCGAAAGGCCGACAAGGACCGGCTTCTCCGGCCCGAACCGCTCGGCCGCGGCACGGACCGTCGCCCTGGCGTTATCCCACGTAAACGACCGATCGCTGGCGGCCCCGTGCCCAGGCAGGTCCGGTGCCACCACGCGATAGCCCGCTCCGCGAAGCGATTCCGCAAGTCGCGCCCATGACATCGCACCCGTCGAGCCCAAAGGATGCAGCAGCACCAGCGGTGGAGCGGCGGTCAGCGCAACTGTAGATGACGGTGACAGGTTTACTCCCCCGCGGCGATTATTGAACATTAGCGGCATGACTCCATCGTCACGTTTCCCGCCAGTAACACGATGTAGAACCGTGTGTGGTTCATCGGTCAGGGCAGGGCGGTGCCCCCGCATCTGTCGACAGCATCGAAATTGGACCTAGTTCACTGCGGGATACCTCCGACCTGCGCTGGCCAACTGGGGTACCTCCCGCTTGCGCGGGACTGATAGCGAATTTCGAGATATTCTGCTGTGCAACCGGTTACGGAGATGTCCGTCCTGGGTGGGGTCACGCACCTGTGAGACGTAGGGCTTGAGTATCGAGCAGGCGACGCAGCCGCGTGGCGGTGTCGGTGGATGGTATGGGGATGAAGGTCACCAGATGCAGACGCGGATGGTCCGAGGACGCCAGGCTATGTTGCTCCATGTGAAGGTCGCCGACCTCGGGGTGGCGGAACAGGCGCTCGCGTGAGGGCAGTGTTTTGATGTCGTGGCTTTCCCATGCGGCGCGGAACGCTTCACTGGTCTGCAGAAGCCGACTGACAAGGTCGGCGAAGGGCGGCTCGCCCAGCCGGGTACCGGCCTCGGCCCGGAACGACGCGACGTTGTACAAGCCGGTGAGTTCCCAGTCCGGCATCAGCGCGCGCAGGTAGGGGTCGGTGAAAAGGAGCCAAAGAAAGTTGCGGTCGGCCGCGGCGACGGTTGCGACATTCGGGTACACCGCCGCGTACACGGCGTTCCATGCCAATATGGTCCAGTCAGGGGCGATCGCTAACGCGGGGTAGTCCGCGAGGGCGTCGAGCAGCCGCTGCACGTGAGCCGGGACTGTGCCGGGACTCGGGTCTTCGGCGGGATGCGGCGCGCTGTACCCGGCCAGCGCCGATAGGTAGACATGCTCCGCGTGCGACAACCGCAGGGTCCGGGCGAGCGAATCGACGACCTGTCGGGACGGGGTGACGTCGCGTCCCTGTTCGAGCCACGTGTACCAGGTGACACTGACACCCGCCAGGTAGGCCACCTCCTCGCGACGCAGCCCGCGAGTCATCCGCCCGGCGATGCAGGGTAGGCCGAGGTGGGCGCGCACCAGCTGACGCCGACGGCTGGTAAGGACTGGTAAGGAACTGTCCCATCATGGCCGCGTTGTGCTTCATTGTTGCGCCTCAACGGTTTTGGTAGGGCGAAGTGTAATCGGCGATGCCGGGTCTCGCGGGGTGGCCGACACGGGCGGATTCGCACTCGTCCTCACCGTTTCGAGCGGGCAGTGCTGGGCGTGGTGCGCGCCGACCGGAGTACGTGTGAGCCGGTCGGGACTTGATTTGGCGCCTTTAGGGACACGCGCACGTTGTATGTGCAAGCAGCCGAGGCGAACCGACACACTGAAGATGTCAATCAGTGGTGTCACGTGTCCTTGCTCCGCGGTCGGATTTGCATGGGTAACCCATTCGCTGGTTTCCCGTCGCTGTCCACAATTGCCCGTCTGCCAGACCTCGTCGCCCCGGGTGTCACCCATCTTCGCCCCCCAGCTAGCGGGAACCGATGCCTGGCTGGCCGAGCACTTAGAGCTCTTTGGCCTGATCAACGGCATGTCCAAGTTGGTTGGGATGCGCCGAGATCGAGACTGGTAGCGCCACTACTAGCGTTGACGCTGCCTGCACTTAGATATCGGGAATACCATTGTCGGTGTTAGGAATCGCCACCTCCGGGCTGTCTTGCCAATTACGCCGCGCCCTTTCGCCGCGGAACGTGTGTCGGCGAACGAGGCCTATCCGTCCGGCGGGCGCAATCGTCAAGGGCTGATGCTGTACGCCAAATGCTGCACTGTCGCAGCCGCTTTAGCTGGCAGGACGGTAATACCACGGATCGGAATGAGTACAGGACATGACCACGAGTACCGAAACAGATATTACTGCAGCCGATTTCGCCGCCTACGCTCGCGGCTTCGGCCGCGATTGGAGTGTGAGCTACAGCACCGGCACGACCGCGGCCCTTTCATCGACGGGCGCACCGCTTGCCCGTGCGACGTCCCGGTGAAGACCGTGGAGGGTCGGGAGGCCGCCACGGTCGAGGCGCTCTACGAGGAGCACGCCGCCGCTTTGCACCGCTATGCCTGGCGGTTGACCGGTGACCGGGCCCGCGCTCAGGATGTCGTGCAGGACACGCTGTTGCGCGCATGGCAGCACCCCGAGGTCGCCGACGACAACGAGCGGCCGGCACAGGCGTGGCTGTTCACCGTCGCGCGCAACATGATCATCGACGAAAGCCGCAGCGCACGGTTCCGCCGTGAGGTGAGCACGCTGGACGACGTAGGTGCACTTGAGGGCGTCTGCCCGGACGAGGTGAATGCCGCGCTGGACCGGCTGCTGATCAGCGACGCGCTGGCGCGGTTGAGCCCGGAGCACCGCGAGGTGATTCGGCGCTCGTATTTCCAGGGGTGGACGACGGCGCAGATCGCCGCTGACCTCCGGATTGCTGATGGAACCGTAAAGTCAAGGCTGCACTACGCATTGCGGGCACTGCGGCTCGCGCTGTAGCGAAATGGGTTTCACACTATAACCTTTCGATCACCAGGTTCGCTGTGACCGGTGGGCGACGACGACGCTACGGTAGCGGCAGGTCCGCCGATTCACCGCCCGCGTCGACCGTCCCTCTCCGTCGGGTCCGGCCGGCACGAATGTGGCCACTTGTCTGACGCCGCGGCCGGCAAGCCCGAGACGTAGAGGAGACATGCGTCACACGGATTCAGGCGCAAGTTGTGGAGCCCGCGATGAACAATTCGCGCTAGCTGCCCGTTTTTAACGAAAACCCCCGACTTCGACCGAGGAGCCATTCCGATGTCAGCTGTGCTTCGTAGCCTTCCGTCACGCGCCCCGCGCACCGCCGAAGCGGTGCTCGCAGAGGTCAATGGGCTAGTGGACGTGTTACGTGCGCGAGCTCCCGAGACCGAACGACTTCGCCGTATGCATCCCGACAACCTGCGCGACCTGACCGAAGCCGGGGTCTTCCGGCTCGCGATGCCCACCGACGTAGGCGGTTACCAGGCGGACGAGGACATCGTCGCCGAAGTCCTGGCGCAAATCTCGCGGGGCTGCCCGTCCACAGGCTGGATGTGCACGATCATGGTAATCAGCAATCTCATTCCGGCCCTCTTGGCCGACGAGGCGGCGGACGAGATATACGCGACACCCGACTTGAGGATCACCACGACAATCGCGCCCACCGGCAAGGCGGTGCCTGTCGACGGTGGTTATCGCGTCACCGGTCAGTGGACGTGGAACACCGCTGGCGTCCACAGCAATTGGTTCGCCCCCGCATGCATCGTACCCGGCGAGGAGGATTTGGGGCTGCGATTGATGCTGCTACCCACCACCGAGGTGGAGCATCAGGACAACTGGCGCGCAGCCGGAATGGCAGGCACGGCCACGAACATCGCAGCGGTCAACGACGTGTTCGTCCCTGCGGCGCGCACCATCGTTCTCAATGACCTTGCCGAGGGCCGCTATCCGACACGGCAGTATTCGAGTCTGCCCTACTTCAACCGGCCGTTTGTGATGTACATCAATGCCGGGAGTGCACCGGCGCTGCTCGGAATGGCACGCGGAGCGATGGACTGCTTCATGCAGACTCTGCCGACGCGTGGCGCCATCACCTACACCGCATGGCCGAAGGCCGCCGAGGTCCCGTTGCTGCATCACCAACTGGCCAAAGCTCAGTACGAACTCGAGGCCGCCGAGATGTTCACGAGCCGGCTCAGCGCGATGTATCGCGGAGTCCTCCACAGGCCCCCGACGATCATGGAGCGGGCACAGGCGCGTGCCTACATCGGCCACATTGCGAGCCTGTCCCGCACCTGCGTCAATCAGCTATTCGAGGCCAGCAGCGCGTCGCACACCCTGCTCGCCGCCGACATCCAGCGGTACTTCCGCGACATCAATGTGCTGCATCAGCATGCGGCCATACAGCCCAACAGTGGCGACGAGGTATACGGGCGTGTGCTGGCGGGGCTGGATCCCAACTCCGAGATCGTCTGATCTCGGCGCGGGTAGTGCGGCCTAGATCGCGGCGGCCTTCTGCACCGACGGATCGCCCCGATCAAGGCGCTTCGCTGTCACCCGGCACGTGGTCTTCCCCAGCACCGACGGTTCAATTAGGGTCCGTTGGAGAAAGAGCGTCTGATCCGGCGATGACGTAGCCGTCGTGTCCGCGAGCCGTCCCACCTGCCGAGATGATCCAAATCTGGGCCGCCGGCGTCTGTTGGCGATCAGCCGACATCTCGGAATGGTTGCCCCATAGGTCGTGGTGTTCGACGTTTCCGCTGGTGTGGCTGCCCATTACGACTCCACTGGTGAAGATAGCCGCGACGGCGGCGACAGCGCCGGCGGCGATTGCGACCGATGCTGCAATTCGATTCCGTCGGTTCTCCGGCCAACGCCACCTGACACGCGATCGAGCGGTACGCGGTGCAGTTCCGGTCACCACCTCCGTCGGTGAGTTCGACGGCTCGGAAACGGGTTCGCCCGTCGCCGTGGATGTCGGCTCGGTTGTGGGTTCACTCGTCGCCGTCGGCTCGGCTGTCTCGTCTGAATTTGGTTCGGGGCTCGGATCGGCCGGGTGCCCGGGTGTCTCTGTCATACCTTCGACCCTGGCCACCGACGGTATGCGGCGGATATGTCCCACCGAAGAAGATGCTGTGGATGACGCGGGCGCATCCGTCTACCGGGCCGAGCGCTTTTCGCCATCTCATCAACCCCGCACGGCTTACCTCATAGCTCATCACCCAAGGCGGACCTTGGCCTACCCACAGCCCTTTCTCAGCTGGGTGCCGGACACTCGATCAGGTCGGAAGGAGCCGCGGTGGTTGCAGGCTTGGTTGGAATCGTTCTCCTGCTGTTCGAACTGGTGCTAATTGCCCGTCTAATCGTCGACTGGGTGGCCGTTCTGTCCCCGGTGGGCGGCCGCAGCAGCGGCGTGGACACCGCACGCCGGATCACCTACGGCATCAGCGAACCTGTAATCGGCCCCGTCCGCCGGGTGCTTAAGCCTGTGCGATTGGGCTCCATCTCGGTCGACCTGGCATTCACCGCAGTG
Organism: uncultured Actinomycetota bacterium; assembly: GCA_963770125.1. Lineage (GTDB taxonomy): Bacteria > Actinomycetota > Actinomycetes > Mycobacteriales > Mycobacteriaceae > Mycobacterium. The sequence goes on along the minus strand of CAVYPI010000050.1, from coordinate 79,439 downwards.
TTTGTGGCGGTGATCATCATTCGGACTGTCTTGGTGCCGTTGATCCCGTTCTGAGGGCCAGTGTTACACGCGGAGGGCGACTGGGAGCCCAACGGCGGGGTGAGCATATTCAACCTGTGCATATAGGGCTGACGACAGTGAGTTGCCGCGCCCTAGTACAGGGGTGACCAGGCCGAGGTCCGCAGGAGTCGGCTCTCCCATTGGTCGCGGTACTTCAGCGCCTCGAACATGTAGGTGCCCGGCCCGCGGTGCTCAGGTGGGATGTCGGAGGTGAGCAGATGGACAAGCGTCGCGTAGTCGTTGGCCGGTGAGATCTTCTGCCACAGCATGGCCTCTCGCCTCTTGTAGCTTCCATGCGCCACCTGGAAGCACGCCTGGATGTCGAGTATCTGCGACGTCTTGGAGAGTGGTCGGTAGTAGATCTCGTCCCAGGACCGGATGTAGTCGTCCAGCGGGGCGTGCGGCCAGCCGGTGTCTTCCATGAAGAGGCTCGACGGATGCGTCGTCCCATCTGTGGGCACGCTTGCGAGGTCAACCTCCTGGAGGGGCGACCACTCGACCGGCAGCAAGATCTTGCCGGTCACCTCGTGACGCAGGTTGTCCAATTCGCGCATCCACGGCTGCAGATCCCCCGACTGGACCCGGCCGGCCAGGCGCTCCCACGCCGCGCCGTCGGCCATCCCGGTGATGGTGACGACGTTGTAGGACACCCCGGAACCGTGAGCGTGGTTGGTGTACCAAAGAAGTCGCGCATCATCCCCCTTGGCCAGCGTGGGCATCCAGCCCTCGCGGTAGGCGGCCTCGAACTCGTCCTCGCGTGCACCGACCACTTTGTGGGTCTCGTGAAGGAACAGCACGGCGACTCCTCTCGCTGGCTCAGGCCCCGCCCGCGATCAGCGCCGCAAGCTGACGGCGGTTGACCTTGCCGGTGTCGTTGTACGGGATGTGGTCGACGACCTTCAAGCGCTCCGGCAGCTTGAAGTAGGCGATCAGTTGGCGGCAGTGCGATCGCAGCTCCTCGAGGGTCAGCGGAGACCGGACCACCACAGCGGCCCCCACCCGTTGGCCCATCTCCTCGTCGACGATTCCGGCGACCGCCACATCGCTCACGGCCGGATGGGTCCGAATGGCGTTCTCGACCTCGATCGGGCCGAACTTCTCTCCGCCGCGGTTGATGGTGTCCTTCAGCCGGCCACTCGGATAGATGTAGCCGTCGGAGTCTTGGCGAGCGAGATCGCCTGTGCGCAGCCAACCTTCGGTGCCATCTGCTCTTCGCCCGAGAGGCTCATCGCTGACGTTCTGGGCGGCCTTCACCCACAACTCGCCGACGGTTCCCGCTTCGACATCGATTCCGGTGTCAGGCTCCACTACTCGGACCTCTACACCCGGCAGCGGTCGGCCCACAGACCCCACACGGTTGGGGTCGCGATGATCGCCTGGCAACAGAGTCGTGTAGGCGCCCAGCGTCTCGGTCTGACCAAACACGTTTGCGAACGCCACATGCGGCAGCGCCGCCATCGCCCGTCGCACCAACGTGACGGGTGCCGCCGCCGCCCCGTACGCGATGGCGGTCAGGGACGTCAGGTCGGTGCCGGCGAAGTCGGGATGGTCCAGGATCCGCTGCAGCATCGTCGGCACCATGAAGGTGGCCGTCACTCGGTGCTCTTGCACCAAGCGCAACCACTCTCCGGCGTCGAACCGCGCCTGCACCACGTAGGTGTTGCCCGCATACAGATTGCCGAGCACGCCGATGGCGCCGCCGACGTGGAAAAACGGGACACTCATCATGCTCACGGTGGGCGCCGCGTCAGCTCGGAAAGGTGTTGTGACACCGCTGATTCGCGCGCTCAGCTGCCCTTGAGTGATGCCGATAGCCTTCGGGAGCCCGGTTGTGCCGCTGGTGAACAGGATCAGCGCGTCGCGGTCGTCCACGTCTTCGGCGGGCGGCGGCGCGGATGTGTCCCCGCCGTCCAACAGGTCGGCGACGGTAAACGCTTTCGACAGGCCCGCTTCAAGGAGCCGGTCGACGTAGTCCTCGCCCGCGACGCCCACCGGGGCACAGCCGGCGTTCTTCGCGAGCTCGCGCAATTCCGGTGGTGTCAGGGCGGGGTTCATCAGAGCCGCGGCTGCGCCGATCCGCGCGGCACCCAGCATCGTCGAGATCGACAACAGGCTTCCGACATCGACGACGGCGACACGATTGCCGGCCAGCCCGCTATCGGCCAGGCGCGCGGCGCATCGCTCGACGGCATTGGCCAGCTCGCCGTAGCTGATGACGCGCTGATCGATGATGAGCGCGGCGCGGGCGGGGTCGCCTGCCGCGGCGGCGTCGATCAGCGTTCCGATGTTCATTGTGCGGCTCAAAACAACGGTGACCACGAGGAGGTCCGCAGCAGCCGGCCTGGTCCACTGGTCGCGCAGCTCAAGTGCGTCGTGCATCCACGTCCCCGGGGCCGCGGTGCTCCGACGGAATCTCGGTCTGCAGGAGTCTGAGCAGCGCGTTCGGGTCGTGAATGCGCTGCATCAGGGTCACCTCGCGGCGGAGATGGCTGCCGAGGGCCGGCTGGAAGGCAGCCTCGATAGTCAGCAGTGGGTTGGGGTGGTCCAGGCTCTTGGAGTACACCTCGCCGCATCGATCGATGTATTCACCGAACTTGTCCTCGTACGGCCACATGGTGTCTTCCATGTAGAGCGTCAGTTCGTGTTCCCGGCCATCTGTCGGCACGTCGCCGAAGTCCACGTCCTTCAATGGCGACCACGGGAGGGACACAAGCAATTTGGCGTCGACGTCATGACGGAGCTCGTCGAGGTCGCGCATCCATTTCCGAAGATCGCCCTTCTGAATTCGCAGGGTCAGGCGCTCCCACGCCGTTCCGTCGCGAACAGCGGTCACCGTGACGACGGTGTAGGCGGGGCCGCTGCCGTGCGCGTGGTTGGTGTACCACAGCAACCGGGCATCGTCTCCGGTGCCGAGCATGGGCATCCAGCCGTCTCGGAACGCGGCCTCGAAGTCGACTTCGGCGCGTCCGCGCACGTTGTGCACCTCGTGCATGAACAGCATGCCGAGACCTCCCAAGCGAAGGCGCTGCATCTGGACAGCGACGCCGAGAATCTGGTTTCCTCACAAGGGTAACGGTCCTCACACGCAGGAAGTTCGCTCATGGCAAGGCTCGACGTGCCGGACGGCCCCGGCGGTGAGGCCGCGATGATTTGGACGTTGCGGCCTCAGCTCGGCGGGATGGTCGAACGAATGATCCGCGGCGCCTATCAGGAAAGCATCCTTCCGGCCGACGAGCGCGAGCTGGCCAGGATGCGCATCGCGCAGATCAACGATTGCGTCGCGTGCTCAGACTTCCGTGCGCCGTCGGTGCTTGACGCGGGCATCGCGCCTGAGTTTTACGAGAACGTCGCGGCGTACGCCACCTACCCCGGTTACACGGCGCGGCAGCGTCTTGCGATTGAGTACGCCGAGCGCTTCGCCAACGCGCACGCCTCCATCGACGACGCGTTTTTCGGACGGCTGCGCGAAGTGTTCAGCGACGAGGAGATCCTCGACCTGACCCTCTGCGTGGCCGTCTTTCTCGGCCTGGGGCGATCGTTGACCGTGCTCGGCGTCGATCAATCCTGTGCGATCGACGTCTGACCGGTGGACATCTCCTCGGTCGACGAGCTGCTCACCACGACGCGGTCGGTACGCAAACGCCTTGACCTGACGCGGCCCGTCGATCGTGACGTCATTCTGGACTGCGTGCGTCTCGCGATGCAGGCGCCCACCGCGAGCAACGCGCAGGACTGGCGCTGGGTTGTCGTCACCGATGCCGACAAGCGCGCCGCTATTGCCGAGACCTACCGCAGCGTCGGTGCCGAACACCTGGCGCACGCCGCCTCGACCGAATCCGATCCCCAGACCCGGCGGGTGTACGAGAGCGCACTCGGACTCACCGAGATACTGGCCAAGGTCCCCGTCCACGTAATCCCTTGTCTGGAAGGCCGTTTCGACGGAACCGACCAGCTGGTCGCCGCGTCGGCGTGGGCGTCGATCATCCCGGCGGGCTGGAGTTTCCTGCTCGCGCTGCGATCCCGCGGTCTGGGATCGGTCTGGACGACGATGCATCTGGCCAAGGAGCGCGAGGTCGGAGAACTGCTGGGAATCCCCGCCACCGCGACGCAGGCGGCGCTGTTCCCGGTTGCTTACACGATCGGCACCGACTTCCGGCCGGCCTCGCGGCCGCCCGCGGAGACCATCACGTTCTGGAACACCTGGGGAGAACACCGATGAGCGCTTGCGCGAAGAGCAGACAGTACCGATGAGCGCCTGCGCGAAGGGGAGATAGCACCGATGCAGTCCTACACAGTGAGATTCCATATCGATGCACCGCCGAGAAAGGTGTGGCGGGTGCTACATCCCCCGGTGCCCCCGAACTCCCCCAGACCGCGAGTCCTCAAATGGCCGACGGGGAGCATGGAGATCCTCAACGAGGGCGACGAAGCCGGCGAAGGCCTGGTGCGGACCTGCATTTTCGAGGTGCCCAAGTACCTGCTGTCGGGCGGCAAGGGCCGCTCATGGGAAACGGTGACCGAGGCTAAGATCAACAAGATTTCGCGATATGTGGCGGTCGGAAAGCCGCTGTGGTCCCGCGCCGAGGGCTATCACGAACTCGAAGAACAACCGGACGGCACCACAGTGCTCACGTTCCACGAGACGTATTACGCCTACAACCCCGTGCTGCGTTTCCTTCTGGAAGGTCCCGTGCACGCAAAGATCTCTCGCGACAACCTCGAGACGTATGAGCACGCGTTGGGCTACGCCGGCCGCGTCACGCGACTGACATAGACCTACTTGGCCCATACCCCCCGGGGCGGCGGGCATGTCGCGTGATCCTGCAGTTCCTCGCCCGCGCCGAGGTTGCCCGTCGTTGGATCGGCGTGACCGGCCAGCAGGACGAAGCCCGGTTGTCCGTCCCTGAGATACGTGCCGACCACCACGAGCGTCTCCAGACCCATGTCGTTGACTCGCTCCGCGAGTAACCGAACCGGATTGGTCGCGTCGAGGGTCTCGCCTTCGACGGCCATGGCGAGATAAGCGTGTCCTCTCAGTGGTTCGGCGAATGGCGCCCACTCCGGCCCGACATCGGCGATGTGTCGGATCAAAGCCTCCCTGACGTCGGCGCGGACGCAGTCGACGTGGACGTGGAACTGGTCCTGCGTTCGCGCCACGGCGGAGTTGATCGCGAGGCTCATCCAGTCGCGCGGAATGTCGACACCGGCTCGTGTGTCGACGAAACTGCTTGCGTGCCAAGCTGCCGCGACGTAATCGGTGGCATCCGGCTCGAGAAGGGTTCGGCTCTCGATGCCGGAGATCCGATCGGTGGGTATGACGAGAAACTGCGTCGCGCCGACTAGGTCTTTGAGCACCGCGTACCCGTGCCGCTGCCCAGCGCTGAGGTCTACGAGCGAGCACGGGGCGGGATCACGGCTCGTCTCCTGATCGGGCACGCACTGGTCATGCACGATGGTCCACAGTGCGTTCGGGTCGGCATTCGCGTGCGCCGCAGTCGCGCCTCCTGCGGTAAGAATGAGCGCCAACGCGATCAGTAGCCAGTTGGGTCCTCGCAGCACACGTCGATACTCATGCACGGATCGCGTCGGCGACTACCCTGGGTCCCTGCCGGCTGGAAATGCGTTGACGACGACCGGCTTGGTTATCAGCCGGCCTTGGTTTTGTAATCATCTCGTCGTTCTGGTCCAGAGCCAGGCGGACCAGTCGCGCGACCGCCTTCGGCGCACGACGCTGGCTGCCCGCGCCGCGGGCGTCACGATCGTCGCGGCTACGCTCGTCACGCTCGTCTTCAGCCTGCGGTCGGGCATCCTCGAGCGGCTGGCTCGGACGGCAGACTGGGTGCCGCTCGTCGAAAGCGTCATCAACGACTTTGTGTTCGCAGCCACCGAGCTCTGCAACAAGATCTGGCAAAAGACCGCTTCTCCCCCGCGCTTAGGCCCGCGTCGCGCAGGTCGCCAAGCTCAGTACGATCGGGCAGGTCTTGGTGGATGTGCCGCGTCCCAGGGCGACATCAGGGTGATGAGAGGGCAACTAGATGGCGGTGCTGACTCCTCAGCACGAGGACTTCCCACGGTGGTACCAAGATGTCCTGACGAAGGCGAAGCTTGCCGAGAGCGGTCCAGCCCGCGGGACCATGGTTATCCGGCCCAACGGCTACGCGATCTGGGAGCGGATGCAGGCAGAGGTCGACGGGCGCATCAAAGCCGCCGGGGCGCGAAACGCTTACTTCCCGCTGCTGATCCCGATGAACTTCTTCGAACGTGAGGCGGAGCATGTCGAGGGATTCAGCCCCGAGCTCGCCGTCGTGACGCATGGTGGCGGCAAGGAACTTACTGAGCCGCTTGCCATCCGTCCGACAAGCGAGGCCGTCATCGGCGAGTACATGGCGAAATGGGTCGACAGCTACCGCGATCTCCCGCTGCTTCTCAATCAGTGGTCCAATGTAGTGCGCTGGGAGCTGCGGCCCCGAATCTTCTTGCGCACCACGGAGTTTCTATGGCAAGAAGGTCATACCGCGCACGCCACGGAAGCCGACGCGCGGCAGTATGCCCGCCACATCCTGCACGACGTCTACCAGGATTTCATGCGCAACGTCCTGGCCATGCCGGTGATCGTCGGCCGCAAGACCGCCAAGGAGCGGTTCGCCGGAGCGGTGAACACCATGACCTGCGAGGCCATCATGCGCGACGGTAAGGCGCTGCAGATGGGCACGTCGCACGAACTGGGCCAGAGGTTCAGCCGCGCCTTCAACATCACCTACTCCGACGCCGAGGGTGCGACCGAGCTGTGCTGGACCACCTCATGGGGTGCGTCGACACGCATGCTCGGTGGACTGATCATGTGCCACGGCGACGACTCCGGGCTGGTGCTGCCGCCTGTACTGGCACCGGTCCAAGTAGTCATCGTGGCGGTCAAGGACACCGACGGTGCGGTCACCCGCGCCGCCTCTGGCCTGGTTGCAGAGCTCAAGTCCCGTGGTGTGCGGGTAAAACTGGACGACAACGTCGCTCAGGCCTTCGGCCGGCGGGCCACCGACTGGGATCTGCAAGGCGTGCCGATCCGGGTCGAACTCGGCCCGCGGGACCTCGCAGAGCACTCCGCGCTGCTCTACCGGCGCGACAGTCGCGACAAGACCACGGTGGGTGTCGGCGACGTCGCTGGCGAGGTGCAGCGGCTGACAAGCCGCATCCAGATGGACATGCTCGAAGCGGCGACGGCACGCCGCGACGCCACCATCTCCGATGTCACCACGCTCGACCAGGCGCGCGACGCGGCGCAGACGGGCGTCGCCAGGTTGCCGTGGGAGTTGATCGGCACCGCAGGCGAACAGGACCTCGCCACCAGCGGCGTGAGGGTGCGGTGCCTGCAACGCAGCGACGGGTCACTGCCCGACGCCGATGACGACGCGGGTGTGCTCGCCTACGTTGCCCGCGCCTACTGAGCCGACTCGCCCATCCACCCGTGTGCCCGTGGCACGGCTGTGATCGAATGTTGACGACCACAGACCGGGTCCACATCAACCACCCACCTCCGCCCGACGTTGTGCGGGGACGCCGGGTGGTACTCCGGACGAACCCAGGGAGCGGCATTGGCTCAACCGGCTGACCAGGCTCATGCCACCGACCACTTCGACGACGGGATCGACCAACTGCGCGCCGACTACGACCTGACGCCGTACACCTCGAATTCGTTTCCACGGTCGGCGCCGGGGCACTTGGCCGCCATCGCTCATTTGTGCGGGCTGGAAACCTCCGAAGTGTCCAGGGCCCGTGTGCTCGAAATCGGCTGTGCCGCAGGCGGTAATCTCATCCCGTTTGCTGCGGCGCATCCGCAGGCGCATGTCGTGGGCATCGATTTGTCGCAAGTCCAGGTCGACCAAGGGCGCACCCGCGCGCAGGCCTTGGGCCTCAACAACTTGGAGCTATTTGCGGGCGATATCGCCCGGATGTATTTAGACGCGTTAGGGCAGTTCGATTTTGTCATCGCCCATGGCGCCGAAGACCGGACTTGAGGACGTCCTCGGGGAAGAACACGTCGAGCGGATAGCCCAGGCAGTTGCCGCGCAGCTGCCAGCTCCACGCGTCCTCCACCGGAGGCGGCAGTCGAACACAATGCATGCGGGCGAACGACGTCAGGTAGCTACTCTGTCGCGCCATGTCTGCCTCCGTCCCGATAACACCACCAGACACAGCTGTCACAATCGAACTCGCCGACAGCTTCCTGATCGTTACGGCGGTCGCAGCAGCACTGCTGCTCTTGAATATGTAAGGCGCATTCGTAGGCCCGCACTCATCGATCTCGGGCGTCGTCTCTACTCCGCGATCCGTACCGTTGGCTTGCTCTAAACGAATGGGTAGCCCACTACGCGTTCGTAACAGCGGCCATCCCACTACCGTGCCGATTACGCACTGGATGTAGGAATCGGCATCGTTACGCCCCGACGGCTCCGACGTCGTCGTGGTAACGACCACCGGGGAGGATGCGCATGGACTCAGCGGGCATAGCGCTGGGCATCACCGCGTTGGCAGGCATCGCGGTCATCTTGGCAATGGTGATCTTTGCCGCTCGACGCGAACAGCAGCGAAACGACACTCAGATCGCGCAGGTCCGTGGCGCGATTGAACGAGTTTCGCCGATCGATGTGTTCGCGAACGGCGATCAACGGACCCCCACCCGCCGCGGCGGTGCGACGGACGAGGAATGGGGAATCGACAGCCGACGATCCCCGGCCGAGGCGGCTACCGACGAAACGACGGACCAAAGCCTCATGCGCGGTGTGGCCGAGCGGACAGCTGCCAGATTCGAGATACAGCAGACCCACTACGCCAACGCGCTACGCCAGAGCACCACCTACTTCTACTTCTCTTTGGCTGTCGGACTTGTCGGCTTTGCCCTGCTCGCTGTCGGCGTGGGCTTCGCCATGGCCCATCTGCTTGAGGTCGGCGCCGTCACCGCCCTCGGCGGTGTCCTCGCCGAGGCAGCCGCGGCGCTGGTTTTCAACCAGGCGAATCGAGCCAAGTCAGACGCCCAGGCGAACCTGGCGGCGATCGCCCTTGCCGCCGAACGCGATGAAAACAATCTCATGGCGTACATCTACGCTTCGCGGATTCAAGAAGTGTCGATGCGCGATGCGACGCACGCAGCTCTCGCGCGCAAGATGGCCGGCTCCTCCGACGACCTCGCCACGCCGGAGCGCGCGACGGTCATCAACAATTGACCGCGTTACCCCACCGTGACTACAGCGAAGACACGGCCAGAGCTCGCATCAGCTTCGGGTCATTCCGGCAGGCCAAATGACTCGCACCTCGCGGTCGAGCTCGCGCGCGTACGCGACGGTATCGGCTGTGCCACCCCGGCCCCGAGCAGGCAGGCCGTCCCAAATCGCGATGAGCAGTTCGCTTTCCGTGGCGATCCATTGCCCGGCCGCTTCATACGCGTCCTCCCCGGGAGCGGGAAAGGGCAGCTGGGTAGTGCCGGACGCTGACGCGAGAAGTCGCTTGTACAGTGCGGCGGCATCGCCGTCGAGAGTCGTCGTGTAGCCGGCCGACGGGATGACGACGTGCAGTTGACCGCCACCGTCGAGTACCTCGGTAGCGAACAGCTGGTCGGCACCGGCGGCCAGACTGCTGTAACCAATGACGTGGTCATACTGAGCCAGGACGCCGCGTATGCCCTGTGTGATGTAGTCGATCGCGGCGTGCGGTAAATCTTGGTGGCCTGCTACGCCGATGCGCGTCATATCCTTCCGGCCTTGACCAGGCTCCAGTAGTGCTTACCCAGAGCGGTCAACCGGCATCCGGTGGAATTCATTGCGGCGTAGTACATGTGCTCCTCGCCGATCGGCTCCACGAGCCGGCACGTGCGATACTTCTGCATCCCTGAGAAGATCTTCTCATTGGGGTGCCGTTTCGCGTTGGCGGTCGGTTCATAGGAGGGATCCAGCGGGTAATCGAACTCCGGTGTGGGGAACCAGTCGGTGAGCTTGCGCAGAACCTCCAACGGAACGAGCGGCTTGCATGCTCGGATGTCGTGTAACCGGTCGATGTTGGCCTTGAAGGTGGGCCGCTGCTCCCAGGCTCCGAAGGATTCCGAGAGATAGGCGTACATGCCTGCGACGTTGACACGACCGAGCACGTCGGCTGCGCCGGCCTGCAGGGCGCCCTCCAGGTAGGTGGAAAACTGGCCTCTGGCGTCCGCCGTCTCCATCGACACCTGGTCGTCGCGGCTCGCGGTGAGTACGGATAATCCGTTACGCAGGTTCGCAAGGCCGTTATTGAGGGCCTCGATGGTTGTCGCACCCCCGGAAAAGCAGCAATCCAGAATGACGGTGATCTCGGTGACCGAGCTGGTATTGATGCGGGCCAGGATCTCGGAGAACATGACACCGGGCGTGGTGGGCGTCCCGTCCGAGGTGGCCAGTGCCACACCGCCATTGGTTTGCGCGCCATGTCCGGCGAAGTACAACAGCGCGAAATTGGCTCCGCCGGCCAGCAGCTCATCCACCATCTCGAGCAGTCGGTCGCGACCCAGCCGGGTGGCAGCGTCCTGGGAGCTGGCGAGCCGGCATTCCAGGTTCGGGCTGTCATCCTCATTCTTGGCCACTAGCGGTCGGATTGCGGCGGCGTCGTTCGCGCAGCCGTACAGCTGAGGGAAATTCTCGTAATAGTCGATGCCGACTAGCAGTGCCCTCTTCATCAGACTTCTCCTTTACAGCGTGTCAACGCGGCCGGGCCGAATCATGGTCGCACCGCGCAGGCATATGGATCTCCGTAAAAGCAGTACGCCGCATAGCTGTCTTCGCAGTCGGCGGCGTAGGCCTTCGCCCTCAATTCGCGCAGGATGTCGGCGAAGGGCGTTGCCGGCTTGGTCTTCACCGTGTGGTAGAAGGTGACGGCGACCTGGTGGGCGACCCTATCGTCGACCGCCCATAACGGTGCGATGACGGCCCCCGCATCGCAGGCGATGAATGACGCCGCGAATCCCCCAACTGCCGCCAGCCCTGTCCCAGGCCGGCCGACTTCGCATGCGTTGAGAAAAATCAGCGGACGCGATCTGCGGCATGTCATTCCGAGTCCCCCGGCACGGATCTGGTTGGCCCACAGCACCTGATCCTGCAATAGCTTGATCGCTTGCAGCGTTGCGTCACGTCCGTGGCAGACGAAGTGCAGGAGACTCGCGGTGTTGGCGGAGTAGAACGCATCGAGCTCGTCGAACGTCGCGGGGACGCTCTTTCCGGGGAACAGCTCGAGTATCAGATCGCGCTCGGCGCTCGCCGTGGTCAGTGGCGGGTTGTAAGCGGGCGCGAGAACCAAACTGTCCCGCAGCGGAATAACCTGTCCGGGGCAGACGTAGTCATCGCCATGCCACCGGCCGATCGCACATTGGACTCCTAGTGGCGGCAGCTGCTGATACTGGCCGTCTGGCAGACGCCGACCCGGAATCATCAATTCCCAAGGCACGGAGCGTTCCTCGGAGATCAGCAGCATCGTTGTTGGTGGGGTGCCTGCGTCGACCATTCGCCAGTACAGATCCTGAAACTGCTTCGGTGAGCTGTCGAAGAATTCGATGCCCGCACCTTCCAGTGCGCGCCGCCTGTTCAGTGGGGTCGCCTTCTTCGCGACGAACCCGGCCATTGTCTCCATTACGTACGCTGCCGAGTCCTTGCTGAGATCCCACTCGTCTTCGACGGTGACACCGCCGAGCCGTCCCGTTTTGATAACGACCTTGTAGCTGTCGCTTGACCCACGTAATTGTGCGATGCTGATTTCGAGATCGGGTGAACTCACGCTGGTCTGCAACATCAAACGGTCGGCCGCCGCCGTTGCCGGCACGCCGTTCTCCGTGTTTGTTTGTGGCAGGGCGTGTCCGAAGACGTTGTGGCCAGCGATGATTGGTACCTCGCAACGCACGGAGCCGCTGGCGCGCAGACGGTAGTCGAACCGCGCACGCAGTGCGGGCGGGCCGGGTTCTGTGGGAACGGGGTCGCGAACAGTCAGCGTGAACGACGCCTGCGTGGACGCATCCTCGTTACGGCGCAAGACGATCACGTCCGTCGCGGAACCTTCAATCGAGAAGTGCGGCGTCGACGTCAGCCAGACATCGACGGCGATCTCCTGTACGTCGGCCGGCGCGTCCCGCAGTTCAAAGGGTTCGGCGTTTTCATCAGCGCGTGACGGCGTCTTGTCCAGATACACCGCGACGGTGAACGATTGTCCTGGCTTGACCGGCAACTCGGTGTTGACGTCGATATGCGGGATCCGCACGATTTGGGTTGTTGTCAGCTCCAAAGCCGCGGCGGCATGGTCGATCTCTGCGATCAGGTCGTCTGGCGCCTGCTCCTGATGTCCGGGGACTACGCCCGGGGTGCTAGGGATGCCGCCTCGCGGGCGGCTTCCGGTCGGGTCTTGCCTGGGGCGGCCTCGGCTGGTTGGCTCGGTGCCGCCGACTGGCGTTGTCGCGCGCAAGAGATCGAACACCGCCTCGTTCAGTGCCGCCTCGTCACCGACGTGGATTGCCCGTTGTATGCGAGCCACTATGGCCGCGACTGTGCGCCATTCGTGGGGCTTCAGATCCATCTCCCGCGCGGTCGCCAGGGCGGACTGTGCCCGGTTCAGACTCTTATTACCGATCATGTCTGAACTCCAAACAGGATCGATGTCGCTGCCCACACAGTCGGGCGCTACCGGGCACCGAACGCTTCCTCGTGGGCCAGTTCGTTGTTCTCGTCGATGTAGCGGACCGCCACGTGTGGTCCGTCGAAGTCCGCGACGGCGAATCCGAAAAGCGCCCAGCGCTCGATCAGACCGTCGAGGGCCCGCTGCTCGACCCATTCGATCCGTGGCTCGTCAACGTCGGAGGCGCCGACCGCATATACCGGTACTCCGCCGTGACCGACGCAGCGGGCGTACTCCACACCGGCGTAGGGCTCGTGCACCACGCATTTGTGTTCGTGACCCCAAAACCATGCGCGGATTCGTCCGTCATCGAGCAGCGGTGCCAGCTTGTGGCGCAGTGAGGGTCCGGGGTTCTCGTAACCGCTGAACAACTGGTGATGGCTGAGAAGCATGAACGGCCGATCGTCCTCATTGGCCCAGCTTTGCAACGTCGATGCCTGTGGGTCCTGAAGCCCGCGTTCGGTGCGTGGGTCGTGGATGCCCTCCTCATCCCACGCCGTGTCGATCCCCACGATCCGCCAGTGTTGGTTCTCGATCGAGAACCAACTCGATCGCTGTTGGCAAGCGAAGCGTGGATCGGCCAGCAGTGTCTTGAAGTAGCCGTGGCCACCCGAATACATATCGTGGTTGCCGTTGAGCGACCATGAGTACACGGTGTCAGCCTCGTGCTCGTGAACCGGCCAGTAGCGCAGGAAGCGATTCTTGTACTCGCGCGCGAATCCGGAGTAGTACACGTCCCCGAGGTGGACGGCGTGCACTTGGCGACCGCCGGCGATCCCGTCGTCGATCGCGACGCGCATGTGCTGGGCGACCTGTTGTGCCCGCGGCACTCCGGAGCCCCAATCGCCGACTATCACCAGGCGTGCTCGGTCGGCGAGCCGCACCGGTGCAGCCGGACGGGCATTGAACGGATGGCGATCGCGGAACAACTGCAACGCTTTGGCCACTCCGACGGAGGCGACCCACCCGACATCGGTGACCTCAAAAGGGCCGAAAAGGCGCCGCTCAGAGTCGAACTGCAGATCGTCGTCGATTGCCAGCCTCCGACCGGTGACCGCGGACACTGCGTCTGCATCACGTCGATCGGTTGAATCGTCGTCGACGATCAAGTCCGAGTACTTCTCCTCGATCAGCTCGTCGACGGCGGACTGCAGGAGGCTCATCACGGGGTCGCGGCTGAAGAACGATTGCTCGTCCAACGCAGACACGTCGTCCCATCCCGATTGCCTGCCGCCGTCGCCGTCATCTGGCTGACCCTGCACGCCGGACTTCTTGACCTGCTCGATGTCGCCGAGCGCCGTGGCGTATTGACCTTGCGGATCCCCGGACTCGGCGAGATCGGACAGTGACTCCTCCACTGCATCGAGCCACGTTAGAAGGAAGCTGCGGGAAAGGACTTGGGCGATCATGGAAGCCCTTCTGCTGTTCGGATCGACTTCGACCAATTGAGGGTAGGCAACTGAGCGCCGGTAGGTATTGAGTAATGCTCGTCGGCGACCCGCTTTTCGAATTCGGACTTGATGTAGTCAACGTTCGTACGTAGAACCGCGGGCATTGTCAGACCGCCTCCCCTTGACGGGCAATTTCAGGTATCGGCAGCGTAGATCCGGCCAGCCTGACTGCGATTGAGTAGACGACTACTCGAACTTCTGCGGCTCACCGTTCTGCAGCCCGCTACGCGGGGCACCGACGTTTGACATCAGGCCAACACTGCCAACGGCGACAGCAAAGTCAGCGTGATCGGTCACCTCGCGCCGCTGGATCTTTGGCCCAGTCAGTGTTACCCGCCAACGTGGCGGCAGAACTTGTTGCAGAGAAACGAGCGGTTCGGCGTCAGTTGATGATTCGCGTCAGGTATGGCGTCATGCCCGAAGTACGTACCGGAGACACCGTCACGGCAGGGTCGGTGGCCTCCACCATCTGCCCGTTGCCGATAAAGAGCGCAACACTTTGGCTGCCTTCGGGGCCGTAGAAGATCAAGTCGCCGGGCAGCGCCTGCGATGGCAGCACCTTCTGGCCGACCGTGTACTGCTCGCCCGAGGACCGCGGCAGCTTGATCCCGACGCCGGCGAAGGCATAGAGCACCAGACCGGACGAATCGAATCCGACCCTGCTGACCCGGGGTTCCGCGACGGGGCTGGCAACTGGGCTGAGGTTGAGGCCCGTGACGCCGACGTTGCTGGACGCCGGATCCGCGGCGACGACGGCGTCTGCGGCGCCGGCCGGGGTATCCACCGAGGCGGTGCCGAGACTGGGGCCCGCAGCGTTGCCGCCCCCATACGCATACGGCACACCGCGCTGTGAAAGCGCCCGCGCGATCACGAAATTGATCGCCTGTTGATGGGTTGAGTCAGCGCTCGCGAGACTGGGCGTCGCAACCAACAACGCCAAACCGATCGCAACGGCGAACATGCGTTTCATTCGAACTCCTACCTTGGGCGTCATCGGCTCGACGTCGCGCATCCGCTGCCGCCGCTACTACTTGATGTGCGGGTTCCGCGCACACTTGACCGCACGGTCTATTCAATTCACAACAGTCACTATAATCACTTCTACAACATGAGGCGGCCGTTGCCCAACTCTCCCCTGGTCCGCGAAGGATTGTTTGCCGTACCGTGACCGCGACGCTGACGATTCGTAATCGAGCGTCAATTTCCTACGGCTAGTTGTGGTTTCGCGCACTAGCGTGGTGCCCATGACCCGGTTCTATGAGCAGGACCTCACCGGGGCCCGTTTCGAGCGCGTGAGTCTTCGGGACGCCCAGATGAACGGAGTCGACTTCAGCGGGACGCAGATTCGCGGCGCACTATTCAACGGCAGCCGCATGCGCGGCGTCGAGCTCGTCGATGTCGAGATCAGCGGCGAACTGCAAAACGTCATCGTGAATGGTGTCGACATCGCGCCGCTCATCGACGCCGAACTGAACCGCCGCATGCCGGAGCGGGCGAAGATGCGCCCCGACGACAGCGACGGTTTCCGTGAGGCGTGGGCAATCCTCGAGCGACTGTGGAAGGGCACCGTGGAGCGCGCGGCGACGTTTCCTGCGGCAGCGCTTCACGACAGTGTCGACGGCGAGTGGTCCTTTATCCAGACCCTGCGTCACCTCAACTTTGCCAGCGCTGCCTGGGTGGGCCGGATGGTGCTCGGCAACGTCTCGCCGTGGCACCCGTTGGATCTGCCGTGGGACGAGGCACCCGGGTGGGACGGCATCCCATGGGACCGCGAGGCGCGGCCATCACTCGAAGAGGTGCTGACCGTCCGACGCGAACGCCACGCGATGGTCCGCCATCTCCTGGAATCGTTGACCGATGAGCAGCTCGCGGGCGAAGTCACCTGCACCGAGCCGGGCTGGCCGCGCGTGGAGGACTTCCCGGTCACGAAATGTCTCCGTATCGTGCTCAACGAGGAATGGCAGCACCGTCTCTATGCCGAATGTGATCTGGACACACTGGAGACGCTTAGCTGACCTATCGCGGTCCCGGCAGCCGCAGGAGCAGCCGCGCCCCACCCAACGGACTGGCCTCCAGGGCGGCGGTACCTCCGTGAAGCTCGGCTTGCTGGGCTACCAGCGCCAGCCCGAGGCCGGAACCCGACCGCGCCGCCGTTGAGCCGCGCGAGAATCGCTCGAACACGGCGGCTCGTTCGTCTTCGGGTACACCGTCGCCGTTGTCGTCAACGGCGATCTCGACGCCATCGCTGGAACTCGTTGCGCTGAGTCTGATTTCGGTGGCGCCGCCGTGTTTGACCGCGTTTGTGATCGCGTTGTCGATCACCAGCCGCAGGCCCGCGGGCAGTCCCACCATGAGCACCGTGGTCGAAGAGGCCAGCGACACATGCAGATTAGGGTAGTTCCGGATCGCGTCGTGCGCGGCGCGATCGAGCAACTCGGTGATGTCGACCGGAACGAAGTCGTCAACAGTGGTCAATTCGCCCTGGGCCAGGCGTTCGAGCGCGGTGAGCGTCCCTTCGATACGGCTCTGGGTCCGAATGATGTCGCCGACCAATTCTTTTCGTTGCTCGTCGCGTAGGTCAAGAGTGGACAGCACCTCGAGGTTGGTTCGCATCGCCGTCAAGGGCGTGCGCAGTTCATGAGAGGCGACCGCGGCGAAGTCGCGGGCCGATTCGAGTGCGGCCCTGGTGCGCCGTTGTTCGTCGCCGATGCGGGCGAGCATTCCCTCGACGGCTTCGGCGATCTCGACGGCCTCCTGCACGCCCCGCACTTGTACTTCGTCGGGTTTGGACTGCGCGTTGATGGCGCGCGCCCGCTGGGCCAGCAGACGGAACGGGTTGATCATGATCAGCCACATCACCCAGCCCACCAGGACGGTGCCCACGATCACGCCGCCGCAGATCAACAAGACCCGCCGGTGAAGTTCATCGATGCGGTGCTGGGTTTCGGCCAGCGGCGCTCCGACGGCGATCGAGGCCACACCCGCGGAGAAGGTTCGGACGCGGTACTCGACGCCGTTGATGGTTGTGTTGGCGTAGCCATTGTCGAACTGCGGCAAAACGATTTCGCTGGGAACGGAGACGGTGGCACGCCCGACGCGGGCGGTGCGTACCAGGCCTTCTTTCGGGGCGGGCTGGTCGGCGGTGTCGTTCTCGGCGGTGCGCAACAGGGTGCTGATATCACCCAAACTGCTCACCGAGTCAAGCCGCCGGTCCAGCTGGCTGTACTGGTCGTTGGTCACCCCGATCCACACCCACGCGCCGAGAGCGATGACCACAGCAACCACGGAAAGCGCCGCGACGATGACGATGATGCGCAGGGAGAGCACGCGCGTCAGCAGCAGGTTTAGTCGTTGGCCGCGATGCACTAGGACGCTCGCAGCGCGGGACCGTACATGCCTGTCATCTTGCCCGACACCGGACGATGGCGCGCGCAGCTACTGAACGAGAGGCGCTTGATGATTACGCCATCACCGTCGAAAATCGCGCCGTATCGTCGGTGGTGTAGCGGCCCACGGGTGGGCCGTCGTCGGGAACCTGGCTCGAAGAGGAGCATCACCCATGGCCATCATCGAAGCGGATGCCCAGCCGCAGACACCGTTCGAGCGCGAAGTCGCCGCCACCCAGCGATACTTTGACAGTCCGCGGTTCGACGGGATCACTCGCCTCTATTCGGCCCGCCAAGTCGTAGAGCAGCGCGGCACGATCCCTTCCGACTACATCGTGGCGCGGCAGGCGGCGGAGGCTTTCTACCCGCGCTTGCGCGAGCTGTTCGCCCAGCGCAAGAGCATCACGACATTCGGTCCCTACTCGCCGGGCCAGGCAGTGGCCATGAAGCGGATGGGTATCGAGGGCATCTACCTCGGCGGTTGGGCCACGTCCGCTAAGGGCTCCACCAGCGAGGATCCGGGGCCCGATCTGGCGAGCTATCCCCTGAGCCAGGTGCCGGACGAAGCCGCGGGGCTGGTGCGCGCCCTACTCACCGCGGACCGCAACCAGCAGTACCTGCGCCTGCGCATGACAGATGCGCAGCGCGAGGCGACCCCGGCTACCGACTTCCGGCCGTTCATCATCGCCGACGCCGACACCGGTCATGGCGGCGATCCGCACGTACGGAACCTGATCCGCCGCTTTGTGGAGGCCGGCGTGCCGGGATACCACATCGAGGACCAACGGCCCGGCACGAAGAAGTGCGGCCATCAGGGCGGCAAGGTTCTGGTGCCGTCGGACGAACAGATCAAGCGACTCAACACCGCCCGCTTCCAGCTCGACGTGATGCGTGTGCCTGGCATCATCGTCGCGCGCACCGACGCCGAGGCGGCGAACTTGGTCGAGAGCCGCGCCGACGAGCGCGACCAGCCCTTCCTCCTCGGCGCAACGAATCTGAAGATTCCCTCCTACAAGGCCTGCTTCGTGGCACTGATGCGTCGCTTCTACGACCAGGGAGTGACGGAGTTGAACGGTCATCTCCTTTACGCGCTCCCCGACGGCGAATACGCCGCCGCCGATGCCTGGCTGGAACGCCAGGGCATTGCGGGCCTGGTCGTCGAGGCGGCCGCGGCATGGAAGGACGGCGCCGAGCAGTCGGTCGACGGTCTCTTCGACAAGGTCGAGTCGAGGTTCGTCGACGCGTGGCAAGACGACGCCGGGCTGGAGACCTACGGCGAAGCCGTGGCCGAACTGCTCGAATTCCGCGAGCGCGAAGGCGAACCGCATGACATGACCGCTGCGGAGTGGCGGCGGTTCGTCGAGCGTGCGTCGCTATACTCCGCCCGCGAGAAGGCGAAGGAGTTGGGCGCCGACGTCGCATGGGACTGCGAGCGGGCGAAGACACCCGAGGGCTATTACCAGGTGCGCGGCGGCATCCCCTACGCGATCGCCAAATCGCTGGCCGCCGCGCCGTTCGCCGACATCCTCTGGATGGAGACGAAGACCGCCGATCTCGCGGACGCACGGGAATTCGCCGAGGCGATCCATGCCGAATTCCCCGACCAGATGCTGGCTTACAACCTCTCGCCGTCGTTCAACTGGGACACCACCGGCATGACCGACGACGAGATGCGGGCCTTCCCAGAAGAGCTCGGCAAAATGGGGTTCGTCTTCAACTTCATCACCTACGGCGGACATCAGGTCGACGGTGTTGCCTCCGAGGAGTTCGCCACCGCGCTCAAACAGGACGGCATGCTCGCGCTGGCTCGCCTGCAGCGCAAGATGCGCTTGGTCGAGTCGCCTTATCGGACGCCGCAAACCCTGGTCGGTGGGCCGCGTAGCGACGCCGCACTGGCGGCCTCATCGGGCCGCACGGCCACCACCAAGGCGATGGGCAAAGGCTCCACCCAGCACCAGCATCTCGTGCAGACCGAGGTGCCGAAGAAGCTGCTGGAGGAATGGCTGGCGATTTGGGGCGAGTACTACCAACTGGGCGAGAAGCTCCGCGTACAGCTGCGGCCGTTGCGCGCAGGCGGCGAGCTGCTGGAGCTCGGCATCTATGGCGAACGCGGCGACGGCGAGCAGGAGAAGCTGGCCAACGTGATCGTCGATCCCATCAAGGACCGGTACGGCCGCAGCATCCTGACGGTGCGCGACCAGAACACCTTCGCCGCGAAGCTGCGCCAGAAGCGCCTGATGACCTTGGTCCACCTCTGGTTGGTGCACCGGTTCAAGGCCGAGGCGGTGTATTACGTCACGCCGACCGAGGACAACATCTATCAGACGGAGAAGATGAAGTCTCACGGCATCTTCAGCGGCGTGCGTCAGGATGTCGGCGAGATCATCGTGGCGGAGGTGAACCAGCCGCGCATCGAAGAGCTGCTCGCGCCCGATCGTGCGGCGCTCGGTCGGTTGATCCGCAAGGAGGATTAGCGGCGGTTCATCTCCATACGGAGCGCGAACTAGCGGCTGGGTCGGACTCGATGCCAGAGACGGCGTGCGGCATCAACCGGTGCCAGCGCGGCTTGCCACGCCTTCCCCTGCCACGGAGACCCGACGCCGACGAAGGTGACGACGGCACCGTCGGTATCTCCGCTCTTGCCTGCAATCAAATCGATGGTTGCGTGCGCAACGATGATCCGCCCGTCTTTGCACAGGGCTGGCACCTTGAACAGTTCCTTGTTCAATCGACCGGTCTTCATCGCCTGATCAAAGCCCCACCAGTGCACGGGCCGAAGAGCGGGCGGAATCACGACATTGAGACTTCGTCCGAGTGCATCATCCGCTGAATAGCCCACGACGTCGGTGACTGCATCACCCCATTGATGGATGATGCCCTTGCGATCGACGGTCACGCTGGCGCGCTGCTCATTGCGGGTCGCCTCGGAAGCGTCCATACCTTTACCACGGCCCGCAGCGGCGGCCGGTTCACCGATGCGGTTAGGCGCTGTTCACGGTGATCGGACCGCGAAGGTGGCCCCCCAAAGTCGACGGCACAGTTGCTGGAAATTAACGCTCGCGTGACTCAACGCATTCTCGTAATCTGGGCAAATTCCGGTGAACCATTCACCACCCGGGTGCGTGACACCGGGTATGACCGCTCGACGGTCGGGGGTGGAGACCGAATCAGATGTGATGTGGGTGCCGGCGCTCGCGCGCGGGCTGATCCGCGAGGATGTGCTGCGGTCGATGCGATATTGCGACGGCTACACCGACCTGCTCGAGCCCAGTGCCCCGGGCCGGCGCAGCCTCGCGGAACGCGCGGTGAACAGTCCGACGGTGGCCGCGATCTACCAGCACATCGGGCGGCCGATCATGCCCGCGGCGATGAGTCTGCACGGGATGTCCATCTCGGCCGAGCGTGAAAGGGTGGCCGCGGCACTGCATCTCGGCGGCCGGCAGCGGGTGCTCGATGTCGCGTGCGGGCCGGGCAATTTCACCAGCTTCTTCGCGGGCCAGCTTGCCGGGGACGGGTTCGTCATCGGGTTGGACAACTCGGTGCCGATGATGGAGCGCGCCGTCCGCGACAACAGCTGCGACCGTGCGGTCTACATGCGCGGCGACGCGCTTGACCTCCCCTTCAACAACCGCGCCTTCAACGTGGTGAGCTGCTTTGCCGCGCTGCATCTCGTTCCGGAGCCGCTCGGCGTGCTCCACGAGATGGTCCGCGTGCTCTCGCCCGGTGGACGGATCGCGGTGATGACAACCTACGGACGCGAGTCCTTCCTGGTGCGGAAGGGACTCGAACTCGGCGCAACGATCTGCGGGGTGCGGGTCTTCGACCGCACCACCGTCCCAACTTTCTTCGCGGCCGCCGGCCTGGTCGAAATCGAGCAGCAGCTGCGCGGGATCTCCCAGTTTGTGGTCGCGCGCCGCCCGAAGAACGTCACCGAGTTCGGGCGCTGGCGCGTTCGATAGCATCGTTCGACGGACCGACGTCATGGAGATCAGCCGTCTGACAAAGCCTTTCGGTCGCCGGACTCGAGAAGGCCCGACCGAGCTCATCAGTAGGGATATGCGTGCAGGGCGACGCTGAAGAAGAGGTAGGCCATGCACAACAGCGAGTTCAGTAGGAGCAGAACCAGGCCCGCGACGATCAGCCACCGCACGGCCCGACGCTGATTGCGCCTCAGCTTCGCGATGCGCTGCTCGCGCTGTATCTCGGTCGCGGCGAGCGCGAAACTGACATCCGTCAGTTCGGCATCGCCCGCGCTCGCCCCAGCCGCTATCTGCCGAAGGCGTGTCGCGGGGATGGCGACACCAACGGCACCGAAGCGCCGACTCAATCGTCGCGCCTGTCCGCGGGTCAGCGCCCGATCTTGTATCAGGATGCGACGTGACGGGCTTGTCACGAGCGACAATTTTAGTTCGACGCTCACCGCACGACTGCGTCTTGCGCCATTTGGTACGGAGTTTGCACTCGCCGCCTGCCGCGCCCGCCGAGTCCGTTGACCGACACCCTCATCAGGCCCTTCGCTCAGCCGCTAGATTTATCGGACCATGTCAACAGACGTCGGGCACGCCCCGTTCCTGCTGCTGTCGATCCGCGCCGAGGACGCGGCGGCTGACGACGAGTATGCCGCGATGATGCGCTTTGCCGGGCTGGACACGAACGGGCTGCACAGTATCCGGCTGACACACCGGTCATTGGGAGAGATCGACCTCGCTGACTGGTCCGGCATCATCTTGGGCGGCGGACCTTACAACGTCAGCGATGCTGCGGACTCGAAATCGCAGACACAGCGACGCGTCGAATCCGAACTGTTGCCGCTGATCGGTCGGATCGTCGATGACGACTTTCCGTTTCTCGGATGCTGTTACGGCGTCGGCACGCTCGGGTCTGTTGTCGGTGCCACCGTCGACCGCACCTACACCGAGCCCGTCGGTGCCCTGACCATCACCCTCACAGAACAAGGGCGCCGTGATCCGCTGTTCGCCGAACTGCCCGACGTCTTCGATGCGTACGGCGGTCACAAGGAAGGAGCCAGTGCGCTGCCCGACGATCTGGCCTGCCTCGCTTACTCGGCCGACTGCCCCATCCAGGCATTCCGCGTGGGCGACAACGTCTATGCGACGCAGTTCCACCCCGAACTCGACGCTGATGGGATCTCCACGCGAATCGACGTATACAAGGACTATGGCTACTTCGAACCCGAGACCGCGGAGTCGCTGAAAGCTGCTGCACTACAACGGAGCATCGACCATCCCCCGACGATCCTGCGGAGGTTCACCGAGCGCTACGCCCGACCGGCGTGACGACCCGTGCAGCTGTGGGCCTCGCGACCACTAGGACCTTCGAACGATCCTGCGGATCGACCCGGACAGGAAGCGCGGCGCCGATTCGGATACGCGAGGACATCGACAGTTCGACCGCGATCCGAGGTGCCGCCCGGTGGGTTAGGGGCGTGCGAAGCGCCGGATTCGCTCGCGCCGCGATGAATCTCCCAATGTTTTGCTGAGGTACCTAACTGGCAGCTTTTGAACGCTGTGCAGTGCGCGCCGAGGAGCCGGAATTAGACGTCTATTGGTCGGCTGCCATTAATTATCGTTACTGTCAATTAGGGGCAGTTTCAAGCACCAATCAATTTGACAACCCAGGCTGTCAGATCTTTGCATATATCGAGCGCGTGTCTTGGCAATATCGCCTAGTACCGACTTAGTGTCACTAGCTAGGCTGAAGTGCTGAAATTCACTTCTACAGCAAGGTTTTGACGGTGTACGAGACAGCTGCGGCGTAGCTGTTGCAGAAGCGACGGCCACGTGTTATTGGTCCCGATCCTGCGATTTTTGGTCCGAAAGCGGCCATTCGTCAATGGCGCAAATGCAGCAACGGCACCGTATTAGCTCGTCATCTTTGATAACTCAACCGGCAATCTGTAGTTGCACAAATGCGATTGATTCCTGCTATTTTCTCGCGCATGCCAATGCGGGACCACCTCTGGCCGGCGGTCACCGCGTGCCATCGGCGAGCGGGGCGGCCGTGCCGCACCTCTCGCGCGGATCGACAGGCACCATCACCGGTCGGTTCCGCTCGCATTCGTCGACACATCGAGCGGCGAGGCCCTCCCAAGCCTTCGGACCACGACTGTCCCTGGCGCTCGACGATATTCCGCAGATCCTCTGCGGTGACGTTGACGTCATCGCGAGTGTCGTCACGAGCTGACGAACACGAAAGGAAAGCGCATGTTCTTAGGCACGGTTGACGACTGGACCGCCGAGGGCACTGTCGTGTCCTGGTATCCCACTAAAGCCAGCCATGCGAGCGCCGCCCAGGCGGCGCGTCACCCGGCTCCCGTGAGCTACCAGCAGTCACAGCACCTCCGGTACTACCGCCGGCAGACCAGCCTCGGCCGCGATATCCCGCGGTTGTGCATCGGCGTCTGGGAGATCATGGGCGTCTGCGATATCGACGCGATGACGCAAGCCATCAACGCCCATGTGCGCCGCCACGATACGTACCATGACCGGTTCGGCTTCGGCGACAACGACGAGATCCACCGTTATGTCATCGACGACCCGGAGACCATCACGCTGGCACCGACGGACCACGGCATGATGACCCCGCCGCAGATCCGCAAGCTGCTTCTCGATACCCCGGATCCGCTGCAGTGGGACTGCTTCACCTTCGGGGTCATCCAGGGTGAGGACCGGTTCACCGTCTACATCGCGATCGACCATTTGCGAGCCGACGGTATGTCGGCGGGTGTGATCTTCCTCGACATCCAGACCACGTACTTCACCACCCTGCAGAGCGCCCCGGCCGCGCTGACGCCTGCGGCGAGCCATCGGGAATACTGCATCAACCAGCGCGCGCACACCGCGACTCTGAACGAAGAGTCACCCCAGATCCAGTCGTGGCGGGCCTTTCTCGCTGCGAACGGAGGTGCCCTGCCTGAGTTTCCGCTGGAATTGGGCGAGGCGACCGCAGATACGCCGGGAGCCATCGACGTATTCGACCTGATCGACGAGGAACAGGGGCGGCGCTTCGAAGTGGCCTGCCGCGCGGCCGGAGCACGCTTCAGCGGTGGGGTGTTCGCGTGCGCCGCTCTGGCCGAACACCGGCTGACCGGCGCCACCACGATACTTCGGCCTCACGCCGTTCGACAACCGGCGAGACCCCGCGTATGCGACGGCCGTCGGATGGTTGGCGAGCTTCGTGCCGTTGGTAATTCCGACTGCCGGTGCGTCATTCGATGAGGTGGTGAACTCCGCGCAGACATCGCTCGACGTGAACACCACGCTCGGCGCGGTCCCCTTCTATCACCTGCTCGAGATGCCGGATCCCTCGTCAGGGCCCCTCACGGTTCCGGACCGGCCGGTTCCGATGCTGTCCTACATTGACGTCCGCAAGCTGCCGTTCGGTGACTACTGGGACGATCTGCGGATCGGTATCTGGGGTGACAACCGACTATCTGAGGCGGTGTGCATATGGGTCAACCGCATGCGATACAGAACGCAGTTGGTCGTCGCCTACCCCGGCACCGACGTCGCCCGTGAGTCAGTCCGGCGCTACGTCGAGGCCATGCGAACCGAGTTCACCCGGGTCGCCGATGGCGTCGAGCAGTACACCCATGCCTGACGCTGCGATCGAATGCCGCGACCTCGCAAAGTCGTTCGGTAGGACTTCGTCCGCGTTGCAGGGCGCGAGCTTCTCCGTTGCACGGGCTTCGGTGTGTGCGCTCCTCGGACACAACGGCGCCGGGAAGACCACAACGATCAACATCCTGTCCACTCTGTTACGGCCCACCGCCGGGTCGGCAACGGTCGCGGGGTTCGATGTCGTGCGTCAGTCGGCGCAGGTCCGCGCGAGTATCGGTGTGACGGGGCAGTACGCGGCGCTCGACGAATTGCTCACCGGCCGTGAGAATCTGACACTCTTCGGTCGGCTGCGCGGACTGCGGCACCGGCATGCGCGACTGCGGGCCGATGAACTGATCGAGCGGTTCGACATGGGTCATGCCGCTGATCGACGGGTGTCCACCTATTCCGGTGGAATGCGCAGGCGTATCGACATTGCAGTCGCGCTGGTCGTCCCTCCACGGGTGCTCTTCCTCGACGAACCCACGACCGGCCTGGATCCGCGCAGCCGCCGCGACGTCTGGGATCTGGTGTCTGAGCTGCGCCATCAGGACGTGACCGTGCTCTTGACCACGCAGTACCTCGAAGAGGCCGACGTCTTGAGCGATTCGATCATCGTGCTGGACTCCGGCCGGATAGTGGCCAGCGGAACCGCCGACGACCTGAAATGCCGCGTCGGGGTCAGCTACTGCCAGGTCACGCCCGCTGACCCGGTCCACTTGTCCGTAATCGCAACTGCATTGGCCGATTTCGCAGGATTCGGTTCCGATTGCGACGCGCTGATCGATCACCAAGCCGCCGCCGTGTCGGTACCTGCACCCGACGGCGTCGTGACCTTCGGCGAGGTCTTCCGCCGGCTCGACGGACTCGGCATCGAGCTCGCCGACATCTCGTTGCGCAAGCCGTCGCTGGACGAGGCGTTCCTGAGCTTGACTTCACGGGCGGTCCCCGTATGAGCGCCCTGGTGGCACTCACCCTGCGCACCATGGCGGGCACCCTGCGTGACGCCGACCTGCTCTTCGCGGTGCTGGCACCGGTGGGCTGCTTCCTAGGGTTCACATTGGCGTTGGGCAACCTCATCGACACCGGGCGCATGACCTATCCGCAGTACGTCCTGCCGGTCGTCGTCGTGCAGGCCATGTTGTTCGGCGCGATGACCACCGCTGACCGCGCTGCGCGGGATCGGCTGTCCGGATTCGGAGTTCGGCTTCGCACCCTTCCGATTCCGGCGGTGGTGCCGCTGGCGGCGCGGATGCTCTACTGCTTGATCCGCGCGGTGGTTGCGCTAGTCGCGGGTACCGCTGTCGCGTCGGTGTTCGGCTTCCGGATGGCCGGGGGCCTCGGGTACGCCTTCCTGTTTGTGGTCATTGTGTTGGCGTTCGCGATGGCGGTTTGCCTCGGTGCGGATGCGCTCGGTTCCCGGATCGGCTCCGTCGAGTCGTCCAGCCAACTGCTGCTTCTCCCCCAGCTGGTGCTGGTTCTGCTCTCCACCGGCATCGCGCCGGCCGAATCGTTTCCGGCGTGGCTCGGCCCCTTTGTCCGCTACCAGCCGGTGTCACAGGTCACCGAGACCTTGCGTGGGCTCGCCGGCGGCCACATCACAGGCGCGGGTCTGGCCGTCACGGTGGCTTGGTGCCTCGCGTTGCTGGCGCTGTTCGGCGGCCTTGCGTTGGGTATGCAAAGGCGCACACGGTGACCGTGAATACTGGGGCAACAGAAGGGATTCCGAACGATGCGTCGTTGACGGCGTTCGCCCGGCAGAGTGCGTTGGAGGCGGGACGGCTGCTGCGCCGCTGGCGCCGCGACCCGATCGTCGCCGTGCAGGCGTTGTTGTTCCCGACCTTTCTCCTCGTGATCTACAAGTTGCTGATCGGCAAGGCCGTGCTGGCCGTCACCGGAAGCGACAGCCTCTACGGACTGGTCCCGATGTGCGCGGTCGTCGGCGCGATCTTCGGCACTCTTGGCGCGGGCCTGGCCCTGCCTGCGGAACGGGAGTCCGGCCTGCTGACGAGGTTGTGGGTGCTGCCGATCCATCGGGCCAGTGCGCTGACCGGTCGACTGCTCGCCGAGGCCGTCCGCACAACAGCCTCCGCGGTGGTACTCACCGCGTTCGGTGTCGAGTTGGGCCTGAGATTCGCCGATGGCTGGGCCGCGGCAGCGCCATTTGTTCTTGTGCCGGTGATGATCTCGGTGGGGGTTGCGACGGCGGTCATCGCTATCGCCGTCCGCGCGGACGGGCGGGCTATGGTGACGTGGCTTGGCGCGGGATGCGTGGTGCTGCTGTTCTTCAACACCGGCGTCGCCCCCGCCGAGGTGTTTCCGTCCTGGCTGCAGCCGGCGGTGCGGCTTCAGCCGATGTCGCCGACGATCGAGGCGATGCGCGGCCTCGCGGAGGGCGGGCCAGTGCTGTGGCCGCTGTTGCAGGCGAGCGTGTGGGCTCTCGGACTTGTCGCGGTGTTCGCGCCGACTGCGGTGCGCGGGTATCGCGCCGCCGCCGAAGCGGGGTGCCAGTGACGAGGCTGGCGCTGCTCGACCAGGCCGCGTTTCTGCGGTTGCGGGCCACCGGTCAGGGCAGCGTGTGTCAGTGCACGTGGGTGTACGACCGCGACGTGGACATCGACGAATTGCGGATCTTCAATGGCAACCTCGGTACCGGACTTCTCGGACGCCGGATAGAGCGCTCGCCGCTGCCGTTCGGGCGTCATCGCTGGGTAGTCGACGGCAGCTCACCCGACATCGTCTTCACGGCGCGGCGACCGCGCACGGAGATCGGCGCCTGGATCGAGCAACGCGCGCGTGTGCGGGTCGACCCTGAGTGGGGCCCGACGCACCACCTTGGCGTGCTGCCGTTGGACGACGGCGGCGCGGCGGTCACCTTGGTGGCGTCGCACTGCGTCGCAGATGGACTCGGGCTGGCAACGGCGATAGCGGAAGCGGTCAAAGGTGAAAGCCGCGATTTCGGTTACTCGCAGGCAAATTCACGCGGCTGGTGCCGTGCCATGTCCGAAGACCTGGCCGATGCCGTGCGGGCATTGCCCGCTGTGATCCGTGCGCTGATCGCGACTCTGGTGATCTTGCTACGGCTCTCGCCGGATGCCGAGGCTGCGGCTGCGGCGCCGTGGCCACCGGAGGTCGCCCACGGAGACGACGACGAGGCCGAACTCCCTTCGATGACGATGCAGACCGATGTCGCGGCGTGGGACGCCCGGGCGCGCGAGTTGAGCGGTAGCAGCAACACACTTTTCATCGCACTCGCGGTCCGCCTGGCCCACCGGATAGGCAGGGTGCACCGTGACGGCAAGACTGTGACGGTCGTGCTCCCGGTCAGCGAGCGCGGCGCCGACGACGACCGCGCCAACGCGCTGACCTCGATCACGCTCGCCGTCGACAGCCGAACAGTGACAGGCGATATGAGCGGCGTGCGCGCGGACCTCAAGAGCCGGCTGACATCGCTGGCGCAACAGCCCAATGAAATGCTGGCCGGACTCCCGCTGATCCCATTCACGCCACGGTGGTTGGTCCGGCACACCGAAGGCATCGCCATGGCGACCGGCCAACAGCCGGTGGGATGTTCCAACCTCGGAAGCCTCGACGCAGTCGTCGGCCGCGTCGACGGCGCGGATGCTACCGAGGTGTCGATGCGGTTGACCGAGCAGGGCATCAGCCGGCGCCGCATCGAGCGCACCCACGGCCAGTTGTTCTGCGGCACCGGAACGGTCAACGGCAGTCGTTTCATCTCTGTCGTCGCGTACCAAAACGGGACCGAGAACACCGCAGCATCGACGCGCGAGCTCGCGCGTGGCGCACTGGCCGACCTGAGTCTGTCCGCTACCACTATCCATTAGGGCGAGTCTGATGGTGAACCTGAGTATCACAACGAGTCAGCGCGCGCGTCCGCTGCTGTACGTCGGCATCGCCGTCGCGATCGCAATCTGGTCGACGGTCGTGCTGTGCTTCGCGGTCAATATCGTTCCGCTCGACGTGTACTGGATGTCGTACTACGCCGTCGACTACACCTTCGGCTTCGTCCGTCGGGGGCTCGCCGGCGAATTGGTCGGGCTCGTGCCCGGGACATTACTTCGCGGCTCACGCTCGGACTGCGCTGGCTGTCGACGGCGATCTATCTGTGCGGCCTGGCTTGGTCACGGCTGTGGTGTTGTTCGGTCGGCGCCGGTCCGAGCGCAGGCTGATGGTCGCGATGCTGATTCCGTTGCTGCCGTTCGGAATCACGTTCGCGGCATACTCGGCCCGCCCGGACCTGTTCGGCGCGGCCGCGCTGGCGGTGTTCACCGTAGCGTTGGCGTTCGCGCGCTCCCGGGCGGTCGCGTTGGCGTGGTGCACGGCGTACAGCGTCGTCGTCGCGGCTTTGACGTTGGTGCATGAGGCGATCGGGCTGCAGTTCGCCCTGGGAGCCGTGCTGGCGATCGTCGTCCTTGGCGGCGCGCTGGGAACGGCCCGGCGCCGTGGCGTGCTGCTGGCTGTCATGCCCGGCGTCCTCACCGCGGTTGTGGTGGCGGCGTTCGGCCGTCACGACATCGCCTCTCAACTATGTTCGGTGGTACCGCATCACACGGTGCCCAAACCCGTTGGCGACGGTCACGTCGTTGCCGACGCTCGCGCAGTATGTGTTTGGGGGACAACCGAGTCAAACCGACTATCACGACTGGGTGTGCCGCAACGTCACGCCGATCAAGGACTACGGAGTCGTAGATGCCATCCGCATTGTCGCCCACATCGGGGTGATCGGTCTCGCCGCTTCGTTGGTGTTCGGTGCCGTAGCCTTCGCTCTGACGATGTATGGAAATCAGCGGAGTGTCGGGTGTTCCGCTGCGTGCGTTCGTCGACGAACTGCGGGGCAGCTTTGCGTGGGTGGCCGCCGGGCTACTGTTGATCGTTCCGGTCTTCCTGACCGGCTTTGATTGGACACGGTGGCTGACCATTGTGTCATTCGATGTGGCGGTGGTGTTCATCGTTTTCGCCGCGCGCAGAACGGATATCGAGCAGGAGGCGACACCAAAAGCCTTTCGGTTGTTCATCGTTCTTGTCGTTGCGCTCGCGCTGATCCCGATCGGCATAGTTCCGGGCTTCGGCGGACCACAGATGATCTAAACGCTGTGCACCGGTGGTTCACCCATGGATGGGTTTCAGGTTCTTTGACGGCCACCAGTTCGCCCGTCCCACCAGGACCGCCAGCGCCGGCACGGTCACCGTACGCACCAGGAAGGTGTCCAGCAACAACCCGACGCCGATGATGAACCCCACCTGCACCATCCCCGCGATGCTGCCGAACGTCAGGCCGAACATGGACGCCGCGAAGATGATTCCGGCCGAGGTGATCACACCGCCCGTGGCGCCCACAGTCCGGATCACCGCCGAGCGCATCCCGCGGGATGCCTCGTCGCGGATGCGTGAAATCAACAGCAGGTTGTAGTCCGCCCCCACCGCGACAAGCACGATGAACGCAGTTCCCGGCACGTTCCACGCAATGTGTTGGCCGAGGATGAATTGGAATACGACGACGCCGATCCCGAGCGCTGACAGGTAGGAAATCGCCACTGATGCAATGAGATAGAGTGGCGCAACGATTGCCCGGAGCAGCACAATGAGGATCAACAGCACAATCAGGATCGTCATGGTGATGATGAACCTCATGTCCTGGTTGTAGTAGCCACGCACGTTCGCGTTCACGGCCGGCAACCCGGCGATCGAAATCGTTGCGTCGGCCAGTTCGGTGTTGGGCTGCGCGCTTCGCGCCGCGTCCATGATCTGTGAAACCTGATCCATCGCCTGGGTGCCGAACGGATCGAGGTCGGTTTGGACGAGGTAACGCACCGCGTGGCCGTCCTGCGAGACGAACATGGTTGCGGCCGTTTTGAACTCACTCTGAGACAGGATCGCGGGCGGAATGTAGAAGCCGGCCATCGATGGCTCGCGGGCGTTGTTGCGCATGGCCATCAGAAACGCCGAGGCGTCCCCAAGTCCCGGACCCATCTGGCGGACCTGGTCCACCAGCAGCTGTACACCGTCGGCGAGCTGCCGGCTCGCGTCGGCCAGCGTGTTGGCGCCGTTCTGCAGTTCGGTGAGCTTGCGCTGAATGCCGTCCGGCTTATCGAGCCCAAGTTGTCGTGCCGCTTCGGTGGCATTCTCGAGCTTCTCACGAAGCCCGGTGGCAGTGCTGTCTACCGACTGGGTGCCCTGGGTGGACTGCAGCTGCTGTGCCAGATCGGAAAGCGATCGGAGCGTCCCGTCGTCGTGCGCGGCGACAAGGCGCTGCAGAACCGCCCGAGAGTCCTGGCACGCCGGGTCCATTGCGCACACCGGGCTGAAGTTCAAGCGCGGTCATCATCGGGACCGCCCACCTGTATACGTCGTCGACCTGGGTGAGGTTCACTCCCAACGCGTCACCGAGCGCACGCATATTTGTCACGAGTTGCGCCGACCGGTCCATGTCGGCGAGTGTCGTGTTGGCGCCGTACCGACTCTGCATATCGGCTAGGGCGTTCGTCAGTCCGCTGACGGAAGTCATCGCTTCCAGTACGCCGTTGCGGACATCGCCGAGGGTGTCGGCGAGCTGGTGCGCACCGCCCGTGAGCCGATCGAGATCGGCGTTGCGGCTGGAGATCTCGGTCGACGCATCGGAGAGCTTGTCGCCGACTTGGCCCGCCTGGTAGGTGGCCTTGGCCTGTTCGAGGGTCGCACCGGTGGGCCGGGTGACACCCCGCACGGCGGCGATGCCAGGTACCTGGCTGACGCGGCCGGCCATCTGTTCGAGGTCGGCGAGGGCCTTTGGACTTCGCAGGTCGCGCGGCGATTGCACCAGTACGAACTGCTGAATGCTCGAGTTGACCGGGAAATGCTGTGCCATCACCGCATATCCGACGTTGCTGTCAACGTCAGGCGGCAGGGTCTTGCGGTCGTCGTAGTTGAACTTGATCACGCCGACGCAGCCGGCCAGGATCGCTAACACGATGAGGCTGGCCACCAGATGCCGGACGGGATGCGACACGATGCGGATGCCAGATCGGCGCCAGAAGCGGCTGGTGAGTTCGCGTCTGGGCTTGACCAGACCCCGTCGCCCTGCGAGTGCGATCATCGCCGGCAGCAACGTGATGGACGCGACAAACCCGACGATGATCGTGATGGCGAGCGCTGGCCCAATGGTCGAGAACACTCCCAGCTTCGCGAAGGTCATGCCCGAGAAGGTGATCGCAACGGTGCCTGCTGACGCAGCGATCACCTTGCCGATCGACCCCAACGCCGACACCAGAGCGGCGTCCGATTCCTCGCCCATCCGGAGGTATTCGTGGTATCGCGAGATGAGGAAGACCGCGTAATCCGTTCCCGCCCCCAGCATCATCCCGCTCACCAGCACGATGGCCTGCGGCGAGATGCTCAGGCCCACCTGTGCAAGCCAGGCGATGATCTGTTGGGCGACGACAAGCGAAATTCCGATGGTCACCAATGGCAACGCCATGGTCAGCGGATTTCGATAGACGATAAGCAGAATCGTCAAAACCATGAGCGCGGTTGCGATTTCGATCACGTGCACGTCGCGCTCACCGACAGCCGTCATGTCGCCGACCGTGGCGGCCGGGCCGGCGAGGTGCGCGGTCAGCGATGTGCCTGTCGTCGACGTCTTGACGATCTCGACGGCCTTCTTATAGGACTCACTTGCGGCCGGGGTGGCGAGCTCGCCGGCGAGTCCGACCGGTAGATACCACGCCTTGTGGTCCTTGCTGGTGACGACATCGCGCAATGCCGGGGTGCTGATGAAATCCTGCAGCATGACGACGGACTGGTGGTCGGCGCGAAGGTTGTCGACGAGCTTGCGGTAGACCGCCTCCTCCGCGGGGCCCAGCCCATTGTCGTTGCTCAGCACAACCAACAGGCTGTTCTGCGAGTCCGATTCGTTGAACTCCTTGATCATCGCGTTGTTGGCGACCAGAACAGGCGCGTCGGAGGGCAGGAACTCGGGGGGCTTCTCCCCCGCGATTTTGGCCAGCGGAGGGAAGAGGAGGAACAACGCGACGGCCAGCGCGAGCCACAATCCGATGACGACGAGCGGCCGGCGCACGACTAGGCGCCCGATCCGGCCGACGCCGCCCAACGAACTCGCCAGCTCGTCAGCCTCGGCGCGTCTCAGCACGTTGGTCCCTGCATCCCCGAGAACAATACTGTGCGGTGGCACTGTACGAGAGGTCAGCGAGTCTGCGAACTACCTGGGTTGACAACAGAATTGGCTAACCGTCTGCGCACTGAGTGCGGGCAAACCCCGCGGCCCGCGAGCCCCTGCACTGGCCTGGCGTAACTGAACGAAACCCCAATGCGAGCGACGGCGGACCGTTAAGGACCCGCGGTCAGTGCCTTGAGCTCTTTGAGCGAGTCGCCGATGACGTGGGCAAGGTCGGTGTCCCCGGTGGCGCTGACCCATCGATCGAAGGCGACCTTGAAGACCGCAACCGCTGTTTCGGCGCTGAGTTTTGCGGCCGGTTCCGGGATGCCGCGGCGGCCCAACCCCTCTGCCAGCGCTGTCGCCAGCGATGCCAGCTTGATCAGCTCGCGCTCCTGCAGGCCGGGGTTTGCGGCGATAACCGCTTGGCGGCGTCTGGCGTGCTCGCGACGACCCTCGAACATCTCCCCGACGGCCTGCAGCGCACCGCCCACCGCCTCGATCGGCGATGCGGAATCAGGAGCGTCAGCAATGTGCTTCGTCACCAACTCCATGAGCGCGTCCTGCCCCCAAAACAGCACCTCACGTTTGTCGGCGTAGTGCCGGAAAAACGTTCTCTCCGTCAGGCCCGCCCGCTCGGCGATCTCCGCAACCGTGGTCTGGTCGAACCCGCGCTCGGTGTAGAGCTCCAGGGCCGCCTGCTCCAGGCGGCCGCGCGCATCGGGCTGCCACCGGCTCATGTCGCGATCTTAGGGGATGACAGCGACTGTCATCGGCGTTACTGTGATGACAGCAACTGACATCAGTGGGAGGTTCCAATGCGAGTGTTTGTCACCGGCGCGTCCGGTTTCATCGGATCAGCCGTTGTTTCGGAGCTCATCGCCGCAGGTCACGAGGTACTCGGCCTTGCCCGTTCCGATTCGTCGGCCCAGGCCATTGAGGCGGCGGGAGCACAGGTCCACCGGGGCGATCTCGAGAATCTCGAGAGCCTACGCGCCGGCGCGGAGGCCGCCGACGGAGTGATCCACATGGCGTTCAATCACGATTTCACCGACTACACCGGCGCCGCCGAGACCGACCGGTGCGCCATCGACACGCTCGGTGGGATGCTCGCCGGCTCCGACCGGCCGTTCATCGTCACCTCGGGGCTGGCCGGATTCGCCCCGGGCCGCACCGTGACGGAGGACGACGCCGCCGATTCCAACTTTCCGCGTGCCTCGGAGCAGGCGGCGCTGGCGCTCACTCCGCGCGGCGTGCGCGCCGCGGTTCTGCGGCTGCCGCCGTCGGTGCACGGCGAAGGTGATCACGGCTTCGTCCCTCGTCTGATCGACATCGCTCGCGAGAAGGGCGTCTCGGCCTACCCGGGCGACGGCTCCAACCGCTGGCCCGCCGTGCACAGATTCGATGCCGCTCACCTGTTTCGGTTGGCACTCGAGGCATCGCCCGTGGGCGCGCGGCTGCACGCGATCGGCGACGGGGGCGTCCCGGTCCGCGAAATCGCCGGCGCGATTGG
Organism: uncultured Actinomycetota bacterium; assembly: GCA_963770125.1. GTDB lineage: Bacteria > Actinomycetota > Actinomycetes > Mycobacteriales > Mycobacteriaceae > Mycobacterium. The sequence continues at coordinate 44,565 of CAVYPI010000050.1, read as the reverse complement.
CCGCCACCTCGGATTGCCCGTGACCGCCATCTCACCGGAAACGGCCGCCGACCACTTCGGCTGGCTCGGCGCCTTCTTCTCGCTGGACGTCCCGGCCTCGAGCACCCTCACCCGCGAGCTGCTGGGCTGGCGGCCGACCCGCGCTGGGCTGCTCGACGATCTGGAGCAAGGTCACTACTTCCACGACCGGGCCGCCTGATCATGCCGACCGGAGTGCTGATTGCGCCCGACCGCGGCGCGGCCAACCTTGTCGACGACGCCCTGGACAAGGCGCGGGCCGCCGCCGATGCCGGTATGCGACAGCTGTGGCTTGGACAGCAATTGGACTATGACGCAATCGGTTTGGCCGCAGTCATCGGGACGGCAATTCCGAATGTCGCCGTGCTCCGTCCGCGCCGAGACCTGCGCGGACCTCAGACCACGTGTCGTGCAACGACTTCAGAGCCGGTCGTAGCAGGTCGCCGTGCCTCAGATAATTCAGATCGTAGGGCAACACCTGACGCTGAACCTCGGCGATCACGTCCCGGTGCCCGACACTGACGTCGCGCGTCGGGCGGATGCCGGCTTCGCCGACAGCGCGCAGCCCACTCGCCCGTCGGCCCCGGCGGATCGCGAACGCCGCAGCGCCCTGTCCTGCCCAGCTACCCGAGGACGCCGCCCACGCCGCGTTGTGACTGCCGCCGCCGGTGAATCCGCCACAGATCAATTCGCGGGTAGCAGTGTCACCGGCGGCATACATGCCCGGCACGTCGGTGGTTCCTAGTAATCCGCACACCCGTTGATCGTCGCTGCGGCCGCGCAAACGGCCCAGGCGGCGTCGCACGCAGTGCCGTCTCGGCCTGGGTCTCGGTGTTCCTCGACGATTCGCTCGACCTCCAGCCAGAAGACCGGGTTGAACTCAGTCACCACGCCCCAGGGCGGCGGTAGTTGCTGAACGGAATAGAAGACGCCGCCGAGGACGCCGAGCGGCAGCACGATGATCGACTCCATCGAGTACACCTGATCCAGCGACTTGGCAAGGCTGCCTGCGATCACACCGATCTGCGCCGCCACCACGAGCACGCCGAGTGTGCCGAATCCGAACGCGAACGGTCTGACCACCCCACCGATGTGGGCTAGCGGAACGGCGATCACCATGAAGCCGGCCCCCACGATGATTCCGCGGACCATGCCTCCGGTGACCAGGGCGGCATTGATCTCCCACCACCGCAGGGGGCTGGCGAATACATCGTGGATGTACTTGTCGTGCCGCGCCTCGTACAAACTCGTTGTGCCGTTGAAGAATCCGACCGACAGGATCGCCTGGGCGAGCAGACCGCCAACGATGAACTGGCCATATGCGACTCCGTCGATCGCATCGACGTGTCGGCCCAACGCCGAGCCGAAGACGATCAAGAACAAGACGGGCGGAAAGCACCGGCCCGAGGATCGCGTACTTCCAGATGTTGAGGAACCGCAGGACTTCCCGCTCGACGAGCCACAAGAACGGAGAGCGTTCAGGCTGGAACGGTTGGCCGTGCGGTCTCATCGCCAGTGCGTCGATGCTGCTCATGGGGCGGCCTCGGCGGCGATGACCCGGGCATAGACCTCGGAGATGTCACGGGCCTCGTAACGGTCACGCAGGGAAGCCGCCGATCCGCGGTCGACCATCCGTCCAGCGAGGATGAGCGCGATCTCGTCGCAGAGCGTCTCGGCTTCCTGCAGGTAGTGCGTGGTCAGCAGAATCGTCGTACCCGCGGCGTTGAGTCCCTTGACCAGTCTCCAGATCTCCGAACGCAATTCGACGTCGACACCGGCGGTCGGTTCGTCGAGGATCAGCAAGCGCGGCTGGTGAATCAGCGCGCGGGCGAGCACTAGTCGGCGTTGCATGCCACCGGACAGCTCATAGGCTCTGCCGTCGGCCTTGTGGTCGAGCCGAAAGAGTTGCAGCAGTTCATCGGCGCGCCGCACCGCGGTCTTCCGTCCGATACCGTGGTAGCCGGCGTGGTAGACCAAAAGTTGGCGGATCGACAGGAATCGGTCGACGTTGATCTCCTGCTCGGCCAGGCCGATCAATCGGCGGGCCTCCCGACTCCGGTAGTCGTGGCCGAAGACCGACAGCTCCCCCGCCGTTGGCCTGATGATGTTGCACACCGACCCGATCAGCGTGGTCTTGCCGGCTCCGTTAGGTCCGAGCAGGCCGAAGAACGCCCCGTCCGCGAGCTCGAGGTCGAGGTCGGACACCGCGGTGAGGTCGCGGTAGACCTTGCGTAATCCCTTGATGGACAGCGCCGCTGGGGCCGCATTACCCATCGTGGTGGAATCGGTTGGCCGGCACCGGCAGGCCGTAGTGCTCACGCAGCGTCGTGCCCGTGTATTCCTCTCGGAACAATCCCTTGCGCCGCAGGATTGGCAGTACGTGGTCGATGAAGGTCTCCAGTCCGGACGGCAGCGCCGCGGCCATGACGTTGAACCCGTCGGCGGCGCCACCCTCGAACCAGGCGACGATCGTGTCGACGACCTGATCCGGTGTGCCGATGAAGGTGAAGTGGCCTCGTCCGCCGCCCAGCCGCGACAGGATCTCGCGGACGGTGAGGCTCTCACGCTGCGCCAGCTCGATGATGAGGTCCGCACGGCTCTGGGCGCCCTCTAGGTGCGGACGCGACAAGACGAAGTCGGGCAGCGGCTTGTCGATCTCGAATGCCGAGGTGTCGGTCTCCAATATGTTCGCCAACTGCCACAGCCCGTATTCCGGGACACGGAGTTCGTCCAGTTGCCGTGCCAGCTGATGGGCTTCGCGCTCGGTCGATCCGATGATCGGCACGATCCCGGGCAGCACGAGCACACCATCGGGATCACGGCCCGCAGCTTTCGTCCGCACCTTGATGTCACCGTAGAAGTCGGCGGCGCGCTCGTAGGTCTGGTGCGCGGTGAAGATGGCCTCAGCGTGGCGGGCGGCGAAGCTCTTCCCGTCCTCTGAGGACCCCGCCTGCACCAGCAGGGGGTGGCCCTGCGGCGGTCGCTCGACGTTGAGGGGGCCTGCGACCTTGAAGTGCCCCCCGCAATGCTCGATGGCGTGCAGACGTGCCACATCGGAGTAGCGGCCCGATGATTTGTCGCCCAGGACCGCTTCGGTTTCCCAGCTGTCCCACAAGGCCTTTGCGACATCCAGGAACTCGTTCGCGCGTGCGTACCGCGACGAATGGTCGAGTCGATTGTCGAGGCCGAAGTTCGCAGCCTCTTCCGGGGTCGCCGAGGTGACGATGTTCCAGCCGGCCCGGCCGCCGCTGACGTGGTCGACCGACGCGAGTCGGCGCGCCAGGTTGTACGGCTCGTTGTACGTCGACGACACGGTCGCGATGAGCCCGATCCGGCTGGTGTGCTGCGACAGCGCGGTCAGCAAGGTCAGCGGGTCGAGCTGGCCGGGAGGACGGAACTCGCCGCTGCCGGTGAGCGCAGGCCCGTCGGCGAGAAGAGCGAGTCGAACTTGGCGTTCTCCGCCAACTGGGCCAGTTCGATCCAGTGCGGCAGGTCGAAGTCGGCACGCGGGTTGCTCTCCGGCAGGCGCCACGCCGCCTCGTGGTGGCCGGCCTCCATCAGGAAGGCATTGAGGTGCAATTCACGCCGTGTCGCGCTCATCAGGTCAGCTTCGAGCTGTCGAAGCCGTCGGGCAGGAGGTTGTCATGGATGGTGGCGACGTCGACCATCTTGATGATCTCGCCAGCCTCAAAAAAAGCGTCGCTGAGGGCCTGCTCAGCCTTGAGGTCTTCGGGGAGGAACTGGGTGATCTTGAACGGGTAGGCGTCCACGGTCGTTCTGGCGTCCTGAAGGGAAACACCTGTCTCCTTCGCGATGGCCTTGGCGTACTCGTCGGGGTGCTGCTGGGCCCAATTGAATTCCCTCGCCACGCGGGTCAACACGTCGGCCAAAGCGGCGCGTCGATTCGGGTCGTTGAGCGACTTCTCGCTCGCCACGTAGTAGTTGTTGACCTGGTCGATCGGCGGAAGACCCTTGGCGATGATGCGGGCACCGCCCTTGACCGCGAGCGCGGACTGCGGGTTCCAGACGGACCAAGCATCCACCTTGCCGGTGTTGAACGCTGTCCCGCCGGCCGCCGGGCTGAGGTAAACGAGCGCGACGTCCTTGGGGTCAGGCCCACGCTCTTCAGAGCGAGCAGCGCCAAGCCGTGCGCAGAGCTGCCCTGCGGGACGGCGATCCTCTTGCCCTTGAGGTCGGCCAGCGTCTGGATCGGTGAATCCTTAGCCACGATGATGTTCTCGGCAGCTTTGGTCGCATCGGCGCCGCGCTGGACGGCGACGATCTTGAAGCCGAACTGCTTTGCGGCCCCGGTGATTGGCGGGACGTCACCAACAGATCCGAGGTCGATGTCGCCGGACACGGCGGCCTGCACAAGCGGCGGACCGTAGTCGAACCTGGCGAATCTGACCTTGTACGGAGCATCGTCGAATGCACCCGTGATCTTCGCCAGTTCCTCGGTGCCGTCGCCGCCGTTGTCACCGATGGTGAAGGTGTACTGGCTCCACTCCGGGTGGCCGGAACCACCCGCACTGCTCAGCGGAGCGTCAGGGCCCTTCGATGAGGCGCAGGCGGCAAGGATGCTCGTCACAGTGAGCAGCACCGCCGCCGATGTGAGCCGAAAAGGTCTGTGGGACACGAGTTCTCCTGGGATTGGTACGCCTTGGGGTGACGACTTCAGTGCTGGCTTGCGAGGCCGAGGTCAGACAACAGTGCCGCTCGCAACTCCTCCCGAGCGACGCTCGCTTCCCGGTCAGCTGGCGAAAGCTGCACTCTGTGCGCGTCACCGATCCGCCCATTGCTCATGACCACGATCCGGTCGGCTAGCGCAATGGCCTCATCGACGTCGTGGGTGACGAGCAGCATGGATGCGTGATGCTTGCGACGGAGCTCGCGAACCAGGTCGTGCATCCGCAGCCGGGTAATCGCGTCGAGCGCCGCGAACGGCTCGTCAAGCAGAACCAATTCGGGTTCTGAGACCAAAGCACGCGCCAGCGCGACGCGCTGGGACTCTCCGCCCGAAAGCTGCTTAGGCCAAGATTTCTCACGACCGGCGAGGTTCACTTCGCTTAACGCTTTGCGCGCTCGTTGGTCGCGTCGGCGGCGGGTCCGGGCGCCGAGGGCGCGACCACCACCCCACCCGAGTTCCCGGCGATAGCCGCCGAGCACGAGTCCCAGGATGCTGTAGGCAAGTGAAAAGCCGAGGCCGACAAGGAAACCGAGAAATGCACAGGGTACCAGCACGCGGGTGAGAACTCGCCACGGGCCGGAGCCCGTGGTGCGGGCCATCTCGATCAGGCGTTGGTCGACGCCACGGATCGCCGCGAAGAGATTCGGATACATCGGCACGCCGGCTCCGAAGGCGATCAGCAAGACCTTCGTCAGCTCATCGATGCCGCACCACACGACGAACAGTGGCAGCACCGCGAGCAACGGGATCGTGTTCAGGATCTGCGCAACACCGTTGAACACGTACTCGCCGCTGCGTAGGAAACCGCCGAATACGCCGGTCAGGATGCCGATGGTCAACCCGATCGCGAGACCAATCCCCGCCCTTTGCAACGAGATCGCCAGATCGGGACCGAGGACCCCGTCCCTCCATAGCTCCACCGTCGTGGTGAGGATGTCGGTGGGCGCCGGTGCGTACGTCGGCTTGAGGATTCCCGCCTGAGCGAGGATCTCCCAGACGATGAGGATGGCCACCGGCGTCGTGTACACACCCAGAGGCCAGCGCAGCCGACGGCGCAGTATGCCAAGTCGAGTCTGCCGCCGGGAATCGCCGGCAGAAATACGTCGCGAGGCCGCGACGTCGGTGACGCCGTGACGGGAACGAACGGTAAGGCGGCCGGCTTCGCGCCCAGACTGATATCGCTCATGGCTCTTTCTCGGCGCGACGGACCGATCTCCGTGCTGTTGCGTTGCGCGCCCGGATGATTCGTGTGTAACTGATGTTGTCGACACAATGCCGCACCGAGATTGACCACGGGAGCCATCAAATCGACGCGATTCTTTCTCCGCCCGCTACGGATCGACATCCGCCAGGCCCGGGCCGCGGGAATTAGTGCCATCGAAAGACTTGACTGATTCCAGAAAAGGGACGATATTGGTCGCGTGACCCCGGCGCTCGATTACGCGAATCAGCTCCGCGCAGCTGACCTACGCGTGACGCGCCCTCGGTTGGCGGTGCTGGAGGCGGTTTACTCCCGTCCGCACGCCGACACCGAGTCGATCTTCGGGGCCGTGCGCGCCGACCTGCCTGAGGTGTCGCGGCAAGCGGTGTATGACGTGCTCGCTGCCCTGACCGCCGTGGGTCTGGTTCGGCGGATCCAGCCGTCCGGCTCGGTCGCTCGCTACGAGTCTCGGGTCGGCGACAATCATCACCACGTGGTCTGCCGGTCCTGTGGGGTCATCGCAGACGTCGACTGTGCCGTCGGCGAGGCGCCCTGCCTGACCCCGTCGGACCACGATGGCGCGCTGGATGGCTTCGTGCTCGACGAGGCCGAGGTCATCTATTGGGGTCTATGCCCCGACTGTTCGGCATCACAAACTTCGCGATCACATCCGTGATCACAGCCCGATTCACCCACTCCCGGAAAGAAGGACGACATGTCTGAGAGCGAAAACCCTGTAATCGCCGCCCCCGAGCCGAAGGCGCACGCTCCATTGAGGAACCAAGACTGGTGGCCGAATCAGGTGGACCTGTCCGTTCTCAAGAAGCATGCGCCACAGGCCAACCCGATGGGCGACGCCTTCGACTACGCCGAGGAATTCAGCAAGCTCGACGTCGAGGCACTCAAGCGCGACATGTTCGAGCTGATGACGACTTCGCAGGACTGGTGGCCTGCCGACTACGGCCACTACGGTGGACTGTTCATCCGGATGAGCTGGCACGCCGCAGGCACCTACCGGATTGCCGACGGCCGCGGCGGCGGCGGCGAAGGCGCACAGCGCTTCGCCCCGATTAACAGCTGGCCCGACAATGTCAGCCTGGACAAGGCGCGCCGGCTGCTCTGGCCGCTCAAGCAGAAGTACGGCAAGAAGATCTCGTGGGCCGACCTCATCATCTTCGCGGGCAACTGTGCATACGAGTCCATGGGCCTGAAGACGTTCGGTTTCGGCTTCGGGCGCGAAGACATCTGGGAACCCGAGGAAATTTTCTTCGGCGAAGAGGAGGAGTGGCTCGGCACCGATAGGCGCTATTCCGGCGATCGGGACCTCGCGAACCCCTTCGGTGCGACGACCATGGGTCTGATCTACGTGAACCCGGAGGGCCCCGAAGGCCAACCGGATCCAGTGGCTGCCGCCAAGGACATTCGCGAAACGTTCGGCCGGATGGCGATGAACGACGAGGAGACGGCTGCGCTCATCGTCGGAGGCCACACGGTCGGCAAGACCCACGGCGCGGGCGACGGCGACCTCGTCGGACCCGAACCCGAGGGCTGCCCCCTCGAATTGCAGGGCCTCGGCTGGAAGAGCTCGTTTGGCAGCGGCGTGGGCAAGGACGCGATCACCAGCGGCCTCGAGGTTGTCTGGACGCCCACCCCCACCCAGTGGGACAACACCTTCCTGGAGACCCTGTACGGCTATGAGTGGGAATTGACCAAGAGCCCGGCAGGCGCGTGGCAGTTCACGGCGAAAGACGGAGCCGGCGCGGGCACGATCCCCGATCCATTCGGTGGACCGGGACGCACGCCGACGATGCTGGTCACTGACATCACGATGCGAGTTGACCCGATCTACGGCGAGATCACTCGGCGCTGGCTGGACCACCCCGAGGAGTTGACCGAGGCGTTCGCGAAAGCCTGGTACAAGCTGTTGCACCGCGACATGGGACCGGTTTCGCGCTACCTGGGCCCGTGGGTTGCCGAGCCGCAGCTGTGGCAGGATCCCGTCCCCGCCGTCGACCATGCACTGGTCACCGACGAGGACGTCAATGCCCTCAAGGCCAAGATCCTCGACTCGGGTCTGTCGGTCTCGCAGTTGGTCTCGGCGGCGTGGGCGTCAGCTGCCAGCTTCCGCGGTACCGACCTGCGAGGCGGTGCTAACGGTGCACGCATTCGCCTTGCGCCGCAGAAGGATTGGGAGGTCAACAAGACCGCCGACCTGGACACCGTACTGCCGGCCCTGGAGAAGATCCAGTCGGACTTCAACGGTTCGGCCTCCGGCGGGAAGAAGATCTCGCTCGCCGACCTCATCGTGCTGGGCGGCTCCACGGCCATCGAGAAAGCGGCCAAGGACGCCGGGCACGACATCACGGTGCCGTTCGCGGCGGGGCGCACGGACGCCGCGCAGGAGCAGACGGATGTGGAGTCGTTCGCTTTGCTCGAACCGCGGGCCGACGGCTTCCGCAACTTCCTGCGGGCTGGCGAGAAGACTCCGGCGGAGCACCTGCTGGTGGACCGTGCCTACATGTTGAACCTGACCGCACCCGAGATGACGGTTCTCATCGGCGGCCTGCGGGCTCTGGGCAACGGCCAGACCAAGCACGGCGTCTTCACCGACCGTCCTGGCACGCTGACCAACGACTTCTTCGTGAACCTGCTTGACATGGGCACGGTGTGGAAGGTCTCGGAGTCGACGGAGAACGTGTACGAGGGCAGCGACCGCGTCACAGGCAAGCCCAAGTGGACTGCCACCAGCGCAGATCTGGTCTTCGGTTCGAACTCGATCCTACGTTCTCTCGCCGAGGTCTATGCCACGGATGACGCGAAGGAGAAGTTCGTTGAGGACTTCGCCAAGGCATGGGCCAAGGTGATGAACAACGACAGGTTCGATCTGGCCTGATCACAAACCGCGACACCCCGCGAGCTCACACGGCTCGCGGGGGTGTCGTGCATTCAGCGCCCTTCGAGCAGGCATGCGCCGGCTCAAATCCGTCGAGACAGTTGTGCGCCGATCAAGGGCGCAATCTTCTCCGCCATGTATGCGTGCCCCGCGTCGGTCGGATGGACACCATCCTGTGCCAATCAATTCGGGCCTGCCGGCGAACCAGCCGGCGGCGATCGGATCGATGAACGTCGCGCCGGCAACCCCGGCCTGATACTTCAGGGCGTCGCGGATCCTGAGCACGGCGTCGGGGGGATTGGCGGTTGGCCATGGCGGTCCGATCACCAGGAACCTCGCGGATGGCGCTGTGCGACGGGCCAATTGGAACGTGCCCCACGCCAGAATCGACAGGTGCGTCGGGTCGACCCCTTGGTCGTTGCGCGAGCCGAAATACACCACCAACACATCGTCCGGTTTGACCGCGTCGGCCGTGAGGTCCTCAAAGACGCTGCCGTGATTGCCGCGCGTGCCGTACCCGGCGCCGCCCTCGGCGGCCACATCGGCCGTGACGGGTATTCCTTGCTGAGCGAGCAACTGCCAGGCTCGGGCGGTCCATCCCTTGGAGCCGAGACCGCCTTCTTCGCCACCGGTTGTATAGGAGTCCCCCACTACAGCGATGTGGTTCAACGAAGCGTCCAACGTCAGTATCTCGTTGTGGCTCACCGGTGTTGATCTCGCGCTGAGCGGGCCCACCAGCACAGCGATCGCGACGACGAGCGTGACCAGACGACTCACCGGAACATCCTACGGCCCAACCCGCAAGAAAGTCGGTGTGGACGCAATTGTGCACAATGCGTTACAGAACTGCTGCTTTGCCACGCGCGCAGCATGATTCGGTTATGTGGCAGCGATCAGCCCGCGCGGGCAGCGACGGCATTCGCCGGCACATGCCGGGGGCCGTGGAGAGGTTGGAGCTTGCCGTGCGTCTGATCGGCGGCCTCGGTACGCGCGTCGGTGTGTGAGTCTTTGGCGTCGGGTTGAGTGTCTCGAGCCTTGACCATTCTGCGCATCCAGACCCGCGCGGGCTCCTCGACGAAGTGGTACAGCAGTGCGGCACCTGCGACGGCGACCGCCAGCACACCAACCACTATCAACTTCGCCGACCAACTCGGCGTGAGAACGATCTCGAACTGCGCCGTGGTCCAGTTCCAGGCTGTGTGCACCAACTCGTGCACCATGTACAGGCTGAACGAGATGTGCCCGCAGTACACCATCACTCGGGTGGAGAGCAGCTGCGGCAGGCTGCCGATTCCGATCGCCAACGTCACGACCAGCGGCACAAACAGCACATCGACGAGCCCGCTCGAGTCGTAGACCTTGGCGAGGGGATGCGCATCCAAGAGGTAGAGAATTCCGACGATGGCGACGCCGAGCACCACGGACAGGTAGCCGGCGCCACGGCGCCCTCGGTCGGACAGCTGCAGCCTGCGAACAGCGGCGCACGCCAGTGCGCCCGCGGTGAACTGCATGACGATCCGCGGAAGCCAACTCCACGGTGTGTAGAACTGGCCGGTCGCCAGCAGCAGCAGCGTCGGCGGCAGCGACGCGGCGATTGCCAGCCACAGCAGGCCCCGAACCCTCGTCGCCCGGGCTATCCGGAAGATCACCAACACCAGCAGCCCGAACAACAGGTACGCCAGCCATTCCGCGCTGATCGACCAGGCGGGTCCGTCCCAGCTCGACCCGTCGAAGTACGGCTGGAACCACAGCTGCACCAGCAAGACCTGGCGCACGTAGCTGACGGCGTTGAGCTGGTCGGCCACCTTTGACGGCTCGTGACCGACGTAGAGCGTGAAGACTATCCACGCCGCCGCGAGGTGCAGCGTGACCAGATAGACCGGCCACACCCTGGCCAGCCGTAACCACAAGAAGTGCAGCGTGGACCTCGCGGAGAACGACTCCCCCATGCGGTCGAGGTAGTTCCAGGTCAGCACGAACCCACTGAGGATGAAGAACAGGTCCACGCCTTGTGCACCGCAGTTGAGCACCGGCGCGAGGGCCGACCTGAATCCGGGTGTCGCCTGCTCCAACCATGGCCGGAAGTGAAACAGCACCACCCACACCGCGGCGACGATGCGCAAGCCGGACAGGGCCTTGATCTCTCCGGTGCGCACAACACTCTTTTCGTGAGGGACTCTGCTGTTTCGTTCGGGCCACGCCACTGCGACCGCCGGCACCGCGATCCGCCTCCCCGCGGTCTCACATCCACCAGCGTTGGCAGAATATCAGCGTGATCGCCCGGTTGGCGTGACCGGAACGCTGTGTGGTTCCTGCGAACGCGCGTGTCGCAATCCGTCAGCTAAAGAAGGCCGCCGCCTTGATCGTTGTTGCGGGGCGGAGTCTGGTTCGGAAACGGCGGTCGTTGCGGCTCAACGATCGGTGGCGCGACCGATGTCTGGATGGCAGTCGTACTGACTCGTCGCCGTCACCGGCCGACTCATCGACTTCCACCGGCTCGAACAAGTAGTCGAACCGCAGGAAGGGTGCTCCCGCAGCATGTCGCGATGGTGCGCGCGTTATTTGCCATCAGGCTGTGCTGTGACCGAACTGTTACGGGATTGAGTTTGCTGCTCGGGTGGTGGCAAGTGACGCGTCTGCAAGAACCTCCTGGAGGAGGCAGAGTGGATATGCTTGCGCCTTCTTGACGGAGGACGACCATGTCTGCTGAAACCGGCGCCGCCGCGCCATCGCCTGCCAAGTCGAACAGCGCCTCCGGCCATATCCGCTTGACGTCACATAGCGGCGGCTTCGATGCGCCGCCTATTCGCTGGGGTGCGCCAACGGCCGCCGAGCGCGGACCGCTCGTCGGCACCACCACCAAGCGCGCCCACCGCAATGTAATCGGCACGCACAGCGGTTCGTACAGCGTGTACCGGGCGCTGGCGGTAGCGGCAGGTGTGTTGTCGCGTGAGCACAAGGCCGACCTCACGGATACCGCGCCCACCGACGCCATCGGCCCGTTCCCCCAGTGGAGCGAGCCCGTCAAGATCGTCAGCCTTGACCCGTGGGGCGGCATGGTGGCCGAGGTGTTCGCCGCCGATCTGGCCGCCGGCTACGACATCCGCCCGACCATTGCCATCACCAAGGCGCATGTGATCGTGCCCGAGGTCATGGATGCGGTACAGAAGGGACGCTTGGTCCCGGACGGCCAGATCCTGCTGTCCAACGGCGCGGCGCTGGTCACCAAGGCGGCGATCGAGCCCGTCTGGCATCTGCCGGGGGTGGCGCACCGATTCGGCTGCAGCGAAACAGATCTGCGCCGTGTGCTCTTCGAGGAGACCGGCGGCATGTACCCGGAACTCGTCACCCGCTCAGACCTCGAGGTTTTCCTGCCGCCGATCGGCGGGCAGACCATCTACATCTTCGGCAACGGCCGGGACCTGGGCGATCCCACAGTGGAGCTGACCGCACGTGTGCACGACGAATGCAACGGCTCGGATGTGTTCGGCTCGGACATCTGCACCTGCCGCCCCTATCTGACGCACGCGATCGAGGAATGCATCCGGGGAGCCCAGCGGGGCGGTGTGGGCCTGGTGGCCTATTCCCGCAAGGAGGGCCGCGCGTTGGGCGAGGTGACCAAATTCCTGGTCTACAACGCGCGCAAGCGCCAGGTGGGCGGCGACACCGCCGAGGCCTACTTCGCCCGCACCGAGTGCGTGGCGGGTGTGCAGGACATGCGCTTCCAGGAGTTGATGCCCGACGTGCTGCACTGGCTGGGAATCAGGAAGATCCACCGCCTGGTCTCGATGAGCAACATGAAGTACGACGCCATCACCGCTTCAGGAATCGAGGTCGGCGAACGCGTGAACATCCCGGACGCGCTGATCCCGCCCGACGCACGCGTGGAGATCGACGCCAAGATGGCGGCCGGCTACTTCACCCCTGGCCCGGTGCCCGACGCCGAGGAATTGAGGAAGCCGAAGGGCCGGGGGTTCGACGGATGAGCCTCGTCGGCGTCCATCCCGACCACGACACCAGCCGGCCCGCAGGCGCCGCCGCGGCGCTGCGCACCACGACCGCCATCCGCGAGCGTGCGCAGTATCTGCTGAATCGCGCGCGTTCGGGCGACTCGTCTTGGTTCAGCGTCGACGACGATTCGCTGCCGGCTGCCGCGGCCGAAGTCGCCGACGTCACCCGCGCCCGCTACCCCGACCTCCGCATCCCGTACCACAGCCGCTGGCGTCATTTCGAGGCGGGCGGTGTGGACCGCAAGGCCGAGCTGGACGCGCGGCTCGCGGCAGAGGACACCACGGCGCGTGCCCGCGCCATGATCGACCTCGCCGTGGTCAGCGTGCTTCTCGACGCAGGCGCGGGTTCGGATTGGCACTACCTGGAAGCAACCACTGGGCAGCGCTTCAGCCGATCCGAGGGGTTGGGCGTGGCGAGTTGGCAAGCCTTCTGCGCCGGAGTCTTCTCCAGCGATACGGCGCATCCGCTGCAGGTCGACGCTGCCGGCCTGCGCAATCTGAGCGTGCAGCGCCTGGCCGAGGTGTTCCAGTGTGCACCCGCCAATCCTCTGGTCGGGTTGGAAGGCCGCGTGCTGGTACTGCGCCGGCTGGGCAATGCGCTGGCTTCGCAGCCCGAGGTGTTCGGCCCCCAAGGCCGTCCCGGCCACCTCTTCGACGTGAGGGACGGAAACCGAGTCGCCGCACATGACATCCTGTCGCAGATTCTGGTGCCACTGTCGGGAATCTGGTTGGCGGCCAATAGTATTGGGCTCGAGGCGCTCGGCGACTGCTGGCGCCACGATGCCGTGCCGGGATCCGGCCTGACGGACGGCTGGGTGCCGTTCCACAAGTTGTCGCAGTGGCTGACCTACTCGCTGCTGGAGCCGTTCGAATGGGCCGGCGTGCACGTGGAGGGCCTGGACGCACTGACCGGACTGCCCGAATACCGCAACGGCGGCTTGCTTCTGGACACCGGCGTGTTGCGTCTGCGCGAACCGGCCTGGGCCGCGCGCACGTGGGAAGTGGGCGACGAGCTGGTGGTCGAGTGGCGCGCACTCACCGTGGCCCTGCTCGACGAACTGGCTCCGCTGGTGCGCACCCGATTGGGCGTGGATGCCGGACAGATGCCGCTGGCCTGCGTGCTCGAGGGCGGATCCTGGGCGGCGGGTCGTGCGCTCGCCGAGCGCTTGCGTGATGGGCGTCCACCGCTTTGCGTCGTCAGCGATGGCACGGTCTTCTAGCAGCCATGGTCACCGTACATCTGATCGATCACCCCTTAGTGCAGCACAAGCTCACCCTAATGCGCCGAAAAGATGCTTCCACCAACAGTTTTCGGCAACTCCTGCACGAGGTCTCTGCCCTGATGGCCTACGAGGTGCTACGGGACATGCCGATGCACGAAATCGAGATCGAGACGCCGCTGGAAAGCACAACCGGCAAGGTCATCGACGGCAAGAAGCTGGTGTTCGTCTCGATCCTGCGTGCAGGCAACGGAATTCTGGACGGCATGCTGACCGTGGTGCCTGGTGCCCGCGTTGGCCATATCGGCCTGTATCGCGACCCCAAAACGCTTGTCGCCGTGGAGTATTACTTCAAGATGCCGGGCGAACTGTACGAGCGCGACGTGGTGGTGGTCGACCCCATGCTGGCCACCGGCAATTCGGCCGTGGCGGCGGTGGACCGGCTGAAGGAATGCGGTCCCAAGTCGATCAAGTTCGTCTGCCTGCTGACCTGTCCCGAAGGCGTCGCCGCAATGCAGAGGGCACATCCCGACGTGCCGATCTATACCGCCGCCATCGATCGCCAGCTCGACGAACACGGCTACATCCTGCCCGGCCTCGGAGATGCCGGGGACCGCATCTTCGGCACCAAATAGCCGTCGGGCTGGGCGCGCGACGGGCGTCGCCGAACTCGCTGATCGGTTCGCCAGTCGAGCACTCAGCCGGGGGTGTCGGGGCGGTGCGCTCACTTCAGCGTCCCGGCACCCATGTCAACGCACTGGAACGGGACGCCGAACTGAATCCCCGTTTTCCCGGGCTCACATGTCGACGAAGCGGGCCCGGGTCCTGGCCTAAAAGTCTTTGCGGCGCGGTCGCTGGTCGTTCTGGTCGTTGGGGTCCGGGTCCCCGAACCACCGCGACGGTTCCTTCGTGCCGTATTCGTCGTGCCAGTCCCACCACTCATACGGCGGGCTCTGCGGGTAGCCCTCCGGCGAGTCTTCCCATTCCTCTTGACGCCCAAGCGCGGTCATGTCGAGCAAGCTCCATGTGGTTACGAAGGCCTCGTCACCGCGGTTGTTGATGAAGTAGGTGCGGAAAACCCGGTGGCCGTCGCGGATGAACGCGATCGTGCCGTGCCACTCGTCGACGCCGAAGTCCTTGTCGAAGTCGTCGGTGATTGTGTACCAAGGGATGTGCTGCCAGCCCATCCGCGCCGTCACCCGCTCGATGTCGGGCTGTGCTGCGCGCGAGGCGTAGACGAATGTGGTGTTGCGCGCGTTGAGATGGGCGAGGTTGGGAACATGGTCGGCCATCAAGGAGCAGCCGACGCAGGCGTGCTCGGGCCAACCGTGAACCTCTGGATCGAGGAACGCGCGATAGAGGATAAGCTGACGACGGCCGTCGAATAGGTCGAGCAGACTCGCCTTGCCGTGCGGCCCGTCGAACACGTACTCCTTCTCCACGGCCATCCATGGCATTTGTCGGCGCTCGGCGGCCAGCGCGTCCCCGGCGCGCATGTGTTCCTTTTCCTTCACCAGCATCTTCTGGTAGGCGGTCTCCCAGTCCTGCGCTGACACGACCGGTGGCGTCTTCATCTTTCTTGTCTCCCTTCGGCTTTCGATACTCAGCTCAGCTTGTCGGAGCGCCCGGCTTCAATTCGTGACCACTGGGCGATGGGACGTCCGTTTGACCGCACTCGTTCGCTTTTGTTGGCGATACGGCGTACCGGCCAGCCGGTCGGCAAGTTCTCCCACGCCTCTTGCCGTCCGTACACGGTGAGGTCCATGAGCGCGAAGCTGTAGTCCATGGCCTCTACGCCGCGGTAGTTCGTCCAGTAGGTTTCGAAGACGCGGTCGCCGTCCCGCAGGTAGCAGACGAGGTGCATCAGGCCGATTTGGCGCTCGGCGAGGAGCGTCTCGAGGGAGCCCTGTGCTGAGTACCATGGCATGTCCCAGCCCATGAACTCGCGGTAGCGGCTGCTTTCGTCGTAAGGACCCTGACAAAACACCCCGTAGGTGATGTCGCGAGAATGCAGGTACGACAGTTCCGCGACCTGGGTGGTGCACCACGTGCAGCCCTCGCACTGCTCGGCTGCCGGATGACCGGTGTGCCACATGAAGTAGTAGGCGATCAGTTGAGTACGGCCCTCGAACACGTCGAGCAAGGTGACGGGACCGCCGGCGCCGACGAGCGGCGTTGTCCCGTCCATCTCGACCATCGGCAACCGACGGCGGGCCGCAGCGATCGCATCTCCCTCACGCGTGTGGGTCTTCTCGCGAACCCGCAGCGCATCGAGCTCGCTCTGATAGGTGGCCCGGTCGACCAGCCGAGGCATGCCGACATCCGCGCTCATGATTGTTCGAGGGCGGTCTTGAGGTTCGAGAGCTTCCAGGGCCAGCCGCCCGAGATCAGCCGCAGCACTGTGCTTCCCGGCTCGAAGTCGTCGTGGATGACGGTCAGCTTGACCTGATCGCCTTCCGGCTCGATGTCGAACGACACCTTCGATCGCCTTTCGGCCGCGCATGTTGCGACGGTCTTCTCATCGAGTTGTTCGACGGCCGTTGCAAGTTCGGGAACGAATGTGTGGAAGGTGAACGCGAGCCTGCGGTA
Source organism: uncultured Actinomycetota bacterium (assembly GCA_963770125.1). Taxonomy (GTDB): domain Bacteria; phylum Actinomycetota; class Actinomycetes; order Mycobacteriales; family Mycobacteriaceae; genus Mycobacterium. The sequence continues at coordinate 27,947 of CAVYPI010000050.1, read as the reverse complement.
CGGGTCGGACTCGAGGACGACTTGCTCGGTGTGCTCGATTCTCAGCCCGTGATCTTCCCACGCGTACGTGGACCCCTTCTTCCAATCGGACACCATCGCGTGGCCCATGTACCGGTGGGAGAACGCGGGGTCGGTTATCGCTTGCCACAGCTTCTCCGGCGTGGTCCGGATGTAGGTGGTGTAGACGAATTCCCCACTGCTGCTCATTGATTCGGTCTCCAATGCTGTTTTCAAGTCCGCGAGCGTCTGTACCCGCGCACGGTCGTATTGATTGATCCAACGGTCGGCGATGGCATTGATCGGCTCCGCGTTGAGGTAGTGCAGCTTCTCCCTCCCCCGCCACACCGTGGTGACCAGGTTGGCCGCTTCGAGCACTGCCAGATGCTTGCTGACGGACTGCCGTGCCATCGACAGGCCCGCGCACAAGTCCTGGAGGTTCTGTCCGTTGCGCGTGTTGAGACTGTCGAGCAGCACACGTCGGCTCGGATCCGCCAACGCCTTGAACACCTCGTCCATCTCTGCCATATCCCTAACATGCAGCTAACTGGCTGCATGTCGACTATATGCAGCTGAAGGGCTGCATGTCAACGGTTCGATGGATGTGCAGCTTTCAGTGCGATCTCAGCAATGCCTGCCGTGGAGTGAACACGTCCCGAACTTCCATAACCCGTCGATGCGGGCGAGGTCGTCGTGGTAGATCCCATACTGCTCGAGATTGATCTCGGCGCCGGCCTTACCGAACTCGGAGTCCGCCGAGACGACTCCGCGGGTCAACTCGTGAATCGTCGTCGTTGCGGATGCCCGGTCGACGGCGGTGAGTGTGATGACTGACGAATGCGGTGTCTGGATCAATACGTCATATGACGTAGTCGACTCGAGGAAATCGATGAAGGACTTGGCACTGTCGAATCGCAGTCCCGCGGGGCTCTCCCACACCGCGTCCACAGCGAACAGCGTTTCGCACTGTTGCCAGTCGGCACGCGTCACTGCGTCGGAGTACCGCTTGATGAGGTCCTAGATCGCGAGCCGATCCAGCCACTCGCGCAGTTCGGTTCCCGACGGTGTGGTCATCGCCAGAGCATAGGCGGTGTGACAGGCTCGAATCGTGGAGTTGCCGCAGCCGGATCCGGACCTTCCGCACCTCGCCGACGTGGTGCCGTCGGTGCTTTCCGCAATGAGTGTCGCGGGGTTCGACGGCCCAATCCCGCTGCCGGAGGGGATCGCCGGCGCGTGTGTGCTGCTCGTCGACGGGCTGGGCGCCGAGCTGCTGGACACCTACGCCGACGACGCTCCCACGTTGGCCGCACTGCGGGGCCGGACACTACAGGTCGGCTTTCCCTCCACGACGGTGGCAGGACTGGCCGCGGTGGGCACCGGCTGCCGCTCCGGCGAGCACGGAATGGTGGGCCTCTCCTTCCGGCTGCCCGGTGCCGACGTGGTCAACGCCCTCGGTTGGCGACCGCACCCGTCGGGCCGCGACCTCCGTGACAAGGTTCCGCCGGAGCAGGTCCAACCCATGCCGACGACGTTCGAGCGGGCCGCGGCGTCCGGAATAGCGGTCAGCGTCATATCCGGCGCGCAGTTCACCGGGTCCGGGCTGACCCGCGCCGTGCTGCGCGGCGGTCGCTACGTCGGAGTGCAGGCGCTCGGCGACCTCGCCGCGTGCGTGCGGTCCGCGCTCGCCGACGGCGGGTTCTGCTACGGCTATCACTCCGAGCTCGACCTGCTCGGGCACGTTTACGGCCCGGGTTCGACGGCGTGGCGGATGCAGCTACGTCAGGTGGACCGGCTGGTGGAGTCGATCGTGGAGGGGCTGCCACCCGGCGGGCTGCTCGCCGTGGTTGCCGACCACGGCATGGTGGCGGTCGACGCATCAGAGGTCGTCGATGTCGACGACTGCGAGCCGCTTCTGGACGGCGTCGAAGCCATTGGTGGTGAGCCGCGCGCCCGGCACGTCTACGTTGCCGACGGCGCCGCTGATTCGGTGCTCGCCGCGTGGCGGGAGACGTTGGCGCACCGGGCGTGGGTGGTGTCGCGGGATGAAGCGATCTCGGCGGGATGGTTCGGCGGCCGGGTCCGCGATGACGTGCGGTTTCGCATCGGCGATGTCGTCGTAGCCGCACGTGGCGCCGCAGGCGTGGTGCGGCGCACGGCCGAACCACTGTTGTCGTCGCTGATCGGCCAACATGGTTCGCTGACAGACGCCGAGCAGCGAGTACCACTGCTTCTCGCCTACGGCTGAGTTACGCTCCGGTCGCCCTGGCGACTCCACTCGCGTCGATGGTGAACCTGCCCTCTTGCGCCCCGTCGAACATCCCGCTGGTGATCTATTCGGCCAGTGCCGCGGTGACTGTGGAATGCGCACCAGCCCAGGGTCTTCCGGGCTCAGTTCCATATGGGGTGCCCGAGGCCGGGTTGCAGCGCGCGGCGCCCGCACAGCCCTCCCACAACATCTCGTGCCCTGCGAAATCCAGTTGCGTACGCCACACTGGGTAATCTTGATGTGTGATGGCCGCCACTCGTTGGCCAACTTCACCGTGCGGTATGTGAGCTGCGATGAATACGAACTCGCAACGCTTCTATATCTTTATAGCCTTCGCGTGAGAATGATTGCGCACGTAACTACCCGTATCTACCAGCGGGAATTTGCGAAAGCTGAAGCGGCGGTGTCGGATTCAATGATCCGACACCGCACAGTATTTCGTGGGATAGGTAATATCGCATACGAGTTGTGAAGGGCGTCACAGATTTTGGCGTACAAAGCCCTTTAGTAGCGTCCGGCCGCATGTTTGCTACCGTAATGCTGTTGACGCTCGTGAACTCGGTGTCGGGCACGCCATACATCACCGGTGGGGACTCTCCCCGGGGGACCGACTGCTCCGGCCTGGTGTCATTGGTCAGTAATGCCGCAACGGGCCGACCGATCTATGGCGATCGATTCAACACCGGCAATATCGAGAAGGCTCTCCTCGCACGCGGCTTTCAGTACGGGTCGCAGCCCGGTGCCCTCAACGTCGGTTGGAACGGCGGCCACACGGCCGCGACGCTGCCCGATGGCACGCCCGTCTCCGCCGGATCGGTGGCGGTGGCGCTTTCCAGAGGCAGTTCAGCCACCACATGTTCCTTCCGATGCCAGCGGAGGAGGCACCGCCCGCGCCCGATCCGATGATGCCGTTCATGCCACCGCCACCTGAGGTGGTACCGCCACCGGCCCCGGATGCGCCGGTGGTGCTGATGGCACAGGAAGCCCGATGGCGCCGCCGCCTACGCCGGCCGATCCGTTCGCGCCGCCAGCGCCGGTGGATATCGCCCAGCCGGCCTGACCCGGCACGTTCGGTGACCGTTCACGCCCTCGGCTAGCGTCACGACAGTGATCGTGCTATTGCCGCCGTCGGAAACCAAGCGCGTCGGCGGTGACGGGCCGCCACTGCGCGTGGCGGCATTGAGCTCCCCCCAACTCGGGCCGTTGCGTGACGTATTGATCGACGAACTCGTCGAGCTGGCCGGCGACCAGTCGGCGTGTAGGCGCGCGCTGGGCATCTCCGCGTCGCAGGACGCAGAGATCGAGCGCAACGCGATCCTGCGCAGCGCAGCGACGCTGCCCGCGATCAGCCGCTACACCGGTGTGCTGTATGACGCTCTCGATATCGGATCGCTACGCGGTGCAGCCGCCGCGCGTGCCCGAGCCCGGCTTGCTGTCGGCTCCGCCCTGTTCGGCCTGCTGCGCGCAGACGATCCGGTGCCCGCCTATCGGCTCTCCGCGACGTCGAAGCTGCCCGGACAACCCTCCTTGGCTGCGCGATGGCGGCCTCTGCTCGAACCGGTGCTGGCGCAGATCGCGTCGAGTGAACTGGTCGTCGATCTGCGATCCGGTTCCTACGCGGCACTCGGAAGGCTGCCAGGCGCGGTCAAGGTCGAGGTGCTGGCAGAGCATGCCGACGGCCGGCGCACCGTGGTGAGCCATTTCAACAAGGCGCACAAGGGGCGACTGGCTCGCGCCCTGGCCACGACCAGATCCGAGCCGGATGACGCCGCACAGGTGGCAGGAGTCGCTCGGCGCGCCGGCATGCGGGTGGAGCGTCAAGGCAACGAACTGACGGTCGTCGTGCCCGCGTGATCAGCGTGGGTGAAACCGCTGTGCCACAACGATACTGCTTTACGGTGCGAACCTCGGCCCTAGAGCGACACCACGAAATCCGAGGTGTAGAACTCGGCCGGTGTCTGCGAGAACTCGCCCGGCCGGCTGATGAATATCCACGCGCCGGTCGCGCCCGACGCCAGAGGGCCGCGAAGGGTGACGCTGCCTGCGCCGGCGCCGTCTGTCAGGAGCACACCGGCGATGACGCCCGGATCGCCGGCATTGCAACTCGACGCCGACGAGCGAGGCGTCTGGATCAATCTCACGTCGTAGGGCGTGTCCGGTATGGCCGTCGCAATCTGCACGTCGGCGATCAGTTCGGAGCCGGTGCTGCGCATGAGCGCGGACGGGCGGGCGTATCCGGTTGGCCCGGTGTACGTCTTGTTGCTGAAATCGCACCGTCTCAAATTCTGGGTGAACGGCATGAAAGTTGTCCCGTCGGCAGCCGCCGTTCCAACGCCGACAGTCAGAACCGCCGGCATCGCCACAACCATTGCTGCCACAGTGCTCAGAACCCGCTGACGCATAGTTGGTACCTGCCATTCATTCTTTTGTCCGCCTTCCACCGACACTAGTAATCGACGCCTCATAGGACGGCAAAACAGCCGATCAATTCGCGTACCGTCACAGGCATGACGGTGTTGCCCGAGCTTGGCGCCGTGCGCCAGACCCTTCGTCGCAGCCTGTTCGGCATGGTTGCCGGCCCGGATGGACCGGCCAACCGGGAGCGCATCCACCAGACGCCCGGCCCGCGCTGGTTCAGTGAAGACCGTCCGATTCGGCGGGTCCACGCCGATGCCTCCATGTTCGTCGGCGGCCTGCGCGCACTACTGCTGCAGTCGCTTCACCCGCTGGCGATGGCAGGCGTCGCCGAACATTCCGACTACAGAGGCGATCCGTGGGGCCGGCTGCATCGCACCAGTACGTTCCTGGCGGTGACGACCTTCGGCCCCGCCGCCGACGCGCAGCGCGCGGTGGACCGGGTGCGCGGAATCCACCAACGTGTCCACGGGATCGCCCCCGACGGCAGGCCCTACCGCGCATCGGATCCGCACTTGCTGGAATGGGTGCACGTCGCAGAGGTCGACAGCTTCCTGCTCGCCCACCAGCTCTACGGCGCTGCCCCGCTCGATCAGAACGGCCGCGACGGGTACGTGGCCGATACCGCTTGTGTCGCAACGGCACTCGGCGTATCCGACCCGCCGCTGACCGAGAAGCAACTGCGCGAACGCATTGAGGCATTCCGTCCGGAGTTATCCGGCACTCCGGCGGCGCGCGAGGCCGCCCGCTTCCTGCTGTTGACTCCCCCGCTGCCGATCGCTGCCAGGGCACCGTACGGCCTGCTGGCCGCCGCGTCGGTGTCGATGCTGCCTGCATGGGCGCGAATGCCGTTGCTACTGCCATATTTCCCTCCGGTGGAAACCACCGTCATCCGCATGGCCGGGCGCGCAGTCGTTGGCGGTATCCGATGGGCGATGACCGCAGGCCGCTGATACATCGTCGGGCCGATATTTCTGATCGGCTACTTCGCGGCGCAGCCCGATCCCACGCTGAAGTGGATGTATTGGTGGGGGTTGTTCATTACGGCCGCCGATGTGTTGATCGCCCTTGGCCTCACGAGCTCGCTCACGGAGTCGGAGGCCGAGCTGATGCAGAAGCAGCAGCACACCACCGAAGATTGACTTTGCCGGGGCGCTTCAGTCCCGGCACTCGAGGACATCGAAGGCACCGTCGGCGTATCGAGCCCGGATGACTTTCTTGTCGAACTTGCCGACACTCGTCTTCGGCACTTCGTCGATGAACGTCCAGCGCTCCGGCAGCCAGAATCGAGCGACCTTGTCGCACAGATACTTTCGTAGTTCGGCCGCCGTCACAGTCGCATCGTTCTTGACGACGACCGCCGCCATCGGCCGCTCCTGCCAGCGGTCGTCGGGCACCGCCACCACGGCGGCCTCCAGTACGGCGGGGTGGTCCATGATGCGGAGCTCCAACTCGACCGACGAAATCCATTCACCGCCGGACTTGATGACATCCTTGGCGCGATCCGTCAGCGTGATAAAGCCCTGCGAATCGATGCGGCCGACGTCACCGGTTCGAAGCCACCCGTCGTCGAACTTCGTTGGATCGGCGTCCTGATAGTAGGAACCAGTGATCCATGGGCCGCGAATCTCTATCTCGCCCACGGCCTTACCGTCGTTTTGCAGCACACAACCCGCGTCGTCGACGAGACGAACCTCGACCCCACAGAACACCCGGCCCGCGGTGCCGCGCAGCGTCCAGTGGTCCTCCCCGGTGACCTCCGGTGGCGGGGTGGCCAGCGTGGCCAAGGGCGAGGTCTCCGTCATGCCCCAGCCCTGGCGGATGGTCACGCCGAAGGACTGTTGGTACTCCTTCATCATGCCCAGCGGTACGGCGGAGCCTCCGCAGACCACCGTCCGCAGGGACGAGATGTCACGCCCGGGGTTGGCGTGGAGAAACTGTAGTACGTCGTTCCAGATCGTCGGGACGGCGGCGGCGACCGTCGGGCGCCGCTGTTCGACCATGTCTACCAGCCGGGCGGCCTGCAGGAAGCGGTCCGGCAGCAGCAAGTCGGCGCCAGCCATCACGGCCGCGTACGGCTGACCCCAGGCGTTGGCGTGGAACATCGGCACGATCGGTAACACACGGTCGCCGTCGACGAGGCCAACTCCGTTAGCCGCACAGATCGACATCGAATGCAGGTAACTCGAGCGGTGGCTGTACACCACACCTTTCGGGTTTCCCGTCGTGCCGCTGGTGTAACACATTGCGGCGGCGGTTCTTTCGTCTAGATTGGGCCAGTCGAACTCGAGCGGTTGTCCGTCGAGCAGGTCATCGTATCGGATCACGGTCTTGCCCGATTCGGTGAGCGGCGCCACGTCGCCCTCGCCGACGGCCACCACCGACTGCACCGACGTCAGCTCAGGCAGCACCGCGGCTAGCAGCGGCACCAGCGAGATATCCACCAGCACAACGCGATCCTCGGCCTGGTTGGCGATGAACGCGATCTGCTCACCGGCCAGGCGGATGTTGAGCGTGTGCAGCACGGCGCCCATGCACGGGGCGGCGAAATAGGCCTCGAGGTGCTCCTGGTTGTTCCACATGAACGTCGCGACGCGATCGCCGTCTGTGACACCGAGTTGGCGCAGGCCGTGAGCGAGCTGCGCCACGCGCGTCCCGAGCTCGCCGTAACTGATGTCGCGATATGCGTCGGGGGTCGCCGTCGTGACCCTTCGACTCGAGTTCCACCCCGTGCCGTGCCGCAGTATGTCCGTCACGGTCAGCGGAAAGTCCTGCATCGTGCTTTGCATGATCCACCCCCAGAGCTGCTGGCCGCCATGATCGTCTATAGGGCAGCGAAATCGGCGCGAAACCGCTAAACAGGCCTTACCCGTTAGCATCGCGTGGCATGGCGCATCCCGGCTATCCGCCGCCGCAGCCCCCCGAAGCCGCCCATCGCGACCACCGAGCTCACGGTCTCGATCGGTGCCCTCATCTTCAGGGTGGTGCTCGGCGTGGTCGCTGCGACCATGGGTCTGTTCTCGCTCGCCTTTCTGGATTACTGCCCGCCGGAAACCTGCAGCAGGGAAGGCGCCGCCACCGCTGTCGGGACAGCGTTGCTTGCCGCGTTTGCCATCGGAGTCGTCGGATTGGTGCTCACGGTGATCCAGCTCTATCGGCGCAAGCCGGGATGGCCGTTTGCCGTTGCAACTTGTGTGTTGTGCGCACTCGCGGTCGTGCCGGGAGGCGTCGGCTACGCCATGGCCGTCGGCGCGTGACCCGTGTCGTGCGAAAGCCGCCCCCGGCCCGGGTCTCTTCGCTTACGGTTGCCAGGGTGGAGCCACACCATCTGAAAACCCCTGAGATCGTGCCCGTCGAGGCACTGCGCTCGGGGGACCCGATCACCGATGTCAACGGTGGCGGCCAGCATTACACCGTTCTGGAGTCCAAGATCCTCGGCGGCGGCTGCGTCGTCCTTGAACTGGAATCCAAAGCTAATGACCAGCTTCGGGTCATCGAGATGTCGTTTCCCGCCGGCTACGAAGTTGGTAGGTCACCGCGTCGCATTCTGTGACGCGACCATCCACGGCACGCCGAACTTGTCGGCGACGAGGCCAAGGCGCGACGCGAAGGGCGTCGGCGCCATAGGCTCCAGCACACGCCAACCATCGGATAGGGCTGCGAAGAGCCGCTCGGCCTCGGCGTCATCAGAGACTGTCAGCGACAGCGAAAAGCCGCTTAAGTCGGGTTTGCCTGCGCCTTGGCCGTCCGAGGTGAGCACCACCGTGTCGCCGATCCGAAGGACGGCGTGCGCGACCTTGGCCTCGGCCCGGGCGGCCGCCGAGCCCGGGATGTCGCCGAAGCGGGCGAACACCGTGGCGTCGGCGCCGAGGGCGTCGCGATAGAAGTCGAGGGCTTCCTCGCAGCGGCCTTGGAAGTACACATAGGGCTCAACCCGCACGACACGCCTCCTGGCTCTTCAACGATTGCGGGCAGATTAGCCCGGCGCAGATCAGCCTGTTTTGTACAGAAACGACAGCTGCGCGCCGCGCCGTGCGACGCCCGCCAGGTCCGGGAACGCAGGGGGCGAGGGCCGTTTGACTAGCTCAATGTGGGTATCGATGGGGCATTGGGAAAGGGCATACCACGCCCTGCTCCCGGCTCACCGCCTGATGCCGTCGAACGCCTCGACCGTCCGCCCCGGCGCCGAGGTCATAGCTGCGCCGGGGCGCACGGTCCAGGGCAGCAGGGATACCGGCCTCTGCGACGCCGGCGATATTGATGTGAGCCACCGCAATCACCACAAAGGCGCCGGGGTGCAGTCTCCATTAGCGCCGACCAGCACATCGACAACCTCGATGGCGCACCTGCCGGTCGTCATCCAGACAGGCGGCCAACACCATTCGCGTGCGACGCGCAGAACCTGTCGGTCCGCCGCGCTAACCTCAGAAGAGCTTCATGAGATGCCGTCGACAAGCTCCGACTGGACGGCGCGCCAACCCCACGCTCGCGGGTGGCTCGGATGACGAAGCGGCCGACGCGAACCCGTGTCGGCACGAGCGCCTCCATCGGTGGAGGCCGGACGCAAGGACCGGATCATGACCGACGACACCCCGAACGAACCTCAGCCGCTTGGCGAACCGCAGCATGACGAGTCGGCTGAGAAGGCGCACCGCCCGCCGCGGCTGTGTACGTGGGTGGGATCCTCAACTGGGGCCCTGGAGGCCGGGGCAAAGGCGAGTTGGTCGATGCGTGGACTCCGTCGGGCGATCTGCGACGACGTGGGGCCCGTACTACTCCGTGCATGTTTCCGCCACGTCGAGTCACGCCGTGGATCAAGTTCAAGAGGACGAGCACCGGCGTGAACATCGTGCGGCGGTTGTGGGACGAACGTGAGAACCTGCGCCTCGAGTACGAAGCCATCCACGGCACCGACCCTGACGAATGGCCCACGCGCCATCCGGGCGTCGTCCTCGAGACGGTGAAGTGGGTGGCGCACCCGGCGTGCCTCGGCTGCCAGTGGTTTCACCTCGGTGTCTCCATGAGGGATCTCGACTGGCGTGAGAGTGCGACGGAACAGGCACTCCTGCATCAGGTTTCGAACGGCGAGTATCGCGAGGGCCGCGGGACTTCAGGTACCTGATCGACTTCGTGGCCCGCACGGCCAAGGGAGGCGGGGTTGGGACACCACGAATCACGCAGAGAGCGGCACACCATCGGAGAGGTAGCGGTACACGGTGGCGCGGGAGACGCCCAACATCTTCGCGATGTCGGTGGCCGTGATGCCCTTCTCCCGGAGCTGACGGGCCTTGGCGGCATCGGCGTCGTCGACCTTGCGTGGGCGTCCGCCCTTGCGCCCGTTGGCTGCGGCAGCGGCCAGCCCGGCGCGGGTCCGCTCGATCATGGTGTCGCGTTCGAGTTGGGCGAAGGCGGCCATGATGGTCAGCATCGCCTTGCCCATCGGCCCGTCGGTGTGCAGGCCCTCGGTGAGGCTGCGGAACCCGATCCCGCGAGACGTCAGCTCGTCGACGACGGCGAGAACGTGTTGGGTGTTGCGTCCGAGCCGGTCGAGCTTCCAGACCGTGAGCACGTCACCTTCGCGGAGATGATCGAGGCAGGCATCGAGCTGCGGGTCGGGAGGCCGTCGAACCGCTCACGCCGTGGTCGGTGAAGACGCGCGTCGCCCCGGCGTCGCTGAAGCGCGTCGAGCTGGAGCTGGGGGTTCTGGTCGGTGGTGCTGACTCGCGCGTACCCGATGACCGCCACCTGCTGACCTCCTTGTCTCATAATCCCGTCGAACTCCGGGTTTTGATACTACCGGTTATGAGACTGGTTTTCAAGACAAGCGCGCGCGAGCGGTTGCGCCTGGAAGCGACGCCGGCCGACGGCGGCGTGTCGCAGTCTCATCAACCCATCGTTTTCGAGACAGGCGGATAGAAGGATTTCTTGCCGTCGAGTCAGGACACCTCGCGCTAGCTGGCCCAGGTACGAGTGGCGCAAATGTGAGGTCTATTTCGAGACGGCGTTCAGTTCTGCTCGGGCCTGGTCGATTTGGTCGTATGCGTAGGTCGCCATGGCGGCGGTGGTCATCGTCTCACCCTTGCGGGCGAGCGATTCGTAGGTCTGGTCGCCGAGGACATCGCGGAGGTGGGCGATCGCGGTGTTGATTTCGGGGAACGCCGCCGCGGTGAGGGGACTGAACGCGAAACCGGCGATGGTGGCCGCCGGTTCGTAGCGTCCGAGCCGGTCGAAGAAGGCGGCGAGGATAGCCAGGGGGCTACGCATAGTGGTGGTGTTGCCCGAGTCGTGGTAGTTGCGGATCGCCACAGTGAAGTAATCGAGCGCGGCCAGCGGGTCGCCGTGTTCGGCCTCGAGCTGGGCACAGACTGGTCGCCAGGTGTGTCTCGTTGAAGCGGTTGCCGCTGTCTTGGGCGATCACCAGGCCCCGGCGCAGGGCGTCGCGCGCGCGGTCGGGATCGGCGTCGCGGAAGGCGAAGCCGTAGGCGAGCAGCGCGAACGAGAGCGCACACGGGTTGTGGGTGGCTTCGGCGGCGTCGATCAGGCCGTTCGCGGCGGCCATCGCCTCCTCACCGCGACCGGCGATCGTCAGTGCGACGACCAGGCGCTGCCCTGGTGACTGTGTGCGTGTCGCGACCGCGTGCGAGCTGGGCGCGGCACCACTCGACGCCCGTTCGGGCTGGCCGATGACCAGATACGCAGCTGCCAAGCATGCCCTCGATGCCGAACGGCACCTCGTCGCGGCCACTGTGCGATCACCGTCTGGCCGGCGTCGCTGTAGCGACAGCCTCCTCGATCCGTCCGGACAGCAGCACTGCGACGCGATCACATACAGGAACGCGAGCCGGGGATGGTCGACAGCGCGGGCGGGCTCGATCAGCTCTTCGGCCCAGGCGATCGGCTCGTAGTTTTCGACCAGAAGCCGAGGAACGCCGCGTAGGTGGCGATGGTGGCGGCGATCGTCGAGGTCGCCGTGGTCGGCGGCCCACCGAAACGCGGTGCGCAGATTGGCCAGCTCGGCGGTGAACCAGGTGTAGGCCTCCCGCTGTCGGGGGCTGTCCCACAGGGCCAGGATGTCGGTTTCGCGCCCGGCGAAGTAGCGGGCATGCGCGGTCGCGGACCTCGTCGGCCTCGCCACTGGCGACGAGTTGTTCCTCGGCGAACTGGCGGATCGTCTCCAGCATCGAAAACCGGGTCCGCCCGGATGACCGGTCGGCGACGAGCAGCGACTTGCGCACCAGCGCGTCCAGCAGATCCAGGATGGCGTAGTCGTCGACGTCATCGAATCCGCTTACCGCGCAGGCACTTTGGAGGTCGAATCCACCGGCGAACACCGAACACCGCTCCAGCAGCGTCTTCTCCGCGTCGTCGAGCAGGTCGTAGGACCACGCCACCGCGTGGCGCAGCGTGTGGTGGCGTTCCAGGCCGCGCCGTGAGCCGACCAGCAGCCGGAACCGGTGATCGAGACGATCACGCACCTCGCTCGCGGTCATCGACGCCATCCGCGAGGCCGCCAACTCGATGGCCAACGGAATCCCGTCGAGGCGGCGGCAGATCTCCACGACCGCGTCCGCCTCATCGGTCGGCCATCGAGAAGCGCGGCGCGACGCTCCGCGCGCGTTCGACGAACAGATTCACCGCAGCAGAGTCGATCCCGCGCCGACGTCCAGCGAGGGCACCGGCCACACTTGCTCGTCGGCGACCCCGAGTCCTTCGCGGCTGGTGGCCAGAATCGTCACGGTCGCCGACTGCGCGAGGATGGCGTCGACCAGATCGGCGGCGGCGTCAAGCACGTGCTCGCAGTTGTCGAACACCAACAGCCGGACCCTGCCCTCCAACGCGGCGGCCACCGACTCGCTCACGGTCTTCCCCGGCTGTTGGGTGATGCCCAGCACCGCTGCCACCGCGTCGGGCACCGCCGCCGGATCGGTGACCGCCGCCAGTTCGAAAAACCAGACACCGTCGGGAAATTCATCGGCCAGCCGTGCCGCGACTTCGATCGCCAGCCGGGTCTTGCCGACCCCGCCCACCCCGGTCAACGTCACCAACCGATGAGCCTTCACCGCCGCTTGCACCTCGGCGACCTCGGACTCGCGTCCGATGAAGCTGGTGGTCTGAGGCCGCAGGTTTCCCGGTGTCGCGTCGAGCGTCTTGCAGGGGCGGAAACTCGCGTACGCAGGCCCGGCGGCCCGGACCTGGAACACCTCGATCGGTTTGGCGACATCCCGTAATCGTCGTGGCCCCAAGATCAATCAGGTCGACCCCGCTGAGCAGACCCGCCGTCGAGTCGGCCAGCAGGATCTGACCGCCGTGCCCGGCGGCCATCACCCGCGCCGCCCGGTTGAGCACCGTGCCGAAGTAGTCCCCGTCCCGCAGTTCGGCCTCACCGGTCGCCATGCCCATCCGCACCGGCAACTCCAGCGCCCGCTGCGCGGCGACCGCAGCATCGACGGCGGACTTCGGCGACGCGAACGCGGCGACACACACCGTCACCGGTGTGGCTGAACAAGAAGCCGCCGTGCGCCTCGATCGCGGAGCGCAACACCTCGTCATGCGCCAGCAGGGCCGCCCGCATCGCAGCCGCGTCGGCCTCCCACCGACGGGTCGACCCCTCAACATCGGTGAACAGAAACGTCACCACCCCCGAAGGAGCAGCCGCCGTCATGGCATCGCCTCGGCCCACGCCATGTGCCCCTCGAAGCCAAGCGATGTCGCCATGTCGCGGTAGCGATCCCGATAGTCGCGGTAGGCGGTCATCGTCGCCGTGAGCCCGCGCCAGCAGTGCGCGCAGCCGCAGCAGCCAGATGTCGCGGATCACCAGACCCGTCATCGGCTGGCGCGGCGGCCAACCGCTCGATCGCGGCCTCGGCTTCGGCGACGTCACCGTCGGCCCCGCGATCGAGCAGTGTCTCCACCAGAACACCGGTCGCGGGAGTGCCCCACTGCAGCAGTTGTCCCGTGCGGACCAGATGGTCGACGGCGGCGCGCATCAGCGGTATGGCGTCATCGCGATCGCCGCGCCGAGCCCTCTCACGCGCTAAGTACACGTTGACGATCGGTAAATCGCACAGGTTATGTCCCCGGCGTACGAACACCTCGCTGACCTCGGCCAGGAGCTTCTGTCCGCGGTCACGCTCCGCGGCCGTTGTGGCGGTGCACCAGCGCCACGCCCAGCGTCATCCGGGCGAAGGCCAACGCGAGGTCATCACCGGATCGTTCGGCAACCTGCAGGGCATCCTCGATCTCGCGCACCGCGGAATCGTCGGGCCTCAGCACGCCAAGCGGTATCGCCGGGAAGTAGACATAGGTGACGACCGTGGCGTGCGACAGGGGGTCGGCGCTGCGGGCCATGGCCAGGCCGTGGCGCAGGTCGTCGCGCCACCCGGGACGACCCAGGCAATAACGGGCCATAGCCCGCGACGTAAAGGCGAGCGCTAACGGAGACCCGACAATGAAGTTGCCTTTAGACGGATCACCGTCCGCCAGGTCGATGACTCTTTGTGACCACCGCAGCACGTCGCACCACTCTGCGCTTTCAATCTTGCCGTAGATCAGCGGGTAGGACAGCCCCACCGTCAAGGTCGGATCGCCGACCGACTCGATGAGGACCCAGGCTTCGGACGCCAGCTGCGACGCCTCGCGCACTCGGCCCTGATACGCGTGATCGGCCACCAGCCCCGCCATTGCAATGGCCAGTGACGCCTTGTCCCCGGCGGCGGTGCACAACTCCCGCAATTCATCAAAGCGGTCACCGGCAACGTCGACATGGACTCGAAAGGCGGTCCCGCACAACATGGTGCGCGGGGCGATGCGCATGGCTGCCCGGTTGGGGTCATCGGCGGGCAAGGCGTCGGCGATCCTTGTGGCGCGCTCCCAACTCAGTCGCGCCGCGGCGATGTCGCGGTTGGTCGCCCACGTTGCGGCGCGCATGTGCCAGCCGTAGGCGGCGTGCAGATCACCGGCGGCCTCCAGATGTTCGGCGATCAGCGCCGCGTTCTCGTCGGCCGACCCCGGGTCACGTGCTTCGATCGCGGCGGCGACGCGCCGATGCAGCTCGGCGCGATCTGATTTGAGCTGCGACTCGTAGGCCACCGCGCGGATCAGCGGATGGTGGAACACATACTCGGGTTGTCGGGTGAACGTGACCTGATCGATGAACTGGGCCGCCACCAGGTCCTCAAGGACAGGATCAATGCCCAGGGTTTCGAGGAGGCCCCGGCTGAACCGCGAACCGATGACAGCCGCTGCGCTCAAGGTGCGCTTGGCCGCCGGGTCAAGCCGGTCGATGCGGGCGGCGATGGTCGCCTGCAGGGTGGCTGGCACGCTGACCTCGGCAGCATCGGCGGTCGACACGTAGGCGCCGCGGTCGCCGCGCAGCACGCCGCGCTCGGCCAGGTCGCGCACTATCTCCTCAGCGAAAAACGGGTTTCCGGCGGCCTTCTCGGCGATCATGGTGGCCACCCCGCCGACCGAGGGGTCCGGCCCGAGCAGCTCTGATGATCAGTGCTGCAGTCTCTGAATCGCTAAGCGGCGCAAGGGCTATGGTTTGCGCACCCGCCACCTGAGTCAACGCGCCGCGATATTCCGGACGGTAGGTGACCAGCACCAGCGAGCGTGTCTGCGGGATCACGGTGAGGAAGTCGGCCAGCATCGACTCACTGACCTCGTCGATCCAATGGGCGTCCTCAACGACGTAGACCGCCGGGGTTTGGCGGGCCAACGACGCGGCGTTCACCAGCGCGGTCAACCGCCTCCGCCGGGCATCAGGATCAATTGCCGGTAAAGGAGCATTCGGGATCGGCGATGCCCAGCAGGTCATCGAAGAGCAACAAATCCTCGGGGTCTGCGTCGGGAACCCGGTCGCGTACTCGATCACGGGCGGCCTGCGCGTCAAGACCATCGACGCCGGTGGCTGCACGCAGCAGCCGCGCCACGACATGGAAGGGAATGTCGGTGGTGTGCGACTCGCAGAAGGCGGTGAACACGTCGACACCCCGAGCGGCTGCTATCGCGGCGATCTCGCGCACCACGACGGCTCTTTCCAATGCCCGGTGACCCCACCAGGGCGACCACCGCGCCGTGGCCGTCGACGGCGCGCTGCAGCAGGCCCTCAGCGGCGGACATCTCCCACTGTCGACCCACCAGATTCGACTCAGCACGCCCGACGAGCGCGATGCTGTTCGCCCATGCCCAACAGCCGATGAGCAGCCACCGGTTCATCGACACCCTTGATCTGAACCAATTCAACTTCGCCGAGAGCCGCTACACCATCAACGAGTCGCGCGGTGGATCCGCTGAGCATCACCCCACCGGGCGGAGCGACCGACTCCATCCGCTGGGCCATCCCCACCTGCTCACCGATGGTGGTGTAACCGAAAGAGCCAGAACCGATCTCACCGGCGATCACCTGGCCGGAATTGAGGCCAATCCGCAACTGCAGTTCGACACCGTCGCGATCTTGGACCTCGTCGGCAAGCCGCTTCGCCTCGTCTTGCATACCCAACGCCGCCAGACAGGCGCGAACAGCGTGGTCCTCCAACGCAACGGGCGCACCGAACACCGCCATGATCCCGTCGCCGGTGAACTTGTCCACCGTGCCGCCGTACCGCTGCACCACCACTGCCGCACGGTTGACCAGATCGGTCATGATCTCGCGCAGCCGCTCTGGCCCGACGGCTGCGGCGATGTCCATCGAATGCACCACATCGGCGAACAGCACCGTCACCTGCTTGTACTCCGCCGACTGGGTGGCCTGCTGTAAGAGGCGTACCGCACTCGCTACAGAACTTGGCCGTCGGGCTTGACTGCGCACCGCACGACCCACAGAACAGCCCCGTCGCGGTCAGTCCACCGCCACCATCCCCGCTGGGGTCCACGTCAGTATCGTGTCACCGCTGGTCAACGATGTCCGTCGTATCGCCGCGCCATCTCCGACACGAAGTCTTGAGACGCTCGTATGTCGTCTGTTTCAAGACGGCGTTCAGCTCTATTCGCGCCTGGTCGATTTGGTCGTACGCGTAGGCGGTGATGGCGGCGGTGGTCATCGTCTCGCCCTTGCGGGCCAGCGATTCGTAGGTCGCCTCGCCGAGGACATCGCGGAGGTGGGCGACGCGGTGCTGATTTCCGGGATTACCGCCGCGGTGGGGGGATTGAACGCGAAACCTGCGATGGTCGCTGCTGGTTCATGGCGTCCGAGCCGGTCGAGAAAGAGTGCGAGGATCGCCAGTGCTCGCCGATCAGTCGGACATGCAGCACTAGCACCAGATCTCTGCCAGCTGGCCGGTTGGTGGCGGATGCTCGCGGGATGGCGTTACCGATGAGTCATTGAGTCTTTTTGAAGCAGCACGAGGAGCAAACTATGCACATGACGACCGCCAAGCTGCCAGAGGCACCGATTCCAGACACCCATGTCGCTATCCTGGAGACCGCTCTGCTGGCCACGGTCAGCACGATCAGCCATAAGGACGGCCTGATATCGACCAACCCCGTCGGCTTCGACTGGGACGGTGGAGCACGTCCGCTTGAGCACACTCAAATCGCGCGTGAAATACCGCTGCGTCGTCGTCCCGGCTGATCCGAGCCTCCTGCCGCGCGAGGTCACGCGAGAGCACAACCTCCCTGGCACTGTTGCCGAGGTCCACCGCGATCGTGCCCATCTCGGCGAAATACCCGTTCACCTCCTCGGGCAGAGATGCTGGCGGGATGTCGGCGACGAGCGATCTTGGCGACGTGTAGCGCCAGCCCGCCCATCCGTTCGGCGTCGGCGACGTTCTGCATCGAACCACGATAGCCGCAAGTCGCCTGCGACCGGTGCCTGCAACGCCAGCAGAACAAAGGCGGCCTCCTCCGCCCCGGTCTGCATGCGACCGAGTTCGTCGTGGTCCGCGATCACCTGTTCGGCGATCACTAGGTCTGCTTGCAGCAACGCCTGCGTGGCACGTGCCATCGCCGCCCCTGCCAGGCCACACATCTGGCTGAGAGTCGCGGTCAGCGAGTCGAGCTGGTCGTGAAACGCGGTGCGCATGGCACAACCATAGAGAGCCATGTTGCGAGCGCAACGGAGTCGTGAACCATCATTAACGGAGCTTTTCTGGTCGATGAAAGGGGCCGCACCCGTGGTGAGACCGACGAGGGTATCTGGTTGGGGCGGTGCGAGCGGAGGAGATCATGGCGCTGTCGGACGTGCTGGCCGGATTGTCGGATTCCTTGGGCTGGTCATCCAGAGGGTGTGCCTGCGCATGACTACATCCCTCTCGTCGCGCTACTTCGCCGCCGCCTTTCCGATGACGATATCGTCGCCGTCGCCACCGAGCTGATCTTCACCGGCGGCGGCCGGTCGACGGCACGGACGTCAGCGTGGCGATCACCAAGCTCACTGACGAAATGCCGTCGCCGGAGGACACCGAGCGTGTCAAGCGACGCCTGGCTGCCGTCGGATGGCCCGTCAGCGATCCCTTCGGATCGCCGGAATAGCAACCCACCTGGTCACGATGCTGGCGACCGGCCACAGGGGGCGAATGAACGCGCCGGTGCTTCCCATGACCCAGTCCTCCGATCGTGCCCAGGCTCAACTGTTCGCCGACATCCTGCGCCAAGAAGTAGCCCAGATGAAAAGAGCGTCACCAAGGCCGAGTCGCAGTGGCGGCATCGCTGTGAAGTCGAAGGTGATGTCGATCCACTGGAGCGGCTAACGTTGGTGCGTCGGCGCATGGAGGAGGCTGTCAAGATGCTCGACGCACTCAACGCCCGATTCCCCGGCACCCGGGCGCCCGGGTACAGCTATGCACGCGCAACACCCCACAGTCTGTACGAGTCGTGACAGCTGTCTACATCGGGAATGCAGCACCCCGCCATTCGCGGCACTGAGGGCTGGCACGGAGCTGCGACTGACATTTGAGACCCTCGTATCACGTCTATTTCGGGACATCTGGATAGCTGATCGGCCCAGCCGCCGTCATGGCATCGCCTCGGCCATCGCCATGCCCCTCGAAGCCGAGCTCAGTGGCCAACGCGCGGTAGCGGTCGCCGTAGTCTCGGTAGGAGACCTCGTCGCCGTGCGCCCGAGCCAGCAGCGCGCGCAACCGCAGCAGCCAAATGTCGCGCACATCTAAACCCTCGTCGCTCGGCGCTTCCGCCAGCCGCTCGATCGCGGCCTCGGCTGCGGCGACGTCACTCTCGGCCCCGCATCTGTTTCCGGCGGCTGTAGGCGCGAAACTGCTCCCCCGCTCGGCCCGCCACCCGCTCTCCTGGTGGCGGGCCAACGCTGTGCCGCTATATCCGCGCCCTTGTGAGGTGACTGCACGCGCGCGCAAACTGGTGGGCGACAGTCGACCGCGGCGAGGTTGCGTCGAACGTCTGTTGATTTCGGGCGATGGGGTTTCCAAGCCCCTGCGTTAACAAGCCAGCGCTCGGCCTCATCGCCACCCCTCCGGCGACTTAAACCCCTTGATTTCGGCGCGGTCGCGGTGATGGCCGCGCAGGTTGACCGCTGCACCGTTACCGGCGAGGGGTCGTCCCACACTGTTCGACAGGTCTGGGTTCAGCGACCGGGCCTGACCGGAAAGCTACGCCGAAGTGGCTCAATCAAAGAGGTGCGCCACAAGCGCAAGAAAGGCAGCAAGTGATCCACATCAACACCGACTGGCAGGGAAGAGCCAAACCCGGCCCCTGGTACGCGGCCGCTACTACGAGGACTGGGACGCCGCCCACCCCACGGCGTGGGTACGCGGACAGGCGGTGCCCGGCCGGTTCTATGCGGGCGCGCTGTGGGGATCCTCCACGCTGGCCTGGGATGCGGCCTGGTTTCGCGCGCAAGGGGTGAAGATGCCCAAGGGCGCACACTATGTGGTGCCCGGCCGTGACAAGATTCCGCTGACCGACAAGCTGGATCCCACCGACACCGGGGTGATGCGGCTGCAATTTAGGCAGATCCGATGAGCTACAGGGCCTAGCACGACTACGACGACGACCGCGACGTCATCACCTGCGTCACGTTGTCCGACACCCGGCCGGTGGCCCGCAAGGAGCACACCTGCGGCGGCTGTAAGAAGACCATCCCGGTGGGCGCGCGCCACCGCCGCCGGTTCGTGCTCGTCGACGGCTACGCTCCTGGACGCTGAATAGCGTTGCGGAACAGTCGGATCAGAGTGTCGCAAGGCTAGCCGCCAGACGGCGAGTTGTCGTTCACAGTAGCGCGATTAGCTCAACCAACTTGGTAGGACTGTCGTGATACCCGGAAGAAGTGACCCGTCGTCGTATCTGAGCAGGTGACTCCGGTTTCCTCATCGATCTCGCAAGTGATAGCTCCGGCGGTGAGTGGAACTCCGTATGCCTGAGTCGGCCGTGCGGCCTACCGGCGCAGCCGGGAAGGCAGAGACGCCCAATAGCGGTCACGCCGTGGGCTCCTCGCTCGACTCGTCGACGTCAGGCGTGTTCTCTCGTGTCGCCATCCCACCTTCGCCGCCCTCGTCTGTGGGCCCCGGACGGCCGCCCTTGGGCTCGTCGGCGCCTTCGTCGTCGTAGATTCCCTTGCCACGCGGCATGTCGTTGCCTCTCAGTGTGATTCGGTTCGAAGTTTCTCCAGCAGCGAGCCTGCTGCCTCCTTGAGGAACAGCTCCTGACCTTCGTCGCCGATCTGAACGAGTGCGATGTCGGTGAAGCCTGCTTGCCAGTACTTGCGCACCGCGTCGACGATCGCGTCGAGGTCGGGTCCGCACGGGATGGAGTCGGCGACGTCCTCCGGCCGCACGAACTGCGTGGCGCCCTCGAAGCCTGCCGTGGTCGGCAGGTCGGCGTTGACGGCCCAACCGCCACCGAACCAGCGGAACTGGTCGTGCGCCCGCTGCACCGCGGCGTCACGGTCGGGGTCCCAGCAGATCGGTATCTGCCCGATCACCCGCACCTCGCCCGGTAGCCCGGTCGCCCTCCGCGCGTCGTGCCACGCATCGACGAGGTCCTTGTTCGGCTCGACGGCGATCAGATGGTCCGACAGCGGCGCGAACATGTCGACCGAGCGCTCGCCGGACACCGCGGTGGCGATCGCGACGGGAGTCTCGGGGACGTCCCAGATCCGCGCGGAGTCCACCTCGAAGTACTCGCCCTTCCAGTCGATCAGCTCCCCGGTGAACAGCTCGCGAATGATCTGGATGGCCTCTTTGAGCATCTGCTGGCGCCGCGACACCGTCGGCCAGCGCCCACCGACCACGTGTTCGTTGAGGTTCTCGCCGCTGCCCACCCCGAGGGTGAACCGACCGTCGGCGAGGATCTGCAGCGTGGCGGCCTTCTGCGCGACGACCGCGGGGTGGTAACGCATGGTCGGGCAGGTGACGTAGGTGAACAGCTCGACTTGTTCGGTGACCTGGGCGACTGCGCCAAGCACCGACCAGGCGTAGGGCGCATGACCCTGCGACGCCAGCCACGGGAAGTAGTGGTCGCTGGACACCTCGAAGTCGAAGCCCGCGCGTTCCGCCGAAACGGCATAACGGACAAGCTCTTTAGGCCCGCTCTGTTCGGTCATCAGGGTGTAGCCAAAACGCGTCATGACACCGGGAATACCCGGGCACCCACCCCAGGAAACGACCGCCGCAATGGGCTACAGCCTGTCCTTGGAGAGAGTCGCGGAATGCGATCGCCCAGACCGCATCGGGATCGGGGGCGACAACCGCTTCGCGCCGCGCGGCCTCGTGATGGCGTTTCAGGCTGTATGGATGGGTTATTCAGCGCTCATGTGGGGGATAGAGGTTGGCTGCGTCCGCTCCCCTTACGAGGCGAACCTCGGGGGCAGCCCTGACGTTGAGAACACAGCACAGCTCGGGTTCGCCGCCTATCATCCCTGCTTGCGATGAAGAAGGTAGCGGTCGGTTATCGGCCATCGGTGGCAATGGTCGGATAGGTTTCTGATCATGGTCAGCGGGCATGACGAGGACTCTCAACTCGCGCGGGCACTGGCCGGAGGCAAGCCTCATCCCACCGGATGGTTCCGGCTGTACTTCGAGGACGAGCGTTGGGAATGGTCACCCGAAGTCGAACGACTGCACGGCTATGAACCCGGCACCGCACAACCAACAACCAGCATGGTGCTATCCCATAAACATCCAGAGGACTACGAGCAGGTAGCCGCCACACTGGACGACATCCGTCGAACGCATCAGCCGTTCAGCACCCGCCACCGCATCATCGACGTCCAGGGGCGCATCCATGACGTCGTCGTGGTCGCCGAACTCTTACGCGATGATGGCGGCGAAGTAATCGGCACGGGTGGTTTCTATGTCGACGTGACGTTCCCACCCGAGGAGCGCGAATCGTTCATCAGCGAAGCCGTCGCAGAGATCGCAGCGAACCGGGCCGTCATCGAACAAGTCAAGGGCATTTTGATGATCGTGTATCGCATCGACGCCGACGCGGCGTTCGACCTCCTCAAATGGCGGTCGCAGGCAGTCAACATCAAGGTGCGCGAGCTTGCCGAACAGCTCCTGGCCGATTTTCGGGCACTCAACTACGACGAGACCCTGCCCTCACGCCCAGTGTTCGACCAACTACTGCTAACGGCGCACAACCGTGTCCGGCGGTGATGTGTGACCGCGAAACCGTCGATGCCAACACCGTCGGCGAGTTCTGCCCTTGGACCGCAACGACCGTAAGAGGAGCGATACATGATCGAATACAACCTCGATACCTAGCATTCCGGTGCACACCCTGCGCCACAGCGCCGCCGTGGCCTGGCTTGAGGCCGGTGTGAACATCAAAGCCGTGGCTGACCTACTCGGGCACTCGTCGATCGCGATCACCGGCGACGTGTACGGCCACATGTCCGATGATGCGGCGCGCTCGGCGGTGGAGAAGCTGGGCCAGGTTGTGAAGCTGTGACAACGAGGTGATGAGACCACCTTCATCTCAACGCTCCTCACGCAGCCACCTACGGAACCGCCGCGCGCGCTCCGACGGCCGCGACTCGTCGTCGCGACGACCCGCAACTATGAACACTCCAGCCACAACCGCAGCCAAGAACGAGCCAACCCCAGCTAGCGCAACAAGAACAGTCGATACGCCCATGACGTACCAATGCCCGATTTCTGCGCAGATAAGGCAACCTCATGGTCATCATCTTCCGATGTGAAACACCCCTCGGGGCGATCACCTCCTTGGCCTGCGGCCCGGTTGGCATAGGCCCCAGTCGGGGCTAGCAGAGTCGCACGCTGAGTACCAAGGGACGACACGGCTGGGTGGTTCATACGGGATAGGAACCCAAGACGAAACAGCCCCACCGCGCGATCATGCGGCGGCGTACTTTGCGCCCGGAAATTGCGAAGGTCGTGTGTAGCACTGCGAGAGAGATCCGCAGTTCACGGACCTGAGTGCCCGATCTGACCGGTGGTAAATGCCTCCCCAAGTGCGTATCTATCCTGTGTCACTTGGGCTCTCGCGCGTGAATATGTGTAGGTGGTAAGCAGCTTCAGCTACCACCAGCGCCTGCACACCGCATAGGAGCCAGAATGACGTCAGCTGATCCCACCCCCACAATCGCCGCCCTCGGCATTCAGCCGACCTACTCGGCCCGCGAAGCGGCGGC
The DNA here is from genome assembly GCA_963770125.1 of uncultured Actinomycetota bacterium. Lineage (GTDB taxonomy): Bacteria > Actinomycetota > Actinomycetes > Mycobacteriales > Mycobacteriaceae > Mycobacterium. Next base: position 4,704 of record CAVYPI010000050.1, on the reverse strand, counting down.
CATCCTTGGGAGGTCGTACTCCTGGTTAGACCAGAGGTTGCGTAAAGGCCAATTCACCCTGCCTGACGGCACCGTCTTGCAGCCGCTACGGACCGCGGGGGGTACCGACGGTTCACGACGGAGATGCTCAGGGACATCGCCACAAGCAGCTACCGACAGCACTGGTTCTCGATGGAGGAGGTCAAGCTCACTTTCTTCGAACTGGCAGCCGCGACAGGGGCGATTACGAGATGCCGCACTGAGCGGCCTCGCGGGGTGTCCTTGGCCGGGAGCAGCGTTCCCAGAAGCGAAACCTGTTGCGCGACAGGGAAGAATCAACAAGCGCAGGTCAATGCGACGACAAATCCGGTCCACATTGTACTCTGATCCTGGTACTTCTGCGGTACTTTCCTGTACTTGGAGTCCGACGTCTGCCAACTATCAAGGCGCACAGCGACTGGTAGCTGAAGGTTCTCGATGCTCACATCGTCTACGAGAACGAGTTCATCTCCGTGATGACATTCGACGAGGAGCACCACAGGCTCGGCATCGTGCGATTGCCGCCGCCAGCCCAGCGCAACTTCCGCACGGACAGTTTGACGTTCCTCCACGCGGGCTATAGACAAACATGGTCTGTGCACCCTCACCCCGTCGGCTGCTCGTAGAAGTGGACCGGCTGACAACCGTGTGCAGAATCGCGGGATGTGTTGTCGCAGCGTCGGCAGTCGCGTTACTGGCCGTCGGCGGACAGGCGAACCCGAGTTTGGCTGCTGTCACCACGACACCACCCTTAAGCGTTGCGTCGGTGCAGCCAGCCCCCGGCGAAGTGGTGGGCGTCGCGCAGCCGATCGTCATCACGTTCACCCAACAGGTTGCTGACCGGGCCGCTGCCTGGTCGCTTCCCCCGATGCTTCCCCGGTTTCGCCGAGTGGCGCAGGGAAGGAACGCAGCCCTGGAAGGGCCGCTCTAAGCAACTTATTTCTTGAGGAATTTTGGAGCGGGCGAAGGGATTCGAACCCTCGACCCAACCTTGGCAAAGTTCGGAACCACCGCGGCAACAGCCCAACGGATCCCGGCCATGGAAATTTCGGGTCGCCGGCCCGCCACTCCGGAGAACGCCGTTCTAAACGCCGTTCTAAATCTCTTACTAGAACGGTGACGATCTTGTAAGTCATTGATATCTATGGCGCGCCCAGACCCTCGACCTCCTGACCCCCAGATTTGTAGGGAGCCACGCCGACGCGACACACCGCCGACGCTAGCCGAGCGGACCCAACAAATCCTCTTGCAAGTCTCTGATAACCCGGCCTAATACCTTCAGACATAAGGCGACAGGTTCCGACAGGACATGTCCGCTCGGCGGGTCCGCTCTGGGTCCGCAAGGCCGTTTGGGACAGCCGGACCATGAAACTCACACAACGCCGGATCGACGCCCTTCAATGCCCGACCGGGAAGAAGGACGTCCTCGTTTTCGACGAAGAGCAAGCCGGCCTCGGCTGCCGCGTCACGGCGGGGGGAAGCAAGTCGTTCCTCGTCCAATACGGCGTCGCCGGCGAAAAGCGCCGCGTTCCTCTCGGTTCCGCGCGGCCGTCTCGCTGGCGGCGGCGCGAGAAGCGGCCAGGGCAATCATGGGCGACGTCGCCAAAGGCCTCGACCCGGCGGCCAATCGAAAAGAGGCGGCGAGACGGGCGAAAGAAAAAGGCCGAACAGGACAAAGCTCACCTCGCGGCGCTCATCGGCAAATGGGAGGGAGGGCCGCCTCGCCGTCCCGTCGCCCCGGATATCGCGCCGAAGCCGTCCGCGCCCTCCGCTTCGCATTCGGCAAGCAGATGAAGGCTCCGACGGCGGAGCTCGACGCCAGGACAGCCCCCGGCCGGATCGTCAATGAAGATTGCCGACGCAGGAGAGGACCGCCGACCGCCACGCCTCACGAACCGCTTACGGCCGCGCGTGCTTCGCCTGGGCGATCGACCGCGGGCTCGTCGCCGGACAACCCCTTCGCGGCGATCAAGGCCGACGTCGTAGCCGTCGCGCGACCGCATCCTCACCGACGACGAGATCGTCGCTGTCTGGAAAGCCTCCGAAAGCCCCGGCGCGTACAACGCCATTGTCCACATGCTCATCCTCACCGGCCAGCGACGGGACGAAGTCGCCGGCATGACATGGGAGGAAATTTCCGGCGACCTGGGGCTCCTGGACCATTCCGGCCGCGCGCGCCAAGAACGGCGTCGCCCATATCGTCCCGCTCCCGAGGCAGGCGCAAACAGTCCTCGAGACGGAAGCCACGGCGGTCCGGCGCCTCTCCCTAACCCCGTCTTCTCCGGCGCGCCGGCGGCCCCTTCGCAGGGTGGAGCAAGGCGAAGGCGGCGCTGGACCAAGCCAGCGGCGTCAAGGATCGGCCGCCTGGACCACCTCCGCCGCACCCTCGCCACCGGCCTGCAAAAGCTCGGCGTCCGCCTCGAGGTGACCGAAGCAGTCCTCGGCCACACGTCGGGCAGCCGCGCCGGGATCGTCGGCGTCTATCAGCGCTACCACTGGTCCGACGAGAAACGCGCCGCGCTGGCGGCATGGGGCGCGCATGTCGCGGCGATCGTCGAGGGACGTGAGGCGGGCGACAATGTCGTGCCGCTGCAGGCGCAGAGCCGCTGAAATGGGGGACGATGAGGACGATGACGATATCCGCGAGCTCCGTAAACTGGAACAGCAATATGCTGAAGCAACAACGGAAGAACGTGAACGTCTTCTGCCGGACCTCATCCGCGCGATAGAGAAAGTCCGGCCTGGTCTATCGGAGAAGGGAGATGCCAGGATCTTCAACGGCGACTACCTGAGGGATATGTTCGATAAGTGCATGCAGCGCGCGCTCGACAGGCCCGACCTTACCCCAGACAGAAAAACCAACGCGAAGGAGGACGCGGCCACTTTCATCGCGTGTTTTGATGCGGCGAAGCAGTGGCCGTTTCCCAAATTTGCGACGCACGCCTTCGAGATGGCGACCCTCGCACTGTTCACTGGGCTTAGGGCAGGCCTAAGCCTCAGCGAAATCGAGGGCCTTCAGGCGAGATACGAGTTTGGCATGCAGCGAAATCGCGGCCATAATTCCAAGAAGAAAAAACCTTGGTTTTGGTACGCCAGGACGTCGGCGCTCAAAGTCCCCGAGAAGGATCGCCTTCTCTCGAACGAGAAGATTGCAGGGGGGCTTTGGGACGACTGGGCGAAAGAGAAGCCGGCCAAGTGGGCGGGGGAAAGGCCGCTTCGCCCGTCATTCAGTTCGCTTATCCGCTTCGTGGGCGAGCTGCGGGCCGACAAAACGTATCCACAGCGGCCAACCCCCGCACGGCGCCCGCGCCGCCAGAACTGAACCGGCAATTTTCTTCGACAACAAACCGGTTTCTTGCCGAAAGAAACCGGTTCAAGTTGTTGAAGCCACCACGGGCGTGTTTACGAAAGCAGGCGACACCTAACGGAGCGGAGTTGCCACGTGAAGAAAATTCTCGAAAAAGCAATTTGCGGATCGGATCGGACGCTCCGTCCGTCACCTCGAACGCCTCATCAGCGTGGGCCAAGGTCCGCCCCTCGTGAAACTGGGCATCCGGGCGGTCGGGATCGACGACGCGGACGGCGACGCCTGGATTGCAGGTCGCCGGAAAACCCCGCCGGCTGGGACGACAAGAGCTCCGCCGCTTAACGAAACGGCCGCCGAACGCTTTCGCGCCGGCAGCCGCAACAGTTCGGAATCCAAGACAATTCCGGCTTTAGCGCGCTTCTCACCGGCTAGCAAGCAATTAGGCGGCGAAACCTCAAACCGAGGAACGCTAATGCCCAATTTTCAAGACACCCCACGCAAGTTGTCGGTCACTTGCGAGAGTTGGAAGTCGTTGCGGCGGAACACCCTGTTGGGCTTCGCCAACGTCAGCATCGGCGAGCTTGAACTCAAAATTGCCGACGTCGCCGTTCACGCAAAAGGCGACCGCCGATGGGCCCAGCTGCCCGCCCGGCCATGGGTTAAGAACGGTGCCCTCGTCACAGGCGACGACGGCAAAGTTCAATACAGCCCAATTCTCGAATTCGCCCGCCGCGAGGTGGCCGACGCCTTTTCGCGAGCGGTCATCGAGGCGATCCTCAGGGTCGATCCTCACGCCTTGGAGATGGCGGAGGCGCCATGAGCAAGCGCCGCCCAGGCCTTAAGCCTCGTGAGCGCGACGACTGGCCCACCCCATGGCCGGCGGTCCTGCCGATGTTGCCACACTTAGGCCGCACACGCGGTTCATCGAACCGTGCTGCGGAGCTGGCGATTTAGTCCAACATCTCGAGCGCGCCGGTCACGCATGCGTTGGCGCATATGACCTGCCGGTCGACGCACGAACGACGCGTTACGCGATCGACCCCGATACGATCTTCGTTACGAATTTGCCGTTTAGACGTCGCTTCGCGCCGAACAAGATCATCGTCAATCTGAGCGACCAGCGACCGTTATGGGCGCTCCTATACAGCGACTGGCTCTTCACCTCACAAGCTGCGCCGTACCTGCCGCGGCTGCGTGCGGTCGCTGTCATCGGCCGGTGTAAGTGGATTCCGGGCACGCCGCACTCCGGCATGGAGAACTGTTGCTGGTGTCTGTTCGACCAGCCGCGCCCTGACAGCCGCATCGAGATTTGCTTCTTCGGCCGCATGGATTTCCGTGCCGATTCCAGCCGCGTCATTTCCGCCAGGAGAGCAGCATGA